>CAZDZJ010000107.1:0-18188 GCA_964509895.1 uncultured Gemmatimonadota bacterium
TAGCGGCGGCGCGACCCCATAGCGGTAGTCGAACTAATCGGGGACGAGGAACGCGGGAACCGGCTAGCCGCGCTGGAGGAAGGCGGGAGCGGCGGCGGGGGTGGAGGCGGCGGCAACATCACGCTCATGATGACGCGCGCCATGTCGACCGCGGGAGCTCGCGGCGGATCGTTCACCGGTCCCGACCAGGAGCAATTGAACCGGATGGCGGCAGATCGCGTCGAGAACATGATCTTCCCGGAGGAAGTCCCGGTCATCTCGCGGCTGGCCGTGGACCGGAGCGACCGCATCTGGGTCCAGCGTTCCGCGCTGATGGGCGAGCCCGGCCCAACGGACATCCTGACGGTCGACGGGCAGTATTTCGGGACCATCGCCCCCGACGGGCTCCGGATCCCCGCGGCATTCGGCCCGGACGGCCTCCTCGCCTACATCGATCGGGACGAACTCGACATCCAGCGGGTCCGCGTCGTGCGGCTCGTCGGCGACCAGCTGCTGGAGAGCGCCGAGTCGAACTGACCACGGCGTTCCGGCGGGAGCGGCGGTGCCGGGGCGCACCCGCGGCCCCGCCTGCTAGCGGGAGTTCTTGCCGACGAAAAAGGCCAGGATCAGCGCCACGGCCGGGACCGCCGCCTGCGCGCCCGCGCCGTTCCGCACGAGCGTGTAGATCGCACCCAGCATGATCGGGGCCACGGCGACGGCCGCGACGCAATGCGTCGAACGCCGCAGGAAGCCGACGCCCGCCAGCACCTCGACGACGCCGATCAGGTACTGGAACCACGCCGGATAGCCCCACACGGCGAACTGGTCGACCATCATCCCGGCCACCTTCATTCCCCCGTTGAGGAGGAAGAGCAGCGCCAGCAGAATCGACGCCACCTTCACGGCCTTGCCTGTGCTTCCGGAATTCGTCACTGGACGCTTCTCCCGTTTCTGATACGTGGATCGATCCGGGCTCGGACCCCCGCCTCTGAACCTTGGCCCGTTCACGGCCCGAGGCCACCCCTTCCCGGCCACTGACTGCCCTCAGGTCTCTAAGCGTCTCCATCGCGGCTCGCGATGCGGTTGCCGAAATCCTGCGCGCGCCGGGTCGAGCGTTCGCTGCGCAGGAAACACTCCCACTCCTCGGATTCCCTGTCGTGGCGTTCATCCTCCGTCTCACCTTCACGGCGGAACGCGCCTGTCATGCGGTCGGCCGCGGCCAGACGCAGTCCCACCCAGCGGAGAAGAAGGTCCCGGCCCTCCTCCGAATCCCGGGAGGCGCCGTTCAGATGTTTTTCCCGGATCTCCTCCCATTCCTCCCACAGGGCCGCCCCCCAGCCATCGTTGTATGCGGCGATGACCGCGTCGCGAAGGGATCCGGACTTGTGCCGGTCGACCGCGGTATCCCAGTGCATGAGGCCGGACAGGAAACCCGCCATGACCGAGTACCGATGCAGGTCGCCCGTGTCCCGCGCCTGCCGGCTCTCGTTCAGCACCGCAAGCATCTGCAGGTAGCCCGTATCCCAGTCGAGGCCTTCCCGGGGCGCGGCGGCGTCATCCGGATCGCCGTACGTACGCGACCTTGCCTGAACGACGTCCCTGATCTCCTGCGCCCGGTCCAGATCGCGGAGTTCGAGCGCATCGGAGATGTCGTCGAAGAGGGCTTCCGAGTTCGTTCCCGCGAAGTGGCCGAAGAACGCGATGCCGCCCGCTTCCCCCAGGTGGAAGATCCCCCGCTTCACGGCATCGTGCGCGTCCGGAGCGTCCGGGGGTTCGCCCGCTTCGGCAGCGCCCGCCTCCTCGTCCTGGGCGCGCTCCAGCCAGAAGATGCCCTGGTCCAGCGCCTTCAGGACCTTCCGGTAGGTCGAGCGCCGCCACTCGGCGAAGGCCGTCGCGTGGTCCACGTGGGTTCTCCGCGTCGCTCCCTACGCCGGCGCCAGCGCGATCACCCGCAACGGGCTTCCGCTCCCGTCCACGATCTTGAGCGGGGCCGCGATCGCCACCGCGCCCGTGGCGGGCAACTGGTCGAGGTTGCACAGGCTCGCGAGGCCGAACTTACCCGCCCCGTGCATGATCCCGTGATTGGGGAACGGTGGATCGAACCCTCCCGCCTGGCCCGCGTCGGTCCCGACCGTCTCCACCCCGACCCCGAGCACCCCGCGGTCGTGGGCCAGCAGGGCTGACGTGTCCTGGTGGAAACCGGGAGAGTGCGGACCGTCCTCCGCTACGTTCAGAAACGCCTCCTTCCCTTCCCTCCGGCTCCACCCGGTGCGCAGGAACACCCATGCGCCCTCGGGCACGCCCCCGTGCTCCGCCTCCCAGACCTCGAGTTCCTCCGGGGTGAGCAGGAAGTCGGGATCCGCCTCGACCTCCGCCTCCACGTCGATGACACACGCGGGGCCGACGAACTTGCGCGGCGCGATCGTGTCCGTTGTTCCGTTCGGAATGTCTTTCCCGGTCACCCAGTGGATCGGCGCGTCGAAGTGCGTCCCGGTGTGCTCGCCCAGGGTGAGGTTGTTCCAGTACCAGGCCGGACCGTCGTCGTCGTACCTCGAGATCTGTTCGATCGCCACCCCCTTCGAGGGCGCGAACATCGGCGGCAGATCGATGACGACGGTATCCGGCCCCAGCGGGATCGTGAGGTCCACGACCCGCACCGTCCCGGCGTTCAGTTCATCGACGAGTCGTGTCAGGACATCGGACATATGACGTCTCCCGCGGAGTTCGTTGGCATGAGCGTCTGGCCGGGGTTCGGCCCGGTCGTGAACGAGACCATGATGAACGGGAGAGGCTCGCGCCGACACCCGGGTCGACGGAATCCATCCACTTCCGGTAAGTTGAACTTCACGGGATCGAGGCCCACCCGCCGGCCCCGGAGCGTCGGCGGCGACCGATCCCTTGTGACACATGAGGGTTTGCACGCTGGAGCGCTCCGGGCGGGGACTGACTTGGAACCGGGACCACCGACACCCTAACGAGATCCGGAAGTCGCCATGGCGCAACCCTACGCGGAGGCCCCCGAAACGCAGGATTCGCTCAGCGCGAGCAGTCGGAGCCTCATCGCGGCTCTGGTGCTGATCGTCGGATACATGCTCGCCGGGGTCATCGGCGGGTATCTCGCCGGCAGCCTGGCCCTTCTCGCCCACGCCGGACACATGCTCGCGGACGCGGTTTCCCTCGCCCTCGCGCTGGGAGCCACGCGGTTCGTGGCACAGTCCGCCTCGGCGGAACGGACCTACGGGATGCATCGCACGGGAGTTCTCGCAGCCCTTGTCAATGCGCTGCTGCTCTGGGGAATTTCCGTTGCCGTGTTCTTCGAGGCGTACCGCCGCTTCTCGGATACGCCCGAAGTCCAGGGCGAGCTGATGCTGATCGTGGGGGCGGCCGGCCTGGTCGTGAACATCTCGGCCCTCTGGATCCTGCACGGGTCGGCCGAGAAGAACGCCAACGTCGAAGGCGTGCTGCAGCACATGATGACCGACCTTCTGGGATCCGTGGCCGTCGTGGTCGCGGGCGTCCTCGTATGGGCTTTCGGCCAGGACATCGCGGATGCGACCGTGAGCGTGCTGATCGGCATCGCGATTCTCACGAGCACGTGGCGTCTGCTGTCCGGGGTCGTCCAGGTGCTCCTGGGAAGCACGCCGGAACACATTGATGTGTACGCGCTCTGCCACCAGCTGGAGGAACTCGAGGGGGTGACGACGATTCACGATGTGCATTGCTGGTCCATTTCTCCGGGTCACGATGCGCTGACCGCCCACCTGCTGGTGGAGCCCGGTTACGAGTCGGACCAGCGCGCCGAACCCCTCCTGGACCGCATCCGGGACATCGCCTACGAGGAATTCAACATTCACCACATCACCATTCAGCTCGAGACCAGGGTCGGACGGTGTCACGAATCGCATCACGTCGACCACCTGCTGGCGACCGAGCGGATGACATGATGGGCATGCGGAGGTTGGCGTCGCCGGGTTTGCGAACGCTTGTCGGGTTCGGAACCCTCCTTCTGCTTCCGGATGCGGCCGTGTGTCAGGACACCGTCCGCCGGGTCTCGCTGCCGGAGGCCCTCGAGGCGTTCGCCGAGAACAGCCTCGCGCTCAAGATCGCCCGCTCCGCAGCCGCCGAAGTCGCGGGCGCGGCCCGCCAGTCCCGCGCCTATTTCAACCCATCGTTCTCCATCAGCCGCGACGACCTCGACCACGACCTGGAGCAACACTGGGAAGAGGTCGTGCTCCTCTCGCAGCCACTGGAATGGCCCGGCCGCACCGCGGCCCGCCGCCGGGCCGCCCGACACATGATGGGGGCCGGGGCGGCGCGCCTCCGCGGAGATTCGATCCGGCTCGCTTTCGACGTTCGCGAGGCATACGCGCTGGCGTGGTTCGCCGAAGCGGCTGAACTCACGGCCCGCCAGACCGCCTCGGTGATTCGGGAAGTCACCGAGGATGCCGAGATCCGGCTGGAAGCGGGGGACATTTCCGCTTTCGAGGCCCGGCGGCTGCGACTGGAACGCGTGCAGGCCGAACAGGATGTGGCCGAGGCGGAACTCCAGGTGCGTAGCGCCCGCAGATACCTGGCGGCACTCATCTTTCCGGGAACCGGAATCGAGGAAATCGGTCCGGCTGCGGGGCTGGAGGGGGTACCGCCGCCGGTGACCCGGGAGGAGGCGCTCAGCGCCCTCCAGGAGCGGCCGGATCTGGTAGCCGCGGCGCGGGAACTCGACGCCGCGCAGGCCGACCTCTCCGCCGCGAAGTCCGGCTGGGTGCCCTCACCGACCGTCGGCTTCGGATACCGGCACCAGGAAGATGGATTCCACGGACTCAGCCTGGGCGTGGACCTCCCGCTGCCGCTGTTCGATCGGGGCGGAGGCGCCCGCGAGGAAGCCGACGCGCGAAGTTCCGCCGCGGCGTATCGCCTCGATCTCGGGAGGCGGCTGGCGGAGAACGATCTCCTGACCACGTCGGACCGGTATGCCTCCAGTCGAGCCCGCCTCGAGACGGCGGCCGATGGCCTCCTGGCCGACGGCGAGGCACTCCTCAGCTCCGCGATGGCGGCCTACGGCGAGAATGAAATGTCGCTCCTCGAGCTTCTTGACGCGGCAAGCGCCTTCCGGAACGCACGGCTCGGCGCCCTCTCCATGCGATCCACGGCCTGGATCGCCTATTACGACCTGCTTCGCGCCATGGGCCAACCTCCCGAGGAGGAAGGATGAACCGCAATCTCGTCCGTACAGGGATGTTCGCCTCGCTGGCCGCACCCGGCTTGTGGGGCTGCGGCGAAGCGGGCGCCGGGGGATCGGAAGCGCACGATGCGAGGGAAGGCGGAGGATCGTTCACGCAGTCGTCCGTAGGCATTGAACTCTTCGTGGAATACCCGCATCAGATCGCGGGCGTGGAGAGCGAAGAACCCTGGGAGATCCATCTCACGTCGATGGACGACTGGCGGCCGGTCGAAGGTGCCGAGGTGACGCTGTTGATGACCGGGCCGGGGGGCGCTCGCCGGCAGACCGTTGCGGAGGACGAGACCGGGGGAATCTACGAGGCCGTGCCCACGCTGCCCACGGCGGGAACCTGGCAGGCCGAATTCAGGCTCTACGTCGAGGGACGCGGATACACGATCCCCGCGGGGCCGTTCGAGGTTTTCGAAGGCGAGGAGAACGTGGAAGACGCGCCATCGGCGACGGGGCCGATCGCGCTGGCCAAGGAAGAACAATGGTCGTTCCCCTTCGCGGTTGCGGTGGCCGAGGAGCGGGAGATCCCCAATTCGATTCCGGCGGCCGGGGAGTTGGTGGCCCCTCCCGGTGGTCTCGTCCAGGTCTCCGCGCCGGTGGCGGGTCTCGTCCAGGTGGACGGACCCGCGCTGGGCCCCGGGGACTTCGTCCGCACCGGGCAGACGCTGGCCCTGATCGCACCCATCAGCCTGGACAACTCGTACGCGCGCACCCGGGCGGACGTGGTGGCGGCCGAGCGCGAGGCGGAGAGAGCCGAACGCCTGTTCGAGGCGGGTGCCATCCCGGCGCGCCGACTGGAAGAGGCTCGGCGGGACCTCAGCGTCGCCGTGGCGGCATTCGAAGCCATCGGCGGTACACCCGGCGGTGTCGGCGATAGCGTCGGCGCCGAGAGCTCCGATTCCGGCCTCTACCGCCTTCGAAGCCCGATCACCGGCGTCATCGCCGCGCGCGATGTGTCGCTCGGACAGCAGGTCGACGTAGGAGAGCATGCCTTCACGATCGTGAACGCCGGGACGCTCTGGTTCGTGGCGCGGGTTCCCGCGCGCTACGCCGCGGAGACGACCCGTATCCGGGGCGCCTGGTTCACGGCCGAAGGAGATGAGGACAGCGCCTACACCACGAGCCGGGTTCTGTCGGTGGGGAGCATGATCGACCCGGCGAGCCGCACGCTCCCGGTCCGGTTCGCGGTCCCGAACGCGGATGGATCGCTCAAGGTCGGAATGCTGGCGGAAGGGCAGATCCTGATCGGAGATCCTGAACGGGGCGTCGCGGTCCCGGCCTCGGCCATCCAGGACGAGAACGGCCTCTCGGTCATCTACGTCAAGATTACCGGGAACACCTTCGAACGCCGCGTCGTCGATGAGGGTGCGTCGGACGGATCCTGGACGCTTGTCGTCTCGGGGATCGATCCGGGCGAGCAGGTCGTCACGACCGGTGCCTATCAGGTGAACCTCGCCTCCCTCGGCACCAGCGAACCGTCCGACGGTCACGGCCATTGACGGCACGGCCATGAGTGCATCCGAGCGCCGGGGGATCCTCGACCACTTCGTCGGGCTCTCGCTGAAGAATCCCTTCCTCGCGCTCATCTTCGCCATGGGCCTCTTCGTGGGCGGCAGCTGGATCGCGGCCACGTTTCCGGTCGATGTCTTTCCCGACCTGACCGCGCCGACCGTCACGGTGCTGACCGACGCCCACGGGCTCGCGCCGGAAGATGTCGAGACGGCGATCACGTTCCCCATCGAGACCGCCCTGAACGGGGCGCTGGGCGTGCGGCGCGTCCGCTCCAGGTCCGCCCACGGGATCAGCATCGTCTGGGCCGACTTCGAGTGGGGCACGGATATCTTTCTCGCCAGACAGATCGTCGGCGCGAGGCTGCAGTCGCAGGCGCTCGATTTTCCCGAGGGCGTCGAGGCGCCCGTGCTGGCGCCGATCAGCTCGATCATGGGGGAGATCATGCTGGTCGGCATCAGCGCCTCCGACTCCCGGCTCATGGAGGCCCGCACCTTCGCGGACTGGGTCGTGCGGCGCAGACTGCTGGCCGTGCCGGGCGTCTCGCAGGTGGTCGCGCAGGGCGGCGACGTGCGCGAATACCAGGTTCTGGTGGATCCGCAGCGGTTGCTGGCCTACCAGGTGGGGCTCGACGACGTGCTCGCGGCGACCGCCGGCTCCAGCGAGAACGTATCGGGGGGGGTCTACTGGTCGAGCGGGCGCGAGATTCTGATTCGGGGCATCGTGCGGCCCGGCGGCATCGACGACATCGGCGTGACCGTCGTGGCGACCCGGGACGGGATCCCCGTCCTGATCGACGATGTCGCCGAGGTGCGGGTCGGCCCCAGAATCACCTTCGGGACCGGATCCGTGAACGGCGAGCCGGCGGTCATCCTGTCGATCCAGAAGCAGGCCGACGCGAACACCCTCGACCTCACGAGGAGGGTGGACGCCGAACTCGACCGGATCGAAGCCGAGCTGCCGGAGGGAATCTCCTTCGAGAGGGGGATCTTCCGGCAATCCGACTTCATCTCGCTCGCCATCGACAACGTGATCCTCGCCCTCCGAGACGGCGCGTTGTTCGTCATCGTCATCCTGCTCCTCTTCCTGTGGAACGTCCGCACGACCCTGATCTCGGTCCTCGCCATTCCCCTGTCGCTGGCCCTGGCGATCATCGTGATGCGGGCGCTCGGAGGCACGGTGAATACGATGACGCTCGGCGGCATGGCCATCGC
The DNA here is from genome assembly GCA_964509895.1 of uncultured Gemmatimonadota bacterium. Lineage (GTDB taxonomy): Bacteria > Gemmatimonadota > Gemmatimonadetes > Palauibacterales > Palauibacteraceae > Palauibacter. Next base: position 7,930 of record CAZDZJ010000107.1, read on the forward strand.
CATCGGGGCCCTCGTCGACGACGCGATCATCTTCGTCGAGAACGTCCACCGCCGGCACCGCGACAACGTGCGGCGGCCGCGCAGCGAGCGGATGGCCATCCTGCCGCTGATTCGCGACGCGGCGCGCGAGATCCGGGATCCGATCCTCAACGCGACGCTCATCATCACGATCGTCTTCGTCCCGCTGTTCTTCCTCTCCGGCGTCGAGGGGCGGATGCTCCAGCCGCTCGGGCAGGCCTACATCGTGAGCATCCTCGCGTCGCTGTTCATCGCGGTGACCGTGACTCCGGCGCTGTGTTATCTGCTGCTCCCGGCGGACCACTCGCTGAGGCGGAAACGGGACCCGTGGGTGGTGCGGAGCCTCGAATCGCTCTACAGCCGGATTCTCGAATGGGCGCTGCGCCGTTCGGCGACGGTGCTGATCGGATCGGCGCTACTCCTCATCGGGACGCTCTCGATCGTTCCGACCCTGGGCCGCGAGTTCCTGCCCGAGTTTCAGGAGGGTTCGCTGACCGTGAGCGTCGTGAGCGTGCCGGGCACTTCGCTGGAGGAATCCGACGAGATCGGGAGGCGGGTGGAACGCCGTCTGCTCGATGTGCCGGGCGTCGTCTCCACGTCGCGGCGCACGGGTCGGGCCGAACTGGACGAACACGCGCAGGGCGTCAACGTCTCGGAGATCGAAGCGCGCCTCGACCTGACGGAGCACGAACTCGCGGAGGTCCTCGCAGAGACCCGGGCGGATCTCTCGGAGGTCTCCGGGACCAGCATCACGGTCGGCCAGCCGATCAGCCACCGCATCGATCACATGCTCTCCGGCACGCGCGCCGCGATCGCGATCAGCCTCTTCGGGCCCCGTCTGGGAGAACTGCGCGACATCGCCGGCCGGATCGCGATGATCGCGCAGGAGGTGGAGGGCCTCGTGGACGTCGCCGTGGAGCAGCAGGCGGAGGTGCCGCAGTTGCAGGTCCGCGCAAACCGTCGGGCCATGGCCCGCTACGGCGTCACGCCGGGGACTCTGGGGAACGCCGTGCACATCGCCATGCAGGGCGAGGCGGTTTCCATCGTGCGCGAAGGCGAGCGAACCTTCGATCTCGTGGTCCGCTACGCCGACGAGTACCGGGCCGATCCCGAGGCGATCGGGAGCGCCCTGATGGCGACCCCCGCCGGACCGATCGTCCCGTTGTCACAACTCGGTTCCATCGTGCAGACGAGGGGACCGAACATGATCACCCGTGAGAACGTCCAGCGGAAGATCGTCGTAAGCGCCAACGTGGCGGGGCGCGACGTGATCGGGGCCGTGACCGAACTCCAGGGCCTCATCGCCGAGGAACTGGACCTGCCGCCCGAGTACTACCTCCAGTACGGCGGCCAGTTCGAGAGCGGCCAGACCGCCACGCGCCGGCTCATCGTCCTCTCGCTGTTCTCGATCGGGGCGATCTTCCTCATCATGTTCCGCGCCTTCGGCAGCTTCCGGACCGCCATGTTCCTCATGGTGAATCTCCCGCTCGCTCTGACCGGGGGCGTGCTCGCGGTGCTTCTGATCGGAGGAACGATCAACGTCGCGACGCTCGTCGGTTTCATCACGCTCTTCGGCATCGCGGTGCGGAACGGGATGCTCCTCGTGAGCCGGTATCAGGATCTGCGCGCGACCGGGGTCCCGCTCCCCGACTGCATCCGCCGTGGCTCGGTCGAGCGCCTGAGTCCCATTCTCATGACGGCGCTCACGGCGGGACTCGCCCTCATTCCGCTTGCACTCGGGATCGGCGAGCCGGGGAAGGAGATTCAGGCGCCCCTGGCGGTCGTCGTCCTCGGCGGCCTGCTGACCTCCACGTTCCTCAACATGATTGTCGTGCCGGCCCTGTTCATGCGGTACGGGAAGCTGTCCGCGGAGTAGGCTCGCGGTTGTGTAGCCGGGTGTAGAGGAGGACCGGCAGCCGGTCGCCAGCAGCGCGGCCAGCAGCGGAGCCGTTCGGAACCCGTCAGATTGCTATTGCCTCCCGCGCCGGGTTCTGCCACGGGGGAGATGGGGAGGAACGGCCACCGGCGCGGGCCGGCGGCCGTTCCCGTGTGAGGTTGACGGACGGCTATGCGGGACCGTGATCGTCGCAGTGGCCGGCGTGCGCGTGGTGCAGGTGGCCATCGACCACGTAGTCCGTGTGGCCATCGTGCTCGACGGCCTCGTGGCCGCAACCGTCGCCGTGCGCGTGGTCGCTGTCGTGACCCTCGCAGTCGTGCCCGTGACCCTCGGCCGGGCCGTGGTCGTCACAGTGGTCGCCATGCACGTGGTGCAGGTGGCCATCGACTACATAGTCCGTATGGCCATCATGCTCGACGGCCTCGTGGCCGCAGTCGTCGCCGTGCGCGTGGCTGCCGTCGTGACCCTCGCAGCTGTGATCATGTCCGCCCATGGGTGTGCCTCCTTGTATCGCTCTCGGTGCTTTGGGGACCAATGAGGTACTTCCGCGGCTACATGGTACAACCCGTCGCGCCGTCCCGCTAATGCGAACCTCGCCGCGGCCGCCTCCGGCCACCGATGCGGCCGCGGGCACCCGTTCTCCCGGGCGCTCCGGGCGGTTCGGGCTGCCGGGGTTGCGTTGGGCTGCGCACGCACTACTCCCCGAAGAACGGCTCCAGCGTCTGACCGGGATTCGGTTTCGTCATGAGCGAAACCATGATGAACAGGATGAGGCTCGCGCCGACACCCAGTTCGACGGAATCGATCCCGTAGAGGGGGAAGTAGTGCTCCTGGAACCAGAGCGTCCAGATGAGGCACGCGAGGAAGCCTCCGATCATGGAAGCGACCGCCCCTTTCGCCGTGCCCCGCCGCCAGTTGAGGCCGATGACGATGGGGACGAAGAAGAAGGAGGCGATGAACTTCGCCTGCTCGAGGACGATCCCCTGCACGTCCCCCAGCTTCTGGAGCGCGAAGACGAGAGGGATCAGGGAGAGAACGACGATCGCCACGCGGTTCGCGTTGACGAGGTGCTTCTGGCTCGCTTCGGGACGGATGAACTTCCCGTACAGATCGTGGGCCACGCCCGCGCCCGTGACGAGGAGGATCGAGTTCACCGTGGACATGATCGCCGACAGCATCGCCACGAGGAGGAGCGCGCCGACCACCGGCGGCAGGACGTGTAGCGCCATCGTGGCCGTCGCCTGATCCTGCGACGGAAGGTTCGGGAAGAGCACGCGCGTGAGCATGCCGATCGACATGATGCTGACGGCGATCACCACCTGGAATCCGATCGCGACGAAGATGGCGCGCCGCACGGTGCGTTCGTCGCGCATCGAGTAGAAGCGGGTGAGTTCGTACGGCGCCGCCGCGATCGAGAGCCCGAAGGCGATCGCGAAGGCCAGGAGTTCGCGCGGCGAGTAGTACCAGCCCACGAGACGGTCATCCAGCGTCTCGAGGAAGCCGAGGGACCGCTCGACCGCCGTGAGGGGCGCGTCGCCACCGATCTGGTTGAGGAGGACGGGGACCGCGACGATCAGCGCCGCCACCATGATCATCGTCTGCAGAAAATCGATGTACGAACTCGAGCGGACGCCGCCGAGGAGGGTGTAGATCGCCGTCGAGGCCACGATGATCAGCATGGCCGTAAGCGGACGGATCCCGAACACGACCTCCGCGATCTCGCCGCCCGCCTGGAACTGGGCCACGAGATAGATCGTGTAGGCGACGACGATGAGGACGCCGGCCAGGGCTCCCGCCTTCGGGCTGCCGTAGCGGGCGGAGATGTAGTCGGGGACCGTGAGCGCCCCGAGGCGACGGAGTTTGGGGGCCACGAAGAAGGCGCACACGAGCCACCCGGTCCACAGGCCGAGCCACGGGAAGACCCAGGAGACGCCGGCCAGGTAGTGGCGGCCGGCGGTACCGACGAAAGTGCCGGCGGAAATCTGCGTGGCGGCGAGGACGGCGCCCCCGACGATGGGGCCGATCGACCGGCCCGCGGCGAGGAAGTCGACTTCGGTCTCGGTTCGGAAGTAGCTCCAGATCGCGATGCCCATGATCACGGCGACGTAGACGCCGAGCACGACGAAGAAGACATCGCTCATGGCGGCCCGCCGGGTTCGGTGGACTTCTCCGGTTCGGACGGCGCCCCGCGTCCGGAGCGGCGGGCGACGACTTCGGCCCAGCGGCGGTCCAGTTCATCGTCGGCGCGGATGGTCCGACGGAAGAGGAGGATCACCGTGATGCCGAGGGCGAAGAAGCCCGCCGCGATCAGCCCGATCGTCATGGGCGGGCGCCGCCTTTCGCGCGGCGTACTCGCGCGGTTCGCCACGTCCAGATCGCACCCGTGAGCAGCAGGGCGAGGACGACGAAATCGGCGATGCGCGCGAACGAGAGCGCGCCGCCGCGTGACAGCCGGAGAAGCCCCGGCACGCTGGACAGCGTGGCCGTTACGACACGATCGCCGGTCCGGGTGAAGCGAGGCAGGCTGGTCGACAGATCCAGGGCGTCGAGCACTGCGGGATCCGCCTCCAGTCGGATCAGCCACGGCGCGGTGATCTCCTGGACGACGGTCTGCTCCGCCCCCCGGCCCGCCACGAAGAGGGGTACACGGTCGAGCCGTCCCCGCACGGGATTGCGGACCGTATAGGACACCTCGACCGGGGCGTCGGAAGCCACGTCGAGCCGATGCGCGCCGTCGACCGGCGCGAGCGTTACATCGGCGCCGGGGAGGGTCGCGCCGTCCCGCGCCGTCCGCGCCAGCGACAGGGTCTGGTGCTCGATCCGTATGGCGAAGGCCCGCACAGCGCCTCCATCCGGCACGAACCGCTGCCGAACGTGGGCCGCGCCGCCGGCATCCAGGCGCACGAACACCGTGTCCGTCGTCTGCGCAGCCGCCGGAGTTCCCGCCAGTGCCGCGGACGCCAGCCCCGCCGCCAGCACCGCCGCGCGCGTTGCCGTCCGTCCCGTGCGTCGCACCGGTCTCAGCCCGCCGGCGCCGACGCCGCCAGCTGCGCCAGGACCCGTCGCACCGCCCGGTCAGCCTCGTGAAAACCGTTCGCCACGTGGTTCGCCTCTCGGCGCAATTCATTCGCGAGGAAGGGCAGCAACTCGGAGCCCGACTCGGCGAGACCGGACAGCTCCGTCACGCGCGCCAGTCGCGGGATCGGCGTCCGCGGCAGGGCCGGATCGTGGTCGAACGGCCCGCCCTCCGCGTAGCCGATCGGCACGAGGATGCGCGAAAGTTGGAGCAACAGTTCGTTTACCGAGCCGACCGCCCCGGGAACCGGTTCGCAGGCCCCCATGACGGCGTGCAGATCGGCCAGCGCGTCCCCCAGCGCGGCGAGCTCGGCCCGGACGGCGCTCAGGTCGAGCAGGTCGCCGGCTGCCTCCACGTAGCCGTCGACGAACCCCCTCAGCTCGGTGACCGTCTCACGGAAGTCGTAGGGGAGGATTCGCGAGTTCAGGACGCGGGCGATCGAAGCCACGTAGACGCGCAGATCGCGCTCGAGGTTTTTTCGCTCGGCGACATCCATGACATCGTCTTCCGTGTGCCACGCGATGTTCCCCCCGCAGCCGCCCGTCGGATAGAAGCCGAGCGCCGCGCGTTCGTCCGCCGGAATGTTCGAGAGCAGCATGTAGAACGACGTCAGACCGATCTGATTGAAGGAATAGTCGCCGGCACGGAGCGGCCGCAGCCGTTTGGCGGATTTCCCGGTGACATCCGCTATGGCACCCGCGCAGAGCGGGCCCGCCTCGGCCATCCACATCACGTCGTCGTACTCCGTCGCGTGCCAGCAGCCCGGCGAGTCGATGTTGATCGCGCCCACGCAACGCTTCCGGAGTTCGAGCGCGTGCGTGTCGGCGTACCATGTCGAGCCGCCGTAGCGTCCGGTCGAGTGCGCCGGCCACCAGGCGATCCGAAGCGAACGCTTCAGCCGCCCCGCTTCGGCGTGGAAGATGCGCGCGAGCTCGAGCAGCGTTGCGTCCCCCACCGCGTTGTCCCCGATCCCGACATCCCACGAGTCGTAGTGCCCGTGCACGAGCATGAATTCGTCCGACGCCCCCCCGATGTGGGCCACGGGGAGCTTGCACGGATACCAGCCCTCTTCCAGCCGCACGTCGAGTCGCACCGTCTCACCCACCGCACCCCTCAGCCGCTCTCCGTCCGCGTGGTTCACGGCGACCACGGGCGTCCCCGGCTTCGTGGCCAGGTTCCTTGTCGTGGGCGTCCCCCAGATCGACGTGCAGATGCCCCAGTGGATGTTCCGGCCCGGGTTGATGAAGACCTGGCCCGCGGCTCCCGCTGCCTCGAAGGCCGAGACCATGCCCGGCATCGCGTATCCCTCGCTGAGGACGATCTTGCCCGCGACATCGGGCAGGTCATCTCCCAATCGCCTGGCGAAGAGATCCCGCTGCCCCGTCGCGGCCGCCGCAGGAACGTAGACGAGTTCCCCATCGAGACCCCCTTCCGGCGTCGGCACCGCGAAGGATGGGGGCTTCGCCCGGACGGACCCTTCCCGCCATTCCACCGAGGCGTCGCGCGGAAGCGAGAGGTACAGGTCAGGTTCGTGCATCTCGAACGGCACGCCCATGCGATCGAGTTCGGCGGCGATGTACTCGGCCGCCACATGCTCAGCCTCGCTGCCGGACTCCCGCACGAGCGTCGAGAAGCGTTCGAGGAGCGCCCACCCCGCGTCGAAGGAGACCGCCCGCAGGAGGTCGGGTTCAAGCGCGTCGGGCTCCGCGGCTGGTGTGGCCGGTAGCGGTTCGTTCAAGGGTCATCAACTCCGGAAAGGACGGTCAGGGTTGTTTCGACGGTCTGTCGTTCGACCGTGGTCAGGGTTCCGACAAGGCGATAGGTGGCCGCGGGCAGCCCGGACTCGATCTGCCCGGTCCAGTTCAGCGAAGCCCCGGGATCCAGCGTCTCGCGTCCGAGCACCTGAGCGAAGAACCGGCCCTCCGCCCAGCGCCAGACGACGGCGCCATCCTCCGCGACCACCTCGAAGTCGAAGCGTTGCGCATCCGGGAAATCGAGGACGAGCGCGGCATCGCCCTCGTTGGCGAGGGTCAGCTCGAGCGTGATGGGCGATCCGGCGGTCGGGGGTTCGTCACCGGCGGTGAGCGACAGGCGCAACTGCGGATGGGAGGCGCGATCCCTGGGTGCCGCCGATCCCGTGGCGCATGCGAGGACGGCCGCGCAGATGAACAGCACCGCAGGCATGGTGGCGCGCACCGCGGTGCTCACACCGACAGCTCGTAGTGGTCGGTGCCGTCGAGCACCCAGCCCAGGTCCTCGTACAGCCGCTTCGCGGGCGCGTTGTGGGATTCCGTCTCGAGGATGAGGCCCTTGGCTCCCGTCTCGACGGCGAGCTGTCGCGCCCGGTCCATGAGCGCGCTCGCGACCCCGGACCGGCGCGCGTCCGGGGCGACGAAGAGGTCGTTGAGGATCCACAGGCGCTTCATCGACACGGAGGAGAAGGAGGGAAAGAGCTGCACGAAGCCCAGCGGCCAGCCGTCCGCCGTTTCCGCCACGAAGACGCGCGACTCGCCCGCGGCGAGGCGTTCCGCCAGGAAGCGGCGGGCACCCTCCAGGTCCGCCGACTGGCGGTAGAACCGGCGATACCCGTCGAACAGCGGCGCGAGACGGTCGACGTCCTCGATGTCCGCTTCCCGCACGACCACATCCACTTCGGACACGGGGTCCGGGTGGGGCTCCTCTACGTCAGTCGGCGACGCTCACCCCCTCGTACGTGTGGATGCCGTCGGCGTTCGCCACCGTCATGCGCGGCGGCGTGTCGCGGAAGGGCATCCACGCGCACCCGTAGTCACCGTCCTTGTTGATCGCGACGAACTTCTCCGACGGGATGAAGTCGGGGGCCACGTTCCGGTACTTGTGGCGGATCATCGCGACGGCGTCCTCGCAGGCCTCCTGCGGCGTGCGGCCGGACCCCATCCGCGAGACGATGTAGTACCCCGCGCACGACTTGATCACATCTTCCCCCCGCCCGGTCACGGCGGCGGCGCCGATGTCGTTGTCGACGTAGAGCCCGGCGCCGATGATCGGCGAGTCGCCCACCCGGCCGGGGACTTTCCAGGCGAGTCCGCTGGTCGTCGTGATGCCGGAGACATTGCCCTGCGCGTCGACGGCGAGGACGTTCGTCGTCCCGTATCGGTGGATGAGCGCCTCGGCCAGGACGTAGTCGCGGTCGGGGCCGTCGCGGCCGGGAAGGTCGAGCAGTTCGGCCCACGCCTCGGCTTCGCGCCGCGCGGCTTCCTCGCCGAAGCCGGCCCGGGCCAGTCCCCCACCACCGGAGCTTCCGCCCGGACGGCGCAGATGGTCCGGCGGACCCCAGTCGTCCGTGTCCGACAGCCGCTCGCGCCAGCGGAGCCAGATCTCGCGCGACCTGGGCGTCATCAGGTCCTGGACCTCGTAGCCGAAGCCGACCGCGAAGCGCTGGGCGTACTTCCCGATCAGCATGACGTGGTCCGTGCGCTCCATCACGAGGCGGGCCACCGAGGCGGGCGTGCGGATCCCCTCGATGCCGGCAACTGACCCTGCGTTGTAGGTCGCCCCGTCCATGACGGACGCGTCGAGCTGGACCACGCCGTCCGCGTTCGGCAGACCGCCCCAGCCGACGCCGGTTCCATCGGGGTCGAGTTCGATGATGTTCGCGCCGCGCTCCACCGCGTCCATCGCGGCACCGCCGGCCGACAGAACGCCCCACGACGCGGTGGCGGCACGCCGGCCCGTGTCGTTCGTGTGGCTGGTGATCATCATCGGTGTTTGCGCCCGCCCGCCCGACGCCAGCGCCGGCCGCTCCCCGCGGACCGAAGCGCGCGCGGGAACGGCCCCCGCGACCGCCGCGGCGGCGCCAAGACTCAGACCCCGACCGATGAAGCCCCGACGATTGATCTCCGACATCTCGACCCCCGTTGTCCGATGTGGAATAGCCGATGGATTCTGCAGCACTGCACCAGCCCAAACTGTCGCAACATCGGCCTCTTCCGCCAGCGTTCGATCGGGCCCCGGGTCCGCGCGGGCACAACCGTTGATCAACTTTGACGTGTCCACGGTCTGACCGACGGCCGCACGATGCGAGGGTCGGCGGAACGCCCTGGTCGAGGAGGCCGAATGAAGGCCGGCGCTTCACTGTTTCTGCTGAGTTGTGTTCCGGGCGGCGTCATGACCGCGTGTCAGCCGGCTCCACCATCGGGGTCGGCGGCGTCAGTGCGCGACAGCGCCGGGATCCGGATCGTCGAGCACGCGGCCACGCCGGAACTCGCGAGTCCTTTCGTGTTCTCGACACAACCCGTGTACAGCTACGGGGCCGGACCCGAGGACTACGCCTTTCGGCGGATCTGGAGGGGCGTGCTGCTCCCGGACGGGAGCGCCGCGGTGGCCGACGGCTTCAACCGGGAAATCGTCCTGCTCGAACCGGACGGGACCTTTCGGGGACTGCTCGCCGGTCCCGGAGACGGACCCGGCGAGATTGACATGGTCGCCGGCCTCCTGCCCGCCAGGCACGACACCCTGCTGCTGGACGATTTCGGACATGCACGCCTTACGCTGTTCGCCGGCGGCGAAGCGGTTCGCGAAGTGGATACGCGCTTCCTGAACCGAAGTCTCAGGGTCGAGGGTCTGAATACCGAAGGGCAGGCGCTGATGACGAGCGGGGGTTACCGGCCCGGTTTTCCGGAGCCCTGGCTTCAGGGGTACATGGTCCGCTTCGACATGGACGCGGGCGAGGTCGACACGGTCGCGGCGTACGACTGGGTTCCGTCAGAGCCGCCGCGTGGCGAAGGGACCAGGAATCCTTTCGGGGCAGGCGGACTCGTGACCGTTGCACAGGGAAGGTTCGTCTACCTCCGTTCCGACACGCCTGAGGTCATCTGGCGGAACTCCGATGGAACGACCCATCAGATCGTGCGGTGGAGCCCGGCTCCGGCTTACCCGGACCCCGAGGACTGGAGATTGTTCGCGAGCTCGCTGAGGGCCCAACTGCGTCCAGCGAATCCGCACATCCAGTCCGACGAGGAGTTCGATGAGTTCATGACGGGCGTCCTCGCCGACTACGAAGTGGCGCCGGACGAGCCTCTGCCCCTGGTCAGCGAGGTCTTCGGCGACCGGGAAGGCCGCGTCTGGCTCGGGAAGTGGGCTGCCGACCGGCAGCTCAACGGCGTAGCCCGCTACTCGGTGCTCGGGCCCGACGGCGGCTGGCTCGGCCCCGTCGAGGTGCCCCCTCGTGTGCGGATCCTGGACGTGGCGGGGGGTGGGTACTGGGAGTCTTCCGGGATGAACTGGGGG
>CAZDZJ010000108.1:0-12525 GCA_964509895.1 uncultured Gemmatimonadota bacterium
AGATCAGGCAGGGCACCGCGCCCTGGCAGAAGCCGTGGGCGCCGGGCGAGCGCGTGATGCCCATGAACGTCGACACCGACCGCTCCTACCGGGGCGGCAACAGCCTGCACCTGGCCTCCGTGCAGCAGGAGCAGGGCTACGGCGACGTGCGCTGGGGCACGTACCGCCAGATCCAGGCGCGGGGCGGACAGGTCCGGAAGGGCGAGCGCGGCACGCGCATCCTCTCCTTCCAGGACAGGAAGCGGATCGCCGTGACCGACGCGAACGGGAAACCCAGGCGGGACGCCGAGGGCAAGCGCATCTACCGCTACGAGAAGCTCAAGGCGCCGTTCGTGCGCCAGTACACCGTGTTCAACGCCGATCAGGCCGACGGGCTGCCCGCCCGCGCGAACCCGACGCCCGAGCCGCTCTGGAAGGCGCACCAGGAGGCCGAGAAGGTCATGGAGGACGCGGGCGTGCCGATCCGCCACGTCCAGGGCGACCGCGCCTACTACCACATGAAGCGCGACGAGATCGTGCTGCCCGAGCGCGGCCAGTTCCCGTCCGCGAACAACTACTACCAGACCGCGCTCCACGAGCTGGGCCACTCGACCGGCCACGAGAGCCGGATGAAGCGCGAGACCCTTATCGAGGGCATCGGCAACGGGTTCGGGTCGCCCGCCTACGCGAGGGAGGAACTCAGGGCCGAGATCAGCGCGATGATGACCGGCGAGCGCGTCGGCGTCGGACACGACCCGGCCCGGGGCGCCGCCTACGTCGAGGGCTGGATCAAGGCGCTCGAGGAGGATCCGCGCGAGATCCGGCGTGCCGCCGCCGACGCGCAGAGGATCTCGGACTTCGTGCTCGTCCGCCACATCGAGCGCGAGACGGCCCGCGAAAGCGCGGGCGCCACGCGCGAACCCATGGCCGCGGCCGCGACCCGCGTGCCCGGACTCCAGCGGATCCAGGTGCCCGTGCCCCAGATCCCGGCGCCCCGGCGCGGTGCCGGGCCGAGCCGCTGAGGCACGGTGAGAAGTAGGGAGACGTTCGGCCGAACGGCCGGACCACCGGACCCGCGCCCCGCCGCGCCACCCAGCCGCAATCCCCATCGGATGCGGAAAGGCCACCGCCGAGAATACGCCGCGGGCCGGGAGCGCGGGTCCACCTCCTTCCGCGAACGATGCGCCGGCGCGCTGACCGACATCGGCGTGCACGGCGCGGTCTCCTACCGCGACCTCGCCGAGATCCGGTTCGGCGGGCACCCCTACACCACGCGGCGGGCCGTCAACGGCTGGATCGCCGACGGGCTCGTCCAGGAGACCACGGCCACGGGACCGAACGGCAACCCGTTCAAGGTCCTAACGCTGACCCCGCTGGGTGTTGCCAGGGCGCGGGAGCACGCCGCCGAGCGGGGAATGGACGGCGGGCAGGAGATCGGGATCCCCCGGATCCGGGCCGCCCAGGCCGACCACGACACCGCCGTCTATCGCGCCTGCGCCCGCGAGCGGGAGCGCCTCCGCGAACAGGGCGCCACCGTGCGGCGCGTCCGGCTCGACGCCGACCTCAAGGGCGCGGTCGCGCGGGCGAGCGAGTCGGAACGCAGGAAGAACGGCAGGCGGGCCGCCGACGCCGAACGGCACCGGACGGCACGAGAACTCGGGCTCCCCGTGGACGACGAGGGGCGCGTCCTCCACCCCGACGCGCAGATCGAGTACGAGGACGCCGAGGGACGCACCGGCCGCGTCAACATCGAGGTCGCGTCCGGCAACTACGCCAAGGAGACCGTCAAGGCCAAGGCGGCGGCCGGGTTCAGGGTTCACGCGAGCGGACCCGCGGCGGCGGGCATGCTCCGCAAGCTCGGGCCCGGCCCGGACGGCGACGGTTCCTGGCTCAGGGGACCCGCCGACCGCGATCCGGCTTCCGTCGAACTCTGACGGCACGGAGCGCTTCCCGATGCAGCCATGGAAAATCAGCGCGGGACTCACCGCCGCACTCGCGGGAGCCACGTTCCTGCTCGCCGGATCCCGCCTCGAATACCTCGCGCCACACTGGGCGCTCATCCTCGCCCGGCACGGCGGCGCGGTCGGGCTGCACGCCGCGTTCGCCGTCGTCGCCGTCGCGGCCGCCATCTACGGCGTCGCCCGCGTCACGGGGCTCGCCGACCTCGGCAGCCGCGTCGATCTCGCCGAACGGTCCGTCCGGCGGGGAGAAGGGGACCGGGACCTGACCGACGCGCTCCGCAGGGACGCCGAGGGAGACTGGGAGTGAAACGCCGCACGAAGGACCGTCCGACCGTCGAGGGCCTGCCCGCCGACTGGCGCAGGCGGGCCAAGTCGCTCCGCCGCTACGGCGGCGAGGTCCCGGCCACCGCGATCGAACGTTGCGCCGACGATCTCGAAGCCACGCTCGTCGAGCGGGACGAGACCACGTTCTCGCTGGTCGAGGCTTCCCGGGAAAGCGGATACTCCGCCGACCACCTGGGGCGGCTCGTGCGGGACGGCAGGATCCCCAACGCCGGACGGCCCGGCGCGCCCAGGATCGCGCTCAAGGACCTGCCCCGGAAGGCTCATATCCCGGCCGAGCCGCGACTGGCGGAGGAGCGGCGATCTAGTGATGTTTCGAACGTGCAGATCGTGCAGTCCATCATTGAGAGAGGAATCGAATGATGGCACGCACGAAACGTGTCCGGCGCGGATACAGCGCCGGCGAACGGGGCCGGAACCGGGTGAGGGTGTTCCCCGATCCCAAGACCGGCTTCTTCCAGATCGAGTGGCGCGAGAACGGGCGCAGGCTTAGCCGGTCGCTGAGGCACCGCGACTGGGCGCGGGCGAAGAAGCAGGCGGATGAACTTGCCGGTGGCTTCGCCAGCCCGAGCCGCCCCGAGGAACGGGAGCCCGAGCCGCTCACGCTGGAAGGGCTTTTTGACATTTACCGAGACGAGGTAACCCCCACCAAGAGCGAGCGGGCGCAGAAGTATGACCGCCGCACGATGGAGATGTTCCTCCCGTTCTTCGGCAGGCACCGGCGGCCCGCGACGCTTTCCCAGCGCGACTGGGACCGGTTCATCCGGGAGCGGCGTGCCGGCAGGGTCGGACGCAGTCGCAGGCCGGTGTCCGACCGGACCATCGAATATGACCTGAAGTTCCTGCTCGCCATCCTCAACTGGGCGGCGAAGTCGAGGGACGAGGAGGGAAGACTCCTCCTCGATTCCAACCCGCTGAGGGGCCTCAAGGCACCGAAGGAGAAGAACCCGACCCGCGTGGTTCTCACGGACGAGGAATACGAGGGGCTGCTCAGGGTGTCACCTCAGGTTGACTGGCGCTTCCGCGTTGCGCTGGTCGTCGCCCACGAAACGGGACACCGTATCGGCGCGATCCGCCAGCTTCGCTGGCCGGATATCGACCTGGAGGACAAGATCATCCGTTGGCGTGCCGAGAATGAGAAGACCGGATACGAGCACCGGACGCCGATCACGGCCGAGGTGCTCAGCGTATTGGAAGACGCGCGTATGCGGAACCCCAACAACGGGAACTCTCCCGTGTTGCCCGCGCCCAAGAACCCGTTGAAGTGCCTGGACCGTTCCCGGGTGCGTGTTTGGTGGCAGAAAGCCGAGACGCTTGCGGAGCTGGCACCCAAGCGCGGGCGCGGCTGGCACTCGCTCCGCCGGAAGTTCGCTTCGGACCTCATGGACCAGCCGCTGAAGGTGCTGTGCGAACTCGGAGGGTGGAAGACGCCCCACACCATCCTTCAGTGCTACCAGCACGCAGACGTTGATCGGCTCAGAGAGGCTCTTGCAGACCGCCGGAGGACATCCTCCGTGGTCGAACAGCGGGAACGAACAGCGGGAATCGGACCTGGGGTATCTCGTAACTCTATGCGGGGCGCTTAGCTCAGTTGGTTCAGAGCGCCTGCCTTACAAGCAGGAGGTCGGCGGTTCGAATCCGTCAGCGCCCATTGAACTTACGGGATTTGAGGTACCCGATGTTCGCTATTTGTGTCCGCTAAGTGGGCCGCGAACCCGGCTTCCGGCGGTCCTGCAGCGCGTTCCTGGGTAGCCCTTGCCGTCGTCGCGCCGCACGATCGAGCGCATCGCCGCGTTCGCCTCAAGCGTCGTCGAGTCCACCCCCAGCGTCCTGCCGCTCGGAAGACCCGAGGACCGCAGCAACTCCACCACCCGGCCGAACACCGCCGCGTGCGCCTCGACGCTCAGCGCGCTCCTACCGACTCCCGAACCGACTCGAACAGCTTGGCGGCGTCGTATCCGACCCCGTCCTTGAAGACGATCTCAACGTTCCGGATCTCGGCCGGCCGGCTCACGGGATCGCCCGAGATCACGACCATGTCCGCCCACTTTCCGGCCGTGATCGATCCGACGCGCTCGAACTCGCCCAGGACTCTGGCTCCGTTGGCCGTCATGATCTCGACCGCCTGGAGGGGCGTTAAGCCCGCTTCGATCAGCAGCTCGAAGTTCCTCTGGTCGCCGAAGCCCGGAATCGCCCCTCCGTTGCCGGTGGGATCGACCCCCGCGACCAGGAGCCCGCCGGCGTCGACGAACGCCTTCTCGAAGGCGAGGGCGTTGTTCCACACGAGTCCCATCACCGAGGACGCCGAGCTCTCCTGCAGCATCCGGTGCCGCTCCAGGAACGCCTCCCGCACCTCGGGCGACATCATCTCCAGTACGCGGTCCTCGACGGGACGGTCGGGCGTGAGCTGCTCGACGACGGCCAGGGTGGACGTGATCGCCACGCCGTTGTCGACGGCCTTCTGGATGAGCGCCTGGACCTCAGGGCCCTCGACGTCGAGGTCGACGAGGCTCTCCCGCTGATCGGGCGGGCAGACGTCGGGCTCCTTGTCGGCTACGAAGTCCGAGGAGACGAAGACGCCGTGCTCAAGGTTGTCGATCCCCATGTCGATCGCCTCGGAATAGGTGACCGAACAGACGTGTCCCGTGAACTTGATCCCCTGCCTGTGCGCCTCATCGATCGCCGCCGCCAGGTTCGCACGGGTGATGCGCGAGTGAGCCTTGATCCAGCTCGCGCCCTCCTCGGCCCAGTAGCGAACGATGCGCCGGGCCTGCTCCTCGCCCCTGGGCGAATAGTTGGCCAGCCCTTCGGAGAGGCGGGGGCCCGTGATGTACATGCGCGGACCCGGCGTCTCTCCCGCGTCGATCGAGTGCTTGAGGTTCAGCTCGATGTAGGGCGACATGCTCCCGGTGGTGCGCGTGGCCGTGACGCCGCTCGCCAGGTACATGCGGGGCGCGCTGAAGCCGAGCGTGAGCCGACCCCTGGCCCCCGCGTAGTCCGTGTGGTTGTGCATGCCGATGATGCCCGGGATGACGGTGTGATTCGCGAGGTCCACGACCCGCGCGCCGTCCGGCACCTCGACCTCGGCCCTCGGACCCACCTCCGTGATCAGCCCGTCGGCCACCACGATCGTCTGGTCGTCGAGCGGAGACGCGCCCGTGCCGTCGACGACGCGCACTCCGCTGAGCGCGAACGAGGGCTCGGAGACGCTCACGAACTCGAGGACCTCGGCGGAGAGCGAGGCGGCGGACTGGGCGCTCGCCGCTCGGGTCGGCGTGAGCGAAGCGAGGAGAACGAGGCAGAGGGCGGGCGTGAACTTCGGCATGGATGGGCTCCTTCGAGTGCGCGAGCTGCCGGCGAACCTCCACTCTCGGCGCGGGACGCGTGGCGCCTGGGCCTGGACGCTCGCTTGACACTGCTTCGGCGGAATCCTACCATACGCCGAAAGCCGCGCGGGCGTAAGGGCAAGAGATGCGGTCCTCGCAGGAGATGTCACCGGGCCGCGCAGAGGTCGAACAGCTTCGACACGAGGAGGACGACCCATGAAGCGATCGACGTCAGTCTTGCTGCCGGCTCTCTTGATGGCCAGCCTGCCGCCGGGCCTTGCCGCCCAGGATGCCGGCGTCCTCACGGGTCAGGTGACCGACGCCGCGACCGGAGGGCCGATCGCTTCGGCCCAGATCTTCATCCTCGGAACCGGTCGAGGCACGCTCACCAACTCCGAGGGCCGCTACCTCCTGGCTCAGGTTCCGGTCGGCGAGTACGAGCTGCAGGCCGAGCTCATCGGGTTCGCCGCCTCCACGCAGCCGGTCACGGTCGTCGCCGGACAGACCACCATCACGGACTTCAGCCTGTCGGTGACGGCGCTTCAGCTCGACGAACTGGTGGTGACCGGAACGGCGGGCGTTCGCCTCCGCCGCGAGCAGCCGGCGACGATCGCTCAGGTGGACGCCGCCGCCCTGACGGAGTTCGCACCGATCTCGAACGTCGCCGACGTCCTCCAGTCCCGGCTCCCGGGAGTGTCGATGAAGCAGGGGAACGGGCAGTCGGGAGCGGGGCAGGTGATCCACATTCGGGGGGTCTCCTCGATCTCGCTCTCCAACCAACCGCTGATCTACATCGACGGCGTCCGGATCGACTCCCGCAACGAAGTGGCGCGTCCCGACGGAGAGGAATCGAGCCCGGCGACGAGCTTCGACGCGACGGGCGGCGGGGCGGCGGGGCGGCTGAACGACCTCAACCCCTACGACATCGAGAGCGTCGAGATCGTGAAGGGGCCGGCGGCGGCCACCCTGTACGGCGCCGATGCCTCGGCTGGGGTGATCCAGATCATCACGAAGCGGGGCGGAGAGGGCGACTTCCGCCAGAACATCCAGGTCGAGTTCAATTCGATCGACAAGTCGTTCGACCTCAAGGAGAACTGGGCCGCGTGCACCCAGGCGGCGATCGACGCCGGCGCGTATCTGTGCCGGGGCCAAGCCGTCGGCACGCTCGTCAGCGACAACCCGCTCGAGCGTGCCGGAGCGTTCCGGACAGGCAATCGATGGAGCACCTCGTGGAGCGGCCGGGGCGGCGGGGAAGGCTACGGATACTTCACCTCTTTGAACTGGATCGACGAGGACGGCACGATCTCGAACAACTACTTGGAGAGCCTCAAGGGCCGCCTGAACTTCGACTGGCAGCCCCATGAGACCCTCCGTTTCGAGGCGGGATACGCGCTCGGCAAGATCGACAACAACCTGCCGATGAGTAACCACAGCCCGCTCGGCATTCCGACGAGCGGGTATCTGGGGAACCCGCTGAGCCTCATGACGCCCGACGACGACGGATGCGGCTTCGGCAAGTGCGTGGGGATCCTCGAGGCCGAGCACTATGTCCGCACGCTGCGGAACACGCTTTCGCTCACCACGCGGCACGCGCCGTTGGATTGGTTCAATCAGTGGCTCACGCTCGGCGGCGACTTCACGCGGACCGAGCGCCGGCAGTTCTTCCCGAAGAACGATCAGGGCTGGTACTTCGGCGAGATCAACTCGGGATACGTCGACGAGAACCGCAACTCGTTCGAGAACGTGACCGTCGACTACCTCGCCAACGCCCAGTTCTCGTTCGGAGGCGACGACCAGTGGTCGAGCGACGTCTCGGCCGGGCTCCAGTTCATCCGGAGGCGCGAGGAGTTCGTCGTCTCCACCGGCGTCGGCCTCACGACCAATACGGCGCGCACGGTATCGGCGGCCACAGAGAGGGCGGGCGCGCAATGGTTCCAGGATAACCGGTCCCTCGGCTACCTGGCCCAGTATCAGCTCGGCTACCGGGATCGGCTCTTCCTCCAGGTGGGCGCGAGGTGGGACCAGAACTCCTCGTTCGGTGAGGCCGCGCCGGTCTTCTTCCTCCCGAAGGTCGGAGTCTCCTGGGTGCTCTCCGACGAGCCGTTCTGGCGCGAGACGTTCCCCTGGATGGACCAGTTCCGCCTGCGCGGGGCTCTGGGCACGACGGGCCGCGCGCCCGAAGAGGGAGTCGCGCTCCGGACCTACGACCCGGCTCCTTACGTCAGCGGCCCGAACAGCATCGCTCCGGGGGTCCGGCTCGCCAATCCCGGCAACCCGGACCTGACGGCCGAGCGGGGCACCGAGTTCGAGGCCGGGTTCGATCTCGCCCTCCTGCGGAACCGGCTCGGGGTCGAGTTCACCTACTTCAACAAGACCACCAACGATCTCATCCTCGAAAAGCCCGTCTCCCCCTCGCTCGGATTCCTCCAGAACCCCCTCGTCAACATCGGGGAAGTCCTGAACCGGGGCGTCGAGGTGGCGGTGCGCAGCGACATCGTCCGCCGGCCGAACCTGGCCTGGTCGGTCAATGTCGGGATGAACACGCTCTACAACGAGCTGGTGTCGCTCGGCGGGCTCGAGGCGTTCGGAAACCGCGGCCGGAGGTTCGTCGAGGGGCTCCCCCTCGGATCGGCCTTCGTGCGCACGATCCGTAGAGTGGAGGCGGACCGCACGATCGTGTCCGACACGCTCGAGTACGGTGGCGACGGAATTCCGGACTTCGAGGGGAGCTTCCAGTCGAATCTGACGCTCTTCGGGGTGCTCGACATCCGAGGCCAGCTCGACTGGAAGACCGGGTTCCAGATCCGGAATTCCACAGACGAGTTCCGGGAGACGAGCATCGTTCGGGCGCGAGAGCGGCTCGACGAGAGCGTCCTTTCGCCGGAGGAGCGGCGCAGGCGCTACGGTCCGTTCTACAGCGAGTCGGGGTCTTCGGTGCCGATCAGCCAGGCGGATGCCGTCTATCTGCAGGACGGGGACTTCCTCAGGCTCCGCGAGCTCACGGTGAGCGTGTTGCTGCCCCAGGAGGTCCTGGCTCGGATCGGAGCCCAGAGCGGGCGCTTCACCGTCGGAGGTCGCAATCTCGCGCTGTGGACCGGCTACGAGGGCGTGGATCCGGAGACGACACCCAACATCCTCAACAGCGAGAGGGCCTCGTTCGGCTCATACTCCTTCTTCACGCTCCCGCCGCCAAGGCGCCTGATCACCCGAATCAGCCTCGCGTTCTGAGGGGAGGATGAAGACGATGAAGACCATGACGAAAAGGCTCACGACCCGCGTGGCGGTGCTCGCAACGACAGTGCTCGTGGCGACCACGACCGGGTGCGATCTGCAGGAGCTCCTCGAGGTCGAGAACCCCAACGTGATCGACGCCCGAGAGATCGATCCCGCACGCGATGCCGACCTTCTGGCCGGCTCGACGATGCAGGACTTTGCCGCGGCGTACCCGTGGCAGATTTTCTACACCTCGTACTTCACGGGCGAAATGATGGGCGCCGACATCGGATCCTCGATCAACCGGGCGGCCCGAAGGGACTTCCAGGGCGAGGAGGGTGGCCTCACCACCATCTTCGGACGCATGAACATCTCGCGCACGTCCGCTGAGTCGCTGCTCGAGGTGCTGGCCGGGGTTGCCGGCCAGGAGCAGAACACCGCCATCGCATCGACGGTGGCGGGCTACTCGTTCCTGATGCTGGCCGAGACCTTCTGCCGGGCCACGGTCGCCGAGGGCCCGGCGATCGATCCGCCCGCTCTCCTCGACTCGGCGGTCGTGCATCTGACGAACGCGATCAGCGTGGGGCGCTCCGCCGGGACGATGGCCGCGGATTCCTTCGCGAACGCAGCTCTGGTCGGCCGGGCGAGGGCACACCTCCAGGCGGGCCGTTCCTCTGAGGCGCTGGCGGACGCGTCGTCGGTGCCCGCCGGCTTCCAATTCGACGTAACCTACGTCTCCGACCTGGCCGACCGGAGCACCGAGGACCCGCGCGTCGGAAACCCTCTGTACGACCATACCTACGACGGAGACAAGAGCCTGTCGGTCGCCCCGGCGTTTCGTCTCGACGATCCGCGGGTCAGGGCGATCCCGCCCGAGGAGCACGGAATCCCCGCCCGGGACGGCGTGACTCCCTATTGGACCCAGACGAAGTACACGGCGTGGGACGCGCCGATTCGCCTGGCCTCGAAGCTGCTGGCCGACTACATCGCGGCGGAGGCGCAGGGCACCTCGGCGATGCTCGACGTGATTCAGGCCAGGCGCATGGCGAACGAACAGCCCGCCTATGACGGGGCCATGGACGCTCAGAGCGTGCTCGGGGAGTTCCTCTGGCAGAAGTCCCTCGACTTCTACTTCGAGGGCACTCGCATGGCCGACTCGAGGCGGCATCCCGCTGCGATCAGGGCGATGCCCGTGCCGGGTGCCGAGTACCACAAACAGCCCTTCGATCCGATCCGCGACCAGACGTGCTTCCCGATTCCGGACAGCGAGATCGACAACAACCCGAACCTCTCAGGCTGACGAAGCACGGCGCTTGGAGTGGCATGAGGCCCTGGGGGCTCGGCGGGGCGGACCGCTCGCCGGGCCCCCAGGTATCTGAGCCCGGGGCCCCGAGGGACGGGCTCGCGTTCTCTTCCCTCGTGCAGGGGCGAATGCAGTGACGGACCAGCGAGTCAACCACCCCCGCCCGGGCGCGCTCGCGCCGGTCCGCCGGTCCTCGGGCATGCTCGTCTTCCTTGCTCTCTTCGTGGCCCCCCCCGACGCGAGGAGCCAGCTCGCTCCAACCACCGAACATTGCATCCGAGTGGAGGTGCGGAACGACCAGTTCCTCGACGTCAACATCCGCCCCTACGTCAACGGGATCGCCGTGGGGGAGAAGCTCTACGTGCAGGGGCTGAGGAGCGGGAGCTTCAGCCTCCGCGGGGCCACCTATCTCAACGCCCAGCTGCAGTTCGCGATCGATCCCGTCGGGTCGTCCGAGGTCCACTTCGTGCCCGGCCACAGCGGCCTGCACATCGCCTCCACGTCGACCCTCGTGGAGATCCGCGTCGCGAGCCGCATTTGGCTTTCCACCCTCTCCCTCGTCGATCTCGAGGACCCGCCGTCCGGCTGTCCCCCTCCCCGCCAGGCGGCGCGTTCCGGACGAGAGATCGATCCCGCACACCTCGATCCTTCTCGGGTTCAGACCTCCGGGCGTACCGGATGGAGTCGTTTGTAGGGTTCTGACAAGCAGGAGGTCGGCGGTTCGAATCCGTCTGCGCCCACTTCGCCCTCGCTAAAGAGCGTACCTCAGGCTGAGGGTCATCGTGAGTGCGCTCGTGTCGCTCGTTTCGACCGTGTACAGGATGGTGGAGCCGCGCCCCACCGAGGATTCGTGACTGCGCAGCTGGTCCCATTCGCGCGGCTGGCTCCGGAACGCTCCGAGCCCCGTGGCGTAGCGGATCTTCTGGCCGATCGTGAGCCGGTCCGCGACCCGGTAGTCCAGCCCGGCCAGGATCTGGACGCTGAACATGGTGTCGTCGAGCACAGCCGTGCCGATCGTGGTGGTCCCGGCCAGCTTCGCGCGGAGAGCGGCGTCCTCGAACGTCGCGATGCGCGCCGGGTCGTCGTTGCGCTTCCACAGGCTGAGGTAGTCGACGGACAAGCGCTGCACGCCGGCCCCGGCGCCGACGTACGGGGTGAGCCGGCGATTCGGGGCGCGGAGATCGACCGCGAAGTTCGTGAACACGCCGTGCACGGCCACGTCGCCGGCGCCGCCTATCGCCGTCTCGAGCTCCTGGTCGGCCTTCTGGGCGGTCACCACGTCGCCGATCTGCGTCGGGGCGTAGTCGTGATACGACGCGGCACGGTACCGGTACTCGACCTCGGCGCGGTAGCGGCCGAACCGGTAGCCGGCCGCGATTGCGGTCGCGATCCCGGCCGAGCGGCCGGATTCATTGGTCCATTCAGTGGGCGGAGGCGGCGTGTCGCATTCCGTGCCGGTCTCCACGCCGTCCGGGTTGATGAGCAGGTCGCACCGGGTGCCCCAGTCGTTGTCCGTTCCGACGAGACTGAGGGCCGGGGCGAGCGCGGGTCCCAGTTCGGACCCCACGTACGGTTGCGCGGCCGCTTCGCCGGCGGTCAGGGCGAATGCGGCCGTCCAGATCAATCGTGTCATATTTCTTATCTCTCCCTATTGCCGAAGCAGGATACAGGGTAGTACGATAACGCGAAGCATGGAGTTGCTGCGCGAGCCGTATTGCCCGGGTTTCGGAGGTCATCACATGCTCGTTGGTCGGGAATCTGACGCCCAAGTTCCGAAAACCGACCCTCGGGCAGGCCGAAACCCCCTCCGGACCCCCGTTTTCGCCCGTTTTCGCGGGCCGAAAGGTTGGCACGCTGCTTGCGCAAGGAAGTCGGACATGGACATTCCCTTTTCTACCGTCCCCCCGAATTCCCGGGGTCAGGACGTGAACATAGACCTCCGGCCCGTACCGGGCCCGCCGGCGAGTCGCCGGGGGCCGGCACGCGCCGATTTCCCCCATTCCTACCGAAAGGACAGTGGAATGAGAGACAGTCTCAGAAAGTACCTGGCGGCGGCAACGTTGCTGGTGCTCCCGATCATCGCCGCGTGCGGAGAGGACGTCATGCCTCCTCCGCCGACGGGCTCCATCGTGGGCCAGGTGTCGATCGAGGGCATGGGGATCGACGGTGCAACCGTCTCCCTTAGCAACGGGGCCTCCACTGCCACGGCTGGCGGCGGGAACTACCGCTTCGACAATGTGGAGCAGGGCTCCTACACGGTCACGATCAGCGGATTCCCCGCGGACGCCAGCTTCGACGCAACCTCAGCTCCCGCCAGCATCGGCGAAACCGGCGGGACGGTCACCGTGGACTTCCGCGGCACCTATATCCGCACCGCAGCCATTATGGGGACGGTAACGGT
>CAZDZJ010000109.1:0-6953 GCA_964509895.1 uncultured Gemmatimonadota bacterium
AGGCGGACGGTGCCTCCCAGACCCTTCACGGCGTGGTACATGCGCTCGGACTGGACGGGGAAGGTCCCGGAGTTGTTGTCGATGACGCCGTGGGTCAGGAGCAGCGGTTCGTTGATCTTCTCCGCGTGCATGAAGGCCGACATGCGGAAGTAGACTTCCGGCGCCTCCCAGAAGGTGCGGCGCTCGTACTGGAAGCCGAAGGGCGTGAGGCTGCGGTTGAAGGCGCCGCTGCGCGCGATGCCGGCGGCGAAGTCGTCGGAGTGCGCCAGCATGTTGGCGGTCATGAAGGCCCCGTAGCTGTGGCCCGCGATCCCGACCCGGTCGCGGTCGGCCACGCCCATCTCGACGAGCCTGTCCACCGCGGCCCTGCCGTTGGCCACCAGCTGCTCCACGTAGGTGTCGTTCGCCGCAAAGCCGCCCACGATCGGCATCGCGGCGTCGTTGAGCACCGCGTACCCCTGCGTGAGGAGGAGGAGGTGCGAGGCGCCGGAGATCGTCGTGAAGCGGTGGGCCGAGCCCCTGACCTGACCGGCGCCGTCCTCGTCGGCGAACTCGCGCGGGTAGGCCCATACCAGGACCGGGAGCCTCTGGCCGGGCTCGTAGCCGGCGGGCAGGTACAGCTCACCCGACAGCGGGATGCCGTCGTCGCGCTCGTAGTAGATCCTGCTTTTGGTGATCCCCGCGAGCTGGGGCTGGGGGCTGGGGATGGAAGTGAGGGCCGTGCGCTCGTTGTCTGCCGTCGTGACGAGGTGGTAGTTCGGGGGGTCCTCGCTGGTCTCGCGCCGGATGACGATCCGGCCGGCGCGCGCGTCCGCCAGACCGACCACGGTCTCGTAGCTGTCTGCGCCCGAGTGGAAGAGTCGCTGCCGCTCGGCGGTCGCCAGATCCAGCCGGTCCAGGAATGGCCGGTCTCCTTCCGGAGATCCTCCCGGGCCCGCCAGAAAGAGGCTCGTGCCGTCCATGTGGACGACCGGCTTGCCGGCCCCGTCCTGCTTCATGACCGGGTCGCCCGGATTGCCGTACCAGTCGTCCGTGCTGCGGTCCCAGAGGAGGGCGGGCTGGACGCCCGGAGTGGAAGCCCGCACGGCCCAGGCGCGGGACCGCCGCGTCGGCCAGTCGAATTCGTAGACCAGGGCGGTCTCGCCGTCCTCGCCCCACAGGACCGGGTAGCCGAAGCCGAAGGCGCCCGAACCCAGGCGGTGCTCGGTGCGGACGAGTTCGGTGCCCTCTCCGTCGAAGGGCGCCGCGAGGGTCAGCACCCGGTCGCGGTGAGGCACGTCGAGCGCGGGGTTGCCGCCGTCGAGGGCTTCCACGAAGGCCAGGGTGGCGGGCACGCCGGGCCGCCAGGAGAACTGGCGGAGACCCGCGCGGCGAAAGCCCAGGTGCTCGGGGCCGCCCTCGTCCAGGGGCAGCGTGGCGAGCGCGCGCAGGGGCGCGCCATCGCTGCCGAGGACTTCCACCTCCCTGGCGAAGCGGGAGTCGGGCACGAGGTACGAGTAGGGACGAACCGTGCGCACGGACAGGTAGTATTCACCGCCGGGTGAAGGGTCGAGGGACTCGTAGACCGCCGGGGCGCCGATGGGTTGCGTGGCTCCGGTGGCGGCGTTGACGAGGGCCGGCTGCGACGTGAGGTAGTAGTCGAAGAGCGCCTCGTCGTGGGCGTCTTCCAGCAGGTCCTGGAAGGTCCAGGAAGGGGCGGCCTCGCCGCCGGATTCCTGAGTGACGGGGCCGACGGGGATAGCCGCCGGGGTGGGCGGCACGCCGCGGCCATCGGGGACGAAATGGCAGAGCAGCGAACGACTGTCGGGCATCCAGGCGCAGGGCTCGCCGCGGGCGCCGTTGAGCGATGGGCTCGTAAGGGCTCGCGCGGACCCCGTTTCCGGGTCGGCCAGCCAGAGGGCCACGCCGTCCGAGGTCGTTCTCGTGAAGGCGAAGCCGTCGCCGGCAGGTGACCACAGCGGTGGTCCCAAGCCGTCCTCGGCGCCGCTTACGTCGCGCGTGTGGCCGCCGTCCAGGTCGACCACCGAGAAACGCACGAACGGCGGCGCGGCGTGCATGCCGTTGGTGACCGGACTGATCCGGCGTCCGGCCAGCCGCAGCATCGGCGCGGCCAGAGCCTCGATCCCGGGCATGCTCTCGCTGTACGCGAGGATCATCCGCTCACCGGACGGACTGATCACCGCCTGGGGGAACGGGGGAGCGTCCAGGATGTCGACGACATCCGGAGGTGGTGTACGGTAGGCTTCCTGCGCGGCCAACCGGCCGGCTGGCGGTACAAGCAGGGTGGCGAGCGCAAGGGTGGGGGCGGCGAAGCGACGGATCGACATGGTGCAAGCTCCCGCGCGGATGGGTCCGGTTGCGCTCATAGTAGGCTTGGCGAACCGGGCGTGACAGCGCCGATGCAACCCTCCCGCCAGAGCGGTTGTCTGTGGGGTATGTTGATTTTTCAGCACATATGTGCCAGGTTTGACTCGCCGGAGGGGATTCGGCCTCCCGGCGAGGTTTGGGAGACGTCGCAGGGGACGGAGGACGATCGCGGTGAGCCCACTTGCGGAGCTGAGCAGACGAGAGCGCGAGGTCATGGATCTCGTGTACGAACTGGGGAACCCGACGGCGGTGCAGATCCGGGAGCACATGGCGGATCCTCCGACCTACTCCGCCGTCCGTTCGATCCTGCGGGGTCTCGTGAACAAGGGACACCTGGTGAGTGAGTCCGACGGTCCCCGTTACCTCTATTCGCCCACCATGCCGGCCCTGCGCGCCCGCCGCTCGGCCATGCGCCGTCTGCTCAAGACCTTCTTCGGCGACTCGGTGGAAGGGGCGGTGGCCACGCTGCTCGAGTTGCGCGAGGGCGGCCTCACGCCGGAGGAGCACGCCCGCCTCCAGGCGATGATCGAGAAAGCGGCGGAGGAGGGACGGTGAACGAACTGCTGATCGCCACTGCGGCGGCCGCCGCCGGGCTGACGGGAAAGGTCACCCTCCTGCTCCTGCTGGCCCTCGCGCTCGCGTGGCTCGTACGGCGGGGTTCACCGAGCACCCTTCACATGTTGTGGACTACGACCTTCGCGCTCGTGCTCGCGCTCCCCCTGGTGGGCGTGCTGGCCCCTTCCTGGCCCGTACCGATCCTGCCCGCGCCCGGCGGCGACGCGCGGCCGCCCTCGGCCGGGACCGCCGCCGGGGTCGCTGAAACCGCCGTCGATGAGGTTGCCGCCGGCACCGCGCCCGAAGCGGTCCCCGTGGCCGGGATGGAGGCGTTCGACGCCTCGAGTTCCGACGCGGCTCCCGCCACGACGGTCGGCCAGCCGATGCCGGCCTCCTCGAACCCGCTCCGGGCCCTCTTCATGGCCTGGCTGCTGGGCTGCGGGATCTCGCTGGCCTCGCTCGGCGCCGGGGCGCTTCGACTGCGCGCGCTGGTCCGTGCGGCCCGTCCGCTTCGAGAGCCGGCCTGGCTCGGGCAGGCGGCGGCGCTCGGCAAACGGACGGGGATCAGGGGAGACGTGCGGCTCCTGACGAGCGCGGCCGTGGCCACCCCGATGACGGGTGGGTGGTGGCGGCCGGTGATCCTGCTCCCCGAGTCGGCCACCGACTGGAGCCCGGAGCAGCGCGAGGTAGTCCTGGCACACGAACTCATCCATGTGCGGCGACGTGACGCGCTCCGGCAACTCATGCGGCGGCTTGTCCTCGCCCTCTACTGGTTCCATCCCCTCGGCTGGCTCGCGGCGCGACGAGCGGATCTGGCCAGCGAGAAGGCCTGCGATGACGAGGTACTCGCCCTCGGCGCGCGCCCCTCCGAATACGCCCGGTTTCTCCTCGTGCTGGCGTCGGTCCACCGCCGCCGTCCGCACGTCCTCGCGCTCCCCCTCATAAGGCCCTCGCAACTGGAGAGACGGATCGTGTCCATTCTGAAGCGCAGGCGCCCGCGTCCCAGCGTCGCTCGCGCGGCTCTTGCCGTGTTCGTCCTGGCCTCGGCGGGCGTGTCCGTCGCCGTCGCGCGCCCCGTCGCCATCGATGGAGCGACGACGATGGACGAGCCGGAGTTGGGGGGTGCGAAGTCCGGAACACACGAGACCGTATCCGTCGTGGCCGCGGAGCCGGCGCCGGTACCCACACCGATCGAGGGGCCGGCGGCAGAGCTGGAGCTGCCCGCGCGACAGGAGCTTCGGTGCCCATGGGCCGGCCGCGATTCCGTACGGACGATGAGCATCCGCAACCGTCTGCGGATCACGGGCTGGAACAACGGAGACCGCACGATCGAGAAGACGGTCGGCGGCATGTCCCTGTGCATGCGGACGCACGGAAGCGTGGTGATGAACGACGACGGCACCGCGGTCCGGGCCGCCGGTGCCGACAGCTGGCTTCTCCTCGAGTCGCGCGACGCGTCGCGCGAGGACAACGTCCACCGCCTCCTGATCACGGAAGGCCCGGACGGCATCGAATACGATTGGAGCAAGGACGGGGTTCGGAGCAGCTTCGACGCGGAGGCACGACGGTGGCATGACCTGATGCTCGCGTTGATGCGCGGCTTTCAGGAGGTGAACAGCGTTCGGGCGGAGAGGTCCGTTCTGCGCAGCCGGATTTCGACTCACCGTAGTCAGGTCAGCACGCTGCGCAGTCGGATTTCAAGCCACTACGGGCGCGTCAGCAGTCTTCGCAGCCTGATCTCGAGTCGCTATGGTCACGTCAGCCGTCTTCGCAGCCTGATCTCGAGTCACCATAGTCAGGTCAGCAGTCTTCGCAGCCAGATCTCGAGTCACCATAGTCGGGTCAGCAGTCTGCGCGGCCGCATCTCCTCCCACCGCAGCCGGATTTCGACCCTGACCGCCGCGATGCGGTCGGCGACAAGAACCGAGACCCGAGAGGCTCTGGGGGTGGAGCGTGCGGATATGGAAGCGCGCATTGGAGAGATCGAGCGGGAGATTGCGGCCTACGATGTCGGCGGCAAGGTGCGCGAAATCGAGCAGCGGATCGCGGCCTATGACGTCGACGGCAAGGTCCGGGACGTCGAGCGGCAAATCGCGGCCTACGACCTCGGCGGGAAGGTGCGCGCTCTGGAGCAGCAGATCGAAGACTACGATCTGTCGGGGAAAGTCGCGGCCATCCGGGCGGAGATCGAGGCGTACGATCTCGACGGCAAGGTGCGCGAAATCGAGCGGATGATCGAGGTCCTGGACATCGACGGGCGCATAGAGGAGATCGAGCGCTCGCTCGAAGACGAAGTCGCGGAACTGCAGCGCATGATCCGTTAGACGTTCCCGCGGGGCTGTATTCCACGGACTACTCGGGTTGTGCACCGGAGTCTCATAACGTCCACGAATCGCTCGAATCTGTTGCCTTATAGCGAGATAATAGCATCCATGTCGTTCCCGATCCGACTGACGTCATTCCCTTGCATCCAGCACGGCGTGGCGGATAGATTGGTATGTATGACGCTTCCGACACGACCTCCGCAACGTAAGCCGCGCGGCCGGCATCCCCAGAATGCGCTCTCGCCCGCCTTCGTCCGCAACGTAAGCGAGGCCGGACGGTACTGCGACGGCAACGGCCTCTATCTCGATGTCCGGCCCACGGGAAGCCGGGGATGGATCCAGCGGATCACGATCCGGGGCCGCCGAACCGAACTTGGGCTCGGCGGATATCCCCTGGTTTCCCTGAAGGAAGCGCGCGAGAAGGCGTTTGCGAACCGGAAGGTGGCGCGTGAGGGGGGCGACCCGCTGTCCGACAAGAGGCGGTCCGGGTCGATGCCCACCTTCGAGGAGACGGCGCAGCGGGTCTGGAAGCAACTGCGCCCGGGCTGGCGCTCCACCCGTCACGCGCAGGTCTGGCTGAACAGCCTGAAGCGCCACGTCTTCCCGCGCGTCGGGGAGATGCCGGTCTCGGAGGTGACGAGCGCCGACGTGATCGGCATCCTGGCCCCCATCTGGCACGAGAAGCCGGCCTTGGCGAGGAAGCTGCGCCAGCGGATGCGCGCGGTCATGGAGTGGGCGGTGGCGATGGGTCTCAGGCCCGACAACCCGTGCGACCGGATCGGTCCGGTGCTCGGAACGCAGGCGGACCGCACTCAACATCTGGCGGCGCTGCCGCACCGCGACGTGGCGTCGGCCATCGAAACGGTGCGGGCGTCGAACGGGAGGGCGGCGGTGAAGTTAGCCTTCGAGTTCCTGGTGCTGACGGCCACGCGTTCGAGCGAGGTGCGCGGTGCGGTGTGGACGGAGATCGACTTGGCCGAGGGGGTATGGACGATCCCGGCCCCGCGCACGAAGGGAAACCGGGAGCACCGGGTGCCGTTGAGCCGGCGTGCGCTCAAGATTCTTGAGGAGACAAGCCGACTCGGTCGGGGCGGCAGGCTCGTGTTCCCGGGCGTGCGCGGGGCGCCGCTCGGGCGCACCGCCATCTGGTACCTGCTCAAGGCGGTTCAGATCGAGGCGGTGCCGCACGGGTTCCGGTCGAGCTTTCGGGACTGGGCGGCCGAGGAGACGGATCATCCGCGCGAGGTGGCAGAGGCGGCGCTGGCCCACAAGGTCCGCAATCAGGTCGAGGCGGCCTACCGGCGCACGGACCTGTTCGAGCGCAGATGTCGGCTCATGGAGGATTGGGCCGCCTACCTGAAAGCTCCGTGTCGAGACGGTAGAACCGGACTTGCCCGGTAACCCTGACGCCTACGAACAACGGGGTTGGCAGCCGAGTCGACTGCGGTTCGGCCTCCCTACCGTGAGTACGCCATCGAGAGGCCAGTGTTGCACTCCCGCGCGACGCGCAACGTGGTGCGGGTGACCACCGCTCGATCGGCACACCCTTCGTGAGGCACAAGCTCTAGCAGACTTGCGTCTTGGAACCACGTTCCGGAATCGGACAAAGTGACGATGGCACCTCCGGCACACGAGGCTGTCTGCGACGCGGTGTAGGAAGCGTCTGAAAGGATGGAGAGGCTCCCCGCCGTTAGGGAACAAGATTCT
>CAZDZJ010000110.1:0-45240 GCA_964509895.1 uncultured Gemmatimonadota bacterium
TCCGGTGCTGGGGAAGCCGGCGCGAAGCCCTCTGGGGTTATGGCATGCGCGCCCGGGGCTTCGTGGGTCCCACGGAGGTCGGAGACATGCCGCTCGGCGGGCGCGCCGTGCAGTTCCGCAGGGGGTTTTCAAACGAGTGCGCACGCATGTCCGCCGGTGACGTGCGCTGCTGGGGGCGGGCGTGGGGCGGCCTTCTCGGCTATGGGAACCTCGACTTCATCGGGGATGACGAGACCCCGGCCGATGCAGGTCCGGTACCGATCGGAGTTAGCGGGCGCGTCGTCGACATCGGAGGCGGGGACGATTTCGTATGCGCCGTCTTCGACTCGGGCAGGGTGCGCTGCTGGGGGAGCAACCACGCGGGGCAGTTGGGCATGGGGCACCAGAGGCAACTCAACGTCGGCGACGACGAGACGCCGGCGGACATGGACAGCGACGTGCTGCTGGGCGGCAGGGCCGTCCAGGTCGCGGGGGGCAGATACAAGGCGTGTGCGCTGCTCGACACAGGGAAGGTGAGGTGCTGGGGGATCAACGCGGAGGACTGGGACCCCCGTCAAAAGGAGTTGATCGGCCGGAGCTACGGCCTCGGCTACGGGCCGTTCGGCACCAACGAGCCGATCGGAGACGACGAACCGCCATCGGTGGCGGGGGATCTGGATCTCCCGGGGAGAGCCACCAAGATCGCCGTCGGCGGATACCACATGTGCGCACTCATGGATGACGGCACCGTGAGGTGCTGGGGCATGGGCGGTTACGGCAACCTTGGCCACGGTCGGGGCGGGGACAACATAGGCGACGACGAGACCACGGCCGCCACCGTGCCGCTGCGTTTCGAGGCTCCCGTCATCGACATCGATGCGGGCTACTGGCATACGTGCGCATTGCTCGAAGACGGGTCCGTCAGGTGTTGGGGTGAAGGCAGTTCCGCCGGGCAACTTGGCATGCCCGGCAGAACCGGATTGGGGTTATATGAGCACGCAGCCTCCGTGCCTCCCGTTAGGGTCGGGGGTCCCGTCGCAAGCATCTTCCTCTACGAGGACGGCACCTGCGCGGTGATGCAGGCCGGTGGACTGCGCTGTTGGGGGTACAACGGCGGAATCCTCGGCCACCCCTTCCACGAGAACATTGGGGACGACGAGCACCCGGAGAGCGCGGGGGACATCAAGCTGTTCCCCGGACCGGTCACCCGTGGCCGAACCGGTGCGCTCGTGGCCGCCGCCGACCTCTCCGCCGCCAGTCCGCACCGTGCCGTGCCGATCACCTTCAGGTACACCGAAGCCGGTGGCCCACGCGTCGGACCGCTGGCCGGACCGAACGGAGTGATCTGGCCGGATTCCGTGCCACGGCCGTTCCAGTGACGCCGATGCGCGCAAGATCGCGGGCGGCGGCGGACCCCGTCCTCCACCGCGCCCGATACCGGCGCGAAAATCCGGGGGTCATGGGGGGCGGAGCGCCCCCTCGCCAGTCCGCCACGTTCAACGTGGCGTCGGCTGGCTCCCGGCCACTAGCAGGCCGAGAGCCAGCCTTTGTTTTCCGCTATTGAACGCACGGCAGGCTCGATCCAGCACCGCTTCACTCCCCCGCCCGTACCGCCACCGCCCGACGGCACACCTCGGCGTAATCCCTTACTTTGGATACCAACGTTCACACTTGGAAAGGTACTCGGTGGAGGAGACTGGCAGGGCCGCACCTGAAGGCGGCGCAGGGCGCGTCCGCGTTCCGTGGTTTCCGATTTATGGCGAGCTGCGGCACCTACTCCGGATCTGGCCTGGATTCAAGAGGTCGAACGTCACCGGTCTCCACAAAAGGCTGGCCGAGCTCCGGGGAAGCCCCCAGAACCCCGTAGATTGGCAAGATCCGGATTCGTGGATTCGAGCGAAGCTCAAGGGGGAAGACCTCAAGCTAGCCTTGGCCATCTGGACGGAGAGCGACAAGTCCGTCAATCCCCGTTACACGTCGGGGGCTTGGATCCTCAGCCAGAAGTACCGGCTGCTCGTAGACGGTAGCGACGGGAATCTCCGATTGACCGAGCGCGGTCGTGACTTCATCGACCACGAGTTTGGGGAGGCCGAGTCGTATCTCGACCTACAGGAAGGGTCGATCGAACTCCTCGTGATCCTTGCCGACAGCGGCCCGGCACAGCGCGGCGCTCTTCTTGATCCGTGGGCCGAGTTCCTCAAACGACGTTCGGGCTTCCGTTCGCCGTCAACCATCCGTGGCACGCTGAGCAGTCGCCTCCGCAATCTCCTCGCCCGACGCCTGATCAACCGAGATCGCCTGAAGTACACGGTCACCGAGTCGGGGCTCCAGTACTTGGAGCGCGTTGCTCCGCCATCCCCTGGGGACGAGCTACAGGCCATCCGCAACATGACGAGGAAGCGAGAAGCGACCGTCCGTGAAGACCTCCACAAGCACCTCCTTCAGATGGATCCAACCGCCTTCGAACACCTCGTCGCCCGGGTGCTGGAAGCGATGGACTACGAGAACGTCGAGGTGACCGGCCAGTCCGGCGACGGGGGGGTTGACGTGGTGGCGGAAATTGAACTCGGCGTCACATCGGTCCGCGAGGTGGTTCAGGTCAAGCGCCACAAGAGGACCATTCAGGCGAAAGACGTGGCCGCCCTTCGGGGTTCGCTCTTCAAGTTCGATGCGGTACGGGGCACTATTGTCACGACCTCCGCCTTTGCTCGCGGGGCCAAGAAAGACGCCTTCGCTCAGGGCGCGGCACCGATTACGCTCATCGACGGGAAGAAGCTCAGCGACTTGCTGATCAAGCACGAAATCGGTGTCCGCAAACACGACATCGAGGTGCTTTCCGTTGACTGGGAAGGACTGGCCGACGTGGAGGAACTGGGCGGCGGATGATCGAGCGTTCTCCACCAAGGGAGTCCCTGCCCCGAGTCAGAACCGTCCGCGAACGTCCACCGACGTCGCACGGAATCCCGTGTAGGAATGGGGATGTAAAAAGGGGATGAATGTTAGATCAAATGACATAAACCATTGCCATATATGCCACTTACAAAAATCACGCAGAATAGCGCTGCTATTCTCCCTCGTCGCTCCTTGTCAGGCGAGCGCTTCACCGCTCTCGGCGCTGACGCGGGGTTTTGCCACGGCCTGCCAGGAGTCGGGCCGAGTTCATGGAAGGACCTCCCGTGCCATCATGTGTTCCGCTCCCTGACATTCATTGGCCGAACGAAGCGGAGACGCCAGCCCGGCAGCGTCCCCGGCGTATTGCGCGGACACTTCCGCAGTGCAGTTTGCGGGCGGAAGCCCCGTCACCTCCCCGTTTCCGAGGCAGTACCATGAAAGCAGCCCGAGTTCTTGCGCTCTCCGCGGCCGGTCTCCTCTTCGGCGCCACGACCGGTGCGTCCGCCGCCGCCGCCCAGTCCGCGCTGGAGACGGCGATCTCTCACCTCGAATACCGGGAGATCGGCCCCGCCCTCATGGGAGGACGGATCGCCGACATCGCCGTCGTCGAGGAGAAGCCGCAGATCTTCTACCTCGGCACGGCCACCGCCGGCCTGTGGAAGACGGAGAACCACGGCACGTCCTGGACGCCGCTCTTTGACGACCAGCCCACGAGTTCGATCGGGGACGTGACCCTCCATCAGGCGAACCCGAACCTCGTCTGGGTGGGGACCGGGGAGCCCCAGAACCGGCAGTCGTCCCCCTGGGGGAACGGCGTATACAAGTCGACGGACGGCGGGAATACGTGGATGCACATGGGGCTCGAGGCGACGAAGCACATCGCCCGCATCCTCATCCATCCCCGGAACCCGGACATCGTGCATGTGGCCGCCATGGGGGACCTCTGGAGCTCGAACCCGGAGCGCGGCGTGTTCCGGACGACCGACGGCGGGGAGTCGTGGGAGAACGTCCTCCATGTCGACGACCACACGGGCGCCATCGACCTCGCGATGGATCCGGCCGACCCGAACACGATCTTCGCGGCCATGTACCAGCGGCAGCGCACGGGCTGGGGATTCAACGGGGGAGGCCCCGGGAGCGGCCTCTACCGGACGGTCGACGGCGGCGACACGTGGACGGAACTCACCGATGGCCTCCCGGCCGGCGACAAGGGCCGGATCGGGATCGACATCTACCGGCAGGACGGGAACCTCGTGTACGCACTCGTCGAGGCCGATCCGCGGGAACCGGGCCAGGGCTTCGGGCCCGGCGGGGGCCCGCGGAAGGGCGGGCTCTTCCGCTCCACCGACCGCGGAGAGACGTGGGAGAAGGTGTCCGACACGAACCCGCGTCCCATGTACTACTCCCAGCTCCGCATCGACCCGAGCAACCCGGACCGCATCTACGTCCTCGGGACGCAGCTCTCGATCTCCGATGACGGGGGCCGGACGTTCCGCAACGACGGCGCCGTGCAGATCCACGTGGACCACCATCAGCTGTGGATCAACCCGGACGACCCGGACCACCTGATCCTGGGCTCGGACGGCGGGGTCGCGGCGTCGTGGGATGGCGCCGCGCACTGGCGCATGTTCGACAACATCGCGCTGGGCCAGTTCTATGCGATCGGGTTCGACATGCGGACGCCCTACGCGGTGTGCGGCGGGCTGCAGGACAACGACGCGTGGTGCGGGCCCTCGGACACGCGCTCCTTCCACGGGATCCGGCACCAGGACTGGTACGAGACCGCCTACGGCGACGGCTTCTTCACGATCGTCGACCCCACGGATTCCACGATCGTGTACTCGGAGTCGCAGGGCGGGAACATGAACCGCTACGACCTGACGACGGGCGAGAAGATCCCCATGCGCCCGATCGTCGGGCCGCGCGCGGACGGGGACACGACGAAGGCGTACCGCTATAACTGGAACTCGCCGCTCCTCCTCTCGCCGCACGACCCGGCCACCGTCTACCTGGGCGCGAACTACCTGCTGCGCTCGCGGGACTACGGGATGTCGTGGGAGGAGGTCGGGGGGCTCGACCTCACGAAGCAGATCGACCGCGAGGAACTCGAAATCATGGGCGTCCGCGGCTCCGAGCCGCAGATGTCGCTCAACGACGGGATCTCGAACTACGGCAACCTCACGTCGGTGGAGGAATCGTCGCTCGCGCGCGGACTCATCTACGCCGGGACGGACGACGGGAACCTGCAGGTGTCGCGCGATGACGGAGAGACGTGGGAGAACGTCGTCGACCGCATCCCCGGCCTTCCGGAACGGACCTACGTGAGCCGTGTGGAGCCGTCCCACCACGTGGAGGGGCGGGTGTACGCGACCTTCGACGGGCACCGCAACGGCGACTACGCGGCCTATGCCTACGTGAGCGAGGACTACGGCCAGAGCTGGCGGGCGATCGTGAACGGGCTCCCCGACGGGTGGTCGGTGAACGTGATCGTCGAACACCATCGCGCGCCCAACCTGCTGTTCATCGGGAACGAGGTCGGCGTGTTCGTCTCCGTGGACCGGGGCGAGAACTGGGTGCAGCTCAAGAACAACCTGCCCACGGTGCCGGTGGACGACATCCTCGTGCACCCGCGCGAGAACGACCTCATCGTCGGCACCCACGGGCGCAGCCTCTATATCCTCGCCGACGTGGCGCCGCTCGAGGCCCTCTCCGAGGGGATGCTGGCCGAGGCGGGACGCGTGTTCGGCGACCACTCGATCATGTGGACGGAGCGGGGCGACTGGCCCTTCTACGGCGCCACCTACAGCGCGCCGAACCCGCCGCGCGGGGCCCGCATCCGCTACTACCTGCGGGACGCCGAGGACCCGGCGATGGCGGAGGACGACGAGGAGGGCGAGCACGAGGACGGCGACGAAGATGGTGACGGGGATGAGGACGGTGACGGCGACGAGGCTGGCGATGCCGACGACGGCGGGCGCGAGGGCGACGAGGAGGACGACGCCTTCGCGCTGACGATCACCGACGCCTCGGGAGCGCACGTCCGGACGCTGGAGGCGGAGCGGGAGCAGGGGATCAACGAAGCGATCTGGGACTGGCGCTACGACCGTCCGTACGAGCCCGAGGGCGGCGGACCGGGAGGGGGCGGCGGCGGTGGCGGCTTCTTCGGCGGCGGCGCGCCCCAGGGACCGATCGTCCTCCCGGGCACCTACACGGTGAGCATGGACGTGGGCGGCGAGACGTTCTCGGCCCAGGTCGAGGTCGTCGCCGAGCCCCGGCGGCCGATGAGCCGGGCGGACCGGATGGCCCGTCAGGACGCGCTCATGAGCCTCCACGCCATGGCCGGCCCGATCTACGAGGCGGGGCAGGCCCTCGACGCGCTCGAGGACCAGATCTCGGCGGCGGAGGATCTGATCGGGGGCGCGGATGAGGCGCCGGAGGGACTGGACGAGGAGTCGGAGGCGATCGCCGACGAGATCGAGGAGATCCGGGACGAGCTGGCGGATGCGCGCCGCAACGCGGGCGTCGCGAACGCCATTCAGGGTTCTTCGACCGTCCCGACCGCGGATCACCTGTGGCAGGTGGACGAGGTGTGGAACGTGATGCCGGAAGTGCTGGAGCGGCTCAACGTGCTCATCGAGACGCGGGTGCCGGCACTGAACGCGCAGCTTTACGCCGAGGCCGTGCGGCCGTCCGCGGGCGAACCGATCCTGCTGCCGGAACGGCCGGGCGGCTGACGGGCGGGCGACCCGAGTCACCGTTAGATTGCGGCCCATGCAGCGCAACATGCGACATATGTCGAACCGGGGAATGAGACCGGGCCTCGCGGGGCTACCCGCGCCGATGCTGGCTCTCGGGCTGGCGGTCGTGGTGGCGTCCGCCTCGGGGAAGCCCGTGCCGCCGGGTCTCGGTGCCCTCATGGCGTCCGCCGTGCCGGTGGCGCACTCCGCCCACCCGGCGCAGGCCGCGGCGCCGGTCGTTCGCGTGCCGATCACGGGCACGATCGAACTCGGCGTGGCCCCGTTCGTGGCGCGCGCCCTCTCCGAGGCGGAAGCGGCCGGCGCACCGGCCGTCATCATCGAACTCGACACGCCCGGCGGCCGGGTCGACGCGGCGTGGAAGATCATCGACGACCTGCGCGACGCCAACGTGCCGACCTACGCCTACGTGAACCGGCGCGCGCTCTCGGCGGGCGCGATGATCGCGCTCGCCGCGGACCGGATCTACATGCGGCCGGGCTCGACGATCGGAGCGGCCACGCCGGTCACCGGCGAAGGCGAAAAGGCGCCGGAGAAGATGGTGAGCGCCATGCGCTCCGAGTTCCGGGCACTGGCCGAGGAACGGGGTCTCGATCCGCTGGTCGCGGAAGCGATGGTCGACGAGAGCATCGAGGTGCCCGGCGTGAGCGAGGCCGGCAGGCTGCTCACGCTCACGACGGCGGAGGCCACGTCGGTCGGCGTCGCCGACGGAGAAGTGCGCGACCTCATCGAACTCCTCGAGGTGACGGGTCTGCCGGCGGGAGCGCCGCGCGAGGTCAGGCCCAACTGGGCGGAGGCCATCGTCCGGTTCCTCACGAACCCGGCCGTCGCGCCGCTCCTGCTGAGTCTCGGCTTCCTCGGGCTCATCGTGGAGGTCCGGACACCGAGCTTCGGAGTGGCCGGCGCGGTGGGGCTCGCCTCGCTGGCCGCGTTCTTCGGCGCACACCACCTCGTACATCTCGCGGGGATCGAGGAGATCCTCCTGTTCGGCGCGGGCGTCGTGCTGATCGCGCTCGAAGTCTTCGTGATACCCGGCTTCGGGGTCGCCGGGATCCTGGGGACGGCGGCGGTGCTCGGGGCGGCCGTCATGGGCATGGTCGGCCAGGTGCCGACCTTCGACCAGGTGTTCAACGCCGCGGGTCTCGTCTCTCTCTCGATCATCCTCGTGGGGGTCGCGACGTGGGCGCTCGTGCGACACCTGCCCCGCAGCCGACGCTTCTCAGGTCTCTTCCTCCGCGACTCGACGAGCCGCGAGACGGGCTATCTCTCCGTACCCGAGCGCGAGGATCTGGTCGGCGAACTCGGCGTCACGTCGACGGACCTGCGGCCCACGGGGGTCGCGATCTTCAACGATGAACGCATCCATGTCGTAACCGAGGGGCCCTGGCTCGAGGCCGGGACCCCGATACGTGTCCTCGAGGTCGCGAGCGGGCGGGTTCTCGTGCGCCGCGCCAAGGGGACTCCGGCATCCGAAGACGGGAACGAGGTCTGATATGCAAGCATTGGACGGTTTCGCGGGAAGCAGCATCATCCTCCTCATGGTCGCAGCCCTGGGCCTTCTCATTCTGTCGTGGATCGTGCCGATCCGGCTCTGGGTCACGGCGATCGCGTCGGGAGTTCGGGTGGGTCTGGGGAGTCTGGTGGGTATGCGCCTGAGGAAGATTCCTCCGCCGCGGATCGTCTATCCGCTCATCAGCTCGTACAAGGCGGGGCTGCCGCTCCACACGAACGAACTGGAATCGCATTTCCTCGCCGGGGGCGATGTGGAGCGGGTCGTGAACGCGCTCATCTCGGCGGACAAGGCGCAGATCGAACTGCCCTTCCGGCAGGCGGCGGCGATCGACCTCGCGGGGCGCGACGTGCTCGACGCCGTGCAGGTCTCCGTCAACCCGCGCGTCATCCAGACGCCGAAGGTCGCCGCGATGGCGAAGGACGGGATCCAGCTCATCGCGACGGCACGGGTGACGGTACGGGCCAACATCAACCGGCTCGTCGGCGGGGCGGGAGAGGAGACGATCCTCGCGCGCGTCGGCGAGGGCATCGTGTCGACGATCGGCTCGGCCGCGTCGCACAAGGCCGTGCTCGAGAACCCGGACAACATCTCGAAGACGGTGCTCGCGAAGGGGCTCGACTCCGGGACCGCGTTCGAGATCCTTTCCATCGACATTGCGGACGTCGACGTGGGTAAGAACATCGGGGCGGAACTGCAGACGGACCAGGCGGAGGCGGACAAGCGCATCGCGCAGGCGAAGGCCGAGGAACGGCGGGCCATGGCGGTCGCGTCGGAGCAGGAGAACCGGGCGCTCGTCGAGCAGATGCAGGCCGAGGTCGTGAAGGCGGAGGCTGAGGTTCCCCTGGCGATGGCCGAGGCCTTCCGCGAGGGCAACCTTGGAATAATGGATTATATGAAGTACCGTAACATTCAGAGTGATACACAGATGCGAAGATCCATAGCGAAGCCGCCGGAAGGTGACAAGGACGGCTGATGCCCGATCTCGAGGGGGCGCTGCCCCTCATCCTGCTGATGATCTTCCTGTGGGTGCGCAGCATCAGCGCCGCGATGAAGAAGAATCGGCAGCGGCAGGAACAGGCGCTCGAGCAGGCCGGGGCGGACCCCGCGTTCGAGGTCGCCCCGCCACCTGCCGCGTCCGCGGAACCCGCTGGCGCGGCAGTCTCGCCCCCGGCGCGGCGCCCGTCGTTCCGCGAACAGCTGCGCGAGATGGGCCGCCAGTTGGAGGACCAGATGCAACAGGCGGCGGACGAGGGTCGGCCCGGGAGTCTCGTCGGACAGGTGGACTCCGAGGAAGCGCCCGAGACGCCTCCCTTCCTGCGTCCGACGCAGCGTCGGACACGCCCGCCCACTCCGCCCGGCGCGGCGGTATCCGACCGGTCGCCGTCCCCGGCCGTCGCGAGGCGGCGGCCCTCTCCCTCTCCCGCCGCGCCGATGCCGCCTCTCGGATCCCCGAGCGCGAGTTCCGCACGAGGTAACCCGCTCGATCGCCTGGAGCGGTACGCCCCGCTTCCGCGGGCCGTGATCCTGTCCGAGATCCTCGGGACGCCGCCTGGCCTTTCCGACCGCGAGGGACCGCCGGCGTCCCGGAACTGACGCGGCCGGCCCCGGGGCCGGCCCACGCCACAAGGCTGTTACGTGCTGTGGAGGGCGAACCCCGCTCCCTGCGGGTCGATGCCGTGCAGGATGTGCCCGCCCTCGCCCGGAACCTTGAGTGGCGGCGTCACGATCGTGCCCCCGAGCTCCTCGATCGGTTCGACGGAAGCATGGACATCCGGGACGGACATGTAGAGGAACCAGCACGGGGGCGGCATGTCGTCGTTCCGCGTCATCATCCCGCCCAGTTCCTTGCCCTCGCGCCCGTACATCTGGTAGATGCCGTGCCCGCCCATGTCCATCTGCGTCGTCTTTTCCCAGCCGAAGAGATCAGAGTAGAACGACCAGGCGGCCTCCCAGTCGGCGGCGATCAACTCGTGCCAGGAACACTCCCCGGTCGCCGGCGGACCGTCATGTCCGGGCGTCGCGTCCGACGGCTCATATGCGGTGAACACGGCGCCTCCGGGATCTCCCAGCACCGCGAGGCGTCCGACTTCGGGGATTTCCATCCGGTGGTGGACGGTGCCTCCGAGTTCGGCGGCCTTCCCGGCCGTCGCGTCGACATCGGGCGTTGAAATGTAGGGCAGCCAGTGGGGAGGCACCCCGCCGGCCCGGGCGTCGGGCGGCAACTCCATCACGCCGCCGATAGGGGTGCCGTTGTTGTTCCAGGTGATGTACGGCGGGCCCTCGCCCTGCCACGCCCCGGTCTCCCAGCCGACGACGCCGCGGTAGAAGTCCTGGGCACCCTCGAGGTCTGTGGTCAGAAGCTCGTACCAGCAGAACCGGCCGAGCGGAGTGTCGGACATGTGCAGCCTCCGGAAGGTTAGCGGCCTGACCCGACTCTGGCGGTGAACGGTCGTGACGGGTCGTGAAGCCGGGAATCCTATCCGTCGGCGGGGTGATCGTCGAGGAACGGAGATTTCTTCTTCGGCGGGCGGTGGACGTCTCCGAACGGCGATGCCCTCGGCGCCTCGCCGGGCTCCCGGGTGCCGGGCGTCCGCGTGCCCGGCGCGGCCGTGCCCCCCGCGAGGATCGTCTGCAGTTCGCGTTCGCTGAGTTCGAACGGGTCGTCCCCGGCATAGAGCGGCGGGCGCGCGCGGCGGGGGGCGCGGGGGTTTCCCGGCACCGGTTCGAAGCGCCACTCGTGCTTCGAGGAGACGCGTACTTCCCACCGGGTCCCGTCGCGGTCAAGAAACTTGCGGTGGCTCACGCCGGCTAACGCCTCCAGTCCGATGAGTCCGGGAGTCCGCGGCTGACCATCACTTCGAGGCCCGCGTCGGCGTCGCCACGGGCGGATCCCCGCGCCAGCGTGGCAGCCGTTGCGTCCCGCAGGATCGCCCGCACCTGTCCGGTGGCCGGGTCGCGCAGGATCGCCACCGGCGGTTCGCTCGCCGCGCGCATCTCCGCGATCCCGCCCGGCCCGTCGAGTGATATGACAGCCAGCTCCCGCGCCCATGCGGGGTCGGCGGGAATGGCGAACACGAACCCCGGCTGGCCGTGGTCCGCGACGTCCGGCATCCGGAAGTGCAGCCGGAAGAGATTCCGGCCGTCGGCGTTCCGCCCCGCAAGCGTCCACGGGCCGCCGTCGCGAGGCAGGGCCGGTCGCGTGTCGATGACGAAGGCCGGATCGAGAGTCGGAGCGCCGCTCTCGTCCAACCGGCCGGAGACGAGGAGTTGGCGTCCGGCGCGGACGGAAGTCCGGTCCGCCTCGGCTCTTCCGGTGAGCCGGAAGGTGAGTGCGGCGGTGAAGTGGTAGGGACTGACCCAGCTGGGATCGCAGTAGGCCATGAGATCCTTGTGGGTGGGTGGCACGAGCGAGCCTTCGCGGTCGTCGTAGCCCCAGGACCCTGTCGCGGCCTCGCGCCAGGGATACCGCTCGTCCGAATTCGGCGCACCTCCGCACGGAGCATGGCGAAGACTCATGTTGTGACCCAGTTCGTGCGCGACGACCAGCGGGTCGGCGCCGGCGTAGGCCGACCGACCCGGGCGGTACGCACACCCGCCGCCCGTCTGGCCGATGCCCAGATAGTGGTTGCTCCCGCCCTCGGCGGTTCGGATCAGTGCGACCTCCCGGAGGAGCTCGCATGTGTCACTGCTGGTCGTCGTTACGGGAGCATGTGTGCTTAGGCCCAGCCCGCCGACCGGCAGCAGCGCGCGAGTGTGCCACAGGAGGTCGTGATCGGGTTGCAGCGACTGCACGAGCGAGATGATGTCCTCTCCGGTGCCCGAGCGGACCATCGGGATCACGGTAAGTTCGAGAGCCGGCACCGTACGGACCTCGATCGCCTGCCGTCCCGTGGCCGGCACCCGGCCGCTCACCCCCAGCCCCGGGTCCAGCGTCCCGGCGCGATCCACCTCCAGCACGACCTCGAGCCCCGGCTGCACGATCTGGCCCGGGATGACCGCGTTGGCCGACAGGGCCAGATCGCCCTCCCCGGGCCGAGGCGGAATCGGCGTGTCGCCCGGGGGGATGCTCGCCTCGTGGACGGGCGCACCGTCGAGGAAGAAGGTCGCCTGCACGTCGGGCATGG
Organism: uncultured Gemmatimonadota bacterium; assembly: GCA_964509895.1. Taxonomy (GTDB): domain Bacteria; phylum Gemmatimonadota; class Gemmatimonadetes; order Palauibacterales; family Palauibacteraceae; genus Palauibacter. The sequence goes on from CAZDZJ010000110.1 coordinate 12,264, forward strand.
ACGCGTCGGCCGCGTTCGGCAGGGCGACGAACACGCGCAGCAGCGCGGGCCTGTCCGCCACCAGGGGCACCGGGAAGTCGAGCGACTGAACCGCCTGAGTCAGGTATGCGCTCACCGGCCCGTCACGGCATAGAGCGACGTACGGTCGCCTCATCTCCTGGAGCCAGGCGAGGAATGGGGGACGGCGCGGCGCGCAAAGCCCCGTGGCGACGGCAATCAACTCTTCGAGCGCCGACAGGGCGGTCAGCGACTCGGGCAGGGGACCCTCGAGGCCGGGGTTGTCCTGAAGGCGAAGCGTCTCCAGCCGATCGATGTTCGCCAGTTCCGCCGGGAGCGGACCCGAGAGCCCGTTCCAGGCCAGGGAAAGATAGGCGAGACTCCGGAGACGGCCCAGCTCCGGCGGAATCCGACCCTCGAGCCGGTTGTCGGCGAGGTCCAGGTGGGTCAGTCCGGACAGGGATCCCAGGTCGGGAGGGATGCCGCCGGTCAGTTCGTTCCCCTGCAACTCCAGGTCGTAGAGCGCCTGCAGCTGGCCGAGGGTGGGTGGAATCGGCCCGGACAGGGCGTTGTTCCGCAGGTACAGGCCGCGGAGCGTGGCGATGTCCGCCAGCCACGCCGGGATCGAACCGCGGAGACGGTTGTCGTCGAAGCGCAGGAACTCGAGGCGAAGGAGTTCGGTCAGTGCGATGGGAATCTCGCCATCCAGTCCGTTTCCCGGAAGCTCGAGCGCGATCACCCGGCCCGCCTCGTTCGTCTCGACGCCGTACCACTCGCCCAGCGGACGTTCGGAGAGCCACCCTTCGCTCTCGGGCCAAAGCCGCCCGTTCAATGCCTCGTACAGCGCGGCCAGGATCGGCCGTTCGTCGACGCAGGCGTCCTCCGGTCCCCGACGCGTCGGCACGGCCGCCAGCCAGTCGCGAAACGCCGCGTCGGGCGGGACGCACAACTGTGTCCCGCCGTACACGAAGGTCTGGAGCTGCAGATGCGGGAGACTCCGCGGAAGAGGACCGACGAGCGCATTCCCGTCCAGGTGGAGTTCGACGAGGCGGGTCATCTCGCCGAGCTCCGGTGGCAGGGTGCCGCGCAGCCCGTTGTCGCTCAGACGAAGCGCCGTCACCCGCCCGTCGCCATCGGCGCTCACGCCGTCCCACTCCCCGACGGGTGCTTCGGAATGCCATCCATCCCGACGGGCCCACTCCTCGCCCCGCGCCGACTCGAACAGCGCAAGCAGCGGCCGACGGTCCGCGCTCTGGACCGTGGCCGGCGCCGTCCCGGTCGCCGAGCCCGACCGTGCCGTCACGGCCGCACGGCCCTCGCGAAGGCCACGCACGAGCCCCCGGTCATCTGCGATAGCGAGGATCGAGGGATCGCTGCTCTCCAGACTGAAGGGGGCGTTGCTGATCGTCCGGGCGCGCTGGTCCCGAACGCTCGCTGTCAGACGGACCGTATCGCCCGCCGCCAGGACAATCTCCTCCGGATCGATCACGATCGTGGTCGGCCGTGGCGGTTCCGGCTCGGCGGGCGGGGCCGGCGTGATGGCGCCCTCGCCGCCACAGGAAGCGGTGGCAACCAGCGCCGCCATCGCCAGGATGGAAAAACGCGCGGAGATGGGTTGGTTTGACCTCATGTGCCCCGAATCTTCCCTCCCGCCTGAAGATCTCCGGCGCGCGGCGCCAAATCTGCACCCGGTATGCTCGCGCGCCGCTCGCGCTGCGCTACAAAGTAACGTGATATGCGCCCGGAAGCGGATCGTCCGCGCGCAGCGCAGTTCCCTCCGCGGGGCAGCCGCGGAACCGGGACGACTTCGGTGCCGGTTGACAACGGACCGGCCGGTCGTCGCAGGGGTGCCCGGGAGGCCGAGCGATTCACGGCCCTAAGGGGAATTTCCCGTCAGGGCGGTTGCGCAAATCTCCCGTCACGCGTGCCGGGTTTTTCCCGGTTTGGCGCCGCCGAGTGCCCCCGCATCTTTTTTCGCTTTGACGGCAGCCGCTTCTTCGCGCCTGCCAAGTCCAACAGCGATACCACATGAAGGAGGTCCGTACATGGATACGCGATCCTCAGCCATCCGAGCCGTCCTGCTGACGGGCGCGTTCCTGCTGGTCGGCTCCATCACGCTCGGATGCGCAGGCGAGGAAGCACGAACCCCGCTTGAACCGGTCACGGGGCTCGCACCCACAGCCCCGAACGACCTGCTGGCCGATTCCTCCATCGTCGCCGACACCGCCTACGTGACAGCCGGTGACGCCGAAAACCTCGTGGGCGCGGTGGTGAACGAGGACGGATCAATCACCAAGGGCGGCATCGACATCGGCAGCATCTTCCCGCCCGGACCGGTCGGTCCGACGGGCACGACCGGAGTGCCGGGCACAGGGTCCGGAAGCGGCGTTGCGGTTCCCGACAAGGCAGTACCCACCTTCAACCCCAACCGCCCGCAGCTTGAGGTCTGGTGCATGGTCCGCGTCTGGTACATTCCGAGCACGGGCGAGGTCATCGACGCCGACATCCTTTACTGCTGGGACGATGGGACCGGGAACGGTGGAGTAGGTGGCGGCGGGAACAACAACCAAAACCGGCAACCGGTCACGTTCAACCTTCGATGCGACGCGTCCGTGACGCGCGGCGAAAACGGCGGGTGCGAGGTCACCGCGACAAACGAAGAAGGCGAAGACGTGTCCGGTAGTGAATTCACGTTCAAATGGTCTTCCACCAGCGGCGCGACCGACTCCGGCAAGGGAATGAGTCAATGGTACGGAGACGCGACAAGCGACGTAACCGTGACGCTCACGGTTGGTCAGTTTTCCGAATCAAAGGAAATCAACGTGCGGCCACGGACTGACTGGCGTACGAACGAATTCGACGCGGTGCCATCGTACTCGCGCGACTTGCCGGACCATACATTCGGTGACCACGAAATCAACCGTAGCACTCCTTCAATTCCAACCCCGAAGGCCGGCTCCGGGCCGTGGGACGGACTATACACGGCAGGACGACCACCCACCGTGCGAAACCGGATTCGGATTCAAGCCAACTACACGGCTGCCGGTCCTACGCATCCGAACGCCAACAGCGTGTGCTCCACCGTTTCGTTCAACTCGAATTACTACCGCGTGAACGACGTCTGCGGCTCGTGGGATAACGCCATGGCGTGGCACGATAAGGTGCTCATTCATGAGCGCGACCACGAGGGCGAATACAACGAGTGCCTTCGTGCCACATCGGTGATGAGCCAGATGGAGGAAGTGGTTGGCGGCAGTAGTAGCGACGTTCGCCGCGACATGCGGGCCATCTGGAACACCTTCTACCAGAACACACTTCGCGCGCTCAGCATCACGTACGCACGCGCCATCGGCACCGGAAGCAGCGTGTTCTGGTACTACAACAGCGGGTGGACCAACAGCTCGATCAACGTGCCCGCCCACGGTAACCGGTCCAATTGCTAACCCCTTGCTAACAAGGAGAAAACCATGAAGAGGCTCATGATGGTGCTGGCGCTGCTTCCGGCAACGCTTCAAGCACAGGAAGGGCACCCACCCGCGCAAGGGTTGGTACTGGACGAAGGCGTGTGGGAAGAGCCCACACCCGCCACGGCGCTTCGCGTCCTGGTGGCCAACCAAGACATGTACTCGCGGAATCCGGCAGTCGCGGTGCTGCGCCAAACGTTCGAGTCGCGATCCGGCGCGGAGCTGGAGGCATTCACGGACCAACTCGCACAGCTCATGATTGAGGGCGACGAAGAAACGGGTCGCGAGGCGGCGCTGGTGCTCCTCAGCGCCGAAGACGATGAAGACCCGGACATCGCCGGAACGCCGTATCCCGGCGCGGTGGGTGCTTTCATCCGGGTCTACGAAGCGCAAGAAGACAAGGCGAGCGACGAAGCATGGAACGCGATGGCCTATATAAGCTGGTCAACGGGCGGTGTCGAGTACATCCTCGAAACGTTCAACGACGCTGAAGTTCCGCCACGTTGCTCGCCGCATGCACCGCCCGATCCCGAAGGCGAGATCCCGGCCGAAGACCCTTGCCAACCAAGGTCCGAATGGTGCAGCGCCGGGCTGTACCTATTCGGTACACGTCACGCGCCGAACGAAGAGGAGTACGACTCGCGTTGCATCAAGAAGTGGTAGCGGAACGGTTGGACAAGACCGTTCCATGACGCAATGCAGAACCGCCCCGACGACCTCGCACCTCCGGTCTCGAGGCGGTTCTGTTTAGGAGGGTGTTGCCCCACCACGCATCCACCATCACCTGGTGACCGACCCCCCAGAGTAAACCAGACCTGACGGCCGAGACTCTCCGGGCCGGAGGATAGTCAACCGCGGGGCGCTGCTACTCTTTGCGAATGAGGATCGCGGTACCCGCCAACGCGATGGCGGCGAAGGAGAACCACTGGATCGCATAGGGGAGGTGCGGGCCGGCATCCGTCTCGACCTCCCGCGCGGGGCGCAGGGCGGCACCCGGAGGCGGATCTTCCGCGCGCAGGACGTGGGGCGAGGGATTGAGACCGGTCTGCTCCCGCACGAGGGCAAGATCGAGACCGGCGATCGCGAGGTGCCGCGCGCCCGCGATCTCGACCTGGAGAGGCTGGCCGCCCCGCCCGTCGCGGGAGGAGACGAAGACGCCCTCGACCTGTGCCGGGGGGGCGGCGTCCGCGGTGGCCGCGGGCGGGTCGACCCAGCCGGCCGCCAGGTCGGGGCGCAGGCCGTCCGGCGCGGGCAGCCAGCCGCGGAGGACCATCACGGTCTGTCCCGCCTCGCCGCCGACGAGGAGCGGGGTCAGCACCTCCGCGCCGGCCCGCCCGTCCAGGGTGCGGCTTCTGATGACGACTTCGCCGGCCCGGTCCCACCGCCCGGTCAGCCGCGCGCGGCGGCCGATGAGGCCCGCGGTGTCGGGGGGCACGTCGCCGGGGCCGCTCCACTCGAGCTCGGAGGCCTCGGCGCGCTCGGCGCGCGCACGCACGCCGGCGCTCCGTTCGCCGTGCCGGTCGAGCTGCCAGAACCCGAGCCGGACGAAGAGCGCGCTCAGGCCGACCGCGACGACCCAGAGGACGATCTTGCGGGTTGATGTCATGGAGAGACGAGTCTACGGGGTCCCCTGCCCGGGCGCAGCCGGCCCCGGGAGCAGGCCGCACTGCGGGCGATGCCGCGGCGCTCCCGGCTTCTTGCCGCGCCGAGGCCGGTTCGCCGATCTTCCCGCTCCCGTATGGGCGGCCGACGACGCCCGCCCGAATCCACCGGAAGGACGCCGCGATGATCTTCCACAGCCCGCATCCCCCGATCACGGTCCCGGAGCAGTCCTTCTCCGATTATCTCCTCGGGTCCCTCGGTGATCGCCGGAACAAGCCCGCGTTCATCGAAGGGCCCAGCGGGCGGGTCGTGACCTATGGCCAACTTCGGGATCAGGCGCATGCCGCCGCCCGGGGACTCGCGGCCCGCGGACTCGGGCGCGGCGGGGTCGTCGCCATCTGCAGCCCGAACCTCCCGGAGTACGCGACGGCGTTTCACGCGGTCGGGATCGCGGGCGGGTGCAGCACGACGCTGAACCCGCTCAGCACCGACGACGAGCTTGCCTCCCAGCTGAACGACTCCGGCGCGCGCTGGTTCATCACCGTCCCCCCGCTCCTCGACAGGGCCCGGTCGGTCGCGGAGCGCACCGCCGTCGAGGAGATCATCGTCTTCGGAGAAGCCGGGGGCGCCACCGGCTTCGCCGACCTCATCGGAGACGGGATCGGTACGGACGCGGAGCCGGCGGGCGTGGCGAACCCCTCCGAGGATCTCCTCACCCTCCCGTATTCGAGCGGGACGACGGGCGTCTCCAAGGGCGTGATGCTGACGCACCGCAACGTCGTCGCCAACATCGAGCAGTTCAGCGGCATCGGCCTCGTCGGCGCCGACGATGTGGTACTCGCCGTTCTCCCCTTCTTCCACATCTACGGGATGGTCGTGGTCATGAGCGGCGCGCTGAGGGAGGGCGCGACCGTCGTCACCATGCCCCGTTTCGACCTCGTGGAGTTCCTGGAGACGATTCAGCGGTACCGGACGACGTGCCTCTACCTCGTGCCGCCGATCGTCCTCGGGCTCGCCAAGCACCCCGTGGTCGACGCCTACGACCTCTCCGCCGTGAAGTGGATCATGTCCGGAGCGGCCCCGCTCGGCGAGGAGGCGGCGGTCGCCTGCCAGGAGCGCATCGGCTGCCGGATCTTCCAGGGCTACGGCCTGACCGAGGCGAGTCCCGTGACCCACGTCTGCTTCGGGGAGAGCGTGGACACGGACAAGATCGGGACGATCGGCCCCGCGATCCCGAGCACGGAGATGATGATCGTCGACCTCGAGTCGGGCGAACCCGTGGGGCCCGGCGAGGAGGGAGAGGTGTGGGTCCGCGGGCCGCAGGTGATGAAGGGCTACCTCAACAACCCGGAGGCGACGGCGGAGACGATCGACGCCAACGGGTGGCTTCATACGGGGGATGTGGGACGGGCGGACGAGGACGGCTACGTGACGATCGTCGACCGGGCCAAGGAACTCATCAAGTACAAGGGCTACCAGGTCGCTCCCGCCGAACTCGAGGACCTCCTGCTCGCGCACCCGGCGGTGGCCGATGTCGCGGTCATCCCCGTCGCCGACGACGAGGCCGGAGAGATCCCGAAGGCGTGCGTCGTGCGCGCGGGGGACGTCACCGGCGACGAGATCATGGCGTACGTGGCCGAGCGGGTGGCGCCCCAGAAGAAGGTCCGGTCCGTGGAGTTTCTGGAGGAGATCCCGAAGTCCGCTTCCGGGAAGATCCTCCGGCGCTTCCTCGTGGACCGGGAGCGGGCCCGGGCTCGAGCCTCGTGAGCCGTTGGGGGAAGCGCCGGAAGGGGAGTGGAGCGTGAGCGAAGCCGGCGACGCCAGAGAAGGGGGCAACGCTAGCGAAGCCCTTCAGGAAAGGTACGCGCCCGATTGCATCTGCTTCGGTTGCGGCCATGCGAACCCGGAAGGGCTGCGGCTGCGCAGCTTCCCCGCGCGCGGCGGGAGGGACGAGATCGTGGCCGAATGGACGCCGGGTCCGAACCACCGCTCGTTCCCCGGGATGCTGAACGGCGGGATCATCGGCACGCTGCTCGACTGCCACGGCAACTGGTGCGCGGCCCACTACTTCATGCGGGCGCGAGGCCTGGATGACCCGCCCGTCACGGTGACGGCCGAGTACACGGTGCGGCTCATGAAGCCGACGCCCTCGGACGCGCCCGTTCGACTGCGCGCCCGGATCGCCGAGGCGGGCGAACGGAAGGTCCGGGTCGAGGCCGAGTTGCTGTCCGGGGGCGAACGGACCGCGACGTGCACGGGGACGTTCGTCGCCATAGCGGAGGGACATCCGGCCCATGGAACGAGATAGCGTGAGCGTACGACGCCGGCCCGCGCCGGCCCTTCTGGCCTGCGGTCTCGCCCTCGGTCACCTGGCGGGCACGGCGGGATCCGTGCCGCTGGCGACACCGCTTGCCGCCCAGACCGCGTTCGAGGTGGCGGAGGCCTCGATCCCGGAGCTGCAGGAGGCGCTGGCGTCGGGCCGGGTGACCTCGGTTCAACTCGTCGACGCGTACCTGGACCGCATCGCCGCCTACGACCTCGCGGGTCCGCGGTTGAACGCGATCGTGCGCGTGCATCCGGGGGCGAGGGAGCAGGCGGCGCGGCTGGACCGGGAGCGCGCGGCGGGGGAACTGAGAGGCCCGCTGCACGGGATCCCGATCCTCCTCAAGGACAACTACGACACGTTCGACATGCCGACGACCGGGTCGACGCTCGCGCTCGCGGGGTCCGTGCCGCCGGACGACGCCTTCCAGGTGGGGAGGCTGAGGGAGGCGGGGGCGATCATCCTCGCCAAGACGAATCTGCACGAACTCGCGGCGGGGATCACTAGCATCAGCTCGCTTGGTGGACAGACGCGAAACCCGTACGACCCGTCCCGGAATCCGGGCGGCTCCTCGGGCGGCACGGGCGCGGCGGTGGCCGCGAGCTTCGGCGCCGTGGGGTGGGGCTCCGACACGTGCGGCTCGATCCGGATTCCCTCCTCGGTGCACAACCTCGTCGGACTGCGGCCGACGAAGGGGCTGTCGAGCATCGACGGGATCGTGCCGCTCTCCCACACGCAGGACACGGGCGGGCCGCTCGCGCGGTCGGTCGTGGACCTCGCGCTCGCGCTCGACGCGACGACCGGGGCGGACGACGCGGATCCCGCGACGGCCGCGATGGAGGGTCGCGCGCCCATCGAGTTCAGGGCATCGCTGGATGCGGATGCGCTCGAGGGGGCGCGCATCGGTACACTGCAGACGTGGCTCTCCGACTCGGGCGCGGAGGCCCCCGTGACGGAGGCGGTGCGGGCGGCGCTGGATGCGATGGCCGCCGCGGGGGCGGAGGTCGTCGATGTGACGATCCCGGAGATGGACTCGCTCCTCGCCCGCACGAGCGTCATCGGCCACGAGTTCGCCATGGACCTGGCCGCCTATCTCGAGAGCGTGGACGGCCCGCCCGTCGCGTCGCTCGCCGACATCGTGCAACTGGGACTGCACAGCGAGCAGCTGGACGGCACGTTCAGGCGGCGGAGCCAGCCCGGCGGACGCGATGAGGAGGCGTACGCCGAGGCGCTGGAGCGGCAGGCCGCGCTGCGCGAAGCGATCGTGGCGTTCATGGACGAAGAGCGGCTCGACGCGGTCGCGTACCCGACGCTGCGGCGCGACCCGGCCCTCATCGGCTCACCGCCGGTCGGGGGGACGTGCCAGCTCGCCGCGCACAGCGGGCTGCCGGCGATCAGCGCGCCCGCGGGGTTCACCCGGACCGGGATGCCGGCCGGCATCGAGCTGATCGGCCGCCCGTTCGACGATGCCCGGCTGGTCTCGCTCGCCTACGCGGTCGAACGGGCGATCCAGCCGCGCCGCGCGCCCCACCGCACGCCCGCGCTCGTGGACGGCCGCGCCCCGGCACCGCTCCGCTTCAGCGTCGCCGGCGACGGCGGCTGGGCCGGGCGGCCCGCCGCCCCTCGCCTCACCGGCAGCTTCAGCCTCGACCTCCCGCGCGGCACCCTGCGCTACGTCATCTCCACCGCCGGAATCGGGCCGGCGGACGTCCACGCGATCGTGCTTCAGCGGCGCGGCAGCGGGACCCGCCCCAACGCGATCGTGCAGCGTCTCTCTGGCCCCGGCTTCGCCTCCGCCGAGGGCACCCTGACCCTGGGCGCGGGCGCTCTGGCCGACCTGCTCGATGGCCGCCTCGAACTCGCGCTCTATACCGCCGACCGCCCCCTCGGCGCCGTCCGGCTGCCGCTCGACCCGGAGGATTAGAGCGGGTCGTGGGGGAGGTAGCGGATCAGCGAACCTCGGCAGGCAGCCTCCGCACAACCACGCGCGCCACGTCGAGTTCGTCGTGCTCGATGAACGCCGCGAGTCCGTCCGGGCCAAAGGCATCGGGCACCCTGGTCGCGCCGGTGGCGTAGGTGCCGACGTAGGTTCCTTCCGCCGTCAGGACATCGATGGGGCCGTCGCTCTCCGGTTCCTCGCCACGGCGCTGCACCCAGATGTGGCCCTCCCATGTGGTCGCCAGTCCGCGGAGCACGGGCACCTCGTGGTAGTAGCGTTCCTCCAGCTCGAAGGTGGCCTCCGGACGAGGATTGTTCCCCTCGGCGGCCCCGACGAGCATCATCCGTCTTGGACCGCCCCGGGCCGCTGCCGTCCTCTCCTCGCGCGCTTCCCGGACCGCCTCCGTCACGGGCTCGGGCGCGAACGGTCGCCGGATGATCCGCGCGACGCCCCGCACACCGGGCGGCGTGACCTTGAGCGCGTATGCAGACGAGTCGGAGTGGACGATGCCGCCATCGGGAAGGACGCCCATGAGGAACGGGGGCTCGAACACGGTGGGCAGGGCCATGCGGCTCAGCATGGCCCGAAGCTCGGCGGGCGCCGGGGTCGTCGCGAGATCCTCGAGATCGGTTCGTGGCGGCAGCCAGCCGTCCGCCACCGTATCGGCGCGCACGGCATCGCCCTCGAGTCCGACCCGCAGCGCCGGACGAGACGTGGGCGGGTCCGCCGCGCCGCCGACCCTCATGAGGATGGAGCCCGCGCCCCCACCCCGGGCAAAGACGGCGCCACCTCGCGGGTCCGGCTGAATGTCGTGCGCCGGAATCGCCACCGCGTCAGGCCCCTCGTCCGCGCGGACCATGCGCTGAAACTCGCCGGACGCGTCGAAGAACTGGTAGGCGCGGTGGCCGACATCGCTCACGACCACGGTGCCGTCCCGCAGCACCGCGAAGCCTATCGGCTGGTTGAACTCGCCGGGACCGCCACCCGAGGAACCGAACTCGCGTACGAACCGCCCGGCCGCGTCGAACACGAGGACGCGCACCGCCCCCGAACGCACCAGCCCGACGCCTCCGAAACGCGCAAAGCCCGCGGTCCCGTCGAAGACGTACAGGTTGCCCTCCGCATCGAAGGCGACCTTGCCGACCTGGGCGAACATCTCCCACGACTCGCCCTCGAGGACGCCGACCCGGTAGACCTCCTCGAAGTCCGGCTCTATCCGCCGGTCCCGGTCCGTGACTTCGATCACCTCCTGAGCCCGGAGGGCGGGTGTCGCCAAGGGCGAGTTCCCGACACCGAAGGCGACACCGAAGGCGATCCCGAATGCAATGCGCACCCAACGTGTCTTCATCATCCGGCTCTCCATCGGCTCTCCATCGCGAACTGACATGTCGCGCGTGTGACAGCCACAACTACGCCGGCAGTTGCCTGACACCGCCTGGGATTCGGCCTCGGATGAATCTGACCCGCGCATCCTGATTCGGGGACAGTCCACGCTAGCGGCCCGAGACCCCGGGGAGACCCGCGGGCTCGTCGTCCCACCACCAGAGCGGGGCGAGCGGCCGCTGCCGGGGGTGGACCTCGTCGAGCGTGTCCGCATCGTACAGGCGCCCGTTCAGCATCACCTGCTCGATGGCGTTCGTGTTGCGCAGGTCGTCGAGCGGGTTCGCCGTCAGGATCACGAGGTCCGCGAGCTTGCCGGCTTCGATCGAGCCGAGATCCTGATCCAGCCCGATCGCTTCGGCGCCGAAGATCGTCGCCATGCGCAGCGCGTCGTGCTCGTCCATGTCGTCCGGAACCATGGCCCACAGCTCCCAGTGATAGCCGAGCCCCTGCAACTGGCCGTGGCTGCCCACGCCCGCCTTCCCGCCCGCCTCGACCAGATCCCTGACGAAATCCCCGTGTCGAGAGAACACATGCTGGTCCTCGCGGAACCACTGCGGCCGTCGCAGCGTGCGCGAATCGACCTCATCGTGGGGCACGAAGCGCCGCAGCTTCGGATCGTCATGGGGGTTCTCGCGCGAGTAGAAATAGTTCTCGGCCCACGGTCCCCCGTAGGAGACCAGGAGGGTCGGCGTGTACACGCGCCCCGTCTCGGCGAAGAGCCGCACGTAGTCGCCGTACACCGGGAAGATGGGGATCGAGTGCTCGAGCCCCGGATAGCCGTCCACCGTTTCCGTGAGGTTCTGCCGGATGTTGAGCGAGCCTTCGGTCGTCGGCATGAGTCCGAGTTCACGGGCCGCCATGATGATGTGCTGCCGGCCCTTCCTGGCGGCCGCCACGTACATCTTGATCGTCTTGGTGTCGAAGTAGTCCGAGTACCGGGAGAGGACGTCCATCGCCTCCTCCTCGGTGTCGATCCCGTCCTGCCAGAAGACGCCGGGCCCGGTGGAGTATACCCGCGGCCCGAGCACGCTACCGGTCCGGACCATGTCCGCGTAGGAGAGGACCTCCGTGTTGCCCGTCTGCGGGTCGCGCGTCGTAGTCACGCCGTACGCGAGGTTCGCCAGGTACGGCCACACGTCCGTCCGGTGGAGTTGGTCGCGCGCCCGGAGGTGCGCGTGCGTGTCCACGTATCCCGGCACCACGGTGCGGCCGCTGATGTCGAACACAACCGCGTCCTCGGGCACCGCGACGGAACCGCTGGCTCCCACCGCCTCGATGCGATGGTTGCGGATGACGATGTCGGCGCTCTCGATCACTTCGTCGCCGGCCATCGTGATCGCGCGCCCGCCCCGCAGCACGGCCACGCCGGACGGGATGTCCCGCGGCGCCTCGATCAGGATCCGGTGCTCCACGGCCCGGTATCCCTCGTCTTCCTCTTCTTCCTCGCCTTCTTCCTCCTCCTCCTCCTCCTCGGCCTCGGCTCCGGCCTCCGCATCCGTCTCTTCGTCGGTGTCTTCCTCGGCTTCGGCCGCCTCCACGCTGTCCTCGTACGCCTGCGCGTCGTCGAGGTTGTAGGCGAAATGCGCGTTGCCGAGCGAGAAGTGCACCGTGCGGCCGTCGCCGCTCCACGCGGGGAACTCGCCGCCGATGTCCGTCACCCTGCGGGCGGGGAAGGAGGCGTTGTCCGGGTTCGAGACGTTGATCGTCGGTGTGACGCCGGCCCGGGGCACCGTCACCGTGTAGATCTCGCGCTGGATCTCCGCGAGCGCCTGATCGCCGCGCGGCGCCATCTCGATCACCGAGGGCGACAGGCCCTGGCTCGAACCCTGCGGCGTGGGGCCGCGCACCTTCACATGCTCCTGCTCGTCCGTCCCGTCCCAGCGGATCGACACGAGCGCATCGGGGAAGCGGAAGAGGTGGATGCGGTCGTTCCCCGCCGTGAAATGGGGGTTCGCGCGTCCGTCGGTGGGGGCGATGAGGGTCGCCGGTCCGCCGCCCGAGCCGTCGGGGTCGGCGGACACCCACACGATCTCGGTGCCGGGCGCGCCCCCCTCGCCCTGCGTCTCGTAGGCCCGGATCAGGCCGCGCACCGCCACGATCCGGTCGCCCGGACCCCAGGCGGGCGCAAAATATGTCGCCGCGTCGCGCGTGAGCCGCACCGGGTCGCCCCCACCGTCCGCGCGCGTCTTGTACAGGTGCCCCTCGTTCCCGTCCCACGTCGAGTAGGCGATCCACTCGCCGTCCGGCGACCACGTCGCGAAGTGCTCGGACATGTCGGCGTCCGTCAGGCGTTCCGGGTTCGAGCCATCGGCACCCGAGACCCAGAGGCGGTCGAGCGCGGTGAAGGCGAGGCGGTCGCCGGAGGGGGAGGGCGCCGCGTCGCGGATCTGGCGCACGGTGAAGGTCGGCGTGTCCTCGATCGGGTAGTCGAAATCGACGCGCGGCCCGAGCGCAAGGTCGAACTGCACGCGGAACGGGATCTCCTCCGCGTCACCGCCCTCGACCGGCAGCTTCCAGATCTTCCCGCCGTAGGAGGCGACGAGATGCCGCGAGTCCGGCGTGAACGACATGCCGGGGAGGACATCCAGCGTGGCGCGCGACTCCTGGTCGTCGTGCTGCACCGGATACGCGAGCCAGCGCTCGTCACCGGTCTCCAGGTCCCGGATCAGGAGCCCCGTGTGCTCTTCGTGCCGCGTCCCGAACACGAGCCAGCGGCCGTCCGGGGATAGCGTGGGCCGGATCGCCGAGCCGTAGCGCGACGAGCGGGTGTAGCGTTCGCCCGACTCGCGGTCGTACGCCTCCAGCTGGTACTGCGGGAACTGCGCGTTGTAGGTCCAGTCGCCCGTGCGGCGCGCGTACCAGATGTAGCGGCCGTCGGGGGAGACGGCGGCCCCGAGCATCTTCAGGTTGTCGGGCTCCGAGACGAATTCTATCCCGCTCCCGCCGTCCACGTGAAACATCTTGATCTTCGGCAACCCGCCGCCGCGGAAGCCGCCCATGGAGGCGACGATGTAGTCCCCGTCCGGGAGCCACTCGGGGGACTCGGCGCGGTTGGCCGAGCCCCGCGAGATCTGCGTAGTGTCGGAGCCATCGAGCGAGCGGATCCAGATGTTCTGCCCGCCGTCGTAGTCCGACGAATACACGATCCGCGTCCCGTCGGGGGAGAAACGGGGCTGGGCGTCGAACGCCATGCCCGAGGTGAGCTGCGTCGCGTCCCCGCCCTCGATCGGGATCGTGAAGAGGTCCCCGAGGTAGTCGAAGACGATCGTCCGGCCGTCAGGACTCACGTCGAGCGAGATCCAGCTGCCCTCGGTCATGTCCAGGGCAACCGTGCGGTCGACGGGGAGGGGAAGGTCCTCGTTATCGGGTTCGGCACCTCCGGTCGGCGCCTCCTGCCCGGCGACGCCACCGGCGAGGGCGAGGAGGAACAGAAAGACGAGACCGCGCGTCGCGGCGGCGGGAAACGGGGGGGCATTGAACGTCGGCTTCTTCATCGGACGGCTCCAGGGAACGTTGACTTGCCTCGGGCACGCGCTCGAGATGCGCCTGCCCGGCGGGACAAGATCGACGATTCCATCGAAAAAGTGGAGACCCCGCCTGCAGACGTTCCCGCGGGAACGTCGCCGAGGCCGGAAAGGGGCCGCCGTTTGCGCGCCGCCCGCGCGCCATGCACTCTCCCGCCATGAAACCCATCTCCGTGCTCGCGATGGCGGGCAGCCAGCGCCGCCGCTCCTTCAACCGGGCACTCCTGCGCGCGGCGCTCGACAGCGTGCCGGACGGCGTTGAAGCGCACGAGTTCGATCCTTCGCGCCTCCCCTTCTACGACGGAGATCTGGAGACGGCGGGCGACCCGGAACCGGTCGCCGAACTGAAGGCGGCGCTGCACGCGGCCGACCTCGTGCTGCTCGTCACGCCCGAGTACAACGCCGGGCTCCCGGCGGTGCTGAAGAACGCCGTGGACTGGGGCTCGCGCCCCCCGCGTCCCCAGGCGTGGGACGGGAAGCCGGTCGCGGTCCTGGGCGCGACCCCCGGCCGCCTGGGGACGGCGCTCGCCCAGCGTTCGCTGCGCGAGTCGCTCACCGGCCTCAACGCGCACGTGATGCCTCAGCCGCGTATTCTGCTCGCCGGAGCGGGCGCCCTCTTCGATGCGGATCTCCGGCTCACGGACGAGGTGACCGCGGAGCGTCTCGACAAGTTCATGTCCGCCGCCGCAGAATGGGCGCGGCGGTTCCGGTAGAGGCTACGGGAGAGGGGAGGACGCGTCTTGTCCGACGCGAACGGCGCGCGCGTCATCTTCGAGAAGCTGGCGGACGACGTCCGCGTGCCCACGCGCGCGACGGAGCAGTCGGCCGGGTACGACATCCGGGCGCATCTCACGTGCGGTCCGATCCGGGTCCATCGGGGGGCGAGCCGCAAGACGGTCTCCGTGACCGCTGTCGCGACGGGGGAGGGGCCACCGGCGATCGCGCTCGAGGCGGGCGACCGCGCGCTCGTACCCACGGGCTTTCGGGCTCGCCTGCCGGACGGCTACGAAGCGCAGATACGGATGCGGTCGTCGCTCGCCTGGAAACGCGGGCTCACGGTACCCAATGCCCCCGGCACCGTCGACGCCGACTACCCGGACGAGTGGTTCGTCCTCGTCCTCAACTCGGCGCCGCACCCGATCCGGATCGAACACGGCGAACGTATCGCACAGGTGGTGCTGCACCGGTACGCAGTCGCCGACTGGGAGGAGGGCACGGTCACGGTCTCGACGGACCGCGCCGGCGGACTCGGCAGCACCGGCAAGCGATAGCCCGGCCCACGACCGCAGGGAGACGACACGGAGAAGACACGATGCCCGAACTGAAGGAATGGCTGCTCGCCATCCCCGTCCTGATCACGCTGCTTGTCATCTTCCTCGTCGAGGTCACCGACTCGAGGAAGTGACGAAACCGGGGCTGCCGGACGCCTGAGGGAACGGCTCCGGGTGCGGACGTTCGACCGGCTCCGTCTCCTCCATGCGGTCGACTTCGATCGTGTCGGCGTTCGGGCAGGCGACCGAACGCGACACGGCCCCCTCGACGATGAAGTGGTCCCCGTTCGCCGCGCCTCCCACCTCGCCGGCCAGCGTGTAGAAGTACCCGTCCCGATCCTCGAAGGTGACGCATCCGTCCTCTTGCCCGACGATCGTGCCGGTGCGCTGAATCCGCCCGCCCGCGTCGGTGACGTGGAACGGGTCGGAAAGGCCCGTGGGCGCGAAGTTGCCGTTGAAGATGATGAAGACGACCGCCCGGTCCCACGTCGCGCTCGCCGGCACGCTCACCGTGGCCCCGATTTCGCCGAACTCGCCCTGATCGCCGGTCCCGAGTTCCTCGAAGCCCGTGCCGATGGCTCCGAGGCCGACGACGACCCTCGCCTGCAGCGGGATGTTCTCGGTGTAAAGGCTGACCTCGGTCCCGGGCGGCCCCATGCGCGGCTCCATCGTCTGGATCTGGCGCAGCGAGTCGGGGGTGGCCGGGTTCGGGTGCGCCTGGGCGAAAGCGGCGGCGGGCACGAAGAGCAGGACCGACAGCGCACCGGCGCCTGCGCTGGCGCCGACGTGCCGCTTCGGGAATCGATTCATGGTGGCCTCCGGGCGAGAGCTTCCATCCCATGCTGTGCCCGCGCGCACCTCGGCCGCAAGCCGGTGCCGGCCGAAGCGCTCTTCTGCCCACGGCGAGGCCGACGCATTAGCTTGCGGACCCGCGTCGCGCCGGGGTGGCGGAATTGGCAGACGCATCGGACTTAAAATCCGAAGGGGTCCATCCCCGTGTGGGTTCGAGCCCCACCCCCGGCATCTTCCCCTAGAACGAAGAGCGGGCGAGGGGTGCATCCCCCCCGCCCGCTCTTCGCCGATTTCGGCGCGGACGCAGGCTCTCGCCGCGCAGTGCTAGAACGGACTGAAGTCCCAGCGCATCCTCGCGAGAATCACGCGGCCGATCGCCGGAGCCCCCACCATGCTCTGGTACGCCTGGTCGAAGACGTTCGAGACATCGACCTGGAAGCGGAGGTCATCGTACCCCGGCACCCGGAACCCGAAGTTTGCGTCGAGCGTGGTCACTGCCTCGAGGTCGCCCACCCAGGGGCCGGAGTTGAACGGATATCCGTTCTGCGCGCGGAAGCGCAGGCCGCCGTTTATCCCGGCGTCGTCATTCCGGTAGGTGAGCGAGGCGGTCCCGCGCACGGTGGGCGAGTTCAGTGACACCTCCCGCACGAGCTCGCCGGCCGTCTCGAACGTGTTCTTGTCGATCAGCGACAGGGACGTCGCCATCTCGAGCCGATCGCTGAGCAGGAAACCGGCGCCCATCTCGCCGCCCATGACGTCGAACCCGCCGACGTCCTGGTATCCGAGCACCATGGCGGCGGCGGTGCCGCCGGCGCTGGTGGGCGTCACGGTCCCGAGGGGCACCTGCCCGGCCAACTCGGCGATGAACTGGGCCGTTCCCAATGCGACAGCCTCATTGGGGAACGCGACCCCGACGAACTGCCGGAACACGCCCCCGAGATACTGCCCCACCTGCGCGCCGTTCAGGAACACGTGGGGCGAGAGCAGCCGCAGCGGTGAGATGTAGCTGTCGTAGCGCGTGAACCAGGCGTTGGCGCCGAAAGACACGCGGTCCCCGAACACACCCTTGTAGCCGACCTCGAACGTGTTGCTCACCGTCGGCCCCAACGCTTCGATGTCCTGGAGAGCGGCGAGGTCGACGGCCTCACAGAACGGCGGCGCGACGCAGCCGGGGGGCGGCGCCCCACCCCCCGCCACCTCCGTGTCGAGGAGCAGGGCGAGCACCCCGACCTGGTCGGCCGATGGGACCGGGATCAGCGGGAGGAACGCCGCCAGCGGCGCGAGCGTCGGATCGCCGGCCACGAACTGGTTCAGCAGGTTCATCGCCGTGTTCCACAGCTGACCCGTGGTCGTGGGCAGGAACTGCCGCGGGCTGCCGCCCGCCAGCACGTTGAAGGGGGACATGTGCATCGGGATCCCGTTCTCCCGCATGTACGCGTACCCGTTCCCCGCGGAGCCCGTGGCCCGGAGGTCGTAGAAGAACGGCAGGCCCGGGATCGGGACCGAGCCGCCCGAGATGTCCAGGAACTGGTTCGTGGACGATGGCGTGGAGTAGGCGCGGTTGAAGGTGAAGCGGAACGAGTTCGCCGCGTCCGGCTTGTACACGAGCGCGGCCCGCGGCGAGAAGACGGGGTCCGCGAGACTGCTGTTGTAGTCGTACCGGAAAGCGCCCGTGAAGTCGAACTTCGGGCTCAGCGCCCACTCCCACTGGACGTAGCCTCCGACCTCGGTCGTCTGGTCGTCGTCCTCGAACTGTCCGTTGATCGTCCCCTTGCTGTCCGGATTCGTGCCCAGGTAGTCGACTCCGTAGATGAGGCGGTGCGAGGAGCCGATCCGGGACTGGTACTGCAGCTGCCCGACGAGCAGCGACGAGTTGTCGAACAGAGGACGGCCCGAGCGGAGGAGGAAGGTCTCGTCGTTCGTGTTGAAGTTGTAGAAGACCTGCGCGAACAGGTCGTTGTGCCGGAGGCGCGCCTGCCCGTAGGTGACGCCCCAGTTCGTGACGTTCGATGCGCCCAGACCGCTGAGGTTCGTCGCTCGCGCCGCCACGTTCCGCCCGCCCGAGAGGACGAGCGACGTCCCCGGCGACGGCTCGAAGTCCATGCGGGCGTCCACGGCCCAGTTCCTGTGCCCGTCATCGCGTCCCATGGCCACGTTGCGGGCGGACTGTTCCAGCAGGCCGAGATCCGCCGGATTCGTCAGGTCGAGCCCCGGGGTGAATGCCCCGCAGGCCGGCGACGTGGGATCGAACTGGGCGGCGATGCAGCCCTGTCCCGCCTGTCTCGCCTGTGCCTCGACCAGATCGTTGAAGACGTACTCGGTCGCGTCGAAGTACTGCCCGGAGATCTTGAACCCGAACTTGTCGCTCGGGGCCACCGCGATCCGCCCGTCGAACTGGAACAGCCCCGCGTCCTCACCCTGGATGGGACCGCTGCCGAGTCCCGCATCGTCACCCTGCTGCCGGAGGCCTCCGCCGACCGAGAAACTCGCCCCCGGCGAACGGATCGGGGACTTCGTCATGTAGTGGATGACGCCGTTCGCCGCGTTCGGGCCGTAGAGGGCCGATCCCGGCCCGAGCACCGTTTCCACCCGGTCCATGTCGAGTTCCGACGTCGGATTCAGGTAGAAGAGGTTGACGCGGAGCGACGGGACGCGCGCGATCCGGTTGTCCGTCATGAACAGCGAGCGGCCGGAGAAGATGTTGTTGAAACCGCGCAGCACCGCGTAACGGCCGCGGATGCCCGTGCGGGCCACGTCGACGCCGGGCTGGTGCTCTACATGCTCGACCGGATTCGTGACCTGGCGCTCCTCGAGGTCGCGCGCGGAAACGACCTCCACGGCGGCCGGGGCCTCAAGCGCCTTCTCGTAGGTGCGGGAGGTCGTGACCGTGAGCGGGTTGAGGTCGTAGGAGCGGGCGGCCATGGTCGTCGATACGGTCGTCGCCTGGCCGGCCGCGACCGCCTGCGACTCGAGGGTCACGGTGACCCACCCCGGCGATGTGAACCGGACCGCATACGTGCCCGCCGCAACCCCGTCGATACTGTAGGTGCCGCCGGGTCCCGTGATCGACTGGGCGGCCACGGCGTTCTGCGCGCCCACGATTTCGACCAGGACGGCGGCGAGGGGCGCGCCGGTGGCCTCGTCCGTGACCGACCCCGAGACGCGTCCCTGGCCCCATGCGGAGGCGGGAAGGGCCCCCAGGGCGATCACCGCCGCCATCAGCAAGGTTCCGCGCTTCATGCCACGACCGAAATCAACCCCGAGTTCTCTCATCGCGAGCCCCTCCCGATTGTCGGCTAGTGTGTCGGCGAACCGTGGTTCCCCTGCCTTTCTCAAGCTAAGCGAGACACCGCTTTCTGTCAGCGCACGCGTCCGAAGCGGACATCGCGCGTGCGGACGTTGGAGAGATAGAAACCGATCACCTGACCGTTGCGGTCGCGTTCGAAGGCGAACGACATGTCGCCGCCCGCGAAGGTGTCCCTCTCTCCGGGTTCGAGTTCCGCCCGGTCGAGGCGGCGCTGGTACAGCACGAGGGACTCGTCCTCCACCTTGAACGTGTAGAAGGTTTCCAGTTCCTCACTGAAGAATCGGCCGGCGAAATCCGCCAGCTCCTCCTCCGCCGGCTCCCACGCCTCGGCCTCCTCTCCCTCGAGGCGGGTCGCGTGGTTGTCGCCGTTCTGGTGCAGCGTGAGACCCTCGATATCGCCCTCGTCGTCGCGCAGGAACGTGACGGAGGCTTCCACCGCGAGCAAACGGAACGTGGAATCCGAGGTGGGGACGATCTCGAGCCGCTGCTGTCCCGTGGCCTGCGCGTAGAAGGTGTCGTCTTCTCGCGTGAAGGTGAGGATGAAGTCGGGCGCCGCGTCGAGGGCGTATCGGCCGACGAACTCGTCGAAGTCCTCCGCGTCGTAGCTCTCCGGGTCGAACGCTCCGTCCGCCGCGTCGGCGGTCTCCTCTTCCCCCTCCATCGCGTCCGCGAAGAAGGCCGCCGCCAGTTCGTAGGCCACGCCGCTGTTGAACTGTGCGTGGTTGCTCTGGGTCGTGAGGCCGGCGTTGATCTCCGGGAAGTAGACGAACATGGAACGGTGCGCGACATCCGCGCCGCCGTGGCTCACGCGCTTGAGCCCGCCCTGTTCGCCGACGGAAAGTCCGTATCCGTAGCCCGTCTCCTCCCCGTCGTTGAGCACGAAGGAGGTCATCATTTCGTCGACGCTCTCCCGCGTCCCCACGCTCGGATTCGCGTAGTTCTCGGCCCACGTCTGGAGGTCCGCGATCGTGGTGTAGACCGCGCCCGCCCCCACGGCGCCGCCGAGGTCGCCGATCTGGCGGTATCCGTCCGGTCCGGGGGTGTAGCCCTCCGACATGCCGGGGACGATGTGGCGGTTGGAGGGGCGGACCATGCTCCCCGTCATCCCCAGAGGCGCGAATACGTTCTCCTGCATGAAGACGTGGAAGTCCTGTCCCGACGTGCGCTCGACGACGACCGCCGCGAGGCCGAAGGCGGTGTTGTTGTAGTTCCACTCCGCGCCGGGTTCGTTCTGGAGCGCCGGCTGCCGCTGCACGATGTCGATGAGTTCCGAGCGGCCGATCCAGTCACCGTGATCGAGGCGGCGGCCCGTCATCCGCAGCAGGTTGAGGAATTCGCGGAGTCCCGAGGTGTGGGTGACGAGGTGCTTCACCCGGATCGTGTGTTCGAACTTCGGGAGTTCAGGGATGTGCTTGCGGATGTCGTCATCGAGCGAGAGGAGTCCGCGCTCCGCCTGCAGCATGACCGCGAAGGCGGTGAACTGCTTCGAGGTGGACCCGATGTTCGTCCGCGTCTCCTCCTCGAAGGGGAGGCCGTAGGCGAGGTTCGCCATCCCGTAGGTCTTCGAAAAGAGCGTGCGGCCGTCGCGCCAAACGCGGACCGCTCCGCCCGGCGAGTGCGGGCCGTCGAAGCGCGACATGATCTGGTCGGCCAGCTTCGCCGGGTCCGTCGCGACGGGTTCATGCCGCAGCAGCGTGATTTCGTAGCGGCCAGCCGCTTCGGCGCCCCCGTCCGCATCGTCGTCCTCGAGGATGAACAACTCCAGCGTGTGTGTCCCCTCGGCGGCCGTACGTCCGCCGAAACGCTCCCGCCCGCGTCCGAGGCCGCCGACCCGGCCGATCTGCTCGCCGTCCGGACCGAGGATGCGCAGCGTCACGTCGATGGAAACCTGGTTCACCTCGCCGAGGACGAAGTCCTCTCCGTCCGCCTCGAGCGTGTAGCGCGCGGTGTCGCCCGCGGCGAGCGTGCCCGGCAGCGTGCGGCCGACCTCGAGCTCCGTGCTCTGTGCCGCGATCTGCGACGCCGCGAGCAGGATGAGGAGTCCGCCACAGGGCGCAAACAGGGAAGAGCGGCAGGGTCTGCGACCGAATCGTACGTTCATCGCCTCACTCCAGTGGACGGATATCCGGCAGAAGCCGGAAACGGTAAGGAAGTCCCGTACGCGCGAGCAACCGGTGTCGTGTCCCGGCAAGCGGCGGCGGAGTGCCCGCGTCAGGCCCTCCACCGATCAGCGGCAGGTGGCGGCGTCGACCGTGTTCGTAACGGCTTCCGCGGAGAGCGTGTTGCGGTTCAGACGCCAGTTGATGAGGGCGTTCGCGCCCAGCCGGCCGGCATCGGCCACGCTCCTCTCGAGGGGCCCGCGAGTGCCAGCCGCCAAACACCCGCGACGACCCTCGCAGCAACTCCCCATCAGTCCATCAGGTGCAGGTAGCGGGATCGACCGTGATCGTGACCGCCTCGGCCCTGAGCGAATTGCGGTTGAGGCGCCAGTTGATCAACGCGTTCGCCCCCAGCCGCTTCGCCTCCTGGATGACCTTCTCGAGAGCCTCGCGAAACTCGGAACTTCGGGCCAGCTGCCTGCCACGCTCCGCCGCCGTCGTGTCGGCTGAAACGGAAGAGCCCGAAATCGTCGCCTGCACCTGGCCGTGTTCTTCCTCCTTGGGGCAGCGGTCGATCCCCGCCCACGAGGGGTCGCAGCGCAGCAGGCGCGAGTTCTGGAGGTTGATCTGGTTATCGGTCGTGCCGCCGAAGCAGGCCCAGATGCGATCTTCGTCGCCCCCCCCGCCGTCACCGACGGCGGAGAGCGAAAACGTGAGGTCCACGCGCGTGATCTGGTCCGTGAGGTTCGCCGTAACGGCCGCCCCTCCGGTACCCATGAACACAGGCTGCACCGAGATCTCGACGCCGAGCGGCACGTAGCAGAGCGTGTAGCCGCCGTCCAGCGCGGTCTGCCCTTCCATCTGCCCCGACTCGCCGTCCTTCTCCCAGCTGGCGATGACGTTGGCGCTGGGCAGCCCCATCTGCGTGTCCCCGTCCGAAACAAGTCCCCACAGCGCGCCCGTCATGTCCGGCGAATCCGGACACACTTCGTTGAGTTCCTGCGCGAGCGCGGCGGGTCCCGCGAAGGCCAGGGCCAGCGCGCCCGCTGCGATCCTCATGCCGAGTCGTCTCATCGTCTCTCTCTCCTGCAGCATCCCTGCATCAATCGCGCATCCGGCGTCGTGCTGCGTGTCTCGCTAGTTGCCCGTGTACTTCGTGATTCCGCCTTCCGCTGCGGCGCGGGAATTCGGCCCCTCCGCGGCGTAGACGTTGCCGTCGGCGTCGACCGCCACGCCCTCGCCGGCCTCGCCCTGCGGGTCCTCCGATTCGTGCGGCGGGATGAAGGCCGTGACCACATCCTCCGAGGCGTGGCCGATACGGACCCCGGTCAGCCAGTCGGCGTGCTGTCGGGGGTTCGACTCCGAGTCGATCGCGTAGACGTTGTCCTCATCGTCAATGAAGAGCCCGCTGACCCGGCCGTATTGATAGTGGGTGTCGAGGAGGTTCCCTTCCTGGTCGAAGATCTGGATCCGGTGGTTCCCGCGATCCGCCACGAAGAGGCGGCCCTGCGAATCGAACTCGAGTGCGTGCGGGGTCCGGAACTCGCCCGGTCCGTCTCCGATCACGCCCCACTCCATGATATACTCGCCGTCGGGCGAGAACTTGATGATGCGGCCGGTGGAGCCTTCCGGCGGGTTCGCGTTCTGTCCGCTGTGACCGTCGGAGACGAAGATCGACCCGTCCGGCGCCGTGATCACGTCACAAGGCTCGTTGAAGAAGGTGCCGGGCTCGCTGTTGCGGACGCCCGCCTCTCCGAGTGTCATGAGCACCTCGCCCTCGGGCGAGAACTTCACGACGGTGTGGCCCTTGTCCTCGGTTCCCTGGGAGTCGGTGATCCACACGTTGCCGTCCGCGTCCACGTGGATCCCGTGCGGAAGGACGAAGAGGTCGGCTCCGAAGCTGGCCAGGATCTCGCCCGTTTCGCGGTGGAACTTGAACACGGGGTCGACGATGTTCTCAGCGCACCCGCCCGCGAGCGCGATCCCGCCGCAGCGGTCGTAGGCCCAGATGTGGCCGTCGATGGGATCGATGTCGATGCCCGCCGTGGAGCCCCACTCGCGGCCGTCCGGAAGCTGGACCCAGTCCTTGATCACGTTGGGGGTCGGGTTCGGGAGTCCCGCAGCGGCCGGATCCACGACCTCCGCCTCATCCATCATCCCGCCTTCCGCCGCATCCGGGGCCCCGCAGGCCGTGATGCCGAAGGCGATGGCCCCCACTGCGGTGAGGTGGGCCAGCCTGGTTGCGCGCAAGCTCTTCATGTCTCCTCCATGCCGTCCAAAATGTTGCGCTGCACGAACCCCACCGCGCGTCATCCCCGTCCCTTCGAATCTGTCGGTAAAGTGCCGATCTGGCCAGACAATACGCGCGGTCGCAGTTTCGGTCCCGTCCACAGGGCAATGCGAACCCGGAGGTCGACGGCGATGGCAAACGTTCGGAGAAGACGCGGGCAGCGGAGCCGGGGTCGTCGTTCCCGCAACGCGTACCGTCCCGCGTGCGCCCTGTTGGTCGTGGCGTTGGGCGCCCTTGCCGCGTGCGCCCCGGATGACGGCATCCCCCGCACGGCCTCGGGGCACCCCGACTTCAACGGCATCTGGGCGGCCCTCGGCAACGCCTACTGGGACATCGAGCCCCACATGGCCCGTCCCGCGCTCGCCATGCAGGAAGGTCCCGTCGTGCCGGTCCCCGCGACCGAAGTCGTCGCGCTCGGCGCGGTCGGATCCGTGCCGTCGGGGCAGGGGATCGTGGTCGGCGGGAGCATCCCCTACCTGCCGGAGGCGCGCGAGCGACGGAACGAAAACCGGGAGCGGTGGCTCGAACGCGACCCGGAGATCCGCTGCTTCCTGCCCGGCGTGCCGCGCGCCAACTACATGCACCTCCCGTTCCAGATCTTCCAGAGCGAGTCGAAGTTCTTCATCGCCTACGAATACGCCGGCGCCGTTCGGGACATCTACCTGGAGGACCCCGGCCCGCCGCAGGTCGATTCGTGGATGGGCCAGTCGGTGGGCCGTTGGGAGGAGGACACCTTCGTCGTCACCGTCAACGGCTTCAACGGACAGACGTGGTTCGACCGCGCGGGGAACCACCACAGCTACCAGCTCGTGGTCACCGAGCGGTGGACGATGCTCGGCTCCGACCACCTCATGTACGAGGCCACGATGGAGGACCCGGAGACGTTCTCCGAGCCCTGGACGATACGTCTGCCCCTGTACCGCAACGTGGACCCCGACGCCAGGCTCGGGCAGTTCAAGTGCGTCCCCTTCGTGGAGGAGTTGATGTACGGCCACCTCCGCAAGAACCCGATCCGGTAGCCGAGGCGTTCCGGCAACGATGAGATCCCCGCATCGTCGACAACGCCGGCGAGGATCCCGCGCCGCGTTGGTGATTGGCGCCGGACTCGCCATCGGCGGCGGGCTTGGGATCGCCGCTTGCGCGGGGAACGTCGACGCCCGCGCGGCGAGCGGAGGCGCGTGGGTCGTGCCCCGAACGCCGGAGGGAGTCCCCGACCTTCAGGGCGAGTGGACGAACGGGACGATGACGCCGCTCCAGCGCCCGGAGGGCGAGGGGCTCGTGCTCACGGCCGAGGAGGTCGCGATCCGGGAGGGGCGGCGCCAGGAATTCATCGACGAGCGCAACGCCCCCAGCGACCCCGACCGCGAAGCGCCGCCCGTGGGAGGCGACGGATCCACCGGGGCGGCCGGAGGCGTCGGCGGCTACAACTACTTCTGGATCGACGCCGGCGACCGCGTCGCGAGGTTCAACGGCGAGCCCCGAAGCTCGCTCCTCACGCACCCGGATGACGGTCGCATCCCCGAACTCACACCCGAGGGCCGGCGCCGCCGGATGCAGGCGTACGCGCGTCTGGGCGGAGCGTTCGACAACCCCGAGAACCGTCCGATCGGCGAGCGCTGCATCCTCTCCTTCGGTTCCAACGCGGGCCCGCCGATGCTGCCGAACTACTTTTACAACAACAACTACACGATCGTGCAGACGCCTGATCACATCATGATCCTGACCGAGATGGTGCACGATGTCCGTATCGTTCGGATGGGTGAGCCGAAGGCGGGCGCCGGCGGCGTGCGTCCGTGGTTCGGCGAATCGTGGGGCCACTGGGCGGGCGATACCCTCGTCGTGCGAACCACGAACCTGAACCCGGATCAGATGGCGGCCTACGTGTACCTCTTCGGCCCCGGTTCCGAAGACATGACGGTGACCGAGCGCTTCACGCGCGCCGACGCGCGCACGATCCACTACGAGTTCACGGTCGATGACCCCGACACGTTCGTCGAGCCGTGGGGCGGGGAAGTGCCCTTCACGCGCCTCGACGGCCAGATCTACGAATACGCCTGCCACGAGGGGAACTACGCCCTCTCCAACGTCCTCAGCGGCGCCCGCGCCCAGGAGCGCTAGTGCAGTGTCGCTACACTAGCGCCAGGGGCCGGTCGCGGGAACTTGGCGCCGGCTGTTACGTTGGAGCCGCACGGGAAAGACCGGACGCGTTGCGGCGCCGGATGTCGGATCAGACATGGGTGAGACCGATGCGGAAGCTACCTCTCTACCTCCTCGCGGGCGGAATTGCGCTGGCAGCGGCCGCGCCGCTGATCGCGCACCATGCCTTCGGCGCCGAGTTCGACCGGAACGCCCCCATTCGCCTGCGGGGCGCCGTCGTGCGGCTCGAGTGGGTGAACCCGCACACGTGGATTCATCTCGAGGTCGAGGCCGAGGGGGGATCCGAGGTCTGGATGGTCGAGGGCGGCACGCCGAACACCCTCCTCCGACGGGGCCTGAAGCGGGACTGCCTCGCGCCCGGCACCGAACTCATCGTGGACGGATATCAGGCCAAGGACCACTCGCTCAAACGCGCCAACGGCCGCGACGTCACCTTCACTGACGGCAGCAAATTCTTCATGGGCTCTTCGGGCGCCGGCGCCCCCCCGGGCGGCGCGCCGAGGCCGAACGATCCCGCCTACGACGCCAACCCCTGCCAGCCGCCACCGGGCTGGGAAGGGGAGATCGTCGAGGTCACGAGCCACAGCATCCTTGGGGAGCACGAGTAGCGTCCGGTTTCCGATGCGCCCTGAAGCGACGACCCGGGACGGGCTCGCAACCCGGCGAGCTCGCTTCGGGGTGAAGAAGCTGCGCCGGACGAGCGCCTGCGTTCTCGCGCTTCTGGCCGCCTGCGAAGGCGGCGGCACGATGGTCCCGACCCCCACACCTCCCGCGGCACCGCCACCGCCGCCGGCGCCCGTGGCGGCAAGCGTGGTCATCGAGACGCGGAAGATCATTCAGGACTACCTCAGCGGCGTCGAACTGGACTTCACCGAGTGGCAGAGCACGGACACCCTGATCATCCGTCCCGGCCTCACGTCCCCGGTGATCCGCGTCACGGCCAGGCAGGAGGACGGGAACGCCGTTTCCGGCGTGGAGCCGACCGTAAGGTTCACTACGGGCACGGAGGAAGTGACGTATCGCACGCTCGTCGGCGACAGCCTGAGACAGATATGGCTGCAACGGGAGAGCTCCCGGTTTTGGACGATCTTCGACCTGGGCACTCCCGCCGAGGCGCAGATCCTCACGGTGACCGCAAGCGTGGGGAGGGTGGCCGACAGCCTCGTGGTCGTCCTCCCGACCGCGCTGGACAGCGCTGCGGCTCCTCGCACGCTGCCTGAAGGCGTCACCCTGGACCAAGTAGGGGAGCGCGTGTCCACGCCGCTGGACTGGTTCACCTCGCGCGCGGGCGCCGATATCTCATACGAGTTCCACGTAGG
The DNA here is from genome assembly GCA_964509895.1 of uncultured Gemmatimonadota bacterium. Classification (GTDB taxonomy): domain Bacteria; phylum Gemmatimonadota; class Gemmatimonadetes; order Palauibacterales; family Palauibacteraceae; genus Palauibacter. The sequence continues at coordinate 39,731 of CAZDZJ010000110.1, forward strand.
CGGCTTCCCGGTCGACGAGTTCCATGTAGGCGAGACCCCGGTCAATGGTCCCCCCAACCTCGAGGTCAGGCAGAACGATAGCGGGGAGCTGGAGATCACGGCGGTCCGGCGTGGGCGGCGGTACCTGCACTACCGGGCGCTGTCGTCCGCCTTCGAGATGAGCACGGGGCGGATGCTGACGGCCGTCGATGAATGCTACCCTCCGGAGCTGGAGGACCGTCCTGTCTACGACCGCGCCTCCACGGGGTTTCGAGTGAAGCTGGTGTACGACGAACCGGACGACTGGTCGCGGTGCGCCAGACGGATGTTCGATCACGCGGTGGGGTTCTACGAAGCCGCCTTGAAGGACAACACCAGCCCCGCCGACTTCACCGCCTTCGTGTTCGACGGGGAGGAAGACTGCGGGGGTATCGCGTGCGGCGGACCGCGCGGACCCCGTGTGAACCGGGGGGCGGGTCCCGGGTCCTACCACCCCGCGGGCGGAATCTACTGGACCAGGGACCACCCATACGCCGCGCCGTTCGGCCGCGTCCCGGACAACTTCACGTACGAGGTGATGCTGCACGAACTGGGCCACGTGTTCGGCATCGGGACGTACTGGTACTCAGGCGACGTGCGGCTCGTGAATCTCCCGAGCGGTGCGAGGAGAGTGGACACCCATTTTCCGGGACCGAACGCCGTTGCCGCGTTCAATGAAGCTGGCGGGAGCGGTTACCCCGGCGGGAAGGTGCCGGTGACGAACGACCCCGCCGAGGACGCCGACGCAGGCGGACATTGGCGGAGTGTGGTGTGCGGCGAGATCATGACCCGCGGCAACTGCCCGGGGGAGGATCTGAACGTCGTTTCCGCCATCACCCTGGGCGCGCTCGCCGACTTCGGGTGGGTCGTGGACAGGTCGGTGGCCGAGGACTACATGCTGCCCTCCAGGGATATGGCCGCGTCGGTTCCGGCCGCTACGGTCCGCGGTCCCGCCGATATACTGGCGCGGGTGTAGCCCCCGGACAGACGCTGAGGGAGCCCTTGCCACACGACACTAGGCCGAGAAGCCGATCCAGCGCCCCGCCGCGGCGACCGTAAACCAGAGCCCCAGGGAAACGAAGGCGATGAGCCGCGTGCGCCAGTTCGCTCGACTGGGGGCCACGGCCACCACCCACCTGCGGGCCCCCAACGTGAACGCCAGTGCGACCGGCAGCGAGATCATCTTCACCCAGAAAGATGTGTTGTAGTAGCACTTGACGGCTTCCGACAGAAACAGCGGGATTCCGGTCAGAAACATCAGTCCGACTCCGGCCAGCAGCCACGGGTGCGCGTGCCGGACGACGCTGGCGATCGGCTGCCGCGTGAGCCCGGTCCCCCACAGCCGAAGGTCGGCGAGCAGCAGCGCGCCGCCGAGCAGCCCCAGCCCCAGCAGGTGGACCGCTTCGATGATCGGGAAGGCCCAGATCGATTCCCGCACGGCCGTCCCGATGGCCGTGTTCTCGAGCCACTCGAAGAAGGGGAGCCAGGCCTCCGGGGCGAACTGCCGCCCTCCCATCAGTCGCCTGCCACGGGACAGCCGGCGGCCCAGTCGACCCAGCCCGGCTGCCCGGGGATGTCACAGTCGAACCAGTTGTAGGCGATGAGGCGCCCCGCCACGATGATGAGCGCCCACGCCGCGAGCGAGATCGCGCCCGCCGCCCGCGCCCGCCCGGGCAGGGTGGGCAGGCGTTCCCACTCCACAACGCGCCGGTGGATCCCCCGGTGGAAGAGGAAGGCGTTCAATCCCGCCACCACGAACAGGATCGCCTTCAACCGAAAGAAGATGTTGTGGTAGTAGCGGACCGGGTTCGAGTAGAAGATGAGCAGCCCCGTGATGACCATGATCGTGAAGCCGATCCGGGTCCATGGGAGCAGGCGCCCGGTGACCTCCGAGACAGGCACGCGCCGCATCGTCCAGCCCAGCAGCCGGAGGTCGTTCATCATCACGGTGCCGAAGAAGAGCGCCACCGCCAGCACGTGCGACGATTCGATGAGCGGCCACGCCAACGTTGACTCCAGCAGGGCGATGCTCCAGGGGGTGCTCCCCAGCCACTCGAGGAATCTCTCCATCCGCGGGCCCGGTTAGTGTCGGTCCCCGGCGTTCGCCGGGTCCGCCGCGTCCGACGCTGCCGGGTCCCCGTCTGCCGGGTCCGGTGCGCCCGCGGCTCCGGGATCGCTGTGCGGATCGCTCGGTCTGAGCGTTTCGGTCGCGTAGCGGGCGTGGCAGTCGCGGCACGCGTAGTAGACCTGGGCGCCGGCGTCGAACACGGCGTCGGGGCTGCGGCGGTCCACGGCGGCCAGCGCCAGGCGGCCCGTCTCGACCATCGTCCGCGAATGGGCCATCCAGTCGCCGCGGTCGCGCGCGCGCCCATCCATCATCAGCAGGTTGCCGGATTCCGCGAGGACGAAGGCAGCATTGCGCAACGTGGTCCAGTCCTCCTCCGTCAGGGGCCGGAATTGATGTACGCCCGCCTCGGTGAGGACCTCTCCCACGCCATCCCAATACGCTTCGGCCGCCGGCTCGAGCACGGAGACCATCAGCTCCTGAACGTCCGCGACCGGGACAGGTCGTTCCGGCGCCTCCCCGGTGCATCCGGCGACGATGCAGACGGCGGCGGGCAGGACGGCACGGCGGCGATCCGCTCCGCAGGCAGCGGCGAGCGGCAGCGAGGGATTCTTCATGGCCGGAGAACCTATTCGGGCCACGCGGACTCCCGCTACGAACCGGGAGTGCGGCCGACGTTCGTGTCACGCCACGCCTGATCGGCCGGCTCGTCGGGGTCGGAGCGCAGGAACCGGACAAGTTCCGCGTGGAACCGCTCCGGGATCTCGAACTGCGGCGAGTGCCCGACCGTGGGGAAGAGCACGAGTTCGGCGTTCCGGAGTTGCTCGGCCACGTTGCGGGCGAGTGCCGGGTAGTCGGCGACGAGGCGGTCCTCGGCGCCCCCGATGACGAGCGCCTTGGTCGCGATGTGCTGCCACTCGTACACGACGGGATCCTCGTACAGGATCTGCCGCTGCGCGGCCCGCACGCGCGCCATGCGTGGCCAGTCCCCGCTCAGCGTGAGGCCGTACTGGACCTTGACCCACTCGAGGTATTCGGGACGCCAGCCATTCGGGTAGTAGCGCATGTGCCCCCGGAGCACGGATGCATACGTCGTCCCGTTGAGGACGGACGCGTACGTCTCCGCCGGGTCCGTCCACCCCCGCCCCGGACGCGAATCGGTGAGGCCGATCTGGTTGACCATGACGACGTGCGTCGTGGCCTCGGGATAGGTCGACGCGAATCGGGTCGCCACCATCCCGCCCATCGAGTGTCCGACGATCGCGGCGCGCTCGATCCCCAACGCGTCGAGCAGCCGCCTCGCGTTCCTCGCGGGGATGTGGAGGTTGTAGTGAATGTCGGGTTTCGAGGACCGGCCGAAGCCCAGCCGGTCGATCGCGATCACCCGGAATCCCTCGTTGCGCAGCGCCTCGATGGTGGGCCGGAACCCTCCCGCGAAGAAATTCATCCCGTGGAAGAGGACGACGACCTGTCCGTTCGCCGGGCCGGCAGGAGCCACATCCATGTAGGCGAGCCGATAGGGGTCCCCGTACACCTCGACCTCGAGGTAGGACACGGGGTGCGGATAGGGCACGTTGCTGTAGTCGATCGCCGTGGCTTCCCAGTCGGCCGGGGGGTCTGCGGGCGGGCCGGTCTGCGCCGAGACGGATCCCGCCACGCTAGCGGCCGTCACGACGATGGCGAGCAGGAGGCCTCGTCCCGCGGAGCTTCCGCCGGTGGGCAGACGGATTTCGGCATGGCGGCCAATCGGCATGGCGGTTCTCCTTACGAACGGTTGCGGTCCCCCTGCGGACGAACCTACGGTGCGCGACACCGGCTGTCCCCTCATTCCCGGAAGGTGGTTCATGCGCACACGTTCATTGGCCCTCACGACTGTCGGACTGTGGCTCCCGGCCGTCACGCCCGCGCTCCAGGCACAGGAGTCCGCGGCCGAAGCGGACGACCCCGTTGCGACGCTCGTCGCCCGGCTGACACTCGACGACTACAAGACGACGCTCAAGGGGCTGACGCGGTTCGGGGACCGGCGCCAGGGGACAAAGCGCAACCGCGACGCCGTCGACTGGATCGAGGAGCAGCTGCAGGAGTTCGGCTGCACGAATACGGAACGGGTCTTCTACACCTATCCGCCTCCGCCACCGCCCGACGCGGCACCTCGTGGCGCGCCGCCCCGCCGTGGCGCTCGCCCCCGGCGCCCGCCGCCCAACGCGGGAGACCTCACCACGCCTACGGGCGGTCGCGTGGGACGTCGCGGCCCGGGTTCGGGGGGCAGCACGATCTTCGGCTACCGCGGACGCACGGGCGTGAACCGCGACCTCATGGCCCAGCCGGACGAGCGCATCCGCGAACTCAACCGCGAGGAGCCGGTCGACGGCGAGCGCTCCCAGGTTTACTGCACGAAGGTCGGGACGACGAACCCGGACGAGATGTACATCCTCGGGGCCCACATGGACGGCCACGGCGTGAACGAGGCGGTGAACGACGACGGCTCCGGCACGGCCCTCGTGATGGAACTCGCCCGCATCTTCAGCGCGCCGGACGTGGAGACCGAACGCTCGATCCGCTTCGTCCTGTGGAACAACGAGGAGACGGGCCTCAACGGCGCCCGCGCCTACGTCGCCCAGCGTCAGGAACTGCAGGGGATCGAGGATCCGCCCGGCTCCGGCCGGTACCCCGAACCGAGATGGCTGGGGATGGTGCAGCACGACATGATGCTGTGGGACCACGGCGCGCCCGGCCCCGACGGACTGGTGAGCCGGGACCAGCGGCCCGAGGCGGACGTGAACATCGAGTTCCAGTCCGACTCCGAGCGGGCGGACGACTCGACGAAGCTCGCCTTCTTCTTCAAGGCCGCGAACGAGGACTACGCGACGGACTACCCGGCCGCGGTCGGGCCCCACATGACGAACACCGACTCGACCCCGTTCATGGACATCGTGCCGGCGATCAGCCTGCGGGAGAACGAGCGGGGTGCCCAGGTGGGCGGGGGGTGGGATCCCAATTGGCACCAGCCGACGGACGTGTGGACCACGTACACGGATGACGACTTCCGGCTCGGCCTCAACGCCGCGCAGACGACACTGGCGGCGATTGCACAACTGACCGGCGCCAGCCTCGACAACTGACTGCGCGGGTGGTCCAGCGGACATCCATGGTGACGGAGGCTGCCGAAGGAACCTATCGCTCCTTCCGGTATGCTCTCGCGATCCGCACGGGTGGGGTGAGTCGCTGCGCCTCGTAAGGGGCCCGGTGGATCGCAAGGACCACGTCCATCCCGGCCACCACGCGTCCGAAGGCCGCGAACCCCTGCCCATCCGGATTCCGCATGCCGCCGAAGTCGAGCGACGGCTGGTCCCCTATGCAGATGAAGAAGCTCTGCGTGGCGGTGTCGGGGCCGCCACGCGCCATCGAAACGGCACCATCCACGTGC
>CAZDZJ010000111.1:0-13968 GCA_964509895.1 uncultured Gemmatimonadota bacterium
GCTCGATCGGCGGCTGCAGGGCATGGCGGCCGTCTCCGACACGGTGCTCGCCGTGATGCCCGGGCCGAACGGGACGCTGATCGAGCTCTTTCACATCGACGGCCGCAGCCGGGGCTCGTTCGGGGACGCGAGTTACCTGGAAACGGGCAACGTCGGTCTCTCGCTGAGCCACATCGGCGGCGAACTCCTTCTCGTCCTGAAGCCGGCCATCCCGGAGGGTCGGCTGTACCGTCTCGATGGCTCGCTCCACGCGGAAGTCACCTTCGAGGGACTCGCACACGTGCTGGCGGACTGGCAGGGGGAGTTGGCCGAGAAGATGGAGCGCGCGCGCCTCGTGGACGCCTCCGGACGCCGCATCAGCGGGGGCAAGTTGTGGGTCGACAGCCCGCGCGCGCTCGGGGACGGTTCCTTCTTCCTCACCGCGACACCGGAGGATCTGGACGAGAATCCGTGGGAGCTGTGGGTCCTCGACCGCGGCGGCCGCCTCACGGGGCGCTACGCGTTCGCCGAGACCTGGGTTCGGGGTGATGCGGCCTCGTTTCCGCGAATCTACGCCCTGGGTCTTGGAGACGAGTACGGCGTCCACGAGTACCGCATCCCTCAGCCGGCCGATCCGCGATAGTCATGAGAGTGACCGGGGATCCGACGCGGTCCCGGACAGATTCCCCGACGGAGAGCCCTGCGCTTCAACTGAGGGTCGACGGGGGTAGTATGTTCACGCCGCGACGGATTTCGCCCATGGAGCAGACACCGGCCCCCCCCTGACGGGACCGAAGAGAGAATATGGAACGATGAAAACGGAAACCCTCGTCATCATTGGCTCGGGCCCCGCCGCGTGGACCGCGGCCATCTACGCGGCCCGGGCGAACCTGAACCCGCTCGTGTTCGAGGGCGCCGGGAGCCGCACCATGATCCCCGGCGGACAGCTCATGTTCACGACGGACGTTGAGAACTATCCCGGTTTCCCCGACGGGGTTAGCGGCATCGATATGATGCTGGACTTCAAGAAGCAGGCGCTGCGCTTCGACACGCGCGTCTTCACCGAAGACATCATCGAAGTCGATTTCTCCAGCCGGCCTTTCCTCCTGCGCTCATCCGGGAAGCAGGAGATTCTCGCCGAAACCGTGGTGGTGGCCACGGGCGCCAACGCGCGCTGGCTGGGCGTGCCGGGCGAGGAACGGCTGGCGCAGAGCGGCGGCGGGGTGTCCGCGTGCGCGGTGTGCGACGGTGCCCTGCCCGTCTTCCGGGACCAGGTCCTCGCCGTCGTGGGAGGCGGCGACAGCGCGATGGAGGAGGCGCTCTACCTCACGAAGTTCGCGAGCGAGGTGCTGCTCATCCACCGGCGCGACGAACTGCGGGCGTCGCAGATCATGCAGGAGCGCGCCTTCGCCAGCGACAAGATCCGCTTCCTGTGGAATTCGACGGTGCAGGAAGTCCTGGGCGACGACGCGATCACGGGCCTCCGTCTCCTCGACACCGTGACGGGCGAGAAGTCGGAGGTCGAGGTGGGCGGGATGTTCGTGGCCATCGGCCACATCCCCAACACGGCGTTCCTGCGCGGCCAGGTCGACCTCAAGGAGAACGGCTACGTGGACATGCCCACGCCGTGGCGCACGGAGACGAACGTGCCCGGCGTGTTCGCGGCCGGCGACGTGATGGACGACTACTACCGGCAGGCCGTCTCCGCGGCGGGCACCGGCTGCATGGCCGCCCTCGACGCCGAGCGCTTCCTGGCCCACAACGGCAGCAGCGGCTGACCAGGGCCCGGGCGTCCCGGGATCCCGGCCGGGCTCACCAGAAGATGATGTAGAGGACGGCCGCCCCCGCGATGACGCAGCCCGCCCAGAATCGGGCGCGCGGCGCGGGCGTCAGGTCCACGCCTTCCGCGGCGCGCGGCAGCCGGCGCGGGGCGTCGAGCGGGCGCGCGCGGGCCACCACGACGATGTACGCGCCGATCGCGAGGAACGTGATCGCCATGTGGTGCAGGAACGCGACGTCCGGCAGCAGCCACAGGAGGAGGCCGTAGACCGGGATCCCGAGCACCATCCCTCCGAAGGCGGCCGCGGGCGGCGTCCGTGGCGCGAAGATGCCGAACAGGAACGCCGCCACGATCCCCGGGGAGATGAATCCCCAGAACATCTGGATGTACTCGAACACGCTCGGCGCCCGGGCCACGACCGGCGCCCACAGGCACGCGATGATCACGAGCACGCCCGTCGTCACCCGCCCCACCACCATCAAGCGGCGCGAGGACGATGACGGCCGCAGGTGACGCTTGTAGAGGTCCACGCTGAAGATCGTCGCCGCGGAGTTCAGCATCGAATCGAGCGAGCTCATCACCGCCCCGAACAGCGCCGCGAACATGAGCCCCGTCAGTCCCGCCGGGAGAAGTTCGCGCATCATCACGGGGTAGGCCTGGTCCGGGTTCGTCACCTGATCCGCGAACAGTTCCGCCGCCATGATGCCGGGGAAGATGATGATGAAGGGGATGCCCAGCTTGATGAAGCCGGCCAGGAAGAGTCCGCGCTGTCCATCCGCCAGGCTCCGTGCCGCCAGCGTACGCTGCGTGATGAACTGGTTGAGGCCCCAGTAGAAGATGTTCGGGATCCACAGGCCGCCGATGAAGACGGCGAGCCACGGCATCTCCGGGTGGTTGAAGGGGAGGACCGTGTGGAGTTTGCCGTCGGCCGCCTCGAGGAAGGGGCCGATGCCGCCCATGGCCCGGAACCCGAGCACGGTGACGAGAACGCCGCCGAGGAGGAGCGCTACCCCCTGCAGGAGGTCCGACCACACAACCGCCTTGAGGCCGCCGTAGATCGTGTAGCCGCCCGCGAGGATCCCGATGAGCCAGATCCCCGCCGCCATGTCGAGACCGAAGATCGACTCCAGCGCGAGCGCCCCCGAATACAGCACCGTAGCGAGCGCCACCAGCACGTACGCGGCCAGCATGAAGGCCGCCATCAGGGTGCGGGTGCGCACGTCGTAGCGGTATTCGAGGTACTCCGGGATGGTGTAGATGCCCGCCGCGAGGAAGCGGGGGAGGAAGAAGAGCCCGACGAGGACGAGGGTGACCGCCGCCATCCACTCGTAGCTGGCGATCGCGAGCCCGATATCATAGCCGCGCCCCGCCATCCCCACGAAGTGCTCCGTCGAGATGTTCGAGGCGATGAGGGAGAAGCCGATCAGCCACCACGGCAGGTTGCGGCCCGCGAGGAAGTAGCCGGCTGCGTCGCGCCGTCCGCGCGAGGCGTACAGCGACACCCCCACGACAAGGAGCAGAAAGCCCGCGAACGCCGCCATGTCGAGCGGCTGGAAGGTCATCCGCTCCCGCGAGCGAAGGGATTCAATTCCGAGACGACGCCGGCATCGAGCACGAACACCCTGCTATTCGAAGTGAGGGGTGGCGGCAAACCGGTCCTACCCTTGACGGCCAAGGGCGTCGCGGATGGCTTGCTTCGCTTCGTCGTGTCGGCTGGCGGGCACGCAGAGCACCTTGGCAGCCGCCGTCGGACCCCACGAGACGGGCGCGAACTCCCCATCGACCCGGAAGGGGATATCGCCGCTTTCGAGGGCGAGCCTCGCCGCAAGGAACTCGGCCTCGTCCCAGGCCTCGAACACGCGGATCATGCCGTCGCCGCGCGTCACGGCCGCGCCGGCGTCTCCTCGATGTCGGCGGTCCAGCTGACCTCGATCGCACCGTCGAGCGACCGGGCCGTCGGGCACTTGGCGCCGTGGCTGTCGAGGGCCCGGTCGACCGTCTCCCGTGCGTCGGCGGGGACGCGGAGCCGGTAGTGGACGATGATCTCCTCCAGCAGGGGCATGCGGTCGCGGAGGTGCATGATGCCCTCCGCTTCGGCGCTGATGTCTTCCGGATCCAGGCGGATGCCGCGCACTTCCAGTGCGCCGTTGAGCGTACCGAGCATTCAGGCGCCCGTCGCGGCCACCTGGTAGTCGACGGGCAGCGGAAGGTTCTTCGCGTCGATCCGGTAGTGCGACTTGATGGGTCCGTGGACCCCGAACTCCAGTTCGGTCCCGTCCGCGAGGCGGCCGCGGCGGTGGACGCCCTCGACCTTCTCCAGCGACGCGCGGACGGTATGGAACGGGTCGGACACGGTGTCGGCCTCAGGTTCGGACAAAGACGCCTCCTTTGCGGGCGCTCCCTTCCCTGTCGCATCTTCGTGCGGCAAAGCCGGGTGCGAAGCGAACTCAAGGATCGAGAGCCGCCAGCATGACGTCAACCCGTTTCGTCGGACCGTTGCGCGTGGGCGCGGCGCTCACCCTGCTGGCGGTCGGGATCACGGCGTGCGAGCAGGGATCGGCCGAACCGGCGGATCCGCTTCCCCTCAGCGACCTCTCGGCGCTGGGCGACCGCTTCTGGGACGCGTACCTCTCCTGGAATCCGCTTCAGGCCACGTATCTCGGCGCCAACCGTCTCAACGACCGCGTGCGCGACATCTCACCCTCGGGACGCAACAACCGCCGCCGCGAGGTCCGCGCCCTCATCGATGCGCTGGCCGCCATCGATTTCGCCTCGCTGCCGGCCGAAGACCGCCTCACGTACCTCGCCCTCGACCATCAGCTCTCGACCGAAGTGGCGGAGCAGCTGTGCGATCTCGAGGTATGGGTCGTGGATCACCGCGAGGGGTTCCAGCTGGACTTCCTCAATGTCGTCAGCGCCCAGCCGCTCGAGACTCCGGTCGACGGTGAGCGGATGATCCGGCGCTGGAACGCGTTCGCGGACTACATCGACGACTACATCTCGAACCTCCGTACCGGACTGGAGACGGGCCGGGTGGCCGCGCGCGCCTCCGTGAACCGGACGATCGTGCAGCTCGAGGCGCTCCTTGAGCGGCCTGTCGAGGAGTGGCCGATCTACGCCCCGGCGGGGACGCGGCTCGACGCGTGGCCCGAGGGGACGCGACACGATTTCCGGGCCGGAATCCGGGAAGCCGCGGCGGAGCGGATCCGTCCCGCCTACGCGAGACTCCGCGATTTCCTGCGCGATGAACTCTATCCGCATTCACGCACGGGGACGGAGATCGGACTTTCCAGCCTGCCGGGAGGGAGCGACTGCTACGAGGCGATGATCCGGAACCTCACGACGCTCGACCTCACGCCCGGCGAGATCCACGCGCAGGGCGTGGCGGAACTCGAGAGGATCCACGACGAACTGCGGACGCTCGGGCAGGAAGTCCTGGGCACGTCCGACCTGAAGGAGATCCAGCAGCGGCTGCGGTCGGACCCGGAGATGTTCTTCCGCTGGCCGGGAGAGATCGTGCAGTTGGCCGAAGAGGCGTACGCTCGTGCGGCCGTCGTGATGCCGGACTGGTTCGGCACGCCGCCGCGGACGGAGATGGTGATCCGGCCCATCCCCCTGTACGAAGCGCCCCAGAGCGTGCTCGCCTACTACCGGGAGCCGGCACCCGACGGATCGCGCCCGGGGACCTACTACGTGAACACGTACCGGCCCGAGATCCGCCCGCGATACCAGGCCGACGTGCTGAGCTTCCACGAGGCGATTCCGGGGCACCACCTGCAGACGGCGATCGCCCAGGAGGTCGCGGGGCTGCCGGAGTTCCGCAAACACCTCGGCTCCGTCGCCTTCGTCGAAGGGTGGGCGCTCTACGCGGAACGGCTGGCCGACGAGATGGGACTCTACGTGGACGACCTGAGCCGGATCGGGCTCGCCTCCTACGACGCGTGGCGCGCGAGCCGGCTCGTCGTCGACACGGGGATCCACGCCTTCGGCTGGACGCGCGAGCAGGCGATCGCGTTCGTGCGCGAGAATACGCTGCTCGCCGAGGTCAACATCGAGAACGAGGTGGACCGCTACATCGCCTCGCCGGCCCAGGCGCTCACCTACAAGCTCGGTCAACTCGAGATCTCTCGTCTGCGCTCGAAGGCGGAGGCGCGGCTCGGGGAGGCGTTCTCGATCTCGGAGTTCCACGACCGGGTGCTTGAGAACGGCGCGCTGAGCCTGCCCGCGCTCGGCGACGCCATCGAGAGCTGGCTCGCGGAACCCGCAAGTTAGGGTCGCGTCGCCTCCCCGGGCCGGTTGAGGGCGGCTTGATCCGCCGGCGCACCTTTGCGGCATGTACTTTCTCCCTGGAATCCGGCGGCTGCGGACCGGCGTGTGCGCGGGAGGGCCGGCGCGGGGCTTCGCGCTTCCCTCGGCCATGCTCACGTTGCTCCTCGTTTCCCTCATGGCGGCGGGAGGGTTTCTCATCACCTGGATCGACGGACAGTCCGCCCGCGCCTTCGCCCGCTCCACCGAGGCGTTCTACATCGCTCAGAGCGGGCTTGCGACCGCTCTCGCGACCGCCGAGGCCCCGAACCCCTCCGTGGCTCCGGTAGCCGTTGGCGGCGGCACGGCGACCGTCTCCTTTGAACGGCTCATGGATCTACGGCCCGGAGAGTCGGTGTTCCACGTCGTGTCCGTGGGCCAGGTCGTCTCGGGCGGCGCGACGTTCGAGCGGTCGGTGGGACAACTCCTGTGGGTGGCCGGCCCGCCGCTTGTGCCGGGTGCGCTGGTCCTCAGGGGCGGTACCGGCGGAGTCCGCCCCGAGGGGACGATCACCGGTTTCGATGGGTTGGGGAGCAGTTGTCCGGAACAGCCTTCACCGGTGGCGGGCGTGGCGTACTGGGGCGGCCCGCCGCCGGTCGCGGATTCACTGCTGACCATCGCGGGCGCTCCCGCCGAGCGCCGGATTCCGGATGACCTCTCCGTGGCCGCCGAGACCGGGATCCGGTGGACGGAGTTGCTCGCACCCTGGGGGCCGCAGCCCGACGTGACCGTGCCCCCGGACCCCTGGCCCCCCGGCGGAAGCGAGTGGCCGTATGTCCGCATTCCGGGATCCACAACGCTCGACGCCGCGTCCAGCGGACGCGGCGCCCTGGTGGTGGAAGGCGACCTGAGCCTCGACGACGGATTCGCGTGGAGCGGGCTTCTCCTGGTCGGCGGCACGCTCATCCTCAATGGCGGCGTGTCGATTCGGGGAAGCGTCGCAAGCGGACTCGCGGGCGGGGTCGGCGTGGCGGCGGATTTCGGAGGCGGACGAATCGACCTGCGCTTCGACGCGTGCGCCGTCGCCGCGGCGGCGGAGGGACTGACCGCCCCGGCGGCGGCCATCCCCGGCACGTGGTACGAAGTGTGGTAGTGCCGCTCGAGCGCGGAGCGCTACAGGTGGTCGCGGACGAGCCCCAGCAGCCCATCGGCATTGTCCACATGCAGCCAGTGGCCCCCGTCGAGTTCGTGGCTGTGAACGCGACCGTTCAGTCCGGCGGCCCGTAACCGTTCGATGTCACCCGGCAGGAGGACGTCCGACTGGGTGGCCCGCACGACATGGATCTCCGACGGGGGCACGGGCGTCTCGATGACGTCCCACAGGTCACGCCGAAAGTAGTCGCCGAGGAGCTTCTCGATCTCATCCGGGGCGATGCGCCACCGATATGCCGCACCGGAGAGAACGAGGTTCGTCGCCAGCCAGTGCGCGACGGGAGAGGCGAAGCCCTCGGCCTCGACGGCCGACACGGCTTCTTGTCTCTGCGCAAACGGACCGGAGTGCCGGCGTATCACATCCAGGAGCCGTGCCGCCCCGCCCCCCGGCGTGCGCCGGGATGGCGTCGCATCGATCACCCATGTCTGGCTCGGGCACACGGCCGCCGCCAGCATCAGCGCCAGCTTGCCGCCGAAGGAATGCCCCAGGACCGCGTCCGCCGGCCGCCCCAGCGACTCCGAGAGCGCGAGCACATCGTGCACGCACGCGGCAAGGGTGTGCGGCGGTTCGAACGCCGGCGAATGCCCGTGCAGCCTGAGGTCCACGAGCACCGCCCCCCACCCGGGACGAGCGGCGACGAGCCGCCGTGCGAACGAGGCCCAGTTGCGGCCCGTGCCGTAGATTCCGTGCAGCACGTAGAGCCAGCGACGGGAACCTGCCTCCGCGATGGTGTACTGGTGCAACTGTGGTCCAGGCACTGGGTCCGGTCCCTCCACGGGGGTCGGCTGTCCGCGTGACGTGGCCATCGGACGGCTCGCGGCGAAAGGAAGGTAAGGCTTCGTGTCGCGGTCTGACGTCGGTCCGTTGGAGGACACATCAGCCCTCGAGGCTGCGCCGGGGCTCCGGAATCCCCACGTGCAGACCGTCGTGGCGCGGATCGCGCGCCGACGCTTCGAGCCCCGGTACGAGCGGGTTCGACTCGACACCGGCGATGGCGACTTCATCGACCTCGATCTCTGGAAGGGACCGGAAGATCCGGCTGGTGCGTGTCTTCTCCTCCACGGACTCGAGGGGAGCGCGCACTCCGGCTACATGGTCACGACGAGCGAAGCGCTGGCGGCCGGGGGCGTACAGGCGGTCGCACTCAACTTCCGATCCTGCAGTGGCGAACCGAACCGCCTGCCGGGCGCCTACCACTCCGGACGGACCGACGACATCGAGCGCGCGCTGGGCTGGATCGGGGCGCGATTCCCCGGGCTCCCGCGGACCGCGGTCGGTTTCTCGCTCGGGGGCAACGCGCTTCTCAACCTGCTCGGAGGCGACGGCGGCAGTCACGGTCTACTCGCCGCGGCAGCCGTGTCGGTCCCCTATGACCTGGAGGCCAGCGCCACCGCTCTCGATCGGGGCGTGGGGCGCATCTATGGCCATCGTTTTCTGCGCAGCCTGCGGGAGAAGGCGCGGGAGAAGGCACGGCGGTTTCCCGGCATCGTGGCGCCCGACGCCGCGACCGCTCGCACGATTCGGGAGTTCGACGACAGGCTCACGGCACCGCTCCACGGCTTCCGCGACGCCGCGGACTATTACGCGCGCTGCAGCGCGGGACGTTTCGTGGGAGCCGTGCGACTGCCCATGCTCCTGATCCACTCGCGGGACGACCCTCTCGCACCCGGATCCTCGGTGCCGATCGATGCGATCCGGCAACCGGCGAATCTCCGCCTCGAGCTCACGGAGCGCGGAGGACACCTCGGCTTCCTTGCCCGGGGGTACGGGCGAGGATCGGACGGCTGGCTTGAACGGACCCTCTCCACGTACATATCGCGTACGACCTGACGTACAACGTGTCGACCGCGCGAACTGTTTTTATCAGGTTGTGCAGTTGGTGCCGCTTCGATTCCAGAGCAGGGAGAGATGTCATGCGTGTGTTCCTTCGACTCGCGACCTTCGCGACCGCCTTCGCCGGGCTGGCCGCGTCCGCCGCGGCCCAGGGATTCGGCGGCGGCGTCGCCGTCTCCGAGGGCCAGATCCTGATCTCCGAGAGGGGCGGCCCGACCTCGACCGGGCACGTCTACGTATACGAAGAGGGCCCGGACGGGTGGGCCCTCTCGGCCACGCTCGCGCCTTATGCCGGGGAGGAAGGCGGAGGCTTCGGAAGCTCGCTCTCGGTCGATGGCGACCGCATGCTGGTGGGGGCGCCCGACGCGGCATACGTGTTCGAGCGCAGCGGCGGCATCTGGGAGGAAGCCGCGGCGCTTCGGGCCGAACTGCCCGAGGGGCTGTCGTTCGGTCTCGGCGGTGTCATCGCCGGCGATGTCGCGCTGGTCGCGGCCGGGAGCGGAGGCTTCCGGGGCGCCCCGACCTCAGCGGGCCGCGTCTACGTCTTCGCGCGCGGCGAGGCCGGCTGGGCCGAAGCCGGCTTCATCGAATCCCCCGACGCCACGCCGGGGGACCGGTTCGGCGCCGCCATCGTGACCGACGGCCGGTCGGCGGCGGTCGGCGCTCCGGGCGTCTCGGTCGGGGGCGCGGACCGTGCGGGAGCCGTCTATTTCTTCACCCGCGGCGATGACGGGGCGTGGACGGCCGTTCCGGATCCCCTTACCGCGCCGGACGCAAGCCCGAACGCGGGCTTCGGGAGTACCCTCTACGGCGAGGACACCGCGAATGGCTTCCGGCTACTGGTGGGGGCTGGCGGCGCGGGCGGCGTGGGCGTGGCATACGCGTTCGCCGCGGAAGCGGACGCATGGACCCCGCAAGGGCGGTTCTTCCCGCCGGTCGTCGCGGGCGGTGGTCGTGGACGCTTCGGCGGGGGCGGCTTCGCAACCTCCTTCGCGGCGGCCGGCGGCGAACTCTGGATCGGCGGAGCCGGCGTCGGGACAAGCCGCGAGGGGCAGGTGCTCCGGTATGCCGGCCACGAGGACGGCGGGCTCGGGATGACGGGCGTGCTCAACGCCTCCAACCGCGCCTCGGGCGACGGGTTCGGTTCCGGAATGGCGGTCGAAGGTGACGTCGCGGTCGTTGCCGCCGGCGGCAAGGACTACCGGATGGGCACGGCCTACATCTTCGAGCGGCGGGACGGCGTGTGGGTCGAAGCGGCGGAGGTCTGGAGCGACGCGAAAAACTACGCGGCCGTCAACGGGCACGAGGTGGGCTGCGAGGAAGGGGTCGCCGCAGAGTTCGACTGCAGCGAGGTCAACATCCTCTCCTTCATGCCGGTGCATACGCTGGGCGCGAACCGGGGCGCGCGGGTCAACGATGTGTGGGGCTGGACCGACCCGCAGACGGGCCGCGAGTACGCCCTCGTAGGACTTACCGACCAGGCGTCCTTCATCGATATCACGGATTCGCAGAACCCGCGTTACGTGGGCCGCCTTCCGATGACCGAGGGCGCCACCGGCAGCGTGTGGCGGGACATCAAGGTCTTCAGGGACCATGCCTTCATCGTTTCCGACGGGGCCGGCGAGCACGGCATGCAGGTGTTCGACCTCACCCGGCTGCGCGACGTGGGGAGCGAGCCGGTCACCTTCGAGGTGGACGCCCACTACGACGGGATCGCCTCGGCGCACAACATCGTGATCAACGAGGCGACGGGCTTCGCTTACAGCGTCGGCTCGAGCGGCGGGGGCGAGACGTGCGGCGGCGGCCTCCACATGATCGACATCAACGAGCCCACCGAGCCCGCGTTCGTCGGCTGCTTCGGGCACGAGGGGACGGGACGCCGGGGCACCGGCTACTCCCACGACGCGCTGTGCCTCATCTACGACGGGCCCGACCGCGAACACGCCGGCAAGGAGATCTGCTTCGGCTCGAACGAGACGGACGTTTCGATCGCGGACGTCACGGACAAGGAGAACCCGATTCCGCTGTCGACGGCCACGTACGCCAACGTCGCCTACGCCCACCAGGGCTGGGTCACGGAGGATCACCGCTTCTTCTATCTCGGGGACGAACTGGACGAGCTGAGGACGCAGTTCTCGGGCACGCGCACGATGATCTTCGACATCACGGATCTCGACGATCCCGTCCTCGTCAAGGAGCACTTCGGCGAGTCCACGGCGAGCGACCACAACATGTACGTGCTCGACGACTTGCTCTATCAGTCCAACTACAACAGCGGCCTGCGGATTCTGGACGTGAGCGACCCTGAAAACCCGACCGAGGTCGGCTTCCTCGACACGGTGCCCTACGCCGAAGGACCGGCGATGGGCGGCTCGTGGAGCAACTACCCGTACTTTGCGAGCGGGACGATCATCGTGACGAGCGGGAGCGAGGGCCTGTTCATGGTGAAGTACCAGAAGCCGGAACTCGTCCCGTAACCCACGCTCACGCGTTTCGAGTCGAATCACCCTGATGATGATGACGAGGATCACGAAGCAGTTGCGGATCGGCCTCCTCGCGCCGGGGCTGGCCGGTCTCGCGGCGCTTCGGGCCGGCCCGGCGGATGCAACACAGGCGGACGGTCCCTACCTCTACGTGGCGAACCAGGAGGCGGCGGCGGTAACGGTGATCGACCTCGAGACGCACCAGGTCTCCGAGGTCATCGACCTGGATGCCATGGGGTACGGGGCGAACGCGAAGCCGCACCACATCGCGGTCGAGCCGGACGAGTCGTTCTGGTACGTGTCGCTGATCGCGGCCAACCGGGTGCTGAAGTTCGACCGGGAGAACAACCTCGTGGCCTCGGTCGAGTTCGAACGTCCGGGGCTGCTGGCGCTCCACCCGTCCGAACCCTGGCTCTTCGTGGGGCGCTCGATGGCGGCGGTGAACCCGCCGCAGCGCATCGGCCGCATCCATCGCATGTCGATGGAGGTCGAGGAATACGACGTGTTCGTTCCGCGTCCTCATGCGCTGCTCGCGAGCCAGGATGGCGGATGGGTGTACGTCGGGAGTCTGGGCGAGAACTCCGTCGTCACGGTGGAGGCCGAGAGCGGCCAAGCGGAGCTGCTGCGGCTCCCCGGCTCCGGTGCGATGCCCCACGTCCTCGTGCAGTACGCGCTCTCGCCGGACGGGCGGACGCTCGTCGCGACGGCCGAGATGACCGCCAAGCTCCTCGTATTCGACGTCACCGAACCGACGGCGCCCCGGCTCGTGGGCGAGATCGATGTGGGGGCCCGCCCATGGCACCCGAGCTGGTCGGCGGACGGTCGCTGGATCTGGTTCGGCAACCTCGGCGCCGACGAGGTGACTCTGGTCGACACCACCGACTGGTCGGTGGCGGCGGTGATCCGGGGCGAAGGCCTGGCGGAGCCGCACGGGAGCGCCCTCTCTCCGGATGGTTCCCGGCTCTACGTGGCGAACCGGAACGAGACCGGCTCCTATGTGTCTTCCGACCGCATGGGATACGACGCGCCCGGCGGGACGGTCGTCATCATCGACACCGCGACGCGCGAGATCATCGACGTGATCGAGACCCCGCCCTATGCGTCGGGGATCGGCCTCGCCTCCTCGCCGCGCTGAGGACGTTTCCGGGCATGACGCACCGCACGGGATGCAGGAGCCGGCACGCGGGATCGGCGACGCTGGCGGCCGCCGCTGTCCTGGCGGGATGTGCGTCCGGCGGCGTGGCCCCGGACGCCGCGGCACCCGATCGCGCCGCGGCTCCCGGCGACGCTGCGGCTGGCGTGTCGCCCGGATTCGTTCGAGCCGTCACACCCTTCCCCGTGTTCGATGAAGCCGGCGAGCCGTACGAGATCCCCTTCCTCGGCGGCTTCAACGTGCCGCGCCCGCAATGGGTGGACATCGACGCGGACGGAGACCTCGATCTCTTCGTGCAGGAGACGACGAACCGCCTGCTCTTCTTCGAGCGCGAGGACACCCCGGAGGGCCGCCGGCACACATGGCGTCCCGAGGCCTGGTCGGACCTCGAGGTCGGCGAGTGGTTCCGCTTCGTCGATGTGGACGCGGACGGCGACCGCGACCTCCTCGCCGAGTCGCCCTTCAGCTACATGAAGCTGTACCGGAACACCGGCACGGCGGGGGGCGCGGTCTTCGAACTCATCGCCGATACGCTCAGGGACACGAGCGGCGAAGCGATCTTTTCCGACCGCCAGAACATCCCGAACGCCGCGGACATGGACTGCGACGGCCGGCTGGACCTGCTCATCGGCCGCCTCGTGGGGACGGTCACGCGCTACGAGGCCACGGGCGCGATCGGCGAGAACGCCTCGCCCTTCCGGCACATCACGGACCGCTTCGAGGGCATCGAGATCATCGCCGACCCGGCGGCGGCCGGCGCGCTTCCGCCCTTCGACGCCCCGGGCGGTACGGATGGGAACGGCGACGGTTCCCGCCCCACGCTGCACGGCGCGAACACGATGGCGCTCGCCGACTACGACGCGGACGGCGACACGGACATGTTCTGGGGCGATTTCTTCGAGGCCGGGCTCCTTCTCATCGAGAACGCCGGCTCCTGCGAGGCCCCGAACCTGCGCGTGGAGCCGCGTCCCTTCCCCCTCGAAGACCCCATCCGGACGAGCGGCTACAACGCCCCCACGTTCGGCGACTACGACGGGGACGGAGACCTCGACCTGCTGATGGGCGTCCTCGGCGGCGCCTACAACGCGAACACGACGACCGCCGACAATCTCATGCTCTTCTCGCAGGAGGCGGACGGCGGCTTCGAGCTCCGGTCCCGCCGGTTCATTTCCCAGATCGACGTGGGCAGCGAGAGCGTCGCATCGCTGGTGGATCTGGACGCGGATAGCGACCTCGACCTCCTCCTCGGCAACAAGATCGACCCGACGGACCTCTCGACCTC
>CAZDZJ010000112.1:0-21968 GCA_964509895.1 uncultured Gemmatimonadota bacterium
GCCGCGTCCCCGTCGCCGGACGTCCCGGCCGCCGCTGCGGACGAGGAATTCGAGACTCTGTTCAGCCGCGGAATCCCTGGCGCGGGGAACGGAGGACGGGAGTAACTTCACCGCGTTGCTCCCATGGTCTAATGGCTAGGATCTCACCCTTTCAAGGTGAGGGAGGTGGGTTCGATTCCCCCTGGGAGCGTCTTAGCAGCGCCGTGTGATCGAGGGGCAACGCCGAGGGGAGCGGCCGATGCGCGTGCCAGTGGCTGTGCGAACCAGTTGATGCGCCGCGGGATCGTGCTGCGCCGCCTCGCGATCGGCGTCGTCGGCTCCCTGGGGGCCATCGCCGCGGCGGGTTGCGGGGGTGAGGAGCAGCGGACGCTCTCGATCGCCACGGGCAATACGAACGGTCTCTACTACCCGCTCGGCGGGGGGCTCGCCTCGATCTGGTCGCGGCACGTCGACGGCGTGAACATGAAGGCGGAGACGACCGCCGGCTCCGTGACGAACCTCATCCAGGTCGCCAAGGGGGAGAGCGAGGTCGGCTTCACGCAGGCGGATGCCCTCGCCGCGGCGCTGGCCGGCCGCGGGCGTTTTCCCGAGCCCATGCCGCTCGCCTCCCTCGGGAAGCTCTATCCCAACGTCGTCCACCTCGTGACGATCCGGAGCACGGGGATCGAATCCGTGCAGGATCTCCGCGGGCGCCGCGTGTCCGTCGGCCCGCCGGGATCGGGGAACGCGGTCACGGCCTGGAACGTGCTCGAGGCGATGGGGATCGGGGAGTCCGACTTCACCGTCCGGCAACTCAACTACGCGCAGATGTCGAACGGGCTCAAGGACGGTACGCTGGACGCCGGCTTCATCGCGGGCGGCGTGGGGATGCCGGCCGTGGTCGAGATCGGTGTCTCCCGTGACATGGTCCTCGTCCCGTTCTCGGAGGATGAGATCGCGACGATTGTCCGGTCGGAACCCGCGTACAGCGGCTTCCGGGTGCCGCCCGGGGCCTACCGCGGCGTCGACGCGCCGGTGCTCACCCCGACGCTCTGGAACCTCCTCGTCGTCTCCCGCACGATGGAGGAGGGGCTCGCCTACGACCTCACGCGCACCATGCTCGAGCGCCGCGCGGACCTCGAGAACATCTCCGGCGTAGCGAGCTTCATCACGCCGCCCTCGGCGCGCGACGTGGGGGACTTCCCGCTCCATCCCGGCGCGCTACGCTACTTTGACGAGATCCTCGGGCGGCCCGGGTCCGGCGCGCGTTGACGGCGCGTTGACGAACCAGAGGCCGCCGTGGCGGCGCATCCTCTTCGCCCTCGCGGTCGGGCTCTCCCTCTTCCAGCTCTGGCAGAGCACGACCGGGATGCTCTCGGCCACGCTCGGCCGGCCGATCCACCTCGCCTGGGTCGTCGTCCTCACCTTCCTCGCCAAGCCCTCGTGGACGGGGGAGGGCCCGGCGCCCCGCTGGAGCCTGTGGCTCGACGCCGGGCTGGCCCTCGTCGCCCTCTACTGCGGCCGGGTCATCGTCGGCTTCGACTACCGTGGGGTCGACCACATCCTGTACGGGCTCACGACGCACGACCTGATCGCGGGCCTCGTATTCGTGATCCTCCTCTTCGAGGCGACGCGCCGCGCCGTGGGCTGGGTGATGGTCGCGGTGGGCCTCGTCTTCCTCCTCTACGCGGGGTTCGGGGACCTGCTGCCGGACGTGATCGCGAATCGGGGGTTCACGCTCGAGCGGATCCTGCGCTTCCAGATCTTCACCGGGGCGGGCCTGTTCGGGACGCCGCTCGGGATCGCGGCGGGGACCGTGTTCATCTTCGTCCTCTTTGGGGCCTTCCTCGAGGTGACGGGCGCCGGGCGTTTCTTCATCGACCTCGCCTTCGCCGCGGCGGGCCGGTTCCGGGGCGGACCGGCCAAGGCGAGCGTCATCGCCTCCGCGGCCATGGGGTCGATCTCGGGTTCGGCGATCGCGAACACGGTGACGACGGGCGCGCTCACGATCCCGATGATGAAGAAGCTCGGCTACCGCCCGGAACAGGCGGGCGGGATCGAGGCGGCCGCGTCCACGGGTGGCCAGATCATGCCGCCGATCATGGGCGCGGGCGCCTTCATCATGGCGGACTTCACGAACACGCCGTACCGGGAGATCGTGGCGCTCTCGATCGCACCGGCGATCCTCTACTTCGGGTGCACGCTCCTCTTCGTCCACCTGATGGCGCTGAAACTGGGACTGCGCGGGATGAAGAACCCGCCGCCGGTGCGGCGCACGCTGCGCGAGGGCGTCCACTTCCTGCTTCCGCTCGGGCTCGTGGTCGCGCTTCTTCTGCTCAACTACTCGCCGCCGCTCGTGGGGGCCGTGGGCTGTCTCGCGGTCGTCGTCACCGGAATGGCGCGGAAGCGGACGCGGGTCGGCTGGCGTACGATCCTCGCGGGGCTGCGGACGGGGGCCGTCCTCGCGCTGCCGATCTCGCTCGCGTGCGCGACCGCCGGCATCGTCGTGGGCGTGATCGGCCAGACGGGGATCGGCCTCCAGTTCACGGAGTCCGTCGTACAGGCGGCCGGCGGGCTGCTGTGGCTCGCGCTCATCTTCATCGCGGTTGCCGCGCTCGTCCTCGGGATGGGGCTGCCCGTGACGGCGGCCTACATCGTGATCTCGGTCATGGCCGCGCCGGCGCTGGAGGGACTGGGGCTCTCGCTCCTTGTCGCGCACATGATCATCTTCTGGCTCTCCCAGACGTCGAACGTGACGCCGCCCATCGCGCTCGCGGCCTTCGCCGGCGCCGGGGTGGCGGGCTCGGCGCCCATGCGGACGGCGACCCAGGCGGTGAAGCTCTCGCTCGGCTTCTTCATCGTGCCCGCGATGATGGCCTACTCGGCGCTGATCCTGGTGGACGGGACGTCGGTGACCTCGTTCGCCTTCGCCATCGTCTGCACCGTGGCGCTCATCTCGGTTGCGGCGTACGCGATCGAGGGGTTCGCGGTGGCCGCGTGCGGCGTCGCCGAACGCGCCCTGTTCGCCCTCGCGGGCGCCCTCATCCTCGTCCCGAACGACCCGGTGAGGATCGCAGGCGTGCTGCTGGGCGCCGCGGTCCTTGTCCTCCACGCGCGGAACGCGCGGAAGGCACGAGGCACTGTGTAGCGGTCGGCGTCAGGCCTCGCGCGCCTCCGCGGCGGCGCGGCGCATCGCCTTCTTGCGCGCGATGGGGTCGAGGCTGCGCTTGCGCAGGCGGATCGCGTCGGGCGTGACCTCGATCAACTCGTCGTCGTTGATGAACTCGAGCGCCAGTTCCAGCGTCAACTCGCGCGGCGGCTCCAGCCGGACGTTCTCGTCGGCGGCCGCGGCCCGGATGTTCGTCAGCTTCTTGCCCTTGGCGACGTTGACCTCGAGATCACCCGCGCGGACGTGTTCGCCGACGATCATCCCGCTGTAGACCTCCACGCCCGGCCCGACGAACATCTCGGCCCGCTCCTGCAGGTTGAAGAGGGCGAAGGAGACCGAGGTCCCCGGACGGTCCGCGACGAGCACCCCGCGGCGCCGGTGCTCCAGGTGTCCGGCCCTCGGGCCGTACTCGAGAAAGCGGTGGTGCAACTGGCCTTCACCGCGCGTGTCCGTGAGGAACTCGGAGCGGTACCCGAACAGTCCCCGCGACGGGAGCCTGAAATCGAGGCGCACCGGCCCCTGGTCCGTCGGCCGCATCGACAGAAGTTCGGCCCGCCGTCCCCCCATCTTCTCCATCACCACGCCGACCATCTCGGGCGGGACCTCGATCACGGCCTCCTCATACGGTTCCAGGATCTCCCCGTCGGGTCCCTCGCGGAGGATGACGCGGGGCCGCGAGACGGAGAATTCGTAGCCTTCCCGCCGCATCGTCTCCATGAGGATCGTCAGGTGGAGTTCGCCGCGGCCCGAGACCGAGAAGGTGTCGGGCGAATCGGTGGGTTCGACGCGGAGGGCGACGTTCCGCTCGAGTTCGCGAGAGAGGCGCTGGCGGAGTTGCCGGGTCGTGACGTACTTGCCCGTCCGCCCCGCGAAGGGGGCGTCGTTGACCCGGAAGTCCACCGAGAGCGTGGGCCGCTCGACCGCAATCCCGCGCAGACGCTCCCTGTGGTCCGGATCCGCGACCGTCTGGCCGATCTCCACCCCCTCGAGTCCGGCGAGCGCCACGATGTCCCCGGCTCCCGCGCGCGGCGTCTCGACCCGCTTCAGCCCGTCGAAACCGTAGATCCTGAGGACCCGGGAGGGGATCGCCTCGTCCGCGGGCACGGGGCCGGGCTCCCCGAGCGGAAGGAGCACGACCCGGTCCCCCTCGGCCACCGTGCCCCGCTCGATGCGGCCGATCGCGATGCGGCCCACGTAGCTCGAGTGGTCCAGCGTCGAGGCCAGCATCTGGAACGGCGCCTCCGGGTCGCCGGCGGGGAAGGGGACCGCGGCCACGATCGTCTCGAACAAGGGTTGGAGGTCTCCGCCCCGCGCCTCCCCGTCCGGCGATGCCCAGCCGTCGCGGGCGCTTGCGTACAGGAAGGGCGCGTCGAGTTGGGCCGCGGTCGCGTCCAGTTCGAGGAACAGCTCCAGCACCTCGTCGTGCACCTCCGCGGCGCGCTGTTCGGGCCGGTCCACCTTGTTGATGACGACGATGGGGGCGAGCCCGAGCGCGAGCGCCTTCCGCGTCACGAAGCGCGTCTGCGGCATCGGCCCCTCCGCCGCGTCCACCAGGAGGAGCACGCCGTCCACCATGCGAAGGATGCGCTCCACCTCGCCACCGAAGTCCGCATGGCCCGGCGTGTCGACGATGTTGATCTTCGTCTCGCCCCAGCGCACGGCCGTGTTCTTCGACAGGATCGTGATCCCCCGCTCGCGTTCCAGCGGGTTCGAGTCCATCACACGCTCCTCGACGCGCTCGTGCGACTGGAAGGCGCCCGCCTGCCGAAGCATGTGGTCGACGAGCGTCGTCTTCCCGTGATCGACGTGGGCGATGATCGCAATGTTCCTGATGCTGCGGGGTTGGGGCGCCAAAGCGGGTCTCGACTTCCGCGTACCTGCGGCTGGGCGGGAAAGATGGGGGATCGCGGGAGAATCCTACCGCACCCGGCCCCGAACGACAAAGCTGTGCGGGGTGGCGATGGCTCTGCTAGGTTGGCCGGCGGCGCGGCGTCTCCCGGCCGTCGGCGCTCGCCCGCGCAACGGATGGATCCCACCCACGGAGAGTCCCCTGGCCAGAACGAAGCAATGGATGGCGGTGGCCGGAGCGTCGATCCTCTTCGTATGGGGCTCGATCTGGTTCCGGTTCCGGGAGGTCGAACCCCCGCCGCCTCCCGAACCTGCGGACCTTCGCCTCTGGGATTTCCTCGGCTGCCGGCACCTTCAGTTCGACACCTGGGTGGCGGATGATGGTGGCGACCCTCCGGAAGCCGATCCGCCCGTGGTGCGGTCGCTGATGATGTTTGCCGACTCGGTGGACGCGTATGGGAGGGCGATGAGCGCCTACCACGCCGTCCCGCTGCAGGGCGACGGAGATCTCTCCGATATGGAAACGCGCTGGTTCACGCGGGCCGACACGCTCTGGGTCGTGTGGTCGAGCCCCGACGTGCGAGGGGCCGTGGCGCTACGCCAGGCCCGTGCGGAGATGGTCGGACGCGCGGTCGTGCGGCTACGCGGGGAGGCGGCCGACGCGTCTGCCGTGGGCGATGGATCCTTGCAGGCCCGCGCGACGTCCTGGGAAGTGAACTGCCACTCGCTGCGCCCCAACCGCATCGGGTACGTCGACCGCTGACCCGTCGACGGTCCCGCCGGGCCGCCGGAGGAAGAAGGGCCGCTAGAGGAAGGAGGGGTCGAATCCCTCGGGGGTTTCCTTTTCCTTTTCCTCCCGGACCAGGGTCAGGATCGCGCCCTGCGGGACGACCAGGTACTGCGTACCCTCGAACGTGATCTCGACCGAGGCCTTCCGGAAGAAGAGGGCGAAGTCGCCGGGCCGAGCCTGCATCGGGAGATAGCGGGCTTCGGTCGCGCCGATCTTCCACGGTTCGTCGTCGAGTTCCGCGGGCGGCCCGACCGGCGTGCCGGGGCCGACCGCCACCACGGTACCCGACTGAACGGCCTGCTTGTCGATCGCGGTGGAAGGGAGGTAGAGGCCGACGTTCGTGCGCTCCTCGCCCTCGACCGGTTCGATGAGCACGCGGTCGCCGACGACGATGAGTCTCTTCTCGCTCATCCGGCAGGATAGGGAACCGTCGTGGTCCCGGACAGGCTCATCGGTTGGTCGTGGGCCCCTTCGCCGGGTCGTCGTCGATCCGCCGGCGTTCGCTCGCGATGAAGCCGTCCACGCTCTCGGGGACAAGCAGGTTGTCGGCGATGCGGGCGATCTCCTCCGCCTCGCGCCACCTCGCCTCCAGTTCCTTCAGTTCCCCCTCCAGCGCCTCGCGCTCCGCCTGTTCGTGCGTCGCCATCTCGATCGCCAGCCGCATGTCCACCTTGAGTCCCGAAAGCGTGCCGGGAAGCGGCTTCATGAGATTCTCGACCTTCTTCGCGGGAAGATCCGCCTTCCCCGAGCCGGAGAAATCACTCAGGGCGCGGCGGGCCGCCCCCGGGAGGAACGCCTCCGGATGCCCGGCCTCCTCGATCCGCTCGACCGCGTCGCGGATCGCCTTCCGTGCGCCACCGCGCCGGTTGGCGTGGGCCATGAGCTGGCCCGCGAGGCCGATCGCCTCACTCCCGTGAATGATCATCGTATGTCGGCGGTTCTTGCGCTTGTTCGTCCTGTCCCACTTGCCCCAGCCCGGAATGTGATCCACGCGAAGATCCCAGCCCGACGCGTCTGCGCTCGGCACAAGGCGGGACGTATAGAGGTGCTTTCGCTGGACGCGAATCCGGTCGCCGTGCTCGTCCCTGAGACGGAGAAGAACGCGATCCCGGTACCAGGCCTGGGCCCCCTGGAAGAGCCCCGGGAAGATGCCGCCCATCGCGAAACCGGCGAGCGTGCCGCCCACGACGACCGCGCCCGCCGCCGCCCCGACGGCCCCGGTGATGAGCACGGCGCGCCTCCGGCGCCGGCCGAACTGGTCGCCGTAGCGCCACGCGGCGAACTCCTGCCGGACCGGATCGCCGACGCGGACGAGCTCGAGGCCCTCCTTGAGCTTCGCGAGGCCGATGTTGTCGGAGGCGACCCGCATGCGGGTGGTCTCGAAGGCGCGCTCGCAGGCTTCGATCGCCTCCCACCGCGTCTCCAGCGGGGAGAGGTTCCAGCGTTCGCAGCGCCGGCAGACGACCCATAGCCGTCCCTTGGCGCCATCGAACGCGAGACGGCGCCCGACCTGGAACTCCTCGATCGCCTCGTTCCGGTCGAGATCGCCGTGGCAGAAGATGCAGGTCGTGTACACTCAGGTGCTTCGCGCCGGACTCGGCGTGTCGGCGTCCACCCGCTCGCGCTCGTCTGCGATGAAGCTCTCGACGCTGTCCGGAACGAAGAGGTTGTCTGCGATACGGGCGATCTCCTCCGCCTCGCGCCAGCGCGCCTCCAGTTCCTTCAGCTCCCCTTCCAGCGCTTCCCGCTCGGTCTCCTCCTGCGTCGCCATTTCGATGGCCAGCCGCATGCTCTCGCTCATGCCCGCGAGCGTACCCGGCAGAGGCTTCCGCAGCCGTTCGACGCCTCTTGCCGGCAGGTGCCTCCCGGCGGTCTCGCGGAAGCTGCGCAGCGCCAGGTTCGCGGCCTCCGGAAGAAACGCCTCCGGATGGCCCGCGTGCTCGATCCGCCTGACCGCGCGGCGGATCGCGATCTCCTTGCCTCCGCGACGGTTGGCTTGCGCCATCAGCTGTCCCGCGAGTCCCACCGCCTCGCGACCATGGATGACCATCGACCGTCGCCGGCTGCGGTCCGAGTGCTTGTTCCATCCCGGAACGTGATCCACGCGGACCCCCCAGCCGGTTCCCCCGTCATCGGGCACGAGGCGAGACGTGTAGAGGTGTTTCCTCAGCACTCGGACCGGCGCCCCCTCCGAATCCCGCGTCCGCAGGACGATGCGATTGAGATACCAGCTCTTGGAAAACCTGGTCGTGAGCCAGAGGGTTGGCAGGGAGATCGCGCCTCCGACAACGAGCACCCCCGTGGCGGTCGCGACCGCGCCCGTGATGAGCATGGCCCGCTTGCGGCGCCGGCCGAACTGGTCGCCGTAGCGCCACGCGGCGAACTCCTGCCGGACGGGGTCGCCCACGCGGACGAGCTCGAGGCCCTCGCGCAGCTTCGCGAGCCCGATGTTGTCGGAGGCGACGCGCATGCGCGTCAGCTCGAAGGCGCGCTCGCAGGCTTCGATCGCCTCCCAGCGGGTCTCGAGCGGCGAGAGATTCCAGCGCTCGCAGCGCCGGCACACGACCCAGAGCCGCCCCTTCGCCCCGTCGAACGCGAGGCGGCGGCCGACCGGGAACTCCTCGATCGCCTCGTTCCGCTTGAGGTCAGCGTGGCAGAAGATGCAGGTCGTATACATTCGTTCGTCGATCTCTTTCGCTGGCAGCGGAGTTTCGGACCGCGTGCTCCCGCCGCCGGTCCCCAATGTCGCGGATCGGCCTGGTCGGGGATACACGCGACCGCCGCCGCTTCATCGCCGCCCGTGACACCCGCCGCCACGCCTCGTCCTGAATCTGCTTCGTATGCAGATTTGCAATATAAAGATGATCTTTATATCATGCTTCGACGACCCGCGGACGCGAACGTGGACCCCTCGACGTGGAGTTGCATCGTGCAGGTCACCCTCTCGAAGCGAATCAACGAGCTGCTCGTGCTCGCGGTCCTGGAGCGGGGACCCGCGCACGGATACCAGATCGCGCTCTCCGTGGAGGAACGGACGGGGGGCGCGTTCTCGTTTCAGCACGGGACGCTCTACCCGATCCTGCACCGGCTCGAAACGGACGGGCACGTGCGCGGCAAGTGGGGC
The DNA here is from genome assembly GCA_964509895.1 of uncultured Gemmatimonadota bacterium. GTDB lineage: Bacteria > Gemmatimonadota > Gemmatimonadetes > Palauibacterales > Palauibacteraceae > Palauibacter. The sequence goes on from CAZDZJ010000112.1 coordinate 8,911, forward strand.
GGAGCGGGCCGGCGGCGGAAGACGTACGAACTCACCGACGCCGGTCGTGCCGAGCTGGCGGCGGGAGCAGCGGAGCTGGAGCGGCAGTTTCGGGTGCTGCTGGAACTCTTCGGGGGAACCCATGCGGCCTGAACATCCCCTGGCCGACGTCGAACGGAATCTCGCGGTGCCGCCGCGACGGCGCCTCGACCTGCTGGAGGAAGTCGACGCCGATGCGGAGGCGCTGCAGGCGGAGCTGGAACGCCGCGGATACGGACGGGCGCAGGCACGTCGCGCCGCCCTCCGACGGGTCGTGCCCGGCATGGAGACGCTCGCGCAACTCGAAGCACAGCATGCGCCGCCTCTGGGCCGCCTGGCGCGGGGTGCGGGGTGGATCGACCGGGTGGAGCGTCTCGGCATCGTCGCGGCCACGGGCTTGGCCGGGGCGGTCGCGTTGATGACGATGATCGGGTCGGGCCCGCTCGGGTCGGCGGCCGTGCTGGCGTGGCCCCAGGTCATCGTCGTCGCCCTTCTCGCGGCGAACTGGACCCGCGCCGCCAAGCGTCTCTGGATCGACGGCGACCTGCGGCCTGAACTCCGACGCCAACTGTGGGCGCGCCAGATCGGGCTCATCGTTTTGGCGGTCGCCCTCGGGGCGCTGGGCGCGTCCTGGGAGGGCTACAGCGCTTTCGAGGCGCTTGGAGTCGAAGATTTTGCGATGCCGGTCATGTGGGACGCTGTCCGCCGCATCGTCTTCTTCGCCGCCGTCGGGTTCGGCGCGGCCATCTTCGGTCTCTTCGGCTGGCTCGCGATCACGCCCCGCCTGATCAGCGACGAGACGATCGAGCACCGCATATCGGTTTTCTTTGCATCGCGGCTCACACCCACTTCATCAAGGCGGAGGTAACGATGTCCTTCTTCGAATCGCTCGGACTCATCCAGTATCCGATCTGGATCGTCCTGATTCTCATGCTCGTTCAGATCGTGCGCGCGACGGTCGACCTTGTGCGCCCCGGCGCGCCGGCGGTTGGCCTGCGCATCCACTCGATCCTGATCTTCGGCGCCCTCGCCGCGTGCCTCGGCGTGCTCGGGTCGTTGGTCGGCGTCTGGCTGGCGGCTGAGGCCATCTCGCGGGCGGGGGAGGTAAGCCCGTCGCTGGTATGGAGTGGGATACAGGTCACGCTGGGCTCATCCATCGTCGGATTCCTGATCCTCGGCTTCGCGTCGGTCGCCTGGCTCGCGCTGCAATACGCGAGCGGCCGCCGGGATCCCGGCATCCCGGTCTGACGCGCCGATGCGGCTCCCCACGCTCGTCGCTGCGGGTCTCGTCCTCGGTATCGGCGCCTGCGCCGCGGGGCCGGAGGAAGGCCTCGGGGGCCTGTCGCGGCGCGACTCGGCAGGCGTGGCGATCGTCGACAACGAAGCGCCCGACGCGCCGCTCGCGGGCGGGGCGGCGCACATCGCGGATCTCATGACTCCGGACAGCGCGCTCACGGCGCTCCCCTGGGGAGTGGCCGCCGATCCAGCGGCCGGGCGCGTGTACGTGGCGGATATGACGGGCGCCCGGGTCGCCGTGTTCGACGGCACGGGAGCCTTCGTGGAGGAACTGGGACGCACGGGCGAGGGTCCGGGCGAGTTCCGGGGCGTGTCCGCGCTGACGCTGGCGCCGGGGGGAACCCTGGTGGCGCTGGATGCGAGGCGGGGCGTTCTCAGCCGCTGGTCCCGGGACGGGGGGTTCGCGGGCGAGGAACGGCTCCCGGCGAGCTACTGGGGGCCCGGCTTCGCGGTCGGCGAGGGCGGCGGGGTGGACTGGTTCGCGACGGTGGGGTCGGCCACGGAGGACCTGTCGATGGACCAGACGCTGGAGGTCCACACCCCGCGCGGAGCCGAACCGATCCACGTCGTGCGCCGGGAACTGTCGCTCATGGAACTGCCGTGCGCGTCCATGCCCGCCCCGAAGGTGTTCGCGCCGGACGTCGTGTGGGCGAGCCGCGGCGACACGCTCTGGTTCGTGAACGGGGAGGGGTTCCGCATCGACGGCTACGCGCACGGGGCGGTCTTCGCCAGCATCCGAAGGGCTACGGCTCCGGCGATTCCGGTGACGCGGCGGATGGCCGTGGCGTCGCTCTCGTTCGGCGCGGGTCCCTACCGGGGTCTGATGCGGCAATGCGGCGTCACGGCGGAGGAGGTGGTGGATGCCACCGGATACGAGGAGGTGCTGTCTCCAATCGTCGGCTTCACGCACGATCCGGAGGGCGGGCTATGGGTGTCGCGGCGGGAGCGCGGTCTCCTCCCCGAGGTCATCGATGTGATAGAAGCCGGAGGCGGATACCTGGGGACGCTCGCCATCCCCGCCATCCCCGTCGGGTTCGTGTCGCCGTCGGGGCTGGTCGCGGTGCGGCCGGTGCTGGAGACGGGGGAGATCCGAGTGTCGCTGTATGAAGTCGGGACGGACGCGGCGGCGGCCGGCGGATCGGGCGCTCGCGATGGCCGCGGGCTCGCCGGGGGGAGCCCGCCCCCTCGGATCGGGTCGGTGCTGCGCGGCGGATCCACGCAATCGCCCGCCGCTGCGGCGTCCGCCCCGCCGCGGCGTCCCCCGGAGCCCAACCCGGAGGGCCTGCCCGAATTCAGGGACTGCGACCTCTGTCCGGTCATGGTGGAACTGCCGCCGGGAGGGTTCGTGATGGGACGGGCCGAGGGCGAGGACCGGCGCCTGGGGCTCGACCGGGAGCCGGATCGGCCGGAGTTCAGCCGGGAGCGGGAGCGTCCCCGCGTGCGGATCGAGTTCGGACACCGGTTCGCCATCGGCAAGTACGAGGTGACGTTCGACGAGTGGGACCGCTGTGTCGCGGCGGGGGGATGCGACTACCGGCCCACGGACAGAGGGTGGGGCAGAGGCGACCGTCCCGTGATCCACGTCTCCTATCTCGACGCCGGGATGTACCTCGCCTGGCTGGCGGAGGTCACCGGCCGCCCGTACCGGTTGCCGAGCAGCGCGGAATGGGAGTACGCCGCCCGCGCCGGGACGACGACCGCCCGCTGGTGGGGAGACGAGGTCGGGAGCGGACACGCGGTGTGCGAAGAGTGCGGGCTCGAGTGGGAGGTGGGGTCCACGGCGCCCACGGGATCGCTGCCGCCGAATCCCTGGGGCCTGCACGACATGCTCGGCAACGTGTCCGAACTCGCCGCCGACTGCTGGACGTCGACCTACGACGAGGTGCCCACCGATGGCTCACCCGTCCGCGAGGCGTCCCGTCACTGGAGCGAAGGCCGCTGCCTTCGCCCCACCTGGCGCGGCGGCGCCTTCAGCTACTTTCGCTGGACCGTGCGCGCGGCGTGGCGCAGCGGCGGCGGCATTCTGGCCACCGCCGAAGAGCGCCACGCCCACCCGCAGGTCGGCGGCGGCACCGGCTTCCGCGTCGCCCTCACCCTCGATCCGGCACTATCGGACGCTGACCGCTAACCACTCCCGCCGACTCCCGGGCCCGACCCGGTTGCACCCTCCCCGCAACCCGTTCTAGACTGAATCCCCCCGGCCGACGGGCGGCCGGATGAGTCCCGTTCCGGGAGCTCCGCCGGCGCTCCCGCCGGCACAGGATCAGGAGTGGCCGCATGAAGCGCATCTCCATGACCGTGAACGGGGTTCGGCACGAGGCGGACGTCGAACCCCGCACCCTCCTCGTTCATTTCATCCGCGAACAACTCGAACTGACCGGCACCAACGTGGGCTGCGACACGTCCTCGTGCGGTGCCTGCACCATTCTGATGAACGGTCAGTCGGTGAAGTCGTGTACCGTGCTCGCCGTCCAGGCGGACGGCGCGGACGTGACCACCGTCGAGGGGCTCGCGAGCAACGGCGACTGGCACCCGGTCCAGCAGGCGTTCCACGAGAACCACGGCCTGCAGTGCGGGTTCTGCACGCCCGGCATGATGATGGCCGCGGTGGGATACCTGGATGAGAACCCGTCGCCCACGGAAGACGACGTCCGGCTCGCGCTGGAGGGCAACCTCTGCCGGTGCACCGGCTACCACAACATCGTCAAGGCGGTGCTCGCGGCCGCCGACGACATGGGCTCTTAGGCGAGGAGAGAGAACATGGCGACGGCTGAGAAATACGTTGGCGGCGGGGTCCCGAGGAAAGAGGATCCCAAGCTTCTCACGGGGCAGGGTGCGTTCCTGGAAGGCCTCACGCTGCCCGGCATGCTTCATGCGGCGCTGGTGCGGAGCCCGCACGGGTCGGCGCGCATCGCCTCGGTGGACGTCTCCGCCGCCGCGGCTGCGGAGGGCGTGGTGGCCGCATACAGCGGGGCCGATCTCGCCGATGAGTGGGCGGCGGGGCTGCCCATGGCGTGGCCCGTGACCGACGACATCAAGATCCCCGACCACTGGCCTGTGGCGCAGGACGTGGCGCGCTACGTGGGCGACGCGGTGGCGGTCGTGGTTGCGACCAGCCGCAACGCGGCGCTGGATGCGGCGGAGCTCGTCGAGGTCGACTACGAGGTGCTCGAGGCGGTGGTGGACGTGGAGGCGGCGCTGGCCGACGACGCGCCCCGCGTGCACGAGTCGTTCGACGACAACAAGAGCTACACGTGGGCGCTGACCAACGGCGAAGTGGACGCGGCCTTCGCGAAGGCGGATGTCGTGGTCAGTGAGCGCTACACGCAGCCGCGGCTGATCCCGAACGCGATGGAGCCGCGCGCCGTCGTCGCGCAGTCCGTCCCCTCGACGGGCGATTTCACCGTGTGGTCGACGACGCAGATCCCGCACGTGGCGAAAGTCCTCTTCGCCCTCACCCTCGGCATCCCCGAGGGCCAGATCCGGGTCATCGCGCCCTCCGACGTGGGCGGCGGCTTCGGCTCGAAGCTCAACGTCTATGCGGAGGAGGCGCTCTGCATCGCCCTCGCGCGCCGTCTGGGGAAGCCGGTCAAGTGGGTCGCGGGCCGGAGTGAGGGATACCTGGCCACGATTCACGGCCGGGACCAGGTGCAGGACATCGAGATCGCGGCGACCTCCGACGGCACGATCCTGGGATACCGGGTCAACATCGTCGCCGCCATGGGCGCCTACCTGCAGCTCGTGGCGCCGGGCGTGCCGCTTCTGGGCGCCTTCCTCTACTGCGGCTGCTACGGCGGGGAGGCGTACCACTTCGAGTGCACGGGCGTGTTCACGAACACGACCCCGACAGACGCATACCGGGGCGCCGGCCGGCCCGAGGCGACCTACGCCATCGAGCGGGCGATCGACTCGCTCGCCCGGGAGGTCGGCGTGGACGCGGCGGAGATCCGGCGCCGCAACTTCCTTCCGGCCGGCGACATGGTGCAGAGCCCGGGCGGGCTCGCCTTCGACTCGGCCGACTACGAGCCCGCGCTCGACCGGGCGCTCGAACTGCTGGACTACGACGGGTTCCGGAGCGAACAGGCGGAGCGCAGGGAGGGAGGCGGCAGCAAGCAGATCGGGGTCGGGTTCTCCTCCTACGTGGAGATCTGCGGCCTCGCGCCCTCGCAGGTGCTGGCCTCGCTGAAGTACGGCGCCGGCGGCTGGGACGCGGCCACCGTGCGCATGCTGCCGACCGGAAAGGCGGAGGTCGTGACGGGCAGCTCGCCGCACGGCCAGGGGCATGTGACCTCGTGGTCGCAGATCGCGGCGGACGCCCTCGGCATTCCGTACGAGGATGTGACCGTCCTCCACGGTGACACGCACGTGGCGCCGCACGGGATGAACACGTACGGAAGCCGCAGCCTCGCGGTGGCCGGCGTCGCCGTGCACAACGCCTGCGACCGCGTCGTCGACAAGGCGAGAGGGCTCGCGGCGCACCTGCTCGAAGTCGCGCCGGAGGACCTCGAGTACGAAGCGGGAACGTTCTCGGTGAAGGGCGTGCCGGACCGCACGAAGTCGATGCCGGAACTCGCCTTCGCCGCGTGGACCGCCCACAGTCTGCCGGAGGACTCCGAACCCGGGCTCGAGGCGAGCTGCGTGTACGACCCGCCGAACTTCACCTTCCCCTTCGGCACGCACGTCGCTGTCGTCGAGGTGGATACGGAGACGGGCGCCGTGGATCTCGTCCGCTACATCGCGGTGGACGACTGCGGGCCCGTGATCAACCCGGTCATCGTGGACGGCCAGGTGCACGGCGGCGTGGCGCAGGGGATCGCGGCCGCGCTGTACGAGGAGGCGACGTACGCGGAGGACGGGACGCTGGAGACCTCGTCGATGGTGAACTACCTCGTGCCGTCCGCGGCCGAGTTCCCGTCCTTCGAGACGGATCGAACGGTGACGCCGAGCACCTCGAACCCCATGGGGGTGAAGGGGATCGGCGAGGCGGGCACGATCGGGTCGGCGCCGGCGGTGATCAACGCGATCGTGGACGCGCTCTCGCACCTCGGCGTGACGGACGTCCCGATGCCGGCGAGTCCGGAGCGGGTCTGGCGAGCGATTCAGGCGGCACAGGGAGGTGAGGCATGATTCCCGCGTCTTTCGACTACGAGCGCGCGTCGTCTCTCGATGAAGCGCTGAGTCTGCTCGCCGAGGGCGGCGAGGACGCCCGGCCGCTGGCCGGCGGACATTCGCTGCTCCCGCTCATGCGGCTGCGGCTGGCGCGGCCCTCGCTGCTGGTCGATATCGGCGGCCTCGACGAACTGCGCGGCGTGCACGCGGATGGGGACTCCGTCGTCATCGGCGCGCTGACGACGCATCACGAGGTGGCCGGCGCGTCCGAACTCACGGGCGGCAGCGGCCTCCTCGCGAAGGTGGCGGAGGGGATCGGCGATCCCCAGGTGCGGCACCGCGGCACGCTCGGCGGTTCCGTCGCGCACGCGGATCCGGCCTCCGACCTGCCGGCGGCGCTGCTCACGCTCGATGCCGAGGTCACGCTCGCGGGGCGCGATGGCACGCGCTCGGTGGCGGCGGCGGACTTCTTCGTCGGTCCGTTCATGTCGGCCGCGGCGGATGGGGAGATCGTGACGGGCGTCCGGGTGCCGACGCGGGAGGGCTGGGGCAGCGCCTACCGCAAGTTCCAGCGCCGCGCGCAGGACTGGGCAATCGTCGGCGTGGCCGCGGTCGTGAACTGGACGGACTCCGGAATCGCGGGTGCCGCGATCGGACTCACGAACATGGGCGGCACGCCGCTGCGGGCGCCCGGGGTCGAATCGGCTTTGACCGGCGCGTCCGAGAAGGCGCAGATCCTCGCCGCGGCGTCGAAGGTGTCGGAACTCGAGACGCCCCCGGCGGACGAGAACGCGAGTTCGGAGTACCGCGTCCACCTCGCGCAGGTGCTGATCGCGCGCGCCGTGGCCGAGGCCGCCGGCTGTCCCGGGATGCACCCGGGCTAGACTCCGGCGGCCAGCCGGACTCCGGCGGCCAGCCGGACGTTGCCCTCCGGCTAGTCTCGACCTCCCGTCGGTCCCGCCGGGCGAGGCGCCACCGCGGCGCCCTCCCAGTCGGGGTCGGCGGCCCCGATCCAGGTGCGCGTCGCGGCATCGTACTGCAGGCCGTGGATGCGCCCGAACGCGCCTTGGCGCGGCGTGGCCGTGATATCGAACCCCATCTCCCGGAACTCCTCCACCGACGTCCCGGACCAGCCGTCCTCGGGCCCGGCTTCCACGGAGAAGCCCGTGAGGCCGTCAGGTCCCATGTCGGGATGCACGCGGGGCGCGGCGAGGGCGGCCGGTAGCGCCAGCCCGTCGTCGATGACCCGCGTCACGGCCTGGACGACGGCGGAAATGATCCGAATCCCGCCCGCGGCTCCCAGGACGAGGAAGGGCTCGCCTTCGTCGAGGACCATGAACGGCGTGATTCCGGACCGGGCGCGCTCTCCCGGCTCGCTGATTCCGAGGTAGCCTCCCAGCGTCACGGCGTAGAGGAACCCGAGTCCGGGGGTGGCGACCTTCGCCCCCATGCTGGGACCGATCGTCTGCGTGAGCGCGATGGCCATGCCGTTTCCGTCGGCTGCCGAGAGGTGCGTCGTGTGGCCATGCTCCGGAGGCAGCGCCCACCCGGAAACGGTGCCCGTGAAGGGGGCTCGAGCGGCGCCAATGTCGCGCCACGGCTCCGCACCGGCATCCATCGTCGCCTCCGCTGGAACCCTGACCTGCTCCGACAGCGCGCGCGCGAAGGCCTTCGACGTGACGCGCACGGCGGAGGAATCGGAACTCGGGCGCCGGTATTCGGTCATGGCGAGGGCGAGCGACTGCGCAATGACGGAGGCCCAGGCCTCGTCGCTCATGCTGCTCGGATCGAAGACCTCGGCGATCTGGAGCGCGAGAATCGCCATCGCCCCGGAGGCCGGGATGTCGGAACCGACGATCTCGAAACCGCGGTAGGAGCCGCGCACGATACGCGAATCCTCCGCCTCGTACGCCGCGAGCGCCTCTCGGGTCAGGAAGCCGCCGTTGGCCGCCATGTCGTCGGCGATGCGGCCGGCGATCTCGCCGCGGTAGAAGGCATCGCCGCCCCCAAGCGAAATGGTTCTCAGCGTCTCGGCCATGTCGGACTGCACGAGCCGATCGCCGGGGCGGTAGGGCGACCCGTCCGCCCTCAGGTAGTAGCGCCGGGCCCCGTCGGTCTCCGCGACCTGTCCGCGCGACCCGGCCTGGCGGCGCGCCTCGCCCGGCAGGAGCCGGAACCCGTGCGCCGCGTAATCGATCGCCGGCGCCATGATCGTGGTCAGCGGGAGCGAGCCGTACTCCTCGTGCAGGCGCATGAGGCCGGCGACCGATCCCGGCACGCCGACCGTGGGATAGCCGTAGGCGGCGCGCGGGGCCGTGGCCGGATCGTATCCCAGCGGGACCGAGGTGGTCCCGTCGATGCCCGCGACCCCGCCGCCGGGCGTCCGGATCAGGATCTGGTTCCGGCCGCCGATGCTGTTCATGCTCGGCTCGACGACGGAGATGGCGAAGGCGGCGGCGACGGCCGCGTCCGCGGCGTTTCCGCCCAGTTCCAGCATGCGGGCGCCCGCGGCCGCGGCGAGGGGCTGGGCCGCCACGACAACCCCGTCGGCGGACCGCGCCACCTGGGGCGCACTCTGCGCGCCCAGTCCAGGCGGAACCACCGTGAACGCAAGTGCCGCGAGAACGGTCGTGCCGTACGTCCGGATGCGTGACTTCATGAATCCTCCGTCGATTTGCCCAGCCCCCCGGCAGCCCGCCGCGGGCCGCTGTTCGGAACCCCGGCGGGAAACTTGCGCCCGGAAGGGGTCGTGACTAGAGTCCGACTCCCCTTGGCAAGACTGTTAAACGCTTTGGACAAAGCGGAGGTCGTGATGGTTCCGCAAGCTCCGGCCGCGGCGAAATCGCCGGACACCGAGCAGAGGATCTTCGATGCCGCGCTGACGGTATTCGCCCGCAAGGGACGGGACGGCGCGCGGTTGCAGGAGATCGCGGATCACGCGGGGATCAACCGCGCCCTGCTCCATTACTACTTCCGGACGAAGAATCAGCTGTACGAGGCGGTGTTCGAGCACGGCTGCCGACAGTTCATGACGGGGCTGAGCCAGTCGCTGCGGGCGGAGCAGGGGTTCGAGGACAGTCTTCGGACCTTCGTCTACGGATACATCGACTACATCTACGAGCACCAGGAGATGGCCCGCCTCATGCTGAACGAGTGCCTGTGCGGCGGCGGCGTGCTCGAGAGACACCTGACGGCTGCGATCGCCGCGCGCGAGGAAGTGCCCGGGCTGCTGCTGGAGGACCGGCTGCGGGCGGCGATGAGGGCGGGCGAGATCCGGGAGGTCGACCTCCGGCACACGCTGCTCACCATCGTATCCGCGTGCCTGTTTCCATTCGTGGCTCTCCCGACGGTGCGTCTCTTCCATTCCCGGGCGGTGGAAGACTTCGACCGCTTCGTCCAGGAGCGGAGGTCGCATATCGTCGACCTTCTGCTCGAGGGGCTGCGGCCGCCGGGAGTCCAACGCTCCGTGGAGGCCGACGCACTGGAGGGAGCGCACGCATGAGAGAGCGTCTCCGGCGCGGTGGCGGGCTTCTCCTTCTCGGCTTGGCCGGCGGGTGTTCGTTCGCGCCCGGCCCACGGGTTCCCGCCACGGTCGCCGAACTTCCCGCGGCCTACGATTCGGAGGCTCCGAGCCCGGATGCGGCGCACGAGCCCCGCGACTGGTGGCGAGCCTTCGACGACGCGACGCTGGACCGCCTGATCGAGACGGCGCTCGTCGCCAACCTCGACCTGCACGAAGCCGTCGCCCGGCTCGAGGAACTGCGGCACCGCTACCGGATCGCGCGGGCGCCGCTCTTCCCGGCGCTGACGCTCGACGCGAACGGGAACCGGTCGAGCACCCCCGCCAATACCGGCCTCGGGTCGCAGTTCGGGGGAGATGACGACGACGGCGGAGGGCCGATCCCGGGGTTCAGCTTCGATTTCCCCGACCGGTTCGAATTCACGACGTACTCGGCCTCGCTCGGCTTCGCGTACGAACTCGATTTCTGGGGGCGACTGCGCAACGAGTCGGGCGCGGCGGTCCGCGACTTCCTCGCCTCACGGGCGGAAGCGGAGACCGTCCGGCTGACCGTGATCGCGTCCACCATCTCGACGTATCTCGAAGTCGTCTCCGCGCGAGCCCAGCTCGCCATCGCCGAGGACAACGTCGATCTGCTCGGGGAGCGAGCCGAACTGACCCGGGAGCGGTACCAGGCCGGCGTCACGAACACGTTCGAGCTCTACGCGATCCGGCAGCAGTACCGGACGGCCGAATCGAACCTGCCGGACCTGCGCACGGCACTCGAGGACGCGGAAGGCCGCCTTGCGCTTCTCGTGGGACGCTACGCGGGCACGATCGATGACCTGCTGCCGCCGGACCTCGATCCGGCGGTGGACACGACCCCGATGCCCGGCGGGCTGCCGGTGTCGCTGCTCGAGGACCGGCCCGACGTGCTGGCCGCCTTCGAGCGCGTCGAGGCGGCGCGACGCAGGGTCGGGGCGCGACGGGCCGAGTTGCTCCCCACGATCTCCTTCAACGGGGCGGCCGGCCGTCAGGCGGGCGACCTCGAAGGTCTGCAATACGTCGACCAGTGGTTCACGAACCTGATCGGCGGCCTCGTGGCCCCGATCTTCCAGGGCGGTCGACTCCGCGCCAACCTCGGGGCGGCCTGGGCCCAGTACGACCAGGCCCTCATCGCCTACGCGCGTACGGTGCTGGACGCCTACCGGGAGACGCGCACGAGCCTCATCCGGTTCGACAACGAGCGGGAGCGGTACGCGCAGGTCACCGAGCAGGTCGCCGACGCGCGCGCCTCGCTGGAGAACCAGCTGGAGCGCTACCAGAGCGGCGTCGGGGATTACGTGGAGTACCTGGACGCGCGGGTCAACTTCAACAATGCGGAGACGACGCGCGTGCTCGCGGAGCGCGGCGTCGGCGAGGCACGGCTTGCCGTACACCGGGCGCTGGGCGGTGGATGGGTAGAGGGCGACGTCGAGGATCTCGAAACGAGCGACAACCGGGGTGGCGAGCCGTCGCCGCCCGATCGGAGATAGGGCGGAGCGATGGACGAAGAAACGCGACCGGCGTTGAATGACCCGTGGGTGGTCGATGCGCCGCCCTCCCAGGGCGCTGAAGGACCGGGCTCCCCGGCCGCCCGGGGATCGAACGCCCCACCCGGGATCCGGAAGCGGATCGGGCAGGGAGCGATCGTCATCGGCGTGGGGGTGCTCGGCTTCGCGCTGCTGTTCGGGTTGCGGGCCGAGCCTGAGGAGGTAGAACCGCCACGGGTGATCCCCACCGTCAGCACGGTGCCCGCGCGCGTGACGACGGGTGCGATCACGGTGCGGGGGGGCGGCACGGTCCGGCCCAGCGCCGAGGTCACGATCGCGCCGCAGGTCGGCGGGCGCGTGATCTGGACCTCCGCCGCACTCGTGAGCGGCGGGCGTTTCCTCGAGGGCGAGCCGCTGCTGCGGGTGGACCCGGCCGACTACGAGAATGCCGTGGAGGCGGCGGAGGCGGATGTAGCCCAGCGCGAGGTGGCGCTGCTCGAGGCGGAGGAGAACGCCCGGCTGGCGCTCGATGAATGGAGGCGGCTCGCCGCCCGCGAGAACCTCGATCCGACGCCGCCGAACGCGCTCGTCACGCGACAGCCGCAACTGGATGCCGCCGGCGCGGCCCTGAAGAGCGCCACGGCGAGGCTGGAGGATGCGCGGCTGGCGCTGGAGCGGACCTGGATCCGGGCGCCGTTCAACGGGATCGTGCGGGACGAGACCGTGGACCTCGGGCAGTTCGTCGCCGCCGGGCAGGCCGTCGGCCGTCTGTATGCGACGGACGAGGTGGAGATCGTGGTGCCGCTGAGCGACAACGAGGCGGCGCTCATCGAACGGTTGTGGAACGCGAGGGCGGGCGAGGCCGCGACGCGCATCCCGGTCGAGATCACATCCGAGTACGGTGGGCGGGAGCATTCGTGGTCCGGGTACGTGGACCGCGCCGAGGCGGCACTCGACGAGCAGACGCGAACGGTCGACGTGGTCGTCCGGGTCCCGGAACCGTTCTCGCCCCCGGAGGAGGACCCGCGCCGCCCGCCGCTCCTCCTCGGCAGCTACGCCCGGGTGGACATCGAGGGGACGAGCTTCGAGGAGTACGCCGTGGTCCCCGCCGCGGCCGTTCGGGACGGTGACGTTCTGTGGACCGTGCGGGACGACACGCTCCTCGTCATGACGCCGGTCGAGCCGATCCAGGAAGTGGACGACGAAGCCATGGTGCTGGGGTCGATCGCCGATGGCACGCCCGTCATCGTGTCGATGCTCCTCTTCGTCACCGATGGCATGACGGTCCAGCCCGTCCAGTTCCTCGAGAGCGCCGACACCTGGGGCGATGAACCGGCGGCCGCCGCCGCGGGCGACGAGTCCGGCTCATGAGGCGGGCGATCGCATGGATGGCCAGGCACGGCGTCGCCGCCAACCTGCTCATGGTGCTCATCATCCTGGCGGGGTTCGTGAGCCTCATCAGTCTGCCGCAGGAGACCTTCCCGGAGATCTCCCTGGATACGATCCAGGTGCAGGTCCAGTACCCGGGGGCGTCGCCCGACGAGGTCGAGCAGGCGATCGTGCGGCGGATCGAGGAGCGCGTCACCGGCATCCAGGGCGTCGAC
>CAZDZJ010000113.1:0-27550 GCA_964509895.1 uncultured Gemmatimonadota bacterium
TTCGCCGCCCCGGCCAGGAGTCCGAAGAAGAAGAGCTGCACGTCGCCGATCACGCCGAGGACGAGCGTGTTCGTGCGGAGGCCGTGTGCGAGCCCCCCGCCGAGTGCGGTCAGGGGTTCGCCGGCCGCCCTGAGGGCCCCGAACTCGCGGCGGCGCGTGAAGGCGAATAGCGCCCCGTACCCCGCGAGGATCCAGCCCCAGAAGAGGATCGATCCCTCGAGGCTGCTCCAGAGCGAGATGGCCGTGTAGTAGGTCGGCGTCTCGCGGCTCCCCACGCGCGCCACGTACTCCACGCTGAAATCGTGCGTGAGGAGGGCGATCTCCATCACGAGCATCCCGCCCGACATGGCGAAGAAGGCGAAGTACGCCGCGCGGCGGGCCAGTGCCGTGGCTGTCTCGTCCCCGGACCGGGACAGCCCTGCCCAGCCGCCGGCCACCGTGGCGAGCACCGCAGCGAGTAATGCCGCGATGACGGACGCGTAGCCCAGCGTGCTCAGCACGGGAGGGCGCTATCCGACGTCATTAGCCGGCGTCATAGTGGTTCCAAGGGTCTTCACCGGGTCATGACGAGTCTTCGAGGAGGGACTTGTAGACCTCGCCCGCGTCACCCGCGTGCTCCGGCGGAGCGTACTCGTTCGAGTGCTTGACCATCAGGTTCGTGGCGCGGAAGACGCCGTCGTTCCCGTAGGCTCCTTCGACGACGACCCCCATCCCCGGCTGAAACATCGCCGGAGGCGCGCCCGTGCTCCGGACGGGAATCTCGATGCTCTCCTCGCTGATGACGAAATGCAGTTCGGCGGACTCCGGATCCCAGTCCACGCTCCCCGGCTTCACCTGCCCCCCGAGCCGGATCGGCTGATCGACGACCTCGACTCCACGCGCCTCGAGTTCGGCGGGCGTGAGGAAGAACACCATGTTCTCGTTCAGGCCGCCCGCCGCGAGCATCGTGATCGCCCCGGCGATCGCCGCGAGCCCTACCAGCATCCAGAGTTTCCTGCGCAAGGTGCCCTCGCCTTCAAAGACGGATCTGCCGAATGCTGGCAAGATGCATCCTGCGCCGTTCACTTGCCACAGGAAGCCCGGTCGGAGTCCCGTCGGCGCCACTTTACCCATCACGCAGGTGGACAGCGTGTCGCTGCGCGGCGAGCTTGCGCGCCCGGGGTCGACAGGGTCGGCAACCGGGACGGCTCGGGTTCGGAATGATGCGGCAACAGGGGAATGACGAAGTGAGCACACAAGGACGCCGGATTGGCGGTCTGGGTGCCATCGGCTTCGCGATGATCGCGGGGGCCGGCGGCTTGCGGGCGCAGGAGATGGCCGGTGCCGCGGATGATGCCTGCCCGGCACCCGCGCCGCGGCTCGGGACGCCGATGGAAACCGTGCAATACCTGGCGGACGACGCCCTCGGGGGCCGGCTCTCCGGCAGCGAAGGGGAGCGGTGCGCAGGCGAGTTCATCGCGGCGATGTTCGCGTCCGTCGGCCTCGAGCCGGGCGGGGAGGACGGGTTCTTCCAGGAGCTTCCGCTGGCGAGCGCGGCACAGCCGCACGCGCCGCCGGGACGGGGACGCAACGTCGTCGCGATCCTCCGGGGGAGCGATCCGGAGTTGCGCGAGACCGCCATCGTGGTGGGGGCGCACTACGACCACCTGGGCCTGGGCGAGTTCGGGAGCACGGGAGCGGCGGGCGAGATCCACAACGGGGCGGACGACAACGCGTCCGGGGTGGCGGCCGTCCTCGCGGCGGCGCGGGCGCTCCGCGGCGGGCCGCGTCCGGCCCGGTCGATCGTCTTCGTCGCCTTCACGGGAGAGGAACTGGGGCTGATCGGCTCGGCCTGGTATGCGAACCATCCGGCGGTTCCGCTGGAAGAGACCGTGGCCATGATCAACCTCGACATGGTGGGGCGGCTCGAGGATGGCGAGATGATCGTGTACGGGATGGGGACGGCGCCCGAGTGGGAGGAGATCGTGCCCGCGGCGAACGCGGATCTCGGGATCCCGCTCGTCTGGGAGGAGGCCGGGTTCGGGCCCAGCGACCACACCTCCTTCTATGCGAACGACATCCCCGTGCTGCACTTCTTCACGAACGTCCATGCCGACTATCACCGGCACACCGACGATGCGGAGAAGATCGACGCCCCGGGGCTGGGACGCGTGGCGCGCCTCACGGAGAACGTGGCGCGGGCCTTGGCGGAACGACGGGAGCGGCTCGCCGTCATCCCCGGCGTGGGCGAGCGGGAGCAACGCGCGGGCGGATCCGGGGCGTGGCTCGGCACCGTCCCGGACTTCACGCCGGTCGACCACGGCGTGCTCCTCGCCGGCGTCACCGAGGGATCGCCAGCGGCGGCCGGGGGCCTCGCGCGCGGGGACATCCTCATCGGCCTCGGGGATGACGAGGTGGCCGACCTGCAGGCGTTCACGGACGCGCTCGGCGCGCACCGGCCGGGCGACGAGGTCGTCCTCCGGTTCCTGCGCGACGGTCAGGAGCACGAGACGACCGTGCGCCTCGGCGACCGCGCCGACCGGCCGCAGTGAGCCCATCGGCGGCCTGTCCGCGCTGCGACAGCCCGGCGTCGGGGAACTTCTGCTCCCGGTGCGGCGCCCCGCTCGTCCAGCGCGCGGGATGTCCGGCCTGCCAGGCGCCCCTGCGGAAGGACGCGCTCTATTGCACCGACTGCGGGACGCCGGTCGGCGCTCCGCCGCCGAAGCCGCGCTCGGCCCGGTCGCCGTGGATCCTCTCCGCAATCGGGCTGGCGGGTTTCTCGGTGCTGATCGCCGTGCTCGTGCAGCGGGGGAGCATCACGCGGGTGGGGGACATGACGATGACGGGCGGTCTCCCCGGCGAAACGGGCGGTGCCCCGGTGGGCGGGGCCGCCGGGGCCGGCGGCAGCGGCGAGGGCGGCGCGATGCCGACGATGGAGGAGCTTGCCGCCATGGGCCCCCGGGGGGTCGCGGACCGGCTGTTCGAACGCGTCATGCGCGAACACGAGAGCGAGAACTTCGAGCAGGCCGCCTTCTTCATCGACATGGCCCTGCAGGCCTACGATGTCGTGCCGGCGGAGGACACCGATGCGGATGTCCGGTTCCACGTCGGCCTCCTCCGTCTCCTCACGGGAGAGTCCGGTCGCGCCCGGGAGAAAGCGGATGAGATCCTGGCCGCGGACCCGGAACACCTGTTGGGCCTTCTCCTCGCCGCCCGCGCGGCGGACTTCGAGGGGGACACGGAAGAGGCCGAGGTGTTCAGGGCGCGGATCCGGTCAACCGTGGAAGAGGCCGGGGGCATCCCGGACGTGCCCGAATACCAGGCCCACCGGACGCTGATCGAGGGTGTCCTGGAGGCGGAGGACGGCGGCGGGCAGGGCGGCGCATGATGGGCCCGGGCACCAACGGACTCACCCCCGCGCAGGCCGTCAGCGCCCGGATGAGCGAACTGGGCGACGAGTTCGTCGATTTCATTTCCCAGCTCGTGCTCGAGGAGTCCCCTTCCACCGATCCGGAGGCCCAGCGCGGGATCCGGGGTATCCTCACGGAAGCCCTGCGCGACATCGGGCTCGACGTGGACCACATCCCCGGCGACCAGAGCGGCGGCCATCTGCTGGCCCGGACCCCGGGGGCGGCGGCCGGCGGGGGACAGCTCCTCGTGGGGCACATGGACACCGTGTGGCCCATCGGCGCGCTGGGGGAGATGCCCGTCGAGGTATCCGATGGCCGACTCACGGGTCCCGGCGTCTTCGACATGAAGACCGGCCTGGCGATCGGCATCTTCGCCCTGCGGGCGCTGCGCGACACGGGGCTGGACGCCGGCGTGGTACCCGCCTTCTTCATCAACTCGGACGAGGAGATCGGCAGCCCCGAATCCGAGCCGCTGATCCACGAGCTGGCGCGCGGCGCGTCCCGGGCCTTCGTGCTCGAACCCGCGCTCGGCTTGAACGGGCAGCTCAAGACGCGGCGCAAGGGGATCGGGCAGTATCACGTGGAAGTCGCGGGGCGAAGTTCGCACGCGGGTCTCGCGCCGGAGGAGGGGGCCTCGGCGATCCTCGAACTCGCCCACGCGATCCGGCAGATCGACGGCCTGGCGGACCCCGCCGCCGGGACGACGATGAACGTGGGGCTGATCGAGGGAGGTTCGCGCCCCAACGTCGTCGCGGCGCGGGCGAACTGCGAGGTCGATGTCCGACTGTGGACCGCTGCCGAACTCGAGCGGATCCGCGAGGGGATGTCTGCACTGACGCCGACTGTGCCCGGTACGCGGATCACGGTCACGGAGGTCGCGAGCCGGGGGCCGTTGGAGCGGACATCCCGCAACGTCGCGCTCTGGGAGCGGGCCCTCCGGGTGGCGGACGAGATCGGCCTTGAACTCGAGGAGGGCTCTTCGGGAGGCGGTTCGGACGGTAACTTGACCAGCCAGCACACGCCTACGCTCGACGGGCTGGGTGCCGTGGGCGACGGCGCGCACGCGCGGCACGAGTACGTCCGGATCGACGAGTCCATGAAACGCGTGGCGCTGCTGGCGGGGCTGATCACCGCTCCGTAGGCGGTTGCCGGCCCTCCGGGAGGGTTTCGAGAGGCGGCTTCGACGGAATGTTCTTTCGACAGGTTTTCGACGACACGCTCGCGCAGTACGCGTATCTCATCGGGTGCCAGCAGACCGGCGACGCGATCCTGTTCGATCCCCAGCGCGACATCGACCGCTACGTGGAACTGGCGGCGAGCGAGGATCTGCGCGTGGTCGCGGTCGCTGAGACGCACATTCACGCCGACTTCCTCTCGGGGACGAGGGAGTTCGCCGAGTGCTTCGGGACGCGGCTCTACCTGTCCGACGAAGGCGGACCGGACTGGCGGTACGAGTGGGCTCACGCCGGGAGCTACGATCACGTGCCGCTCCGGGACGGGGCCCGATTCGCGGTCGGCGAGATCGAGTTCCAGGCGCTGCACACTCCCGGGCACACGCCCGAGCACATGTCGTTTCTCGTCACGGATCGGGGTGTGGGAGCGGACGAACCCATGGGTCTTCTCTCGGGGGACTTCGTCTTCGTGGGCGATCTCGGCCGGCCCGACCTGCTCGAGACGGCGGCGCGGGTCGCGGGAGCGATGACCCCGGCCGCGCGGCGCCTGTACGGGTCGGTGCGGAGCTTCCTCGACCTCCCGGACTACCTGCAGGTGTGGCCGGCCCACGGCGCCGGTTCCTCCTGCGGGAAGGCACTGGGTGCCGTGCCGGAGACGACCGTGGGCTACGAGCGGCGCTTCAGTTCGGCCATTGCCGCGGCGCTGAAGGGCGAGGATGCCTTCGTCTCCCACATCCTCGAGGGACAGCCCGAGCCGCCGATGTACTTCGCCCGCATGAAGCGGGACAACAGGGATGGCGCCGCGGTTCTGGGCGGTCTCCCGCAGACGCGCAGGGTTTCACCGAGGGTAGCGGCGTCCCGCGCTCGCGCCGGGGTTGGCGACGCAGCCGCGGAAGTCGTGATCGACACGCGTGCGGACCGGTCGGCGTTCATGGCCCGCCACCTTCCGGGGTCGGTCTACGTCCCGCTCACCAGGTCGTTCTGCACCGCGGTGGGCTCGGTCCTCGCCGAGGGGGCGCGGATCACCCTCGTCATTGACGAGAAGGACCTCGAGTGGGCGGTCCGGCGCCTGCTCCGGATCGGGTTCGACGCCGTGCGGGGCTTCGTGGAGCACGAGGCGCTCGAACGGTACTTTGACCAGGGCGGGGAAGCGGCCGCGATTCCCGAGGTCGATCTCGAGGCGGCCAGCCGCCTGTCGACGAACGGCCGGGGACAGGTGCTGGACGTCAGATACGCGTCGGAGTACGCCGTGTCGCACCTCCCCGGGGCGGTCAACGCCTCGTATACGCGGCTGCCGGACTACGCGGACCGGCTGCCGTCGAACGGGTCGCTGCTCGTGCATTGCCTCAGCGGCGCGCGGGCGGCGGTGGCCGCGAGCTACCTGGCCCGCGAGGGCCGCGACGTGCACTACATCAACGACCTGTTCACCGCGTACGCGGGATCGGTGGAATCCGGAGGACCGTCATGAAGATTCGATCATTCGCCGCCCTCCTTGCCGGCTTTGTCATCGGGGCCGGGACCGTCGGTACAACGGTGCTGGCCGCGCAGGGGTTCGGCACTTCGGTGCTTGCGGGCGAGGACGAAGTGCTGGTGGGAGAGCCCACCTCCGAGCGCGAGCCCGGCAGCGTACGGGTCTTCCGCGCCGGCAGCTGGGTCGAAGTGCAGGCCCTGTACGCGCCGGATGCGGTCGTCCGGGACCGGTTCGGGGTCGCGTTGGCGGCCGCGGGTTCCCGGTTGTTCGTGGGCGCACCGGGGGCCGGCGCCGTGCACGTGTTCGACCGCGGGTCCGAATGGCTGCACACCGCGGAGATCCCCTCCCGCGGACTGCAGGAGTTCGGGCGCTCCCTGGCCGCGGGAGAGGAACACCTCCTCGTGGGGGCCACGGACGGCTCGAGCGGAGAGGACATCGTCGTGGCCTACCGGCCCGCCCCCGACGGTGGCTGGCAGGAGGATGTCCGGCTCACGGTGGAAGGCGCGTTGGGGTTCGGGGCCTCGATCGCGCTGGATGGCGACCTTGCGCTGATCGGCGCGCCGCTCGCCGGCGAGGGTCGCGGCGAGGCCTACCTCTTCCGCTTCGACGCCGGGGCGGGCTGGGTTCGCCAGGCGCGGTTGGGCGACGATGAGGGAGCGCCTGGCCGGGCGTTCGGGTCGGACGTGGCCTTCGCCGCCGGCGAGGCGCTGGTCGGAGCGGCCGGACAGGACGAGGGGTTCGGCGCCGTCCACCGGTTCGCCACGAACGCCGACGGCGGATGGGAGCCTGCCGGCACGATCGCGTCCGGCAACGAGGTTCCGACGGCGTTCGGGGCCGCGCTCGCAGTGGACGGCGCCGTCGTGTGGGTCGGCGCACCCCGGGCCGCGTACGGCGCCGGCCTCGTGTACCGCCTCGAACGCGCCGGCGATGACTGGACCGTGGCTAACGGGTGGGAGATGCCGGGCCGGGAGCCCGCTCCGGCCGGCCGGGTGGTCGCGGCGGGAGGCGGCCGCGTGGTGGCCGGTCTTCCCACGGACGACTTCGGGGCCGGGTCCGTCGTCCTCCGGGATGACGAAGCCGGCACGGTCGTGCGGCTGGTGAGCCAGCAGGTCGGGCTCTCCTCGATCTCGGGCGGCCAGATCGACTGCGAGGAGGGCTTCGCCGAGGGATTCGACTGCGATCGCGTGGACCTCCTCTCCTTCCTCCCCCGCGAGGAGCTCGGGGCGGGCCGCGGCGCGCGGCTCAACGACGTGTGGGGCTGGACCGATCCGGTGACGAACCGCGAATACGCCCTCGTCGGCCGCATGGACGGCACGGCCTTCGTCGATGTCACCGACCCCTTCAACCCGCGCTATCTCGGGAACCTCGCCAAGACTCCGGGCAGCCGTTCCAACACGTGGCGGGACATGAAGGTGTTCAGGGACCACATGTTCGTCGTCGCGGACGGGGCGGGGCAGCACGGGATGCAGATCTTCGACCTCACGCAGTTGCGCGACGTCACGTCGGCACGCGAGTTCGAGCCGACGGCCCTGTACGAGGATGTCGCCTCCGTCCACAACGTCGCGATCAACGAGGAGACGGGATTCGCCTACCTCGTCGGTGCGTCGGGCGGAGGAGAGACGTGCGGCGGCGGCTCGCACATCGTCGACATCAACGACCCGCTGAATGCCTCCTTCGCGGGCTGCTTCGCGCACCCCAACACGGGACGGCGCAACACCGGCAATTCGCACGACACGCAGTGCGTGATCTACCACGGCCCGGACGAGGACTACGCGGACCGCGAGATCTGCGTGAACGCGAACGAGACGGCGCTCTCGATCGCCGACGTCACGGACAAGGCGAACCCGGTCGCGGTCGCGCGGGCCGAGTACCCGAACGTGTCGTACGCCCACCAGGGCTGGTTCACGGAAGACCACGAGTACTTCTACTCGAACGACGAAGCCGACGAGGTGAACGGTTCCGTCGAGCAGACACGCACGCTCGTGTGGGATCTGCGCGATCTCGACGACCCGCTCCTCGTACGGGAGTACTACAGCCCGACGAAGGTCACGGACCACAACCTCTATGTGCGCGGCGACCGCCTCTACATGTCGAACAACCGCGCCGGGCTGCGCGTGCTGGACATCAGCGACCCCGAGAATCCGACGGAGGCGGGGAGCTTCGACACCACGCCCTGGAGCGAGGACTCGGCGGGCTTCGACGGCACCTGGAGCGTCTACCCGTACTTCGAGAGCGGCACGATTCTCCTCTCGAGCCGGCGCGAGGGGCTGTTCCTCGTGAAGCCGAGGGCGGAGAGACTCGTCCCGTAACGGGGCGAGCCGGCAACGATCATGTGTTCCGTCCTCGGCATCTTCGAGATTGAGCCCGGCGCCACGAGCCTCCGGCGTCGGGCGCTCGACCTCTCGCGGCGACAGCGGCACCGGGGGCCGGACTGGAGCGGGATCTACGCGGGCGACCGGGCCATCCTCGCCCACGAACGGCTCTCGATCGTCGACGTGGAGAGCGGGGCCCAGCCGCTGTTCGGCCCCGACCGCACGACGGTCCTCGCGGTCAACGGGGAGATCTACAACCACGCGGCGCTGGAGCAGGGCGTGGCGGCCGGATATCCGTTCCGGACGCGCTCCGACTGCGAGGTCATCCTCGCGCTGTACGAGGACCGGCCCGACGATCCCGCGGCGTGGCTCAACGAACTGAGCGGGATCTTCGCCTTCGCCCTCTACGACGAGACGCGTGACCGCTACCTGATCGCCCGCGACCCGATCGGCGTCATGCCGCTCTACACGGGCCGTGACATCGAGGGGCGCTTCTACGTGGCCTCCGAGATGAAGGCGCTCATCGATACCTGCCCGGAGATCCACGACTTCCCGCCGGGCCACATGCTCGACAGCCGCCGCGATGACGGTCGGCCGGTTCCGTACTACCAGCCGGCGTGGCGGGGTTGCGAGGCGGTGGCCGGCGGTCCGACCGACCCGGGGCTGGTGCGCGAGGCGCTGGAGGCGGCGGTCCACCGGCAGCTCATGTCCGACGTCCCGTACGGCGTGCTCCTCTCGGGCGGTCTCGACTCGTCGATCATCTCGGCGCTCGCGATGAAGTTCTCGCGCCGCCGGGTCGAGACGGACGACACCGAGGAGGCGTGGTGGCCCCGGCTGCACTCGTTCGCGATCGGGCTCGAGGGGGCCCCGGATCTGGCCGCGGCGCGCCAGGCCGCCGAGGCGATCGGTACGGTGCATCACGAGATCGTCTACACGCTGCAGGAAGGGCTCGACGCTCTCTCCGACGTCATCCGCCACCTCGAAACGTTCGACGTGACGACGGTGCGGGCGTCCACGCCGATGTACCTCATGGCCCGCCGCATCAAGGCGATGGGGATCAAGATGGTGCTCTCGGGCGAGGGCGCGGACGAGGTCTTCGGCGGATACCTCTACTTCCACAAGGCGCCCGACGCGCGGGCCTTCCACGAGGAGACCGTCCGCAAGCTCGACCAGCTCCACAAGTACGACTGCCTGCGCGCGAACAAGTCGATGGCGGCGTGGGGGGTGGAAGCGCGCGTCCCCTTCCTCGACCGCGAGTTCCTCGACGTCGCCATGGCGCTCGACCCCGAATCCAAGCGGCCGGCGGAGGGTCGCATGGAGAAGCACATCCTGCGCGAGGCGTTCGAGGGATTCCTCCCGGACGAGATCCTGTGGCGCCAGAAGGAACAGTTCTCCGATGGCGTGGGCTATTCCTGGATCGACAGCCTGAAGGAGATGGCCGAGACGGAGATCAGCGACGGACAGCTGGCGCGGGCGGGAGCTCGATTCCCCACGAACACGCCGCTCACGAAGGAAGCGTATCTCTACCGCGCGATCTTCGCCTCGCACTTCTCCGGCGAACCGGCGGTGCGCTGCGTTCCGGAGGGGCCGAGCATCGCCTGCAGCACGCCCGCGGCCATCGCCTGGGACCCCGCCTTCGCCGGCATGGCCGATCCGTCGGGCCGGGCCGTACAGGGCGTCCACGCCCACAGCTATTGAGCGCGAGGTTGCGGACGGTCACCTGACCTCTCTCTCTCGTTTGCGGGGTCACCTGCCGGGCGGACATCTTGCGACGGCTCGCAGGCAATGACCCGGATCACGAAGGTGGAGCGATGATGTACCGTAAGCCCCCGATTCTACCCGCACTCGCGCTCGTGACGATGTCCGTTTTCCTGTTGGCAAACTTTCCCGCCGCGGCGCAGGAGGCGGCCTCGGTCGAGGTCGTCCCGCATGCGCTGTCGCTGGAGGTGGGGGAGGAGGCCACCCTGGAGGCGCGCGTACTGGATGCGGAAGGCAACGAGATCGACGCACCGGTGCTCTTCTTCCCGAGCTTTGCGGACGGCCGCAGCGGGAGCGCGCGACAGAGTATCGACGTGGACCGCGTCTCGGGCCGCGTGCGGGCCGTGAAGGGCGGCGAGTTCCTGATCTCCGCGGTGGTGGCCACGGCGCGGAACCTGCGTGCGCAGGCGGTAGTGGTGAGCGTGGCCTTCCCTCCGCTCGACCGGATCGATGTGACGCCGGCAGGCGGGTCGACGTACGTGGGCGTGGCGACGCGCCACCGGGCGACGCTGCTCGACACGGCGGACGACGCGCGCGATGGCGAGATCCGGTGGTCCACCTCCGACGAGGGCGTCGCGACCGTGGACCGCTTCGGCATCCTCACGGCGCACGCGCCCGGGGCGGTTGCGCTGCGGGCGGAAGCGGAAGGCATCGCCGCGGAGGTCTCGTACGAGGTCAGAGAGAACCCCGCGGCTCGCCTGGCCGTGTCAGGGAGCGCGGAGCGCGCGCGCACGGGCGACGTGGTGCGTTTCGAGGCGACCGTCGAGGACGCGATGGGCGGCGCGGTGGGCGACCTGCCGGTCACCTGGACCGTGATGTCGGATCCCTCCATCGAGGCGACGGCGGACATCCCTCCGGCGGAGATCGACGAGAAGGGCCGCTTCGTGGCGTACTTCCCGGGCGTGTACACGGTGGTCGCCAACGTGCCGGGCCGCGCCGCGCGCACCTCGCTGGAGATCCACCCGCGGCACGCCTCCCGGGAAGTGACGTTCGTGGGGCAGGGACAGGTGAACAACGAACGCACCTCGGATCTCTGGGTGTGGGAGGGGGTCGACGGTCGCGACTACGCGATCACCGGCACGCACGCGGCGGCGGGCGCCGTCTATTTCTGGGATGTGACGGATCCGGCCAGCCCCGTGCTCACGGACTCCGTCGTGGTCGACGCCCGCACCACGAACGACGTGAAGGTGAGCGAGGACGGGGAAGTCTGCGTGATCTCGCGGGAGGGGGCCTCCAACCGCCGAAACGGGATCGTCATCCTGGACTGCCGGAACCCGCGGGATGTGACGACGATCTCCGTGTTCGACGACGAACTTACGGGCGGCGTCCACAATCTCTTCATCTACCAGGGCCACGTGTACGCGGTGAACAACGGGCGGCGCTTCGACGTCATCAATATCGAGGATCCCGCCAGCCCCCACCGCGTGGGCCGCTTCGAACTCGACACGCCGGGGCATGCGATCCACGACATCTGGATCGTGGACGGGATCGCCTACACCTCGAACTGGGGCGACGGCGTCGTGCTCATCGACGTGGGGGGCGGCGACCTGGACGGCTCGCCCTCGAATCCGGTGGAGATCGCTCGCTTCCGCGACATCGGCGGACGGACGCACGCGGCCTTCCCGTACCGGAGTCCCACGGGGCGCTTCTACGTGTTCATGGGAGACGAGGCGGGGCGACCGGGCTTCGACGGACAGGACCCCGAGCGCACGCCGGACTTCATGTCGGGCTACATCCACGTGGTCGACTTCACGGATCCCGGGAATCCGGAGGAGGTCGCGCGCTACGAGATCCCCGAGGCGGGCTCCCACAACATGTGGATCGAGGACGACAAGCTGTACGCGGCGTTCTACAACGGCGGGCTGCGCGTCCTCGACATTTCCGGCGAACTCAAGGGCAACCTGGGCGAGCAGGGCCGGGAGATCGCGCGCTATCTGGCGTACGATCCGGACGGCGTGGTGGCGAACGCGCCCTTCACATGGGGGCCGCAGATCCACAAGGGGAACCTGTTCTTCGCGGAGTACTTCAGCGGGCTGTGGGCGGTGAAGCTTCAACCGCGCCAGGAACTCGTCCCGTAGCAGGGTTGAGTCCCATGCGAGTCTCCGCCCGGATCAACGGCGTCGAGTGGTCCGGGAAGGTGGAGCCCCGACTGCTCCTGTCGGACTTCCTGCGCTCCGAGGTCGGACTCACGGGGACGCACGTGGGGTGCGAGCACGGGGTGTGCGGGGCATGCACCGTGCAGCTGGACGCGGAGCCGGTGCGGGCCTGCCTCATGTTCGCGGTGCAGATCGACGGGCACGAGGTGACGACGGTCGAGGGACTCGCCGAGGTGCAGCCGGGGGAAGCGATCTCCGTCGAGGGGCTGCACCCGATCCAGCAGGCACTCCACGAGACGCACGGGCTGCAGTGCGGCTTCTGTACGCCGGGCATCCTCATGACCGCGGAGGCGTTCCTGCGCGAGAACCCGGCGCCGTCGCGGGACGAAATCCGCGAGGCGGTGTCCGGACACCTGTGCCGCTGCACGGGCTATCACAACATCGTCGAGGGGGTCGGGCTGGCGGCAGAGCGCCTCGCGGCGGAACGGCTCGCAGCGGACGACCCGGCGGCGCCGCCGGAGCGGGAGCCTTGAGCCGGGCGGGTCGCGCGTGAGCCGGGCAGGCGGGACGTGGGTCGGGGCGCGGGTGCCGCGCAACGAGGACGCGCGCCTCCTGACCGGTCGCGCGCAGTTCGTCGAGGATGTGGAGCCGCCCGGCACCCTGCACGTCGCCTTCGTGCGGAGCGACCTGCCGGCCGGCCGGCTCCGGAGCCTCGAGGTGGAGAGCGCGCGGGCGCACCCCGGGGTCCACGCCGTGTTCACGGCCGCCGACCTGGGCCCCCTCCTGCGCCCCGGCGCCGTGCTCGTCCCGCCGCCGCCGCTCGAGGGGTTGGTGTTCCACGCGCGCACGGCGCTCCCCCTCGTCCGGGACCGGATCCGGCACCAGGGCGAGGCGCTGGCCATGATCGTCGCGGAAAGCCGGTACGTGGCCGAGGACGCGGCCCAACTTGCCTACGCGGACATCGAACCGCTCGACCCCGTGGTGGACCTTGCCCACGCGCTCGACGAGGATGCGCCGCGCATCCACGACGACCTCCCGTCGAACCTCGCCGCGCACGTGCGGCAGACGAAGGGGGACTACGACGCCGCCCGCGCCCGGGCCGACCTCGTCCTGGAACGCCGCTTCAGCTACGACCGGGGGATCGGGGGGGCGATCGAGAACCGGTCGGTGGTGGCCGAGTGGGACGCCCGGGCCGACCGCCTGCAGGTGTGGGACACGACGCAGGCCCCCATCCCCGTGCGCAACGTCGTGGCCGCCGCGCTTGGCCTGTCGGAATCGCAGGTGCGGTTCATCGCCCCCTTCGTGGGCGGCGGTTTCGGCCCGAAGATCATGTTCTACGCGGAAGAGATCCTCATCCCCTGGGCCTCGATTCAACTGGGGCGGCCCGTGAAGTGGGTCGAGGACCGGTACGAGAACTTCTTCGCCACGACGCAGGAGCGCGGGCAGCTTCACGAGGCGGAGATCGCGGTGACGCGCGACGGCCGGATCCTCGGCGTGCGCGACATCTTCATCCACGATTCGGGGGCGTACGACCCGTACGGACTCACGATCCCCATCAACAGCCAGTGCACGCTCCTCGGGCCCTACCATGTGCCGAACTACGAGAGCGAGTTCCGGGTCGCGTTCACGAACAAGCCGATCGTCACGCCGGTGCGGGGCGCCGGCCGGCAGCACGGCGTGTTCGTGATGGAGCGCCTGCTCGATCTCGCGGCGCGCGGCCTCGGCCTCGACCCGGTCGAAATCCGTCGCCGCAACGTGATCGGGTCGGACGAGTTTCCCTACAATCACGAGATCATGTACCAGGACTTCGCCCCGCTCCGCTACGACAGCGGAAGTTACGAGGCGTCGCTGGAAGAGACCGTCCGGCTCATCGACTACGGGAAGACGTTCCCGCGGGAACGCGAGCGGATGCAGACGGACGGACGGGCGATCGGCGTCGGCGTCGTCAACTACGTGGAGGGGACGGGCATCGGCCCCTACGAGGGGGCTCGGATCACGGTCGAGCCGAGCGGCACGGTCCGTCTCGCGACCGGCGTGGGCACGCAGGGCCAGGGCCACTTCACCTCCTTCGCGCAGATCGTGGCCGACGCGATCGGCGTGGCGCCCTCCGACGTGCGCGTCGTGACGGGGGACACGAGCGACTTCCACTGGGGGACCGGGACCTTCGCGAGCCGCGGGGCGGTCGTGGCCGGCAACGCGATCCACGCCGCGGCCCGATCTGTGCGCGAGAAGATCCTCCGTCACGCGGCGGAGGCGCTCGAAGTGGACCCCGACGACCTCGAACTCGCCGACGGTGCCGCCCGTGTCAGAGGCGCGCCGGATCTCGCCGTCGACCTCGGAGCGCTCGCCCTCGCCGCCAACCCGTTGCGCGGCGCCGTGGAGCCCGGGACCGAGCCGGGACTGGAGGCGACCTCGTACTTCGGGCCGCCGTACGGCACGACCGCCAACGGGACCCATGCCGTGGTCGTGGCCGTGGACCCGGAGACGGCCATGGTCGAGATCCTGCGCTACCTCGTCGTGCACGACTGCGGGACGGTGATCAACCCCACGATCGTGGAAGGACAGATCCACGGCGGCGTCGCGGCAGGGATCGGGAACGCCTTCTACGAGGAACTCGTGTTCGATGAGTTCGGCGGGACGACCAACGCCTCGTTCATGGATTACCTCCTCCCGACCTCGACGGACGTGCCCCCGATCGAGACCGCGCACCTGGAGACGCCCTCGACGCTGAACCCGCTCGGGACCAAGGGCGTGGGGGAGGGGGGCGCCATTCCGGTGGCGGCCGCCTTCGCGCAGGCCGTCGAGGACGCGCTGGCCGACATCGCCCCCGGACTGGAGATCCTCGAAGCGCCGATGAGTCCCGGCCGACTGTTCGGACTCCTGGAGGGGCTCCGCGGGGCGGCGGGGCGTGATGGAGGCGCGTCGTGAAGCCCCCGCCCTTCGAGTACGTGGCCGCGGCCGGTCTCGACGACGCGCTGGAGGCGCTCGCCGACACGTCGGTGGAGACGCGGCCGCTGGCGGGCGGACAGAGCCTCGTCCCGATGCTCAACTTCCGTCTCGCGGCGCCGGAACGTCTCGTGGATCTGAACGGGATCGAGGAACTGGCGCGGGTCGAGGAGACGCCGGACGGCGGGCTGCGGCTCGGCGCCATGACGCGGGTTCGTCAACTGGAGCGTGACCCGCGGGTCGCGCGGTGCGCACCGCTCCTGGCGGAGGCGGCGCCATTCATCGCGCACGCCCAGATCCGCTCGCGAGGCACCATCGGGGGCTCGGTGGCACACGCCGATCCGGCCGCGGAACTGCCTGCCGTGCTACTCGTGCTCGGGGCCCGCGTGCGCATTGCGCGCCGCGCGCCGGAGGGCGCGCCCGGCCCCCGGGAGGAGCGGATCCTGGACCTGGCCGACTTCTTCCTCGGGCCCTTCTTCTCCGCGCTCGAACCGGATGAACTCCTGACCGCCATCGAAGTGCCGCCGCCCGCCGCCGGGGAGGGGATCGCCTTCGACGAGGTCGCGCGGCGTCGCGGCGACTACGCCCTCGCCGGCGTGGCGGCTCGAGTCCGGCTCGACGCTGGCGGGACTTGCCGGGAAGCCGCCATCTCGCTCGTGAACGGAGGATCCACGCCCTGCCTCATGTCGGAGGCGGCGGGGGTGATCGCCGGACGGGAGCCCACGCCGGAAGCGGTCGCGGCCGCCGCGGCGGTGTGCGCGGAGACAGCGGAACCCGCCGCCGACATGCACGCGAGCGAGGCATACCGCCGACACCTGATCCGCGTGCTCACAGAGCGGGTGCTGACGCGGGCGGCGGAACGCGCCCGGGCTTGACCGGCCCCACGCTTTTTCATCCGCCGGCCGAGTGGGCAGATCGCGTCGCCGTCCTCGCCGCCGGCACGATCCACACCTACGGCGAACTGGAGACGCAGTCGAACGCGCGGGCGCGACACCTCGTTGCCGAAGCCGGCGCCGACGACCTGGACGGGGCCCGGGTGGGGTTCCTGATGGACCCGGGAGTCGAGTACGTCGTCTCGCAGTGGGCCATCTGGCGCGCCGGCGGGATCGCCGTGCCGCTCTGCCCGGACCACCCGGCGCGCGAACTCGCATACGTGATCGACGATGCGGACTGCTCGGCGCTCATCGGGGCCGGGGAGGCCGGGCGCCGCATCGGGGGCCTCGCGCGCGCGCGCGGCGTCCCCTTCCACGATGTCAGGCATGCGGCGGGCGCCTTCGGTCTCGACCCCACGGCTCCGGACCCGTTGCCGCCGGTCACGCCGGATCGGCCGGCGATGATCCTGTATACGAGCGGCACGACGGGGCGTCCCAAGGGCGTCGTGACGACGCACGGGCAGATCGAGGCGCATATCGCATCGCTCCTCGACGCGTGGAGGTGGGAACGCGACGACCGCATCCTCCACGTGCTTCCGCTGCATCACACGCACGGGATCGTCAACGCCCTCTGCTGCCCGCTCCAGGCGGGGGCGACGGTCGAGTTCGGCGGCTCGTTCGATCCCGTCGCGACGTGGGACCGGCTCGCCTCGGGCGACATCAGCGTGTTCATGGCCGTCCCCACGATCTACGCCAGGCTGCTGAGTGCCTGGGCTGCCGCGGACGGCTCCACCCGGGCGCGCTGGTCGGAGGGTGCGCGCGCGTTGCGGCTGATGGTGTCGGGGTCGGCCGCGCTGCCCGTGCCGGTGTTCGAGCGCTGGGAGGAGATCACGGGCCAGCGGCTCC
Source organism: uncultured Gemmatimonadota bacterium (assembly GCA_964509895.1). Lineage (GTDB taxonomy): Bacteria > Gemmatimonadota > Gemmatimonadetes > Palauibacterales > Palauibacteraceae > Palauibacter. Next base: position 16,923 of record CAZDZJ010000113.1, read on the forward strand.
TCGAGCGCTACGGGATGACCGAGATCGGGATGGGGCTCTCGAACCCCTACGATGGCGAGCGGCGGGCGGGCACCGTGGGCCAGCCGCTCCCGGGCGTCGGTCTTCGGCTCGTGCAACCGACCACGGGCGCGGTGCTCGCCGAGGGCGTGGAGGCGCGCGATCCGGGCGAGTCCGGCGAGATCCAGGTACGCGGCCCGATGGTGTTCTCCGAGTACTGGCGGCGTCCCGAGGAGACGGCGGCCGCCTTCAGCGACGGGTGGTTCCTGACCGGCGACGAGGCGGTCCTCGAGGACGGCTACTATCGCCTCCTGGGACGCCGCTCGGTCGATATCCTCAAGAGCGGCGGCTACAAGATCTCCGCCATCGAGATCGAGGAACTGCTCCGCACGCACCCGGACGTCCGCGACTGCGCCGTCGTCGGAATCCCGGATGAGGACTGGGGGGACCGTATCGCGGCCGCCGTCATCCCCGAACCGGCCACGAAGGGGCCGCCGGACGCGCTGCCCGAGCGGCTGGATCCCTGGATCCGGGAACGGCTCGCCCGCTACAAGGTGCCCCGCGCGTGGCTCTGCGTAGAGGACCTGCCGCGGAACGCGATGGGCAAGGTGCGGAAACCCGCCGTGCAGGCGCTCTTCGACATCCCTCGCCGCCCGCCGTGATCCGTACCCCGGCCATTGCGTTCCCCGACCGGATGGGGGACCGTAGGGCCATCGGTCCGCGCCGCTTCAACCCCCGACCTCCCGGAGCCAACCGCTCATGAAACTCTACGATCTCTCGCAGCCCCTCAACCAGGACTGCTTCTTCTGGCCGTACTATCCCCCGTTCGAGGTCAAGTACATCAAGCGCAAGGTCGAACACGGGGTGAACGCGCAGTACATCCAGACGTCGAACCACATGGGGACGCACCTGGACGCCCCCCGCCATTTCGTGACCAACGGGATGACGATCGACGAGATCCCCCTCGAGTGGCTGTACGGCGATGGCGTGATCGTCGACCTGCGGGACGAGATGGGCGACCTCGCCGTGTACACGCCGGAGATGATCGAGTCCCGGGTCGAGATCAGGAACGGGGACATCCTCATCCTTCACACGGGGTGGGAGCGCTTCGCGCAGTTCGGCAGCCAGGCGAACGAGGAGCGTTACGTGCACACGCACCCCGGGGCCCATCCCGACATGGTGCAGTGGCTCATCGACCGGGAGATCAAGGTCTGGGGCGTGGACGTGATCTCCACGGACCATCCCATGAATCTCCCCATCGGACGGTTCCTGGGGAAGGGAACCTTCGGCCACTGCGACCGTGTGCGCGCGATGGCCGAGCAAGTGTTCGGCGGGGCGGAGGCGGTCGATGAGCTGTTCCCCCACGAGCACTATCAACTGACGCACAATGCGCTCTTTCCCCACAACTGTATGCACATAGAGAATCTCGGAGGCCGGATCGCGGCTCCGGAACTCCAGAACCGGCGGCTGACCATCGGGTGCTTCCCCTGGAAGTTCAAGGGAGGAGAAGCCGCCTTCTGCCGCGTGGTGGCGTTTGTCAACGAATAGTCGAGTGTGGGCGGCCCCGCGCATGTGGCAGCCCGGGAGTCTGTCCTCGGAGTCTTCAAGCGGAGAGGTGGAACGATGACCATCACCGACCACGCCCGGACGGGCATGCTATCGCTGGCGTCGCTCGTACTGGCGCTCTGTTTCCTGTCGCAAACCGCGGCCCCGCTGACGGCGCAGAGCTACTCGTACGAGGGGCTGCTCGACTACATGGAGCAGATCCGCAACGACAACGACCTGCCGGGGCTCTCGGTCGCGGTGGCGGTGGACGGCGAGATCGTCTTCTCGGAGGGAGTGGGGTACGCCGAACTTCAGAACCACACCCCCGCCACGGGGCGGACCGTGCACAACGTGGGCTCCGTGTCGAAGGTGCTGGCCGTGGTCGGCCTCATGCAGCTCGTCGAGCAGGGGAAGGTGGATCTCGACGCGACGCTCCAGACGTACATGCCCTGGTATCCCGAACGGGCGTTCCCGATCACGGTGCGCCACATCCTCACCCACACCTCCGGAATCCGGCACTACGACGGCGTCGAGTTCGGCCCCCATGACCTGCTCAGGCTGCGGCACTACGACACCTTCGAGGAGGCGACGGAGCTGTGGCGCGACGACCCGCTCGCCTACGACACGGACTCCGGCTGGATGTACTCCTCGCACGCGCACAACCTGCAGCACGGGATCGTCGAGGCGGCGTCGGGCATGGACTACGAGGAATTCCTCAAGCGCTACGTGTGGGAACCGGCGGGGATGTTCGCCACCCAGTTCGACATCCCGTGGCGGGTCGTGCAGAACCGCGGACAGGGCTACGTCCGCGGGGAATCCGGCCGCTTCATCCACGCCGCGCCGGAGGATCCGAGCTACAAGTACGCGGGCGGCGGGATCATCTCGAACGTGGAGGACCTCGTCCGGTTCGCGATCGCGATCAACGACGGGCGGCTGCTCGCGCCGGAGACGGTGGCGGAGATGCACAGATCGCAGCTCGAGCCGGGGATCCGCCACGTCGACCCCTCATCGCCTGACGGACTCGGCGAGCCGATCGAGCACGAACAGGCGCTGGCGTGGTTCATCCGCACGGACCAGGCGGGGCGCCGATATCCGAGCCATACGGGCACGGTGAAGGGGACGCGATCCTTCCTCGCCAACTTCGATGAGTACGGCGTGGTGGTGGCGCTGCAGACGAACGCGCTCCCCTTCGACTCGGCCAGGTACGGCGAGGCGATCGCCCAGATGTTCCTTCCGTAGCCGTCGGCGACGCGGATACCGGACTTCCCCGTGACGGAACACCGCGATCCGGCGCTGCGATCGGCCCGTGAACAGGCCCGGCGAATCCGCGCGGGGCAGCTGACCGCGGCCGATCTGCTCGACGCCTGCCTGGCCCGCGTCGCACGACACAATGGCGAACTCAACGCGGTTGTCACCCTGAACCCCGCGGCGGAGACGGAGGCGGCCGCGGTCGACGCCTCCCTCGCGTCCGGCGACGATCCGGGACCTCTCGCCGGACTCGTCGTCGGCATCAAGGACGTGACCGAGACGGCGGGCCTGCGCACGACGTACGGCTCGCCTCTCTTCGCGGACCACGTACCCGAGCAGGATGCCGCTGTCGTCCGCCGGCTGCGCGAGGCCGGCGCCGTCATCCTGGGGAAGACGAACACGCCCGAGTTCGCCGCGGGCGGCAACACCTGGAACGAGGTTTTCGGCGTCACCCGGAACCCGTGGAATCCCGAACTCAGCGCGGGCGGGTCCACGGGGGGTGGAGCGGTCGCCCTCGCGACGGGAATGATCTCGCTCGCGCAGGGAACGGACCTCGGGGGCTCGCTGCGGATCCCCGCCTCCTTCTGCGGCATCGCCGGGCTTCGCCCGACGCCGGGGCTCGTCCCGACGGTGCCGGCGGCCTACCTGTGGGACGACCTGCAGGCGACGGGACTCATGGCACGGGACCCGGAGGATGTCGCCTTCGGGCTGCGCGCGATTTCGGGACCCGACCCGGCCTCCCCCGTGTGTGCGCCCGAGCCTGCATGGGGCGATGCCGGCGCGATCGATCTCGATCGGAGTCGCTGGGCCTACGCCGGGGACATCGCGAACATCGGGGTCGACGACAGCGTTGCCACGGCATGCCGCGCGACCCTGGCATCGCTCCGGACGGCGGGCGCCCGCATCGAGGAAGTGGATCTCGATCTCTCGTATGCCCGGGATGCCTTTCTCGTCCTCCGCGGGCACTGGTTCGTGTCTCATTTCGAGTCCGAACTTCACCGGGTCGACGCCTTCGGGCCCAACGTGTCCGCGAACCTGCGCTCCGGACTGGCCCTGAACGCGGCCGAGATCGGAGCGGCCGAGAACGTGCGTCGCCGGGTTCGGGAACAGCTGCTCGAACTTCTCGGGCGATACGACACGCTCCTGACGCCGTGCATGGCGATTCCACCCTTCCCGGTGGAACAGAACTATCCGGAGACGGTCGGCGGCCGGCCCATGGAGACCTACGTCGACTGGATCGCCCCGACCTTCCTCCTCTCGATGCCGGGTCTGCCCGTGGCGTGCGTCCCCGCCGGACTGGATGCCGCGGGGCTGCCCGTCGGCCTGCAGGTCGTCGGGCCCCCGCGGGGCGAGGGGCGAGCGCTCGCGGCCGCCTCCGCCATCCGGGAGGCACGGCCGGTCGGCCTTCCGCCTCCGGTCGCGGAAGCGTGAGCCGGGGCAGCCACGGCGTTCCCGCGGAAACGCGCCGAGCTTGACGCACGAGTTCGCGACCCACATTGAGAATCTCCTCCGGCCGCGGCCGGCCAACCACCCAACGCCGAGAACCGATCATGAAGATGTCCAGCGATGAGATGACTCCCGAGTCGTCCGGCGAGGCGCTCGAAGCCTGCGTCCGGTTTCTCCAGCGGCTCATCCGCACCCGGTCGATGCCGGGCGAGGAGGGCGAGCTGGCGATGCTCGTCGCGGACGAGATGCGCGCCCTCGGCTACGACGAGGTCGAGCACGACGCGGCGGGGAACGTCATCGGCCTCCTGCGGGGCCTCGACGACGCGCCATCGGTGATGTTCAACACGCACCTCGACCATGTCGACGCCGGGGATCCGGCCGATTGGCCCCATGACCCCTACGGCGGCGAGATACACGACGGCCTCCTGTGGGGCCGCGGCGCGATCGACATCAAGGGACCGCTCGCGGCGCAGGTGCACGGCGTCGCCCGCCTCATTGCCGCCGGGCGGCGTCCTCCCGGCGATGTCTACGTCACGGGAACGGTGCAGGAGGAGGTCGGAGGGCTCGGCGCCCGCTACATGGCGGAGACGCTGCGTCCCGATCTGGTCCTGATCGGCGAGCCCAGCCGGAACGAGGTCCGCCGCGGACACCGGGGACGGATCGAACTCCGCGTCCAGGTGCGAGGGAAGATGGCCCACGCCTCGATGACGGACATCGGCCGCAATCCGCTGACCGTGATCGGGCGCTTCCTCGCGGCGCTGGAGGATGTCCCCCTGGCGCACGACCCGGACCTGGGCACGTGCTCCATCGCCCCGACCCTGATCGGGACGGATCAGACGAGCGGCAACGTCATCCCCGGACTCGCCGAAGTCACGCTCGATTGCCGGACCGTGACCGGGCAGGACGCGGCCTCGCTGAGGGAGCAACTCCTTCCGGTGCTGCGAGCGTGCGAAATCGAGGGTTCGAGCAGCGACATTCTGATTCCGCAGCATGAGCGCTCGAGTTATGCGGGGTACGAGATGACGTATCCGGCCGACAACCCGGCGCTGTCGCTCCCCGCCGACCACGACGCCGTGCGGACGGCGGCCGAAGTCCTGGCCGGACCGCTCGGGGCCGAGCCGCCCGTCGACATCTGGGACTTCGCCACGGACGGCGGCCATTTCGGTTTGGCGGGCATGACCGTGGTCGGCTTCGGCCCCGGGGACGACCGGCTGGCCCACACCGTGAACGAGCACATCGTGATCGACGAACTGGCGACGGGGATCCGCGGCAACGCGGCTCTCGCCTTCCACTGGCCGGCCCGGTACGCCCGCGCGAGCTGATTCGTGGCAGGCGCACGGCCATGCGGACGAACCTGCGGCCACCGGGCGGCCCGCTGCGTCTGCTATCCGGTGCCGGTGAACTCGGCGACGTGCGCGGGATCGAGGCGGGCGCTGTGGCGGGAGACGGCGATCATGACGATCACGTTGCCGACCATCCCGTAGATCCCCGGGTGGACGCCCGCGGTCGCGGCGGCTGAGACCAGGTCCAGTCTCACCGCCAGATCGAGGCAGCACGCGATCGCGCCGCCGGTGACGAGGCCCCACAGCGCGCCCGCGCGCGTCACGCCGCGCCACAGGAAGGTCACGACCGTGAGCGGGAAGAGCTGCGCGATGAAGCCGTAGCTGAGCAGGAGCAGTTCGACGAGACTCAGTCCGGGGATCTGCGCGAGTCCGTAGCTGACGGCGCCCACCAGGATGACCATGTGGCGAATCCACCTGCGCTGCGCCGCGTCGTCGAGCGCCCCGGGCTTCAGGTTCCCCCAGAAGTCGCGCACGGCCACGGAGCCCGCGGCGTGCAGGAGCGCGTCGCCCGTCGACATCGAGGCCGCGAGCGCCCCCGCGCAGAAGAGCCCCACGATGAGCGGCGGCAGCCCGATCTGCGCCGAGGTCACGATCGTGGGCAGGATCGCATCGGACGGCTCCACCCCCGGGAAGGCGAGCACGCCCGAGAAGCCGATGAAGAGGATGGGGACGAGGAAGAGCGCGAACGTCGGATAGTAGACGACGGTCCGCTTGAGCGTGTCCACGTCGCGGGCCGTGTAGATCTTCATGAAGTAGTGCGGCCACACGCTGAACCCGAAGGCGGAGATGGCGACGGAACTCGAGTAGGCGCCCCAGCTCCACGGCTGGCCGTCCGCCCCGAGCCCCGGCCCCCGCAGCATGTCCGGAAGTCCCGCCGCGATCGCGTCGAACATGGGCCCCACGCCGCCGTGCAGCTTCGCCGGGAGGTAGAGGCCCAGTCCCCACGCGAGCACCATCATGAACATGCCCTGGAACGTGTTCGTCCAGCCGACCCCCAGGACGCCGCTCCGGAAGACGTAGATGAGTACGACCCCGTACGCGATGGCGGACCCCGCCCACGGGGCGACGCGTCCCTCGGTAACGACGTTGAAGACGTATCCCGCCCCCTTCATCTGGATCACCAGATAGGGAACGAAGGCGAAGATCGAGAGGATCGCGAGGATGGCCGGGATCGCGCGGCTGTCGAAGCGGTGCGCGAAGAGTTCGGCCTGGGTGACGTAGCCGAAGCGGCGGCCGAGGGCGGCGACGCGCGGGCCGAAGAAGTACCAGGGCACGAGGCCGACCGACGCGTACGCCAGGATGTAGAAGGCCGCGGCGCCCCGCGAGTAGGCCCAGCCGGGTCCGCCCAGGAAGGCGAAGGCGCTGAACACCGAGGCGCCCATGATGAAGTAGAGGACGAGGAAGTTCAGCGAGCGGTCTCCAGCGACGTAGCCTTCGGTGCTGCTCGAGGCGTGGCGGCCGGACGCGAGCCCGATCGCAAGCGAGGCGAGCAGGTACCCGATCGTGACGAGGAAGACGATCAGCCAGGCGGGCATCAGCCGCTCCCGCCCCGGGCGTCACCGTTGGTGGACTCCCGGTTCCGTTCCCACAGGTAGTATCCGAAGAGCGCGAAGAAGGAGAGGAGGAGTCCGACGACGACGTAGAAGAGGGAGAACGGCATCGCGAGCACGCGCGGCTCGATGGTGGCGAAGAACGGGTAGATGGGCCACACGAGCGCCGCGAAGAGGAGCACATAGAAGACCGCGACCGCTATGGCGACCGGGTTGCGATCGGATGGCGTTGCGCGGCGCGGGTCGTCCATCAGCGCAAAAGGTCGGCTGCGCTGCAGCCGGTCAAGGCCGGCTCCAGCCCCGCACGGTTGAGCCGCGGGCACCGGCGAACGATCTTTCCTCATGCCCCGCAGCGACCGAAGCCGCACCCGCTCCGCCGTCATCCCCGGCCTGCTTCGCACCTGGTACGTGCTGGCGCTGGCGGCGTGCGGCGCCGGAGAACCCGTTCCGGAGGCGTCCGGGGCCCGCGGCGACGGGGAGCCGACGCCTTCCGCCGAGGGTGCTGCCGCTGGAGCGCCGGATCTCTCCGCCGGAACGCATGTCGTCCTGCTGGGGACGGGAACGCCCAATCCCGAACCCGCCGCCTCCGGGCCGGCCACGGCCGTGCTCGTGGACGGACGAGCCTACATCGTGGACGCGGGTCCCGGCATCGTACGTCGCGCGGCGGAGGCGGCCGATCGCTACGGGGTCGAGGGTCTCACGGCCGCGCGGCTGGACATCGCCTTCCTCACGCACCTGCACAGCGACCACACGGTCGGACTCCCGGACCTCATCCACACGCCCTGGGTGGGGGAGCGTGAGGCGCCGCTCAAGCTGTTCGGACCCGACGGCACCGTCGCGATGGCCACGCACCTGACGGCGGCGTGGGAGGCGGATCTCGAGAACCGGCTCAGCGGTCTCCAGCCGGCGACGCCCGACGGGTGGCGGGTGGAAGCCGTGGATATCGACCCGGGCGTCATCTACGAGGACGACCGCGTCCGCGTGACCGCCTTCGCGGTGCCCCATACGGGCTGGCCCAAGGCGCACGGCTATCGCTTCGACGCAGCGGGCCGCTCCGTCGTCATCTCCGGCGACACCGCCCCGACCGAGGTGATCGTCGACATGTGCGCGGGGTGCGATGTCCTCGTGCACGAGGTGTACTCGGCCAGGACGTTCCGCGACCGCCCGCCGGAATGGCAGTCGTATCACGCCCAGGCCCATACGTCGACGGTGGAACTCGCGGATCTGGCCGTTCGGGCCAGCCCCGGCATTCTCGTCCTGCATCACCAGCTGGGTTGGGGGGCAACGCCCGAAGAAATGGTTGCGGAGATCCGCGCCGCGGGCTACGGCGGACCGCTCGCGTACGGTCGGGACCTGGAGGTGTACTGACGATGCACGCGGGTTGCCGGGTCGGGACACGCGCAGTCCGCACGGCAGCTACCCCGGCCCTCGCGGTACTGGCGCTTGCGGGGTCGGCGGCCGCGACACCGGCGCCCGCATACGCGGCCCCCGGGTCGGGCCAGTCCCCCGAAGCCGAGGCGGCGATGGGGATGGCGCGGAAGGCGCAGCGGGCCTTCGAGCACGTCCGGCGCAGCAATTTCCCGCGCGGCCCGCTCGTCAACCCGAAGTGCGGAGAGGGGATCGGACGCTTCTGTCTCGTCGAGGGTTGGGACGACGACGATTGGGAGCCGGCTCCGGACGTCGAGGAGGTCGTTGAGCGCCGGATCGCCCTGATCGCGGTACTCGACAGCGCGGCCCGGATCATCCCCGGAGACGAGTGGCTCACGGGGCAGCGCGTGGCCTACCGGGTGGAAGCCGGCAGGGCGGATGAGGCGCTCGCGCTGTTGAAGGCCTGCGGCGGCGAGGGCGCGTGGTGCGAGGCGCTGGCCGGATTCGTGCTCCAGGAGAGCGGCCGCTACGCCGAGGCGGAGGCAGCCTTCGACCGGGCGCTGGACCGGATGACCGAAGCGGAACGCTGCGGGTGGACCGAACTCGGGCCGGTCCTGGACCGCCGCTCACGCGGCCGCTACGAGCGCTTCGCGTGCGGAAGCTCGCCGCAGCGTGCGGTGGAACGCTCGTTCTGGCACCTCTCCGACCCACTCTGGCTCGCGCCGGGACTGGAGCGGCGCTCCGAGCACCTGGCCCGCCGCGTGCGCGCCGCGCTCCAGGCCGACGCCGCCAGCCCCTGGGGGATGCGGTGGGGCGACGATCTCACCGAGATCACGCTGCGTTTCGGATGGCCCGCGGGCTGGGAGCGGGCGCGTCGCCGGTTCGTCGGCTCCCGTACCGATGAGATCGTCTGGTCGCACCGTCTGCCAGGGGCGCAGAGGTTCACGGTCTCGCGTCTCGGGGCCTCCGACGACGGGCCCCTCTGGAACCTGGACGAATCGGAGGGCCGCACGAGCTGGGCGCCGGCATTCGGCGAGATCGCGGCGCTGCCTCACCAGGTGGCCAGCTTTCGGCGCGACGGGCGCCGGCGGGTGGTCGCAGCGTTCAGCTGGCCCGACTCGTTGCCCGATTGCAGTGTGGAGAGCGGTCTCTTTCTCGCCGATGCTCGCGGCGTGATCGCCTCCAGCACCGGCCGCGGCGGCCGGTCGCTCTCCGTCGCGGAACCGCGGGAGTTCACGCCCGCCACCCTCGTCGGCGTCGAGGCGCGCTGCGAGGGGGAACCCGGCGCCGCCCGCGTGCGGGTCCCGCTTGCCGGGGGGGATCCGGTGCTGTCCGACATTCTGCTGCTTCACGCCGGCGGTGATTCCCCTGCCACGCTCGATGAAGCGCTGGGCCGCGCCCGCCCCGACCGCACCGCCCGAGCGGGCGAGACGCTGGGCGTGTACTGGGAGTGGTACGGCGCCTCCGCGCCCGCCGCCGCACTCGAGGTGACCCTCCTGCTGGCCCGGGAAGGGAAGAGCTTCTGGCGCAGGGCGCTCGAATGGACTGGCCTCGCGGGCCGAGACATGGAGCAAGCCGGCCTCCGCTGGCTCGAGGGTGCGATGGACCCGAATGCCGAGGGCCGCACCGTCGAGCTCCGCCTCCCCCTTCTCGACGAGGGGAGGTATCGCCTGACGTTGCAGGTCCTGTCCCCGGCGCACGGAAGAGCCGAATCGAGCACCGAAATCGACATCGTCGCCGCGCCGCCGTCCGCCGCCGCTCGACCACGGCGGGGCCTTGGCCGGGGCGCGACAACCCACGCCACGCAAGGAGCCCATCCGTGAAGCATGCCCGCGTTGTTCGAACCCACATTCGCCGTGTCGTTCCGGCGCTCGCGCTTGTTCTCGTCGCCGTGCCGGTCTCGGGGTGCGGCGAGGCCGGCGAACGGGCGGAACCCGAACCTGCGGCCGCCACCACCGGACGCACGCCTCAATTCGAGAACGAGCACGTGCAGGTGTGGAAGAGCGTGATCGCGCCGGATCAGCCGCTCGAGATGCACCGCCACGACAATCCGCGCGCGATCATCGCCCTCAAGGGGGGGACGCTCACCGTCGTCAGCGACGCCGGAGAGCGGCGCGACATGACCTGGGAG
>CAZDZJ010000114.1:0-22913 GCA_964509895.1 uncultured Gemmatimonadota bacterium
GATGGTGATGCCGGGCGACAATGTGAATATGGCGGTGGAGCTGATCGCGCCGATCGCGATGGAGGAGAACCTCCGGTTCGCGATCCGCGAGGGAGGCCGGACGGTGGGCGCCGGGGTCGTCACCGCCATCCACGACTAGGATCCCCCGGAAAACGAGACGGCGCACGGATATGGCGCAGAAGATTCGGATTCGGCTGAAGGCATTCGATCCAGCCGTGATCGACCAGACGGCGGCGGACATCGTTCGGACCGCGCAGAAGACCGGTGCGTCCGTCAGCGGGCCGATCCCGCTTCCGACGCGCCGGCAGTTGTGCACGGTCCTGCGGAGCCCGCACGTGGACAAGAAGTCGCGGGAACAGTTTGAGCTGAAGACGCACAAGCGGCTCATCGACATCCATGACTCCCGTCCGCAGACGATCGACGCGCTGACGAAGCTGGATCTCGCGGCCGGCGTCGATGTGGAAATCAAAGTCGAGTAGCGAGATGCCCGGGTTGATCGGCCGAAAAATCGGCATGACGCAGATCTTTGACGACGACGGGAAGGCCGTCGGCGTGACCGTACTCGAAGTCGGGCCCTGTCCGGTCGTCCAGATCAAGACGACCGAACGCGACGGCTATGATGCCGTGCAGCTGGGCTTCGGTCGCGTCAAGGAGGGCCGTGAACGGAAGCCGGCTGCGGGTCATGCCGCGCGCGCCGGCCTCGACTACGTCCCGCGCGTCCTCGCCGAGTTCGATTTCGAGGGCGCGCAGTTCGAGCTGGGCCAGGAGCTCACGGTCGACATGTTCGACGTCGGCTCCCGGGTGAACGTCACCGGCACGACGAAGGGCCGCGGATTCCAGGGTGTCGTGAAGCGGCATGGCTTCGGTGGCGGTCGAGGCTCTCACGGCGGCACGTCCGTTCTGCGCGCCCCGGGCTCGATCGGGGCCGGTACGGATCCTTCCCGCGTCATCAAGGGGCGCAAGATGGCGGGACGCATGGGCGGGACCCGGCGCATGGCCATGAGCCGGAAGATCATCGGCGTCGACGCCGAGAAGAACCTCCTGCTCGTGCGCGGCTCCGTCCCGGGTGGCCGAAACAACCTCGTCATGGTGAGGCCGGGCCGATGAAAGTCGCGACGTACGCTTCCGACGGCACGGCAGGGACGGAGCAGGCCCTGCCCGAGATGCCGTTCGACGGCACGATCAACGAAGACGTGCTCCATCAGGTCGTCACCGCGGTGCTGGCGAATCGGCGGCAGGGGACCGCGTCGACGAAGACCCGCTCGACCGTTAGAGGCGGATCGCGGAAGCCCTGGCGGCAGAAGGGCACGGGACGGGCCCGCGCCGGGTCGATCCGATCGGCGCTGTGGCGCGGAGGCTCCGTCGTCTTCGGTCCGCAACCTCGATCCTATCGCGTACGGGTGCCGAAGCGGATCCGCCGGCTGGCGATCCATTCCGCACTGAATACGAGGGCCATGAACGGGGATCTCGCGCTCATCGCCCCTCTGGATGTCGATCCACCGAAGACCCGCCGCATCGCCGCCCTGCTGACCGGCATTGGTCGGGAATCGGAGAACGTCCTGCTGTTGACCGCGGGCTACAAGCCGGCCGTCTACCTGTCGGCCCGGAACCTGCCGGGTGTGCGCGTCCTCCCGTGGGGAGAAGCGTCGGCCTACGACATCCTCTGGTCCGACCTGGTGCTCGTCGAGTCGTCGGCTCTCGAAGCAACGGGCGATGCCGGGGGAGGTGAAGCATGACGCGCGCACCGAACGAGATCATCCTCCGACCGCTGTTCACGGAGAAGACGTCGACGAGCCTTCAGTCCGAGGGAACGGATGGGGTGGGACGACGTCTCCAGGCGCGCATCGACCGGGGGGAGGTGGAGCCGCGCCCCAAGTACACTTTCGAGGTGGCGCCGGACGCGAACAAGATCGAAATCCGGCGGGCTTTCGAGGCGATGTTCGAGGGTCGGCGGGTGAGCTCGGTGCGGACGATGAACGTGCGGGGCAAGAAAAAGCGCATGGGGCGGACGATGGGCCGCCGGCCGCACTGGAAGAAGGCGATCATCGAGGTCGCCGACGGACCCGTGGACGTGCTGGAGGGAGCCTGATCCATGCCGATTCGCAAGTTCAAGCCGGTTACGGCGGCCTCCCGATACCGCAGCGTATCTACGTTCGAGGAGATCACCCGCAGCGAGCCGGAGAAGTCGTTGACGGAGGGGTTGCCGAAGAAGTCCGGCCGCAACCACCACGGGCACATCACGAGCCGGAGGCGTGGAGGGGGCCACAAGCGTCGCTACCGACGCATCGACTTCAAGCGCAACAAGGATGGCGTTCCCGGCGTCCTCGCGGAGATCGAATACGATCCGAACCGCTCAGCGCGCATCGCGCTCATCCACTATGCGGACGGCGAGAAGCGCTACATCCTCCACCCGAGGGGGCTCGGTGTCGGTGACACCGTCCTGTCCGGGTCCGGCATCGATCCGAACGTCGGGAACTGCCTGCCGCTCCGCGAAGTCCCGCTTGGGACCGTCGTGCACGCCGTGGAACTCGTACCCGGCAAGGGGGCGCAGCTCGCCCGCTCGGCCGGTGCGTCCGTCCAGGTCGTCGCGAAAGAGCGGGGAACCGTGACGCTGCGGCTGCCCAGCACCGAGATGCGCATGGTGCGGGAATCCTGCCGCGCCACGATCGGGCAGGTCGGCAACGTCGACCACGAGCTCATTCGGGCCGGGAAGGCGGGCCGCTCGAGGTGGAAGGGCCGTCGGCCCAAGGTTCGGGGCGTGGCGATGAACCCCGTCGACCATCCGCTGGGCGGAGGCGAGGGACGCAGCTCCGGCGGTCGGCCGCCCGTTTCCCCATGGGGCAAGCCGGAGGGCCGCAAGACGAGGAAGAAGCACAAGCGGAGCGACAAGCTGATCGTGCGCGGCCGCAAGCGCGGCAAGGCCACGCGGTAGGGAGCGAGAGATCCGATGCCGAGAAGCGTGAGGAAGGGACCGTACATCGACGAGAAGCTGCTCATGAAGGTGCAGCGGATGAACGATTCCGGAGACAAGTCGGTCATCAAGACGTGGGCCCGGGCGTCGACGATCAGTCCGGACTTCGTCGGACACACGCTCGCGGTGCACAACGGCAACAAGTTCATCCCGGTCTACGTGACGGAGAACATGGTGGGGCACAAGCTGGGAGAGTTCGCCACGACGCGAACCTTCCGCGGGCACGCCGGTTCCGCGCGCGACCGGAGGGGCAGAGTCTGATGCAGGCGACCGCGAAGGCGAAGAACCTGGGCATGTCCCCCCGGAAGATGCGTCTCGTCATCGACCAGATTCGCGGGCGAGACGTCAACGAGGCCTACGCCATCCTTCAGTTCTCGAAGAAGAAGGCGGCGCGCCCGATCGGAAAGGTGCTCAGCTCGGCCGTGGCCAACGCGGTCTATCGGGCGGACGAGGGTGGCGACTCCCTGGATGTGGACGAACTCTACGTGCGCGAAGCCTATGTGGACGAAGGCAGGACGCTTCGGCGCTGGCGCGCGCGCGCCTACGGGAGGGCGACCCCCCGGCTCAAGCGGAGCAGTCATGTGACAGTCGTCGTGGACACGAGAGACTAATGGGCCAGAAGACACACCCGTACGGATTCAGGCTCGGCGCGGTGAAGCCGTGGCGATCGCGCTGGTACGCGCAGGGCAAGGAGTTCCCGAAGCTCCTGGCCGAAGACGAGAAGCTGCGGAAATACCTGCACGCACGGCTCGGGCACGCGGCGATCGCGCAGGTGGAGATCGAGCGCAAGCCGTCCAAGATCGTCGTGACCATTCACACAGGTCGCCCCGGCGTCGTGATCGGAAAGCGTGGGGCGGAGGTCGACAAGCTGCGCGACGAACTCGCGCTGCTGACGGATGCGGAAGTCTCCGTCAACGTGGAGGAGATTCGTCGCCCCGAGACCCAGGCCCAGCTGGTGGCCGACAACGTCGCCCATCAGCTGACGCAGCGGATCAGCTTCCGGCGGGCGATGAAGCGGGCGGTCCAGGCGGCGATGAGGGCGGGTGCCGGCGGCATCCGCATCCAGTGTGGCGGGCGGCTCGGCGGGGCCGAAATCGCGCGCTCGGAGGGCTATCACGAAGGACGCGTTCCGCTGCACACGCTGCGAGCCGACATCGACTATGCGGAGCGGCAGGCCCGGACGACGTTCGGAACCATCGGCGTGAAGGTGTGGATCTTCCACGGCGAGATCGTGGAGGACCGTCGGGGTCAGACCTACACCGCGGGCGGCCGCCGCCGAGCGGGCCGCGGGCGAGGGTAGAGAGACATGCTGCAACCGAAGCGCATCAAGTACCGGAAACAGCAGAAGGGGCGCATGCGCGGCGCCGCACATCGCGGGAACAAGGTCTCGTTCGGTGACTATGCGCTCCAGGCCGTGGAGCCGGGCTGGATCACGAACCGCCAGATAGAGGCGGCCCGAGTCGCGATGACGCGGCATATCAAGCGAGGCGGAAAAGTCTGGATACGGATTTTCCCGGATAAGCCGCTCACGCAGAAACCCGCGGAGACCCGGATGGGGAAGGGGAAGGGCAACCCCGAATACTGGGTTGCGCCCGTGAAGCCCGGGCGGGTGATGTTCGAACTCGAAGGCGTCGACATCGAGATCGCCAGACGGGCGATGGAACTGGCCTCGGCGAAGCTCCCGATCAAGACACGCTTTCTGGAGCGGGAGGACTAGATGCCGCTCGATGCGATGGAGATTCGTGAATTGACCGACGAGGAGCTCGTCGAGGAACTGGCGCGCGCGAAGGATGAAATCGCACGTCTTCGGTACAGGGCCGCGTTCGAGGAACTCGAGAACCCGTCGCTCCTGAGGACGTTGCGCCGCGAAATCGCGCGCCTGAAGACCGTACAGGTCGAGCGGGCGCGGAGCGAGGAGAATCACGTTGGCTGATCAATCGGCGACGAAGGGCCGGCGCAAGATTCGGCTCGGGACGGTCGTGAGCGACCGTATGGAAAAGACTGTCGTGGTGTCCGTCGAGCGCCGGCTCGCGCACCCGCTGTACGGCAAGCAGGTGACCCGCGGCAAGCGGTATCATGCGCACGACGAGGAAAGCGACTACCGCGTCGGCGACGTGGTCCGGATCGAGGAAACCCGCCCGCTCTCCAAGCTCAAGCGCTGGCGCGTTCTCGAGCTGGTCCAGCGTCCGGAGTAACGGGGGCACGACGAGATGATTCAGCAGGAATCAATGGTCCGCATCGCGGACAATTCCGGTGCCCGCCGGGCGCTGTGCATTCGGGTCCTGGGCGGCTCGCGCCGGCGGTACGCCCGCGTAGGCGACGTCATCGTCGCGACGATCAAGGATGCGACGCCGCACGGGAACGTGAAGAAAGGCCAGGTGGTTCGCGCGGTCGTCGTGCGGACGGCCAAGGAGAGTCGGCGAAGGGACGGCAGCTACATCCGTTTCGATGAGAACGCTGCGGTGATCATCAATGACGCCGGAGAGCCGACCGCGACCCGGATCTTCGGACCCGTCGCCCGGGAACTCCGCGAAAAGAAGTTCATGAAGATCGTGTCGCTTGCCCCCGAAGTGATCTGAGAGCGCGCGAGGATCCAAACCGAAGATGACGAAGAAGAAACTGCACATGAGGACCGGAGACACGGTTCGGGTGATCGCGGGCAACTACGCCGGCGCCCAGGGCCAGGTGCTGCGAACCATCCCTTCACGGGGACTCGTCGTGGTTCAGGACGTGAACATGCGCAAGCACCACAAGCGCCCCGTGGCGAACGCGAGGGGCGGCATCACGGAAGGCGGCATCGTCACCTACGAGGAGCCGATCAGCGCATCGAACGTGATGCTCGTGTGTCCCCAGTGCGACGAGCCGGCGCGGGTGCGCCGTCGCCACGACGCGGACGGCACGATCGAGCGGATCTGCAAGCGCTGTGACGGTCCCATCCCGACTGCGGGTTAGCGAGAGATGAGTTCGGAAAACGGAAAGCCGCGGCTGCGGAAACACTACGAGGACACGGTCCGGGCGAAGCTGGCCGACACCTTCGGCTTCGAGAACCCGCACCAGATCCCCAGGCTCGAGAAGATCGTGATCAACGCCGGGTTGGGCGACGGGAAGGACAATCCCAGGCTGATCGAATCCGCCTCGAACGAGATCGCGGTGATCAGCGGCCAGCGGCCCGTCGTTACGCGCGCCCGGAACTCGATCTCGAACTTCGGCCTCCGCGAGGGCATGCCGATCGGGACCATGGTCACGCTGCGGAACGCCCGCATGTACGAGTTCCTCGACCGGTTCATCAGCACGGCGGTGCCGCGTATTCGGGACTTCCGGGGCTTCCGCAGCCGGGCCTTCGATGGACGCGGCAACTACACGGTGGGGATCCGGGAGCAGATGGTCTTCGCCGAAGTCGACTACGATGAGATCGTCAAGATCCACGGTCTCAACATCACGTTTGTCACGACGACCAACCGGGACGACGAGGCACTCGTCCTGCTTCGCGAGATGGGGATGCCGTTTCGCGGAGAGGTCCCGGTCGTCATCTAGCGGGAAGGCTGAATGGCAAAGACGGCATTGATTCAGAAAGCGAACCGGAAACCGAAGTTCAGTTCGCGCACCGTGCGACGCTGCAATCGCTGCGGCCGGCCCCGCGCCTACATGAGAAAGTTCGGCCTCTGCCGGATCTGCTTCCGCGAGCAGGCGCTCCGCGGAGAGATCCCGGGCGTTCGGAAAGCGAGTTGGTGACATGAGCATGACCGATCCGATCGCGGACATGCTGACGCGCATCCGCAACGCCGGCCGGGCCGGACACAGGCGCGTCGACATCCCGCTCTCGAAGATCAAGATCGAAATCGCCAGGATCCTTGCGGAGAACCATTTCGTGCGCGGCTACAAGGTGCTGGACGACAATCGGCACGGTCGCCTGCGCGTCTACCTCAAGTACACGTCCGAGGACCGGCCCGTGATTCGACTGCTCGAACGCGTGTCGAAGCCGGGTCTCCGGAAGTACGTCGACGCGAACTCCGTCCCCAAGGTTCGGGCCGGGATGGGAATCGCGATCATGTCGACATCGCATGGACTGATGACGGATCGCGAAGCCCGTCGGCAACACGTCGGCGGGGAAGTCATCGCGAGAATCTACTAGCGGGGCTGCCGGACCTCGTTGCCGGCAGTCGCCCCCGCGAGGGAGCAGATAGCGTGTCAAGAATCGGAAAGCTGCCAATCCCCGTGCCGGACGGCGTCGAGGTGAGGATCGATGGCGCGCACGTGAGGGTGAAGGGCCCTCGGGGCGAGCTCGACCGGTCGTTCCACCCCGATATGGAGATCGTCCGCTCCGAGGGCGTCGTGACGGTGAAGCGTCCGTCCGATGAGGCGCGGCACCGGGCGCTGCACGGGCTCACGCGCTCGCTGATCGCCAACATGGTCACCGGCGTGTCGCAGGGATACGAGAAGCGCCTGGAGATTCATGGCGTCGGGTATCGGGCGGAACAGAAGGGCGCCAGCGTCGTGTTCAGCGTCGGCTACAGCCACACGGTCACCGTGGAGCCTCCCTCGGGCATCACGGTGGCGGTCGAGACGCCGACGCTGGTCAGGGTGGCGGGCATCGACAAGGAGACCGTAGGGCAGATGGCGGCGGAGATCCGCGCCATTCGCCCGCCGGAGCCGTACAAGGGGAAGGGCATCCGCTACGTGGGCGAGCATGTACGCCGCAAAGCGGGCAAGGCGACGGCCACGGCCTGACCCGCTGAGGAGACGAAGAAAGACGATGGATATCAGAGGCCGAACGAAACAGAGGCGGCGACTTCGGACGCGTCGACACGCCCGGATCAAGAAGAAGATCCGGGGCACGGCGGAGCGGCCGCGCCTCGTCGTCTTCCGAAGCCTGCGACATCTCGAGGGTCAACTGGTGGACGACGATCGCGGCGTCACGCTGCTCGGCGTCTCGACGCTTGCCGGCACGAACGGAGACGCGGGCGAGCGCGCGGGCAAGGTCGCCGATGCGTACCTGGCGGGCAGGGAGCTCGCCGAGAAGGCGGTCGGAGCCGATGTGGCCGAGATCGTGTTCGACCGGGGCGGGTATCCCTACCATGGCCGCGTTCGGGCGTTCGCCGAAGGTGCCCGCGACGGCGGTCTCCGCTTCTAACGAGAGGGCTTCATGGCAAGAGGAGGAAAAAGGCGCGACGACGGTGACAACTTCAAGGAGAATGTCATCTTCATCAACCGCGTCTCGAAAGTCGTAAAGGGCGGCCGTCGCTTTTCGTTCACCGCGCTCGTCGCGGTCGGAGATGGGCAGGGACGGGTCGGCATGGCTCTCGGCAAGGCGAACGAAGTCGCCGAGGCGATCCGCAAGGGATTCGAGCAGGCACGCCAGGCCATGGTCGATGTGCCGATCGTGAACGGAACGATCCCCCACGAGATTCTCGGGCGCCACGGGGCCGGCAGGGTCCTGCTCAAGCCCGCGGGTCCGGGGACCGGCGTCATCGCCGGTGGCCCGGTGCGGGCGGTCCTGGAGTGCGCCGGCGTGCAGGACATCCTCACGAAGAGCCTGGGCACGAACAATCCTCTCAACATCGTGCGCGCCACGATGAGCGGATTGCAGGATCTGGTCACGCCGGAGCAGGTAGCGGCGGAGCGAGGCGTCGATGTCGCCACGATTCGGGAGGCCATGCGTGGCTGAGCAACTGAGGATTCGGCAGGTGAGGAGCGGCCTCGGCGCCCAGCGCAGGCAGCGCGATACGCTGCGTGCCCTCGGCCTCAGACATCACCAGGATGAAGTCGTGCAGCCGGACAACGGCGCGATACGCGGGATGATCCACGCCGTGGCGCATCTCGTCGAAGTGGAGGAGGTCGGACAGGATGGCTGAACGCGAGCGCATCGGACTCGACAATCTCTCCCCGCCCTCCGGTTCGCGGCGCCCGGCGAAGCGTCGGGGCCGGGGGCACGGATCGGGCTCGGGGAAGACGTCGGGACGCGGCCACAAGGGCCAGAAGTCGCGGAGCGGCGCGTCGATTCCGGCGTGGTTCGAAGGCGGCCAGATGCCCCTCTACCGGCGTACGCCGAAGCGGGGGTTCAAGCCGTACCGGCGGACCGAGTGGCACATCGTGAACCTCTCCGACCTCGACCGCGTGGAGGAGAACGGGATCGATCCCGAGACGCTGCGTGCAAGCGGCGTCATCCGGGGAACGGACCGCCCGGTTAAGATCCTTGGACGCGGGGACGTCCAGCGAGCGGTTGACGTACGCGCCCATGCTTTCAGTGCCTCGGCCCGCGAGAAGATCGAGGCAGCCGGAGGCACTGCGCAGGTGATCGAGTAAGGGATGGCAAACGGCCAGAACGCGGCGGCCGCCGCAGCGAACATCTTCAAGGTGCCGGAGCTCAAGGCGAAGATCCTCTTCACCCTGCTCTGTCTCGCGCTGTATCGGCTCGGCTCCCATATCACGACGCCCGGCGTGAACGTCGTGGCCCTGCAGGCGCTTGCCGGGCAGTTCCAGGGCACGATCTTCGGCATCTACGACCTCTTTGTGGGGGGTGGCCTGCAGCGCGCGACCGTTTTCGCGCTGGGCATCATGCCCTACATCTCGGCAAGCATTCTCTTCCAGCTTCTCGCGGCCGTCATGCCGGCGATCGAGAAGCTGCAGAAGGAAGGCGAGGAGGGCCGCCGCAAGCTCACGCAGTGGACCCGGTACACCACCGTCGTGCTGTGTATCGGGCAATCCTACACCTACGCGCTCTTCCTCGAGGCGCAGGCGGGGGCGGTTCTCGATCCGGGTCTCGGCTTCCGCCTCCTTACGGTGCTCATGCTCACGACCGGAGGCGTGTTCGTGATGTGGCTCGGCGAGCAGATCACCGAGCGCGGCGTCGGCAACGGCATGTCCCTGCTCATCTTCTTCTCGATCCTGCAGGGCTTTCCGGGGGCCGTGATCAACACGTTCGAACTGTATCAGGCCGGCGGCATCTCCATCATCAAGCTTGCCGCCCTCGCGGCGACCCTCGTGGCCATCATGGCCGCGGTCGTCGCCCTGACGATGGCCCAGCGCAAGATCCCGGTTCAGATACCGCGCAAGGTCGTGGGCCGGGGCCGAATCCGGGAGGGCCAACGGTCGTTCATCCCCCTGCGGATCAACTCCGCCGGGGTGATGCCGATCATCTTCGCCCAGTCGATCATCATCATCCCTGGGACCCTGGCCGCCTTCATGGGTAATCCGGGACCGGGCAGCTCCGGCGCCCGGCGGTTCATCTACGAGATGAGCCAGGCGCTTCAGGTGGGGACGGCGTGGTACTACGGCCTCTACATCGTTCTCATCGTCTACTTCACGTACTTCTACACCTCCATCATCTTCAACCCGGCGGATCTGGCGGAGAACCTCAAGCGCCAGGGCGGCTTCATCCCCGGCGTGAAGCCCGGCGCCAAGACGGCGGACTACATCGATCACGTGCTCACACGCATCACGCTGCCCGGGGCGGTCTACCTGGCACTGATCGCGGTTCTGCCCTACCTGATCTTCTCGATCTTCGATCTTCAGACCTTCTTCTTCGGCGGCACCTCGCTGCTCATCGTGGTGGGTGTCGCGCTCGATACGATGCAGCAGCTGCAGCAACACCTCCTGCTGCGGCAGTACGAGGGATTCATGAAGAAGGGTCGCGTCAAGTATCGCGGCAGGCAGCGCTACACGTGATGGGCGTGCGCCTCATCATCATGGGTCCCCCCGGCGTCGGGAAGGGTACCCAGGGCGA
Source organism: uncultured Gemmatimonadota bacterium (assembly GCA_964509895.1). Taxonomy (GTDB): domain Bacteria; phylum Gemmatimonadota; class Gemmatimonadetes; order Palauibacterales; family Palauibacteraceae; genus Palauibacter. The sequence goes on from CAZDZJ010000114.1 coordinate 10,695, forward strand.
GCTGCTGGCGGAGCGCTTCCGCGTTCCCCGGCTTTCCACCGGCGACATGATCCGGGCCGCGCTCAAGGCCGGGACCGCGCTCGGAGAGAGGGTTCGCGTCTTCTACGAGGCGGGCGAACTCGTGCCGGATGAGGTCGTGCTGGGGCTCATAGCCGAGGCGTTGGACGGTCCGGAGGCGAGCGGAGGCTTCGTGCTCGACGGATTCCCGCGCACGGTGCCGCAGGCCGACGGACTGGGCGCACTTCTGGCCGGCCGGGGTATCGAACTCGATGCGGTGCTCTCGCTGGAAGCGCCGGAACAGGAACTCGTCGACCGGATCTCCGGCCGGCGGGTGTGCGGAGCTTGTGGCCATGTGACGCATGTGCGGGCCGTGGTTGAGGGCGCCGGCTGTCCGGAGTGCGGGGCTCGGCTCGTACAGCGCTCCGACGATCGTGCCGAGACCGTTCGGAATCGACTCGCGGTCTACCGTGCCCAGACCGAACCGCTGCTCGCGTATTACGCGCGGTCCGAGACCGGGCTGACCGCGGTGGATGGCACCGGGACGCTGGACGCGGTTCGGGACCGCCTCGTCGAGACGCTGCATTCGGTGGAGATGGCCGGTTGATCCGGCTGAAGTCGCCCGCCCAGATCGACGCCATCGCCTCGGCAGGGGCGATCGTGGCGGAAGTGCTCGAGATGGCTGCGGAGCGCGCGATCCCCGGACGAAACACCGCGGAACTGGACGGTATGGCGGAGGCGCTGATCCGGGACAATCCGGGCGCGACGCCCGCCTTCAAGGGCCTGTACGGGTTTCCGGCTACCCTCTGTACGAGCATCAACGAAGAGGTGGTTCACGGGATTCCGTCATCCCGGCGCGAGCTGAGGTCGGGCGACATCGTCAGCGTGGATGTCGGGGTCAAGCTGGACGGCTTGTTCGCGGATGCGGCCGTGACGATTCCCGTCGGCGAGGTGGCTCCGGAGACGGAACGCCTTCTGAGTGTGACACGGGCGGCGCTGGATGTGGGTGTCGAGGCGGCACGTCCCGGGGATCAGCTCGGCGACCTGGGCTGGGCGATACAGACGCACGTTGAAGCCCATGGCTTCAGCGTGATTCGCGAGCTGGTAGGCCACGGCGTGGGAGAGGCGCCTCACGAGGAGCCGCAGATCCCGAACCACGGCATGCGAGGACGCGGATTCCGGATGCAGCCGGGGCTGGTCATCGCCATCGAACCGATGGTGAACGCGGGTGGGCCCGAGATCCGGACACTCGACGATGAATGGACGGTGGTCACGGCGGATGGGCGCCTCTCGGCGCACTTCGAACACACCGTGGCCGTAACGTCGGAGGGGCCGCGTGTGTTGACGCGCGTCGCGAGTCCGGCGCGAGCGGCAGGGGAGGCCTGAGTTGGCGAAGGAAGAACCGATCCAGATGACGGGGGAGGTCACCGAGGCGCTTCCAAACGCGATGTTCCGCGTGGAGCTCGAGAACGGGCATCGGATCGTCTGCCATGTCTCCGGCAAGATTCGGATGAACTACATACGGATCCTGCCGGGAGACCGGGTCGCGGTCGAGCTGTCGCCGTACGATCTGACGAGGGGACGGATCACGTACCGGTACAAGTGATCCGGGAACGGTGCTCCGATTATCGGGACAAGTTTGTTCGGACGGGTTCGGGCTGGTATTTTGAAGGGTTGCCATCGAACCGCCACGAAGGGACGGAAGCATGAAGGTTCGTTCAAGTGTCAGGCGAATTTGCGAGCACTGCAAGGTCATCCGCAGGCGCGGTGTCGTCCGGGTGATCTGCAGTCGCGATCCGAAGCACAAGCAGCGGCAGGGATAGGCAGGAAACCATGGCACGCATAGCCGGAGTCGATCTCCCACGGAACAAGCGGATCGAGGTGGGCCTCACGTACATCTACGGAATCGGCCACTCGACGGCGCGCAACATCCTGGCCGAAACGGGCGTGGATGGGGACGTTCGCGTCTACCAGCTTTCCGACGACGATGTCAACAGACTGCGCCGGGTTATCGAGAACCACTACAAGGTCGAGGGCTCGCTGCGCACCGAGACCTCGATGAACGTGAAGCGTCTGATGGACATCGGATGCTATCGCGGCATGCGGCACAGGCGGAACCTGCCGGTGCGCGGCCAGCGAACACACACGAATGCCCGGACCCGCAAGGGGCCGCGGCGCGCCGTGGCCGGGAAGAAGAAGGCGCCACGAAAATAGGCAGGTCAACCACGTCGGTCCAAACAGAGGACGCGTAGGGAATGGCGAAGCGGGTACGAAAGAAGAAGCGTCAGGTCGATGCCGAGGGCGTCGCCCATATCAAGGCGACCTTCAACAATACGATCATTACGATCACCACCCTGACCGGGGATACGGTCGCGTGGGCGAGCGCCGGCAAGGCGGGATTCAAGGGCTCCAAGAAGTCCACGCCCTTCGCCGCCACCATCGCGGCCGAGACCGTGGGGCGCGAGGCCGCCGGCATGGGGATGCGCCGCGTCCACGTGGAAGTGCAGGGTCCCGGATCCGGTCGTGAGTCGGCCATTCAGGCGCTCCAGGCGGCAGGTCTCACGATCCGTTCGATCAAGGACGTGACGCCGATTCCGCACAACGGGTGCCGTCCGCCCAAGAAGCGGAGGGTATAGCATGGCTCGCTACACGGGACCGGTTTGTCGGCTGTGCCGGCGCGAAGGGGAGAAGCTCTTCCTCAAGGGGAAGCGCTGCTTTACGGAAAAGTGCGCGATCGAGCGCCGTGCGTTCCCGCCGGGGCAGCATGGTGGCGGCCGTCGTCGGCGACGCCAGTCGGAGTACGCCGTCCAGTTGCGGGAAAAGCAGAAGGTGAAGCGGATCTACGGACTCGCGGAAAAGCAGTTTCGCTCTCTCTTCAAGAAAGCGGCCCGCGTTCCGGGCGTTACGGGCGAGAACCTGCTCGTCGCCCTCGAGAGCCGACTCGACAACATCGTTTACCGTCTCGGCTTTGCGCCGTCCCGCAAGGCGGCCCGACAACTCATTCGGCATCGCCACGTGCGGGTCGAAGGGGCGACGGTCGACGTGCCGAGCTTTTCCGTGGGGCCCGGTGCGGAAGTATCCATGGCGCCACGGGCGCGGAAGCTGCCCGTAGTGATCGAGGCGATCGAGGATCGCCGTTCTCGCGATCAGTTGCCGTGGCTGGGCGTTGACTATGACGGTGCGACGGGTCGCATGCTCGAGCGTCCGTCGAGGTCCGACATCCCGCTCGCGGTCGAAGAGCAGTTGATCGTCGAACTCTACAGCAAGTAGGCGTGCGTCGCCCGGGGGACTCCATGCCCCCCGGCCCGCGGATGCTGCGCAATAACAGGGAGTGAAGTGCATATGACGGTGTCGGTAGACCTGGCCGGTCTCGTGCTTCCGGAAGCGATGGAGGAACAGAAGCGATCCCCCAGCGGGTCGCGCGCATCGTTCCTTCTGCAGCCGCTGGAGCGCGGGTTCGGACACACGATCGGAAACTCGATCCGGCGGATCATGTTGTCCTCGCTGCCCGGGGTCGCGGTCTGGGCTTTCCGGGCGGACGGCGTTCAACACGAGCATCAGACGGTCGACGGGGTCGCGGAGGACGTGCATCAGATCATCCAGAACCTCAAGCGACTGGTGCTGGTGATGGACGAGGACGAGGAAGAAGCGAAGCTGTCGCTGACGGCGCACAAGGCCGGTCCGGTAACCGCGAAGCAGATTGTGAAGCATCCATCGGTCCAGGTCGTGAACCCGGACCTCGTGCTCTTCACGCTTCAGGAGGACCTGCCCAAGAGCCGGCCGCTCACCTTCGACATGTGGGTGAATCGCGGCCGCGGCTTCGTCATGGCGGAGCAGCACACGGCCCCGGAGGAAACCGAAGCGAAGCGTGACTTTCCGGTCGGGACGATTCGGATCGATGCCGTCTACAATCCCGTGACGCGCGCGAACTTCAACGTGAGAGAGACACGCGTCGGCCAGCGAACGGACTTCGACCGGCTCGAGGTCGATGTAGAGACGAACGGAGCCTTGAATCCGGCCGAAGCGGTATCCCAGGCGGCGGAGATCGCCCGGTTGCACCTCTCCTATTTCAGTCAGATGGGGAGTGTACCCACGCTGCCGGAGGCCGGCGAGCCGGTCGACGAGGAGGGCGGCAGGGAGCCTGTCGACTCCGGGCTCGTCGAATTGCTCGAACGTTCGCTTGAAGAATTCAGCGAGATCTCCGCCCGGTCGCGGAACACCCTCGAACGGCAGGACATCACCACGCTCGGCGATATCGTCACTCGATCCCGGGACGAGATCCTCCGGCTGGAGAATTTCGGCGAGAAGTCTCTCGAAGAGCTCGCGGAGGTTCTGGGTCAGCACGGGCTGCGGTTCGGCATGTCGTTCCTGCTGGACGAGGACGGAAGCCTCTACCTGCGGGACGAGCTGGCGGAGAACGGTGCTCGGAGCGACGATGAGGCATAGGAAGAAGGGGCGGGAACTCGGCAGGACGCGCAGTCATCGGAAGGCGATGCTGCGAAACATGGCGACGAGCCTCATCCTGCATGAGCGAATCCGAACGACCGAGGCGAAGGCGAAGGAGTTGCGGCCGTTTGCCGAAAAGCTCATCACTTGGGCCAAGCGTGGCGATCTGCACAGCCGGCAGCTTGCCGGCCGGCAGATCGCGGACCGCGCGGCACTGCGGAAGCTCTTCGAGAAGATCGGTCCGCGTTTCGAAGATCGACCGGGCGGATATACTCGAATCCTGAAGCTGGGTTCGCGGAAGGGCGATGGAGCGGAGTTGGCGCTCATCGAATTCACCGATCGCGAGGCGTGAGTAACCTGGAGAAGAGACATGTCCAACAAAGGTGAAGGTGGACTCGGCGTCATCCTGAGCATCGTCGCGCTCGCGGCCATCGGAGGGTTCATGTACTGGCTGAGCCTCCAGTCGCGCGATATCGAGGAGGCCCGCGCCGAAGCCGAAGCGGCCGCCGTCGAGGCGGCCCGGGATCTGGACGCGTCCGACCTGCTTGTCAATCCGGGTGGGGCTGTCAACCGGCGTGTCGTGATTCCGGGAATCCGCGTTTCGACGGGGCTGGGGGAGGGCGCGTTCGCGCTTCAGCTCTCCCCTGATGTCGCCTATCCGGTGCTGCTGGAGGCCGACCCGATCCAGATCCTCCGGATGAGCGAGACGACGATCTACGGCGGCGACAGCGTGGCCGTGTCGGGGCAGGTGTACACGTTCAACGATTCGATCGCCGCCGTATGGGTCGAGAGCGGCGCGGTCATGGAGAACATGAGCGGGTTGATTCCTTCCTCCCCGACCTTCCTGCTTGCCGACTCCGTGTTCGTGCACTGAGCGGGTAGCTGAGCGAACTATGGCGAATTTCTGTTACGTGTGCGGCAAGGGACCCGGCGTCGGGAACCACGTCAGCAACGCGAACAACAAGCGTAAGCGGCGCTTCATGCCGAACCTCCAACGGGTGAGAATCGTGGAGGATTCGCGTCGTCGCCGGGTACGCGTTTGCACGCGGTGCATCAAGGCGGGGAAAGTCGTCAAGGCGTCCTGAGGACGCATCTCGGCGGCGCCTGGACCGATAACCAGCGACCGGACGCGGGGATTCTCGCGGCCGGTCGTCTCGCATCGGCGGTTCGGTGATTCCTCCCCCCCTCGCGGGCCAGCACGTGCTGGTCACGCGGCCCGCCGGGCAGACCGGGACCCTCCGCACGCTGTTGGAAGCCGCGGGGGCGGTCGTGACGACGGCGCCCACCATCCGGTTGACCGCTCCATCCGACCCCACGGCGCTGGAGCGGGCGGCCGCGCGACTGCCCGCATACGATTGGGTCGCTTGCACGAGCGTGAACGCCGTCGGGCACCTCGCCGAGGCGGCGCGCAGGCTCGAGTCGAGGCTGGAACGGGCGGCGACCCGTTTTGCGGCCGTGGGTCCGGCGACCGCCGACGCACTGCGAACCCTGGGTGTGGCGGAGTGCCTCGTGCCCCCGGTCTATCGCGGGGAGGCGCTCGCGGACGAGATCGTAGCCGGGATCCGCCCCGAGAAACTCCCGGAGGCCCGGGTGCTCCTGGTCCAGGCCGAGGGAGCCCGCCCGGTGCTGCGGGAGCGATTGGTCGCGGCCGGAGTGCGGGTCGACGTTGCCGCGGCCTACGCCGTGGACGTCAACCGCGAGGTGCGCGACGCTCTGCGGGAGTTCATCGAGCGGGGTCGCGGAGACTGGCTGACCTTCACGGCCTCATCGGCCGCCCGCGCCTTCGTGCAGCTTGTTGGCGCGCAGACCGGCGGAGCTCTCGTGGCCGCCATCAGTCCCGTTACCGCGTCGACGTTGTCCGGGCTCGGGCTGCCGGTGCACGTCGTGGCCGCGACGCACTCGGTGCCCGGGCTCGTGGAAGCCCTCGTGTCGGCCGCTTCCCGGCCGGGCCGCTTTGCGGAAGCTCACGGCCATGTCTGAGGCGTCCTTCCCCGCCTCCCGGCCGCGCCGGCTGCGTCGCACCGCCGCGTTGCGGGAACTGGTGCGGGAGACGCGGGTCGAGGCCTCGGATCTCATCTATCCCATGTTCATCGACGACCGCGGACCGCCGCGGCAGCCGATCGCCTCGATGCCCGGCGTCGACCGTCTCGGGGTCGAGGCGGCCGTGGACGAAGCGGGCGCCGCGTTCGAGGAGGGGATACGGGCCGTTCTCCTGTTCGGCCTGCCCGCGAGCAAGGATGACCGGGGGTCGCGCGCGGACCAGCCGGACGGCGTGATCCAGCGCTCGCTGCGCGCGCTTCGGCGCGCCCTTCCCGATCTGGTCCTGATCACGGATGTCTGTCTGTGCGAATACACGGACCACGGCCACTGCGGGATCCTCGACGGCGACTGCGTCGCGAACGACCCGACGCTCGAACGGCTCGCCGCCCAGGCCGTCAGTCACGGGCTCGCCGGGGCGGATGTCGTTGCGCCCTCGGACATGATGGATGGCCGGGTCGGAGCGATCCGCGCCGCGCTCGACGAAGCGCGCCTTGAGGACGTGGCCATCCTCTCCTATGCCGCAAAATACGCGAGCGCCTTCTACGGCCCCTTCCGGGACGCGGCGGACTCCGCCCCCGCCTTCGGGGATCGACGCGGGTATCAGATGGACGTTCGCAACGCGGACGAAGCGATCCGCGAGGTGCGTCTCGACATCGCCGAGGGGGCGGATCTCGTCATGATCAAGCCCGCGCTGCCCAGTCTCGACATCCTCCGGCGGGTCAAGGACGAGTTCCGGATGCCGACGGCCGCGTATCAGGTGAGCGGGGAATACGCGATGATCGAGGCGGCCGGAGCGCGCGGCTGGCTGGACGCCGAAGCGAGCAGCCTGGAGGCGATCCGCGCGATCCGCCGGGCCGGAGCGGATCTGGTCGTGACCTACGCAGCACGGCGCCTGGCGCGTGTCCTTTAATCTCCTTCCCCGGGGTTTGCCGTGAGGGTCCTCGTCACGGGCGGCGACGGATTCGTCGGGCAGCACCTCGTCCAGCATCTGCTGGGCCGCGGGTACGAGGTGACCGCGACGATGCTCGGGGAGGCCCCGGCCGAAGGAACCCTCCCCTCGCACGACCGCGCGGCGACCGAATGGAGGCGGCTCGATGTGCGTGACGCCGATGGCGTCGCATCCGTCGTGAACGCGGCCCGTCCGCGCCGGATTTTCCACCTGGCAGGTTTCTCATCCGGAGCCGAGGCGAGCGAGCAGTCCCTCGACGCCCTTGCAGTAAACGCGTCGGGGACCATGAGCCTCGTTGCGGCGGCCTCGCGAGCCCCGCGGCAAGTGCAGACCGTGGTCGTGGCGGGGTCCGCCGACGCGTACGGCCACGCGGGCGGCGGGCCGATTGGAGAACGCACGCCGCTTCGGCCCGCAAGTGTGTACGGGGCCACCAAGGCCGCTCAGGACGTGTTGGCCCGCGGTGTCGGTGCGGCTCTGGGCCTGCGCGTCATCGTGGCGCGGCTCTTTCCGCTTGCCGGACCGGGGCAGCGAGCCGTGTTCGTGCTCCCGAGCCTCTGCCGTCGCGCCCTCGCGATTCGGCGGGGCACGCGCGAGCCGCGACTCGCCGTCGGAAACCTGGACGTCACCCGCGATTTCACGGACGTTCGCGACGGCGTTCGGGCACTCGCGGACATCGCCGATCTCGACGGATCGCCGCACCGGGCGTACAACGTTTGCTCCGGGATCCCGACGATGATCCGAAGCCTTCTCGAATGGGTACTCGAGAGGGCAGAGATCCAGCCCGAAGTGGTTTGCGACCCGGCCCTTGTGCGGGAAGGCGAACCCACGGCGGTCGTTGGAGACCCTGAGCGGCTGCGGGCCGCGACCGGCTGGCGCGCGGAGCGAGACCTGCGGGCGTGCGTGCACTCCACCATGGACTGGGTTGCGAGTTCATCCGCCACCTGATGGCGGCTGGGCGGCGCCCGATCAACTGAACGAAGAGCGAGAGGGAACCTGATGGAAGTCACCGTGATCGGCACCGGATACGTAGGGCTGGTGGCGGGCGCGTGTCTGGCCGGGGCCGGTAACCGCGTGATATGTGCGGACGTCGATGAAGACAAGATCCGGCGTCTGAACGCCGGCGATGTTCCGATCTACGAACCGGGGATCGAGCGCCTGATCTCGGAGAACCTCGCTGCCGGACGACTTGGCTTCACGACGGACGTGGCGGAGGCCGTCCGCACCGCCGCCATTATCTTCGTGGCGGTAGGGACGCCGCCGGGCCAGGACGGCGTGGCGGACCTCGACTTCGTCCGCGACGCTGCGCGCGTGATCGGCGACCAACTTCGCCCGGATGCCGTCGTCGTCATGAAGAGCACGGTCCCGGTCGGAACCTGCGACCTGGTGCGGGCCGAGATCGCCCGACGGACCGAGGCGCCCTTCCACATGTGCTCCAATCCCGAGTTCCTCAAGGAAGGGGATGCGGTAGGAGACTTCCTGTACCCGGACCGGGTGGTGTGCGGGGTGGACTCGGACCACGCCCGGCGGCGCATGGAGGAACTGTACGCACCGTTCATCCGCTCGGGGAACCCACTGATCTTCATGGACATCGCCTCCGCGGAACTGACCAAGTATGCGGCCAACGCGATGCTTGCCGCGCGCATCAGCATGATGAACCAGTTCGCCGAACTCTGCGAACAGACCGGAGCCGACATCGAGCGCGTGCGACGGGGCGTGGGTTCGGACCCTCGCATCGGATCGGCCTTTCTCTATGCCGGCACGGGGTATGGCGGCAGTTGCCTCCCCAAGGATGTGCGGGCGATCATCCGCTCCGCGGAGGAGCAGGGCGTCGACCTGGGGATCCTGAGGTCCGTGGCCGACGCGAACGATCGTCAGACCACCGTCCTCGTCCGGAAAATCCGGAAGCGGTTCGGCGACGATCTCTCAGGTTTGCGCTTCGCTCTCTGGGGCCTGGCGTTCAAGCCGCGCACGGACGACATGCGGGCGGCGCCCTCCCGCGCGATTGCCGGGTCGCTGCGCGAGCGGGGTGCATCCGTGGTGACGCACGACCCGGCCGCCATGGACCAGTCGCGCGAGTTCTATCTCGGCGATGCGGTCGAATACGCCGCGAACGAATACGAAGCCCTCGACGGGGCGGATGCGCTCGTCGTCGTAACGGAATGGCTCCAGTATCGGCGTCCCGACTGGTCCGATGTCCTCGGACGCATGGCTCGCCCCATCGTGTTCGACGGACGCAACGTGTTCGACCCCGACCGCATGGCGTCACGAGGTTTCGAGCACTACTCGGTCGGTCGCAGGCAGATCGGTCCGGGGGAGTCCGCGTGAGGCTCGTCGTCACCGGCGCCGCCGGCTTCGTCGGTTCCCACCTCACCGACCGCCTCCTCGCCGAAGGGCACGCGGTCGTGGGCATCGACAACCTGATCACCGGGAGCCGGCGCAATCTGAGGCACCTCCGGGACGAGCGGGATTTCGAGTTCCTCGAGCTGGACGTGTCGGAGCCGTTCCGGATCGAGGGGAGGGTCGACGGCGTGTTCCACCTCGCCTCCCCGGCCAGCCCCGTAGACTACCTGCGCTTCCCGATCCCGACGCTCGAAGCGGGAGCCCTGGGTACGCGCAACGCCCTCGGTCTGGCCAGGGCGCGCGGCGCCCGGCTGCTGCTCGCATCCACTTCGGAGGTTTACGGCGATCCACTCGTCCATCCCCAGCCCGAATCGTACTGGGGGAACGTGAACCCCGTCGGTCCGCGCTCCGTGTATGACGAGGCGAAACGGTTTGCGGAGGCCATCACGATGGCCTACCACCGCGAGCACGGCGTGGATACGCGGATCGTGCGGATCTTCAACACGTACGGACCGCGGATGCGCCCGGACGATGGCCGCGTGGTCTCGAACTTCATCGTCCAGGCACTCCGGGGAGAGCCGCTCACAGTCTACGGAGACGGCTCCCAGTCGCGGAGCTTCTGTTATGTGTCCGACCTCGTGGAGGGGATCTGGCGTGTCTTCAACGCCGAGACCCACGAGCCCGTAAACCTGGGCAACCCCGGCGAGTACACGATCCGGGAGTTGTCCGATCTCGTGCTCGCGGCCACGGGGTCCGCGTCGACTGTGGAAATCCGTCCGCTGCCCACCGACGACCCGAAGGTGCGTTGCCCGGACATCTCCCTTGCGCGCGAGCAGCTGGACTGGGTGCCCCGCATCCCGCTCCGGACCGGTCTGAAGCGGACCGTCGATTACTTCAGCGGGATTGGGTCGGCCGGCCGCTCGGGGGCACCGGAATGATCGCGCAGTCGGGCATGGCGGAGGACGGGCGGGCGCGCGTCTCGGTAGTCATGCCCGTGTACAACGAGGAGGCGACGCTCGAGGCCATCGTGCGGCGCGTGAAGGAGGTCGCCCCGGACGTGGAACTCGTCGCGGTGGACGATGGCTCGGCCGATGCCTCCGCGTCCATCCTGGATGACCTGAGAACCGAAGGGCTCGTCGACCGGGTTTTCCTTCACGACCGGAACCGGGGGAAGGGGGCCGCGCTATCGACCGGATTCCGGGGGGTCAGCGGCGACGTCGTGATCATCCAGGACGCGGATCTCGAGTACGACCCCGCCGACTACCCGCGGCTGCTGGAGCCGATCCTCTCCGGTAGAGCGGATGTCGTCTACGGGTCGAGGTTCATGGGCGGACAGGCGCACCGGGTCCTCTATTACTGGCACTATGTGGGGAACCAGTGGCTGACGCGGCTGTCGAACATGGTGACGAACCTCAACCTGACCGACATGGAGACGTGCTATAAGTGCTTCCGCCGGGAAGTGATCGAGCAGCTTACCATCGAGGAGCGTGCGTTCGGCGTCGAGCCGGAAATCACGGCGAAGATCGCCATGGGGGGCTGGCGCGTTTATGAAGTGGGCATCTCGTACGCGGGACGAACGTATGCGGAGGGCAAGAAGATCGGATGGCGAGACGGTGTATCCGCCCTGCGCTGTATCTTGTTGTACGGCCTCGTGCGACGGTGGACGCGAAAGGGCGTCCCGGGACCTGCGCGCGAGGCAACGGGCAAGGCCGGTGGCGGCATCGAAAGCGGGGAGAATTGAGACGATTGGGGAACAAGGCCGGCAAGAGGCGCCCATGGTGACCATCCGATGGCGGATCGTGACGGGGACCGTCGGGATCCTGGCGGCGGTCTTGCCGGTGGCGTGCGCGGACCCCGATGACCGCTCCATCGTTCGCGGGGACCGATACCTGGCCGTCGGGGACATGGACAAGGCGATCGCCGAATACCTCCTCGCCCGGCGCGTCGGCGGGGACACGGACGAACTGCTCCTGCGCCTCGGGCACGCCTACGCAATGCGCGGCGATGTCGATGATGCGCTCACCGTCTACGAGACGCTCACGGAGGACGACCCCCGGCTGCGGCATCAGGCGGCAGCCTCGCTCGCCGGACTCGCCTGGTCCGCCCGGGAGCGGGGTGCGACGGAAAACATGTCGCGGGCGCTTCAGCCCCTCGTGAGCTGGGGATTGGGATATCTCCCCGCCGGACTGCAGCGTTCGCTGGCCGACTATCACGCGGACGAAGGCGACTACGCCCGCGCCCTCTCGCTGCGCCTCGCGCTCCTGGCTGGAGAGGAAGATCCGTCTCCCGAGTTGCTGTACGAGGTCGGTCTCGCCTACGAGCAGCTCGGAGCGTGCACTCGCGCGCTCCCCTTCTACGGGGACTTCCTCGTAGCAATGGAGGACGCTCGCTCGAACCTGGAAGACGCCCGCTACCACTACGGCAATTGCCTCTACGTGTCCGCCGAC
>CAZDZJ010000115.1:0-3341 GCA_964509895.1 uncultured Gemmatimonadota bacterium
CCCAAAACCCTTCTTCGCCTGCACCTGCGTGATCGCCGCCGTCAGCGTCGTCTTCCCGTGGTCCACGTGACCGATCGTACCCACGTTCACGTGCGGCTTCGTTCGCTCGAACTTTTCCTTCGCCATCGCCCCTCGTTCTCCGTTTTTTTCGTCTCGGCCCGACCGTCGGCAGGCCGTGTCTGCCTATGCCCCGTTGGCGGAGACGATCTCCGCCGTCTTGGAGCCCGGAACTTCCTCGTAGTGCGAGAACTGCATCGTGTAGACCGCGCGGCCCTGACTGATCGAGCGTAGCGAAGTCGCGTACCCGAACATCTCCGACAGCGGCACGGACGCACCGACAACCTGGGCGGAGGAACGCTGCGTCATGCCGCCGATCTTGCCGCGCCGGCTGGAGAGGTCCCCCATCACATCCCCGAGATAGTCATCGGGTGTGACGACTTCCACGTTCATGACGGGCTCGAGCAGGACGGGCTGGGCTTTGCGCGCGCCTTCCTTGAGCGCGATCGAACCCGCGATCCTGAAGGCCATCTCGCTCGAGTCGACCTCGTGGTACGAGCCATCGATGAGCGTGGCCTTGATGTCGATGATCGGGTAGCCGGCGACGATTCCCGAATCGAGCGCCTCGCGAATCCCCTGTTCGACCGAGAGCACGTACTCGCGCGGCACGTTCCCGCCCCGGATTTCGGAGTCGAAGATGAAGCCGCCACCCGGATCCGTGGGCTCGAGGTTGATGATCACGTGACCGAACTGTCCGCGTCCGCCGGTCTGCCGCACGAAGCGGCCCTCCACCTTGCGAACGGCCTTGCGGATCGTCTCGCGGTAGGCCACCTGCGGCCGCCCGACGTTCGCGTTGACCCTGAACTCGCGCTGCAGCCGGTCGACGATGATCTCGAGATGGAGTTCGCCCATCCCGCTGATGATCGTCTGTCCCGTTTCCTCATCGGTGTAGACTCGAAACGTCGGATCTTCCTCGGCCAGCTTCGCGAGGGCCCCCGCCAGCCTGTCCTGGTCCGCCTTCGTCCGCGGCTCGATCGCCACCCGGATCACGGGCTCGGGAAAGCTCATCGACTCGAGCACGATCGGGTCGGTGTTCGACGAGAGCGTATCTCCCGTGCGCGTGTGCTTGAGCCCGATCGCCGCCGCGATGTCGCCCGCGAACACTTCGTCACGCTCCTCGCGCTTGTTCGCGTGCATCTGGAGGAGCCGTCCGAAACGTTCCTTTCGGCCCCGGGAAGAGTTCAGCGCCTTCGAGCCGGCCTTCGCGGTGCCGGAATAGACCCTGAAATAGGTCAGGCGTCCGACATACGGATCCGTCGCGATCTTGAAGGCGAGGGCCGAGAAAGGCGCCGCTTCGTCGGCCGGACGCTCGACCTCCGTCTCATCCTGCTGCGGGAGGTGACCGGTGACGGGGGGGACATCGAGCGGAGAGGGGAGGAAGTCGATCACGGCGTCGAGCAGGCGCTGTACGCCCTTGTTCCTGAAGGCGGAGCCGCACAGGATCGGCGTGATCCCGTTGGCCAGCGTCGCCTTCCTCACCGCGCCGCGGATCTCCGCGTCGGTGAGTTCCTCCCCTTCGAGATACTTCTCGAGCATGGGTTCGTCGTATTCGACCGCAGCTTCGATCAGCGCGCCTCGCAGCTCCGCTACCTGCTCGAGGAGTGCGTCCGGTACCGGGCCTTCGCTCCAGCGCGCACCCAGCGACTCGTCGTCGTAGACGACCTTGACCTGGCGAATGAGGTCGACCATCCCCGTATAGAGTTCGCCCTCGCCGAGCGGGATCTGCAGGGGGTGCGCGTTCGCCCCGAGGCGCTCGCGCATCATGCGGACGACGTTCATGAAGTCCGCCCCGACGCGATCCATCTTGTTGACGAAGGCGATACGCGGAACGCCGTACTTGTCGGCCTGACGCCACACGGTCTCGGATTGCGGCTCCACGCCGCCCACCGCGCAGAAGAGTGCCACGGCGCCGTCCAGCACCCGGAGGCTGCGCTCCACTTCCACCGTGAAGTCGACGTGCCCCGGCGTGTCGATGATGTTGATGCGGTAGGGTTCGCCTTCGTGCGTCCAGTTACAGGTCGTGGCAGCCGACGTGATCGTGATGCCGCGCTCCTGCTCCTGCTCCATCCAGTCCATCGTCGCGTCGCCGTGATGCACTTCGCCCAGGCGATGCGTCCGGCCGGTGTAGAACAGCACCCGTTCGGTCGTCGTCGTCTTCCCGGCATCGATGTGCGCCATGATGCCGATATTCCGAAGCCGCTCCAGCGGCGTTCTTCTCTCCATCGGTCGATCTATGGATCTCTATCTGTCGGACCTCGGGTGCCGGACACGACCATTACCAGCGATAGTGCGCGAACGCCTTGTTCGCGTCAGCCATCCTGTGGACGTCCTCTTTCTTCCTCACCGCACCCCCGTCGCCGCGGGCGGCGTCGAGCAGTTCGCCGGCGAGGCGCTGCGACATCGTCTTTCCGGACCGCGCGCGCGCGTGCTGGACCAGCCACCGGCGTGCGAGTGAATCGCGCCGGCGATACGACACCTCCATGGGCACCTGGTACGTCGCGCCCCCAACGCGCCGGCTCCGGACCTCGAGAATCGGCTTCGCGTTCTGCAGCGCCTGGCGGAACACATTCATCGCCGGCTGTCCGGTCTTCATCTCGATGCTCTGCATGGCCTCGTAGAAGATCCGCTCCGCGAGCGACTTTTTTCCGTCCAGCATCAGCATGTTGATGAATTTCGTGACCTCCGTGCTCCCATACCGGGAGTCCGGAATCACGTCACGCTGTTCGGCGCGGTTTCGTCGTGGCATCTCGTTTCGCCATGTCCGGCTCCGGAATCACCCGGAGACTTCGCAAATAAAGCCCGGCCGCGGACTCCGAGGCCGGGCCCAACCATGTTCGGCCCGCTCGAATCTCCGAATAATTCCGAGCTATTTTCTCTTCTTCGAACCGTACTTCGACCGGCCCTGGTTCCTGTCGTCCACGCCCGATGCGTCGAGGGTGCCGCGAATGATGTGATACCGCACACCCGGCAGATCCTTCACGCGCCCGCCCCGGATCAGCACGATGCTGTGTTCCTGGAGGTTGTGGCCCTCGCCTCCGATATACGCGGTGACCTCGTATCCGTTGGTGAGTCGCACACGGGCGACTTTCCGCAGGGCCGAGTTCGGCTTCTTCGGCGTCGTCGTGTACACGCGCGTGCACACGCCGCGCTTCTGAGGGTTCCCCTCGAGCGCCGGCGCCTTGCTCTTCTTGTGGACCTTCCTGCGGCCCTTCCGGACCAGCTGATTGATGGTCGGCATTCCCGCTCCATCGCTCCCTCCGGCCGCACCGGTGCGCCGATCACCG
>CAZDZJ010000116.1:0-6572 GCA_964509895.1 uncultured Gemmatimonadota bacterium
TCCAGGTAACTCGCGTCCCCGAACGAGCCCCGGCTGCGGCCGTCGATGTGAAAGAGCTCGATCAGCGTCCCGTTCGGCCCGGGCATCACGGCGAGCACCGTGTCGGAGACGGCCGCCATGCCCTGCAGCCGCCGATCGAGCCTGATCTCGCGCCGCACGTTGCCCGTGTGGCGATCGAACACGACCAATTTGCCGTTCCCCGCGTCGAGAACGGTCACGTGTCCCGTTCCCACCGCGAAGCCCCGAAGGTTGCCGATCTCGCCGGGTCCCTCGCCGCCACGGCCGAAGTAGCGCACGAACTCGCCTTCGATGGTGAACTCCGCGATCCTGTCGTCGGCCCACTCCAGCGCGAACAGGTGCCCGCTGACGGGGTCATACCGAAGCTCCGTGGGTCGATGAAGCCACGTCGTGCCGGCGGTCGTGTCCTGCCGAATCACCGTCCGCACCCGCTCGAGCGTGACGGGCTCGTCGAGCGACGGCGGCGTGCCGGGTTCCGGTTCCGCGCAGGCCGTCAAGGCCAGGACGGCCGGGAGCAGGCGCGCTGGCGGACGTTCCCGCGGGAACGTTCCCCGGCCACAGCTCCGGTCACGAATCATCTCTCGGGCACCTCGATGCGGAAGCGGACGACGCGCTCGACATCGAAGGCGTCACGGGTCACCGCCCACGCATGGTCGCCGTCGAAGACGGGCTGCGGGTAGTCGGCGAATCCCTCCGGCGGGTTCACGGCTCCGAGGTAGGTGCCGTCCGGCTCGAACACGTCGTAGCGGAGCGGGGAAGGCCACGCCACGGGCTCCGAGCGCGGGTCATCGGGGTCATGGTCCACATTGTCCTCGGGGTGGGCCTCCGTCCACAGCCGGACCCAGATTCGTCCGTCCCGTCCGGCGATGAGCTCACGGAAGGGAGGCTTGGTGCCGGGGACCGGCGGCCCGTTCCATTCCCAGTCGGGCTGCGTGACGCGCAACGCCCGCGTCAGCCGCTCGCGGTGATAGGCGCGCTCGGCCTCGGGCGCGGCCACCGGTTCGTGGAGGCGCTCGATGCGCAGCACCCCGTCGTCTCGCTGCACGTCGATGCGGTAGTCGGTGGAGATGCCGGACACGAAGCGTCCGTCCGGGTTCAACGTCCAATAGCGCCGCGCCGTCAGCGGCACGGGCTGCGATATCGTTTGGGCGCGTCCGGCGCCCATCGCGAGTTCCAGTTCAACCGAGGGCGGCTCGAAATCCCCGCCCGGAGGGAGAAGGGTGTCCCGAGGGGCCCCGTTGGCGTCAAGAACGATGACCTGGGGCACGAGGCGTCCACTCGGAGAGCGCTGAGGAGCGACGACGAGGATGCGCCCACGACGGTCAGCGTACAGTTGCCGCAGGCGGAGGATCACGCCGCCCGCGCTGTAGGACCATGCCTCCGGCTCGCCGCCTCCGGGCCGATACACCTGGACCCGGAAGCCGAGTTGGTCGTTCACCGCCACGCGGCCGTCGGCGAGCAGCACGACCGACTCGGCCGTGCGCAACTCGCCCGGTCCCTCGCCGGGTCCTCCCAGCGTCTCGATGTACGCTCCGGCGGGATCGAAGACGCGAAGCTTCAGCGCCTGTCCGTCCAGCACGTAGATGCGTCCTTCGTTGTCCACCGCGATCGACGCGATGCGGCCGAAGAGAAGTTCGTCCGGCCCTTCCATCTCGCCGATCGACAACTCCGGGACCAGCGCGGCGTCGGCGCCCCACACGCTGCCGGACAGCGTCCGCACGACCGTCGTGTCGCCGCGCGTGTCGGTGACGACCTGGGGGCCGCCGGCGTGGGTGCCGGCCCCGGTCCCGCAGGCGAAGAGAAGCGTCGCCGCAAAGGCGATCGCTCGGGTTCCTGTCGGCATCCGACCTCCTTGACGTTACGATACGCCCGCATGATCTACTAAGAACATAATAGACTTCGGGAGGCAACCGGCGGCGGAGGCTCGGCGTCGGATTGGTTGCGCCGCGGCACCGCGCGCGGTTTCGTTTGACCCATGGGCGGACGAGGGCGGGAGAGGGATCGGAGAGCCTCGAACGGGGCGGATTCCAGCGTGACGAGCACCTCCGGCAAAGAAGGCCGGCGTACGCGGTCCGTGCTGCCATCCATCCTGGGGGCGGGGCACCGGCGCTGGCTGCGGTTCGGGCTGGGCGTCGCCGTGTTCATGCTCGCGAACACGCTCTACCTGCTCGCGAACCGTCTCGCGGACGGGCTGGGGCTCGAGTTCTTCGCGGTGGGAGAGAACTCGCTCCCCCAGCTCTTCCAGGCGATGGTGCTCACGCACACCGGCGTCGGGCTCCTGCTGGCCGCGGTCATGTTCGGGTTCCTAGCGGCGCACCTCCCGACCGTCTGGAAGCGGAAGCACCGCGCCTCGATTCTGACGGGGATCGGGATGGGGCTGGTGGGGGGCGTCCTCGTCCTCACGGGACTCTTCATCCTCACCGCGGCGGCGAGCCGCGAGAACAGTTGGGCGTGGTGGGCGCACGTGGGAAGCGCCGTCCTCATCGTCTCCGCCTACGCCGGGCACCGGCTCGTGAGCTACGCGCGTCCGCCCGGCGTGCGGGCCCGCCGCTTCGCGCTCGCGACCGCAGGCGTGCTCGTCGTCCTCGTCGCCTGGCACAGCCTCACGCACCGGGGGCTGCAGCTCACGCCGGAGGCCGAAGCCGCGCTCGCGCAGGGCCTGAACGAGGGCCCCGGGGGCCGCGACCGCGACGTGTCGCGCTTTGTCGACTCCGACTTCGTCCCGACCGGACTCGTGCCGCCCGAGAGTCCGTTCTTCCCGGCCGCGACGACGACGAGCACCGGGACGTATCTGCCCTCCCGCATCATCACCCGCACGGAGGCGGGAGAGCTCGCCGCGCAGGCGGCCCGGGAGCGCGCGGACCGCGTCCGCTCCGAGGTGGAGCGGCGGGGGTTCGCGGCGGACGAACTCATCGGCGCGACCCAGTGCGTGCGCTGCCACCCCGATGTGACGGCCCAGTGGGCGACGTCCGCGCACCGCTTCGCCTCCTTCAACAACCCCTTCTATACGGCGACGATCGAGGACATGCGGGAGGGATCGCTGGAGGCGGGGCCGGAGGTGATCGCGCACCTGCGGGCGTTCGGGCTCGAGCCGGACGCGGCGGGGCGCGTGAAGAGCAAGTGGTGCAGCGGGTGCCACGACCCCGCGCTCATGCTCGCCGGCGCCATGGACGCGCCGATCGACCCCGCCACGGTCGAGGCGCAGGCGGGGCTCACCTGCCTCGCCTGCCACGCGATCGACCGCATCCACGACAACACCGGCAACGGCAACTACAACATCGCCGACGAGCAGGAGGACCCCTACCTGTTCGCCGACGCCGAGGCCGGCACGCTCGGCGCCTACCTGCACGACGCGGCGCTCAAGGCGAAGCCCTCCGTCCACATGGGGCAGCTCCTGAAGCCGGTGCACTCGACGTCGGAGTTCTGCGCCACCTGCCACAAGGTGAGCCTCACCGAGCCCGTGAATAACTACCGCTGGCTGCGGGGACAGAACGAGTACGACGCATGGCACGACAGCGGCGTGGCGCGGAACGCTTCGCGCACCTTCTACCTGCCCGCGGCCGCGCGCGTGTGCCAGGACTGTCACATGCCGTGGGAGGAGGCGCCGCTGGGCGACGTCTCGGCCGAGAACGGACGCGTGCGCTCGCACCGGTTCCTCGCGGTGAACACGGCGCTTCCCTTCCTGCGGGGCGACACGGCGACGATCCGCCGCATCGAGGAGTTCCTGCGGGACGAGAAGCTGCGGGTGGACATCTTCGCCATCCGGCGCGGCCCCGGCGACGATCCCGAGATGGGGCTCGATCTCTCGCCGCCGAGCGTGTCTCCGGGGGAGACGGTGATGTTCGAGGTCGTGGTCCGGAACCAGGGCGTGGGCCACACCTTCCCCGGCGGGACGAACGACTCCAACGAGGGCTGGCTCGAGTTCGAGCTGGTGGACGCCGAAGGCCGGCGGATCGCGATCAGCGGCGAGATCGGGCCGGACGGCCACCTCGATCCGATGGCGCACGTCTTCAAGTCGGTGATCCTCGACCGCGAGGGCCGGCCGATCCAGAAACGGAACGCGCAGGACATCCACGTCACCGCGGGAGTGAACGTGATCGGCCCCGGGAGCGCGGATGTCGCCCACTACCGGATCACGCTTCCGCCCGACCTGCCCGAAGGGTCGCTGACGGCGCGGGCGCGCGTCCTGTGGCGGAAGTTCGACCGGGCGTACACGGAGTTCGCGTTCGGCGCCAACCCGCAGGGGTTCGCGGAGTTCGACGAGGTCCCGGACCTGCCGGTGACTGAGATCGCGCGCGATGAGGTCGCAATCGGGGTGGGCGGCCGCGTGGATCCGGTCACGGCCGAGGAACAGGACGAGGAGATCTGGGTCCGCTACAACGACTACGGGATCGCGCTCCTCCGCGAGGGGAACGACCGGCTGGCGGAGCGCCCCTTCGAGCGCGTGGCCGAGTTCTTCCCGGACCGGGTGGACGGACCGCTCAACCTGGCCCGCATGGCGCTCATCGCCGGCAACCTCGACGACGCCTTCGACAACCTCGAACGGGCCGAAACCATCGAACCGGGCAACGCGCGCGTGGCGTGGGTGTGGGGCGGCGCGCACCAGGAGGACGGCGTGTATGATGCCTCCGAGGCGGCGTATCTTGCCGTGCTGGACGCCTTCCCCGAGGATCGCGAGGCTTGGTTCCAGCTCGGCCGGACGCGGTATCTGGATCAGCGGTACGAGGCGGCAATCGTGGCGTTCGACCGCACGCTGGCCATCGATCCCGAGCATCGAGAGGCGCACTGGAACCGCACGTTGAGCCTGCGGGCGCTGGGACGCGACGAGGAGGCGGCGCTGGGCCAGGCGGCGTTCGAGCGTTACAGCATCGACGAGGCGGCGCAGGCGATCACGAGGGCCTACAGGGCGGAGCACCCCGGCGTGAACCTGATGGCACAGGACATCCACACGCACGAACTGCGGCCGATCGCGCGGTCGGGAGCGGGGAGTTCGGCGGGCGCGGCGGCGGGTTCGGCGGGACCGGCGCGACCGGGCGGCGGCGGAGGTCGATGAACGCTCGCCACGCCGGACCTCTCTCGATCTGCCTCCTCGCGGCGGCGGCTGCCTGCGGTCCCGACGAACCGGAAGACGCGGAGGCGCCGTCCTATACCCAGACGCGCCCCAGCTTCACGGCGCGCCAGGGCAGCGACGCGACGACCTCGATCCGCTTCACCGACGTGACGGCGGCGGCGGGGATCGACTTCGTCCACGCCACGGGCGCCTTCGGCGAGAAGTGGATGCCCGAGACCATGGGCAGCGGCGTCGTCGTCCTCGACTACGACGGCGACCGGTGGCCGGATCTGTTCTTCGTGAACAGCACGGGCTGGGAGGGACGGGCGGAGGATCGGGGCGCCCGTTCCTCGCTACTGCGGAACCTCGGGGACGGGACGTTCCGCGACGTCACCCGCGAGGCCGGCCTCGACCGGCCCATCTACGGTATGGGCGGGGCGGCGGCCGACTACGACGCGGACGGGGACACGGACCTCTACGTGACGGCGGTCGGGGACAACCGGCTGTACCGGAACGACGGGGGACGATTCACCGACGCGACCTCGGAGACGGGGACGGCGGGGAACGCGCCGAGCGCGGCGGATCCCGCCTGGTCCACGGCGGCGGCGTGGTTCGATGCGGACGGGGACGGCTGGCTCGACCTCCTCGTCTGCAACTACGTCGACTGGACGCCCGAAACGGACCTCTTCTTCACCCGCGACGGCGTGAACAAATCCTACGCGACCCCCGAGGAATACAACGGCGAGTCCTGCCGCCTGCTGCGGAACGAGCCGGCTCCCGCGGGCGGTGCGGGCACCGGCGCGCCCTCCGCGCGGCGCTTCCGGGACGTGACGGCGGAATCCGGTCTCGAAAACCCCGAGGGGAAATCGCTCGGCATCGTCATCGACGACTTCACCGGGGACGGCCTCCCGGACGTCGCAATCGCGAACGACACCTACCAGAACTTCCTGTATGAGAACCTCGGGGACGGGACGTTCGTCGACGTGGCGCTCGATGCGGGCGTCGCCTTCGACGAGTTCGGCCGGGCGCGGGCCGGCATGGGGGTCGACGTCGGGGACATCCTCAACCGGGGGCAGCTCTCGATCGCGATCGGCAACTTCTCGAACGAACCCGTGTCGCTGTTCACCCAGATCCAGGAGGGGCTGTTCCAGGATCTGGCGGGGTCGGCGCGGCTCACGCGGTCGACGCTGCTGCCGCTCACGTTCGGGCTCCGCTTCGCGGACTTCGACCTCGACCGCTACGTGGATCTGGTGCTCGGGAACGGCCACATCGAGCCGGAGATCGAGGCGATCCAGGGGGACGTGACGTTCGCGCAGCCGCCGCAGTTGTTCCGCAACGACGGGCGCGGGGGGTTCATCGACGCCGGTGCGATGGCGGGCGGGGGATTCGATGAGCCGATCGTGGCGCGGGGCGTGGCGACGCTCGACTTCGACCGGGACGGCGACCTCGACCTCGTGGTGTCGACGAACGGTGGGCCGGCGAAGCTGTTCCGCAACGACCTCGA
>CAZDZJ010000117.1:0-49643 GCA_964509895.1 uncultured Gemmatimonadota bacterium
CCCAAAACCCTTCTTCGCCTGCACCTGCGTGATCGCCGCCGTCAGCGTCGTCTTCCCGTGGTCCACGTGACCGATCGTACCCACGTTCACGTGCGGCTTCGTTCGCTCGAACTTTTCCTTCGCCATCGCCCCTCGTTCTCCTCGCAGGTCCGGGTTTCACGGAGCCTGTCCCGCGACGCGCGCCATGTTCTCGCCCGCACGCGGGCCCAGCCCTTTGTTTCTTCGGTTGATGTGATGGAAAATGGTGGGGGGAGGATTCGAACCTCCGAAGGCATAAGCCAGCAGATTTACAGTCTGCCCCGTTTGGCCGCTTCGGTACCCCACCGCCGGTTTCCAACACGCGATCGACGAGATCCGGAGCTCGCCACCTGCGGGCGGCTGTCCGTCCGACTCGACCGAGCTGGCGGTGGGGCTCGAACCCACAACCTCCGGATTACAAATCCGACGCTCTACCGGTTGAGCTACGCCAGCGACCCTTCCGAAAGACAGTCGAATAACATACGGCTGAGGGCGGCTGATCGTCAACCCACACCACACCCTGCGCGCAAGGGGCCGGCAGGCGCGGCCGGCGTGGGTTTCCGGGCCACGGACGGGCCTAGCCGGAGGCGGCTTCCCGCGGCACCTGGATCGTGCGCGGGCCAACCCGAAGGCGCGTAAGATCGGCCAGATCCTCGACGATCACGCCGCGGGCCTCGAGTTCGGCCCGAATCCCGTCGGCAAGCGCAAAGTCCCGGTTCGCCCTGGCGCGCTCCCGCTCACCGACGCGAGCCGTCGCCCACGCCACGAGGTCATCGTCGCTGCCCGACGACTCCCGGTCGCGCAGATTGAGCACGCCGAACACACGATCGAATGCGCCGATGACGTCGAGCGTGGCCCCGGTGCCCAACGGGGCTCCGGGATGGGCGCGGTCGAGCCGCTGATTCGCCTCGCGGACGAGTCCGAACACCGCGGAAAGCGCCTCGCTCACGTTCAGGTCGTCATCCATGGCCGTCTCGAACGCGTCCCGCGCCCTGGTCGCGACCTGCGTCAGGTCCGTCGACGCATCGGTCTCGGCCTCGCCGGCCTCGCGCACCCGGCTCCTGAACTCGTGGAGGCGGGTCACGGCCCTGGCGGCGGCTTCCAAACCGTCGAAGGTGAAGTTCAGCTGCGACCGATAGTGTCCGCTGAGAAGCAGGTAACGGATGGCGGAGGGGGCATGCCCGCGCTGGACCAACTCCGGAATCGTGTAGCAGTTGCCGAGCGACTTCGACATCTTGCGGCCTTCCACCTGAAGGTGTTCGGCGTGGAGCCAGAAGTTCGAGAAGATCTTCCCCGTCGCGCCTTCCGACTGGGCAATCTCGTTGGTATGGTGCGGGAAGAGGTTGTCCACCCCGCCGGCATGGATGTCCAGCGTCTCCCCGAGGTAGTGCATCGCCATCGCCGAGCACTCGAGGTGCCAGCCCGGCCGACCCGGCCCCCACGGCGAATCCCACACCGCCACGGCTTCATCCGCCTGGCGGTCGCCGCCCTTCCACAGGACGAAATCCCTCGGATCGTCCTTCTCGTACTCTTCGTCCCCCATGGCCCGGCCGGCCTTCGTGAGTTGCCGGGAGTCGATCCCCGCCAGCCGTCCGTACTCCGGGAAACGCCCGATCGCGAAGTACACGGACCCTTCGGTCTCGTAGGTGAGTCCCTGTTCCGAGAGCGCCTCGATGAGCCGGATCATGCCCTCGACGTACCGCGTTGCGCGCGGCCGGTGTTCGGGTTCCTCGAGCCCCAGCGTCTCCCAGTCCTCAAGGAACATCTCGATCACGGGATCCGTGACCTCGGCCAGCGGCACGCCCCGGGCGGACGCCGCCGTGATCGTCCGATCATCGACATCCGTCAGGTTCATGACCTGGCAGACCCCGTATCCCCGGAACCGGAGGTAGCGACGAAGCAGGTCTTCCCACGTGAAGGCGCGGAAGTTCCCGATGTGCGCGCGATCATACACCGTGGGCCCGCAGGTGTACATCCGCACCCGGCCCGGGTCGATGGGTTCGAACGCACGGAGCCGCCGAGAGAGAGAGTCGTAGAGGCGGAGGCTCATCGCCCGCCTCGGGGGAGGTAGCGTTCGGTTCGCCAGGCGAGGTAGGCGGCGATCTCGTCCGCGCCACTCTCGCGCGCAACCTGGAGGCAGCCACCGAGTTGGCGGTTGGACCGGTCGAGGATGAGGCCCGTGAGAACGCCGGCCTCTCGCGCGAACGCGAGTTCGTCGAGCGGCTCGTAGGCGGGCCCGCCGAAGAGGAGTCGCGCCGCGATCCACCCGTCAATGAACCCGTCCACCGCCTCGACTTCCCGGGCGACGAGGATCTCGCACGCCACGTCGGGATCCTGACGCACGGCGTGCATCCTGAGCACCGCATAGCTCTCGTACGCCCGGCCGGCCTCCCTCAGATTCCCCGGCATCACGAGCGCCGCGCTCGAATCGGTCACGACTTCGACCGCATTCCAGGGCCACGCGTCCCGCGCCTCGGATTCGTCCAGTTCGCGCCCGAATGACGGGAAATAGAGCACAAGCGGGTCTTCCACGAGGTCCGTCATGAGGGAATCGGAGCGATCGCGGAAGCGAAGCAGGAGATCGGCCTCGAACTCCACGACGGCTCCGGAAGGGGCCGTCAGACGATACTGGGCGGCATCAAGGGGCCCCGCACCGGCGGTCCCGGCGAGCACGAGCAGGGCCGCGACGATGCCCGGTCGGCTGTCGGGGCTACCCGCGGTTCGCCGTGAGGACCAGTTGGGGACGCTCCGCGTCGGAGTCCGGCCGCCGGTCGAGGAGTCCCGCAAACTCGAGAATGTCGTCTCCGGCGCCGCCGAGCAGTTCCCGCTCGCGGGCGAGCAGATTGTTCGAGACCTCGAGCGCCGAGCGATCGCCGGTCCAGTGCTCCTCCACCACATCCCAGCCAAGCTCCTCTCCGATCCGGTGCGTCACATACGCGCAGCAAAAGACATCATCCAGGAAACCATACGGACCGACCTCGTCTTCCGGGATCACGTCATCCGGACTCACGAGGTAGGCGATGGCCGCGTCCACCAGAATCCGCTGCTCCCGAGTCAGGCGCGGATCCTTCATGAGAGTGAACATCAGCAGACCGTAGACGGGCGCGAGGATGACGACGTCACGCAGCGTGCCGGCGTATCGTGCGACCTGCTCCTTCATCCCCTGGAGGTAGGCGCTTGGCATCCCGTTCCCTTCCCGATCCCGATGGACCACGCAACGCAGGCGGTCAGCCGGATGGGCACGGCCCGGCGGCGGACGCGACGCCCAAACATACAGCCGGGTCTCTGCCCCTGTAACCCCTCCACTTCGCGAACTGGCGGGGACCGCGGACCGAACGGCTACTCGACGGTCACGGTCTTCGCGAGGTTCCGCGGCCGGTCGACATCACAGCCCCGGCGTACCGCGATGTGGTACGCGAGAAGCTGCAGCGGAACGACGTTCACGATCGGCTGCAGGAGAGGCAGCGTCGCCGGCACGGAGATCACGTGATCCACCTTGCGGGCCAGATCGGCCTCCTTCCCGGTCGCGAGCACGATCACCCGGCCGCCGCGTGCCTTCACTTCCTCGATGTTCAGGAGGACCTTCGAG
This sequence comes from uncultured Gemmatimonadota bacterium, assembly GCA_964509895.1. GTDB lineage: Bacteria > Gemmatimonadota > Gemmatimonadetes > Palauibacterales > Palauibacteraceae > Palauibacter. The sequence continues at coordinate 3,608 of CAZDZJ010000117.1, forward strand.
TAGATGGGGCCCCGCGGCGCCATGAACACGACGGGCATGTTCTCGTCGATGAGGGCGATCGGGCCATGTTTCATCTCGGCTGCGGGGTATCCCTCGGCGTGGATGTAGGAGATCTCCTTCAGTTTGAGCGCCCCTTCGAGGGCGATCGGAAAGTTCGGACCCCGGCCCAGATAGAGGAAGTTGCCCGCATCGGCGAACTCCTCCGCGACCCGCCGGATGTGGCCCTCCGTCGCCAACACCTCCCGGATGAGGGCGGGAAGTCCGTCGAGGGCACGCACCACGGCGCGGCCCTCTTCGCGGCTCATCCCGCGGCGTCTCGCGATCATGAGACCGAGGAGGGCGAGAGAGACGACCTGCGCCGCGAAGGCCTTGGTGGAAGCGACGCCGATCTCCGGTCCCGCGTGCGTGTAGATCCCTGCGTGCGTTTCCCGCGCGATCGTCGATCCCACGACATTGACAATGCCGAACGTCGGGGCTCCGAGCCGCCCGGCTTCGCGCACGGCCGCGAGCGTATCGGCGGTCTCTCCGGACTGGGAGATGCCGCCCACGAGGGTCCGGGGAGGGATGATCGGGTCGCGGTACCGGAACTCGGAGGCGTATTCCACATCGACCGGAAGCCGGGCAAGCGACTCGATCAGGTATTCCCCCACCAGTCCGGCGTGCCAGCTGGTCCCGCACCCGGTGAGCACGATGCGCTCGGCCCGGTCGATCTCCGGCCGGAGTTCGTCGAGCCCCCCCAACCGGGCCGTGCCGTCTTCCGCCAGCAGCCGGCCCCGCATCGCGTCGCGCACGGTGTGCGGTTGCTCGTGAATCTCGCGGAGCATGAAATGCGGGTATCCCGCCTTTTCGATCTTTTCCAGATCCCAGTCGATGCGGCTGATCTCCTTCGGGACGGGCTCCCACCCGATGCGCCCGCGGCTTTTTCCGAGACTGATGGTGTCGTGCCCCGACGGGGTGAGGACGGCCATCTCGTCATCGTCCAGATACACGATGTTGCGTGTGTGTTCGAGAACCGCCGCCACGTCCGAAGCCACCCACATCCCCGCCTCATCGCCCTTCGCCCCGATCCCGAGCAGCAGAGGCGCACCGCGACGGGTCACGACAATCCGCGCGGGGTCGTGCACGCTCATGGCGGCGAGCCCCAGCGTGCCCTCCACCTGAGTCAGCGCGGCGGCGACGGCGCGCTCGAGATTACCCTCGAACGCTTCCTCGATCAGGTGCGCAACGACCTCGGTATCGGTCCCCGACGAAAAGAGATGGCCGAGTTCGGAGAGCTTCGCCCTGAGCGCGTCGCAGTTCTCGATCACGCCATTGTGGACCAGCGCGACCTTCCCGTGGCAGTCCGTGAGCGGATGAGCGTTCTCCGGGGTCGGCGCCCCGTGCGTGGCCCAGCGGGTGTGTGCGATTCCCGCGCGGCCGGAGACCGGCCTCTCGGCGAGCCGTTCCGACAGGTCGTCTACCCGGCCCGCGCACTTGCGGAGGTCGAGTCCTGAACCGTTGTGAACGGCAAGGCCGGCCGAGTCGTATCCCCGGTACTCGAGACGGCGGAGCCCGTTCAGCAGGAGGGGGGCCGCCTCCGCGCCTCCAACGTACCCGACGATCCCGCACATTCGCCGCTCAGACCGTCCGCCGTACCAGTGTTTCGATCCAGTCCGCGCGCTCGCCCGCCAGTGCCTTTCCGGGCGCCTCGGCCATGATGCGGAAGATCGGCTCGGTGCCGGACGGGCGGGCGTGAATCCAGGATCCATCAGGCCAGTCGAGCCGGATCCCGTCCTGCCGGTCCATCTCCGCCCCGGACGGCACGGCGGTCGCGATCGCGGCGAGCGCCTCCGCAACGCTCAGTCCTTCGCGGGAGATCGTCCGTTTCACGATGTGGTACGAGGGTCGCGCGTCGACGGTGGCGCTCAGCGCGGCGTCGTTCTCCGCGAGAAACTGGAGGATGAGGACGGCGGCGAGCGGGGCGTCCCGCGTGAGGTGCAGCCCCCCGTAGATCACCCCCCCGTTACCCTCTCCGCCGATCGTGCTCCCCGACTCGAGCATGCGGGCCACGACGTTCGCCTCGGCCACCGGGGTACGGATCAGGGGTACGCCGATCCGATCCGCCGCGTCCTGAATCAGGCGGCTCGCGGAGAGGTTGGTCACGACGGGCCCGGGCTCCCGGGCCGCTACGAGTTCCACCGCGAGAGCGAGCGTCCAGTCCTCACCGATCGGCCGACCGTTCTCGTCCACCAGCGCCAGGCGGTCGACATCGGGGTCCACCGCGAACCCGATGTTCGCGCCCGACGCGCTGACGAGCTCGGAGAGTCTGCCGAGGTTCTCGACCAGAGGTTCCGGGGGCCGGGGGAAACGGCCATCGGGCTCGAGGTCGAGCCCGCTCACGCGACAGCCCAGGCGTTCCAGGAGGGGAACCATGATCGGCCCGCCCGCACCCCGCACGCAGTCGAGGGCGACGTGGAACGTCCGGGACGCGATCAGTTCGCGATCGATCACCGGGAGCGAGAGAATGCGCTCGATATGCGCGCGGTCCGCGCCTTGCCGCGCACGCAGGTTCCCGATGTCGCGCGAGCCCGCGTAGGCGAGCTTACCCTCGAACCGTCGCTGGATGTCCCTCCCGGCCGCAGGCGAGAGAAAGCGCCCCTCGGGGGCAACCAGCTTGAGGCCGTTCCACGGTGCGGGGTTGTGCGAGGCCGTCACGAGGAGTCCGCCGATCGCGGCGGCGTCCTCCTCCACGGCCAGGAGGCCGGTGGGGGTCGAGACGAGTCCGAGGTCGCACACGTCCAGCCCGACCGCCCGGACCCCCGCCGATACGGCGTCGCGCAGCACCGCTCCGGAGACGCGGCTGTCGCGCCCAAGCAGGATATGTCCCGGGCCCGGAGCGCCGGCGGCGATGTGGGAAGCGAAGGCAGCTCCGTAACGGGCCGCGATCTCCGGCGTGAGCCCTTTGCCGACAACGCCGCGGATGCCCGAAGCGGAAATGATGAGTGACTCTGACACGCTGCGTTCTCCCGGAGGGCCGATCAGGTCGCGGCCAGGACATGGACGCGGGATCTTAACGGCTGGGCGTCTGCGCGGCTTGCCGGCGCAGGCTCCGGTCGCCCTCCCCCGATGTCGGGAATACCTTGCGCGCACGACCCGCGACCGCATCGCACCACGCGTCGCACGCCTGTCCCCGAGACGGAGATGAAGACGTGGACCCAGCCGCAAAGCGGTTCGGAACCCGTGCCATACACGCCGGCCAGCGTCCCGATCCCACGACCGGGGCGATCATGACGCCGATCTTCCAGACATCGACCTACGTCCAGGACGCCGTCGGTGCGCCGCGAGAGGGCTACGACTACGCACGGGTCAAGAACCCCACGCGCGAGGCCCTCCAGGCGAACCTGGCCGCACTGGAGAACGGGCGGTACGGCGCCGCATTCTCCTCGGGGCTCGCCGCAACCGAGGCCATCGTCAAGACGGTGCTCAGCGCCGGCGACCACCTCGTTTGCGGCGCCGATGTCTACGGGGGCGTCGACCGCATGCTGCGCTACGTGTGGGAGAGGTTCGGGGTCGCCTTCGATTTCGTGAACACCTCGGACCTCGAGCAGGTCCGCGCGGCGATCCGCCCCCGGACGCGCCTCATCCACGTCGAGACGCCGAGCAACCCGACGATGACGATCACGGACATCGCCGGGTGCGCCGCGATCGCCCGCGAGGCGGGGGCCGTACTCTCCGTCGATAACACGTTCGCGACCCCGTTCCTCCAGCGTCCCCTCGACGAAGGGGCTGACATCGTGATGCACTCGACGACGAAGTTCCTCAACGGGCACAGCGACATGATCGGCGGCGCGCTGCTCACGAACTCTCCGGATCTCGCCGAGGGATTTCGTTTCCAGCAGAAGACGAGCGGAGCGATCCCGGGTCCCTTCGACTGCTGGCTCGTCCTGCGCGGCACGAAGACGCTGCATCTGCGAATGCCGGCCCACTGCGGGAACGCACGGCGCGTCGTCGGCGTCCTTCGCGACCACGACGAAGTCGAGTCGGTGCTCTATCCCGGACTCGCGGGGCACCCGCAGCATGCTCTGGCCAGCCGTCAGATGCGTGACTTCGGCTCCATGGTGAGCTTCGACCTCGGGACGGAGGAGCGGGCCAACCGCTTCGCGGGGCTGACGGGAGTATTTCAGTTGGCCGAGAGTCTCGGGGGGGTCGAGAGCCTGGTATGCGTTCCCTCCTCGATGACGCACGCCTCCGTGCCCGACGAGAAGAAGCGAGAGATCGGGCTCGGGCCGGGACTCGTCCGGCTGTCGGTGGGCGTGGAGGACGGCGACGATCTCGCGGAGGACATCGAGCAGGCGCTCGCCCGTCTCTAGTGTGGTGTCGCAGAAGTCCTCGGGACACCGAGAGTGCCGGGGCGCCGGCTTCCGCAAGGCGCTCCGACGAGGAATAGCAGGGCTATTGCGAGGAGGAGCAACGCCGCGGGGACGGATGCAGCGGCGCTCGAATGACCGCAGGACTGCTGCGACACTACACTGGCGGCGGCTGCGGCGCGTGCAGCCGTCCCGACCCTTGAATGCGGCTGAAACAGGGATTCGAGACCGGACGTAGGGCCGGGAGCGCGGAACCGGCCGCCCGGCCCGGCCGGCCACACGGATACAAGCGCGTTTCGACGCGCAGGGGGTGACTGATGTCGGCAGGTGACGAAAACCAGAGGCGGATCCTCACACAGATCGCCGCGGTCGCGTGGGAACACCCGGCGGATCGGGCCGCCCTGAATACGCTGCGCAAGATCCCGGGGTTCGACCTCCTCCTGCGCAAGATCTTCGCGCTGTTCGGCGAGCGTGCGATCCGGCTCGCCTTCAAGGCCAACGCCGTGCGTACGTCCGATCGGCAGTACGGGTGGGTTCACGCGCGCCTGGCGCGTGTGTGCGAGGTGCTCGACGTGGAGAACCCGCCGGAATGCTACATCTCGCAGACGCACCTGGTGAACGCGGGAGCGGTGGGCTTCGGCGAGCCGTTCATCGTCCTCAATTCCTCGATGCTCGAGATCCTGTCCGAGGACGAGGTGGAGGCCGTCCTCGGACACGAAGTGGGACACATCGTATCCGGGCATGTGCTCTACCGGACCATGCTGATCCTGGTTCTCAATATGGTCGTTCTCCGCTACTCGTTCGCCGGGCTCGCCCTTCTGCCGATCTACATGGGCCTCATGGAGTGGTACAGGAAGAGCGAACTCTCGTCGGACCGCGCCGGCCTCCTCGCGGTGCAGAATCCGCGGGTCGCGATGTCCGCGCTGATGCAACTTGCCGGCGGCGGGCGGGGCGTCTCCCTGGACCTCGACGAGTTCATCGCGCAGTCCGACGAGTACCGGGCCGGCGGCGATCTGCTGGACGCCGTGTACAAGGTGCTCAACGTGCTCGGCCAGACGCATCCGTTCGCCGTCATCCGCGTGGCGGCACTGCGCGACTGGATCGAGAGCGGCGAGTACGACCGCGTCCTGTCGGGCGAATACCAGCGCCGGGGCGAGGAGGACGACCGTCCCTATCGCGAGGACCTTCGCGAGGCTGCGAAGGGCTACCAGGAGGGCGCCAGGGAGATATTCGATGAGGTCGACGCGGCGGTGGATCGGCTGCGGGACCGGCTTACCGGCGCCTTCAAGGGACGCAGCGACGATTAGAGCAGTGCGGCAGGACTGCCGCTGGCACGACACCGGCACGCCGTTGCCGGGGGGCCTTCGGCGCGTCATCCTGCCGCCATGAACCTCCTCATCATCGGAAGCGGCGGGCGCGAACACGCGATGGCGGAATGTCTCCGCCGCGATGCCCCGGAGGCCACCATTCATGCGGCCCCAGGCAACCCGGGCATGCGCGGCACGGCGAGCCTCGTCGACATCGGGGCCGGGGACATCGGAGCCCTTCTCGACTTCGCGACCGAGCGGCGGATCGACCTCACCGTCGTCGGCCCCGAAGCGCCCCTCGCCGAAGGCATCGCGGATCGCTTCGCGGCCGCCGGACTCCCCGTCTTCGGACCGGACCGTGCCGGAGCCCGCCTTGAAGCTTCCAAGGCGTTCGCCAAGAAGCTGATGCGGGACCGCGGAGTCCCAACGGCGGACCATGAGACCTTCGACGATGCCGGGGCGGCGCTGGACTACGTCGGAGGACACGAGGAGCCACTCGTGGTCAAGGCGTCGGGGCTCGCGGCCGGCAAGGGCGCCATCGTCTGCGAGACGCGCGCGGAAGCCCGGGCGGCGATCGAGGCGATGATGGTCGAGCGCGCGTTCGGCGACGCGGGCGGGAAGGTCGTCATCGAGGAATTCATGCGCGGCGTGGAACTGTCCGTGTTTTTCGTGGCGGACGGAGAACGCGCCGTTCCGCTTCTCACCTCGCGGGACTACAAGAGAGTCGGCGAGGGCGACCGCGGCCTGAACACGGGTGGCATGGGAGCCTACTCTCCCGCGTCTCCCGCGGATCCGGACTTCATCGATGATGTGCGGCGCACGATCGCCCAGCCGGTACTCGACGAAATGGCCGAGCAGGGCGCCCCCTATCGCGGCTTCCTGTACGCCGGGCTCATGCTGACGGCCACGGGACCGCGCGTGGTCGAGTTCAACTGTCGGATGGGAGATCCGGAGACGCAGGTCGTCCTGCCACTCACGAGTTCGAACCTGCTGGAACCGATGCTGCGGGTGGCCCACGGCGACTCGCTCACCGGCTGGCGACCGGAAGCCGCCCCCGGCTACGCACTCGTGACCGTCATGGCGAGCGCCGGCTATCCCGAGACCTCCGACTCGGGACGGCCGATCGAGATTCCGGCTTTCGACGAAGAGAAGGTGAGGGTGTTTCACGCCGGGACCGCCGTCAGGGATGGACGGCTCGTGACCGCCGGAGGCCGGGTGCTCGGGGTGACCGGGTTCGGCTCGACGCTCACGGAAGCGGCGCGGCGCAGCCGCGAGGCGACGGAACGGATCCGATTCGACGGCGCCCATTTCCGCTCCGACATCGGCTGGCACGAACTGGAGCCGGAGGGTGCGGCGCGGACCCGGCCCGCCGGCCCCGCCGCACCCTAGCGTAGTTTCGGACGGCTCCATCCGTGCCGGAACTCCCCGAGGTCGAGACGATGCGGCGGGATCTCGCGCCCCTTCTTCGGGGCCGGCGGATCCTCCGCACGCGGGTATACCATGACGACCTGATTCTCGGCGGGCTCTCGACGCGGTCGTTCTCCCGCTACCTGCGGGGGCGAATTTTCGGCGAAGCCGGGCGGCGGGCCAAGTACCTGCTCTTCCCGCTCCACGCGGACGGCCGCCACGGCCCGGTCGAGCATGTGATGCGCGTCCAGGTCCGGATGACGGGCCGTTTCGCGCTCGCCCGCGAACGTCCACGCTCGGCCGAATTCCGGCACCCGGGGCTCGACTTCGAACTCGATGACGGCCGAACGCTCTTCTACGACGACGTGCGGCGCCTCGGGGGCTTCGACCTGCTCACGCCCGCAGCATGGAAGGAACGGGCGCTGGCGCTCGGGCCGGAGCCGCTCAGCCGGACGTTCACGGCCGCGAAGCTGGCGCAGATCCTCTCGCCGCTCCGGGCGCCGATCAAGAATACGCTGCTGGACCAGCGGCGGGTCGCAGGCGTGGGGAACATCTATGCCAGCGAGGCACTGTACCGCGCGCGCGTGGATCCGCGCCGGGCGGCGGGCTCCCTGGACGCCGCCGAGGTGCGACGACTGCATCGTTCGGTCCGGGCGGTTCTGCGCGAGGCGCTCGAGAGCGCCGGCACCACGCTGCGGGACTATCGCGCGGTCAACGGACGCTCGGGTTCCTTCCAGACACGGCTGGACGTCTATGGGCGCGAGGGAGCCGCGTGCCCCCGTTGCGGCCGGTCGATCCGGAGGATCGTACAGGCGGGCCGGAGCTCGTTCCTCTGTGCCGGCTGCCAGACCTAGTGTCTGCCGCCGGTCGCCATCCGTACGCATATTCGTCGCGGGACCGTGTAGAGAGAGCCGGAAACCGGGCCGTGTCGGCGGGGGCGTTCGTCCGGCTGCCGCCGGCCCGCCGCCACGACCTGGAGGGGCAGGATCGAGTGAGCTACCCGGATCACAGCGAACAGACGCTGGTGGAGATGTGTCTCCAGGGCGATGAGCGGGCCGCCCGCGAAATCGTGGTCCGATTCGAGCGCCCCGTCTTTTCCCTCATCCTGCGGATGGTGCGGGACCGCGAACTGGCGGAAGACCTGGCCCAGGAAACGTTCGTTCGCACGTTGAACAACCTCCGCAGGTACGATCCCTCCTACAAGTTCTCCTCCTGGCTCTTCAAGATCGGGTACAACCTCACGATAGATCACCTGCGCAAGAAGGACCTCGACGTCGTTTCCATCCATGGAGCGCCGGACGCCGTGACTCCCGATCGGCAGGCCGCGACGGAGATCACCCTGGTTTCAGGCGACGAACAGCCGGATGAGCTCCTCGAGGCACGCGAACTCGGGTCCGAAATCGAAGCGGCGATCGGACGACTTCGGCCCGAATACCGGACTGCGATCCTTCTCCGGCACATCGAGGGTTACGCGTATGACGAGATCGCGCAGGTGATGGAGATCCCGCTCGGTACGGTCAAGACCTACATCCACCGGGCGAGAAACGAATTGAAAGCCGCTCTCGTACATCTGACGGAGCCATAGCGGACCGCGGCTGATTCTCTGTGCCGGGGCCCAATGCCTCGTGGGAGGACAGGAGTGAACTCGCCACATCTGACGCCAGACGAAATCGAGCGCTACGCCAGCCGGAGGCCGGCCTCGCCCCCGCGGGGCGCGACGGCCGATCACCTGTACGCGTGCGCCCGCTGCCGGGAAGAGGTGGAAGCTCTGCGGACCGTCATCGCCTGCCTCGACGGACTCGTTCGGCACCGGCCGAGTGATGCGTTTTCCGAGCGGGTCACGCGGCGCCTCGATCTCGCGGGCGCCGCGCTCGATCACGAGTTGGCGGAACTGCCCGGGTGGTCCCCGGGGCCTTCCTTCGCCAGCGGGGTCCTGGCGAAGGTCGATCTTCCGCACCCGGCCCTCGACCGCGCGCTCTCGAGACTCCGCAACCGGTCGCCCGCCCCGGGATTCGCTTCGGCCGTGATGGCCCGCGTCAGACTGCCGGTCCCCTGGCCCGAGCGCCTGCTTCGCTTCGCGCGGCGACGCCGCGCGGCGCTGGCGACCGCGGGGGCCGCCACGCTGGCCGTGTCGGGGGGCGCCGCGGCCTGGCTGTTCGGCGCTCAGGATCTGGCTCCCGGTCAACTTCTCGCACTCGCCTTCAGCGGCGCCCGCACCGTACTCGTCGACGCCACGCTCGCGGTGGGGCGTCTCGCGTACCGCCTCGGTCTCGTGGACGCGGGCGGCTCCATCGTCGACCGGGTCAGCCCCGCCGCAGCGCTCGGCAGCCTGGCCCTGGCGAGTCTGATCGGCCTCCTCTCTCTCTGGTACACGGCCAGGCTGTTCCGGCAGCCGATGCCGCAGGGCGCTCGCATCGCGAGGGTCTCATGAGACGGGCACTGGGATTCCTTGCCTGGGTCACGGCCGTCTCTCCCGTCGCCGCGCAGGAGGTGGCCATCGCCGATGCCGCGATCACGCTCTCCGCCAGCGGTCGCGCAGAGTTGTGGTTCGAATTGGAGAGCGGCACCGAGCATCGTCTGCGCTTCGAGGGGGAGGCGGTGGAAGTGGACGGGATCGGCATCGGCGTCTATGCCTCGGGCGGCGGATTGGAGGAAGCCTGGCGAGAGTTCCTCCGGTTCCACGCTGGGGCGGATGCGGCCGCGGTGCGCGGTGGCCTGGTCGACTTCCGGCGGTCACTGGACTCATGGACATCTTCGGATGAAGCCAGGGGCCGGGACGCGGCGCGGGCCCTCGCCGGTCGGATCGACGCAATACTCGGTCTCGCCGCGCCAACGCCGGTCGCAGCCGCGTCCAACGCCCCGGCGGCCGAGCCGGTAGCGAATGTCCCCGGCAGGCCCGGACCCATGCAGATCGTCCCCGGCGGGCTTGGCTTCGACGTCACCGGTGACCTGGATCGCCTGCGCGATGCGCTGCGCCGACTCGGGGATTCCGGCGAGTTCACCGAGGATGGGCTCGCCATGATCGTCCACGGCGATTACGAGGTCACCGGGGACGCCACCGTGTCCGGAGACATCGCGATCCTCGACGGAACGCTGAGCCTCGGCGGAGAGGTCGACGGGGATGTGCTCGTACTCGATGGCACGCTCGTTCTGGGCGGCGACGCGCGCGTGCAGGGCGACGTGCTTCAGGTGGGGGGTGAAGTCGACTACGGCGACGGGACCTCCAGGGTCGAGGGAGAGATCCTCTCCGACATCCGGTTGCAGCCCGCAGGATCCACGGGTGGCTCGCCGGAAGCTCCGGCGGCCCGGCGGATTGCGTCGTTCGAGGCTCCCGCACAGACGCGGAACGCGGAACCCGGCCTCGGTTCCCGTCTCGCGCGCAACTTCAGCCGGGCGACCGAGGGTGTGATCGGCGCGACATCGGCGTTCATCGTGCTTTCCGTGCTCGGCTTGCTGCTCGTGTATTTCGGGCGGCGGCGCGTGGAGACGGTCTCGGAGACGGTCCGGCTCGAGTTTGCCCGTTCGTTTGCGATGGGCATCGCGGGAGAAGTGCTCTTCCTTCCCATTCTTCTCGTCCTCGGCGTACTCGTCATCACGTGGCTGGTCATACCCTTCTTCGTGCTCGCCGTCGGGCTTGCCCAGGTCGTCGGATATCTCGCGGTTGCGCACGCGGCCGGCGAGATCTTCGCGCGGCGACGTTTCCGGTCCGAATGGCTGGAGCGATTTCGCCGTCCGAACTCCTACTACCATGTCGTGAGCGGTGTCGCGCTTCTGATTCTCCCCTTCGCCGCGAGCGCCGCCCTCTGGGTGTTCGGCGGCGCGGCCGATCTCGTTCGCGGACTGATCCTCTTTGTGGCGATCGCCGGGACATGGGTGGTCGTCACGGCCGGTTTCGGGGGGGTCCTTCTCACGCGGGCGGGCGGACGAAGCGTCGTGATCGACTGGTCCGCCGCCGACCCCACCGGAGGCGCCGGCCCGCCTGAGCCTGGAGCCGACGCTCCCTCCACCGCCGTCGATGATGCCTGATGCCAGGATAGCCGGGGCCCCTACGCGGACGCTGGCGGTTCCGCTCGCCCTGTTGGGGCTCGCCGGGGGCCTGGTGCCTGCCGCGGCACAGGAGTGGCGGGACTTCCGCACGGCCCGGCAGGTCGGCGACGTGGAAGCGCTGGAAGTCGATCTGATCTATTCGGGCGGGCGGCTCGACGTTTCCGCTTCGGAAGCGGGCCTGCTCTACGACGTACGGCTCCGCTACGACGCGCACAGTTTCCTGCCTCTTCGCGAATGGCGTCGTGCCGGCCGCACCGGGCACTTCCGGCTCTCGACGTCTTCGTCCTCCGAGGAGGGTTCCAATGCCCGCGAGGCGACGCCGTCTCGAGAGCGTGAGCTCGGCCTCGAGGATCTCCCCCGCGATGCGGATGCCGATGGGCGGCTGGACCTTACGCTGAACCCAACGGTGCCCACGGATCTCCGGCTGGGAATCGGCGCCGGAAGGGCGCGCCTGGAACTCGGCGGCACGCACCTCACCGGACTCGAACTCATCGCCGGGGCCAGCGATGTGGAGGTCGGGTTTGCGCGCGCGAACGGCGCGGCGATGGAACTGCTGTCGATCAAGTCCGGAGCCACGAAGTTCTCGGCGGAGAGCCTCGGTAACGCCCGCTTCCGACGCCTGGAGTTCTACGGTTTCGTTGGCGCCGTAGTCCTGGATCTCTCGGGGTCGTGGCGATCGAGCGCCGAGGCCGAGATCCGGATGGGGCTGGGCGAACTCGTGTTGCGGATCCCGGCGCATGTCGGGGTGCGGGTCACACGCAGCGGTCTCGCCTCACTGAGCGCGCCCGGGTTCGAGAAGGTGGGAGACCACTGGCTGAGCCCGAACTGGGACACCGCACGGGTACGATTCGAGGTCACGGTCGTCGCCGGGCTCGGATCCGTCATCGTGGAACACGGATAGCCCCCGCGGCGGGACTAACCCGCCGCAGCGCCTTCCCGCGCGGCCTCCACGGCCTTGAGCCGGGCCTCGGCCGCCGATGCGACGCGTCCGAACGCATGGGCTTCGGGCGCATCGGGTCTCCCGATCGATGTCGGGACCCCTCGATCGCTTTCCTCGCGAACCGCCACGCCGAGCGGCACGGAACCCATGAAGGGGACATCGATGGAGCCCGCGAGCCGCTCGCCGCCGCCGGAGCCGAAGATGTCGTGCGTCTCGCCGCAGCCGGGACACGCGAAGCCGCGCATGTTCTCGACGATCCCGAGGACCGGTACCTCGAGCTTTTCGAACATCCGGATGCCACGCAGCACGCCGCCGACCGCCACATCCTGCGGCGTCGTCACCATCACCGCCCCGTCCACGCGCACGAGCTGGCACAGCGACAACTGCGCGTCGCCCGTGCCGGGGGGCAGGTCGATCACGAGATAGTCCAGTTCCCCCCATGCCACCTGCTGGAGAAACTGGCGGATGACTCCCATGATGATGGGTCCGCGCCAGATCGCCGGAGCGTCTTCCTCGATGAGGAAGCCGATGCTCATGAGCTTGACTCCGTGCGCTTCCAGCGGCACGACCTCTTCGCGGTCGATGCGGGGCTTTTGCTGGATGCCGAACATCGTCGGGATGTCCGGGCCATAGATGTCGGCGTCGAGCAGTCCGACGCGGTGCCCGCGCCGCGCCCAGGTGGCAGCAAGATTCGTCGAGATCGTCGACTTCCCGACGCCCCCCTTCCCCGAACTGACAGCGACGACACGACCGACACCCGGCATAGGCGGAGCCTGCGAGGGGTGACGTCGCGCCGCCTCCCGGTCGTCACCCTTCGGTGGCGGCCCGGGGCGCCCTGCCGTGGGCTCCATGATCGGAAGCGGCCGCGGGCCGCGCGTCGGTGTGTCGGACACGGGTCGGCGCTCGGCTACGCGACGGCCTCGACCGAACGGACCATGGGAAGCGCATGGCGAAGATGCTGTTCGATCCCCGCGCGTAGCGTCGCCGTCGACATGGGACAGTCGTAGCAGGCGCCGACCAGCCGCACGTCCACCTGTCCGGAATCCGGATCGAACGAGACGAGTTGAATGTCCCCTCCATCCGCACGGACGGCGGGACGGATGTCGTCGAGTAGGGTCTCGATCCGGTCGAGCGTGCTCTCAGCGGTTGCGGTGCTCAAGTCGTTCGGATCCTGGCGCGGGTCGGGGAACTTTCGGGCCCCGCGGATGCTTCGAACGTCGGCTTCCGGAGGGCTCGAAAAAGGTAGGATTCCGCCGTCCGGCGGTCAACGAGAACCGGGGACGAAATGCAGCTCCTGAGCAGCCGAGGCAGGCCGGCGGCCCGGGCGGAGTTCGATGAGCGGGCTCCTGGTCCACACGGCACCCATGTCCCGGTAGTGGGGATCGAGGGGATTCCCGGCCTGACCCGTCGGGAGGAGGAAGTAACCCACCATCTCCCCGGGCGCGGCGCGGGCCACGAATCTCGCGCTGGGGCCGTACTCGCTCACGACCGGGAACGTCCACGCGGTCGAGTCGAGACGCGATCTGAGCGACGGAGCGTCGGGGCGGACGGTGTACGGTCCTCCACGCGAGGGATAAGGCCCGACGTGGAAGCCGAACAGGCGGTCGAGCAACGGCAGGGTTCCAAGGGGGTGGACGGACCGTTCGCTGTGGAATGCCCCCCACGGGCCTCGCGGCGCGCTGGCCGCCGTCCTGGCCGCCTCTTCTTCCAGCGCTTCGAGGCGCTCGACCTCGGGCGTGCGGGCATCGTCGATCCAGGCGCTGTCCGCGCGGTCGATGATCTCCATGAACGCCAGGTCGGGAAACCAGCCGTCCCCCCCTTCGTATTCGTCGGCTGTGATCAGTTCGCGCAGGCGGTAAAGCCAGGTAAAGAAGGGTACGGCACCCCGGTCTTCCGTCTCGGTGCCCAGGTCCCATCGCTCAAGCACGAGTGCGAGGGAATCGAGACCGGCGCGGCGGGCGGACCGGACTGCGCGCGGCCGGTAGCGCTCGGCCCACAGGCTGTAGCTGTCAAGCTGCGTCGCGCGCATGTCCTCGACCGTCCATCCGGAGGCGCGAGACACGAGGTCATCGAGGCGCCGGGCCCGAAACGGCGCGGGGTAGTAGACGCCCACGCGCCCGTACAGGGACCGGGCCTGCAGATTGTTCGCGCTCACGAGATACCCTCGCTCCGGATCCCGGAGCGCCGGCATCGCCTCGGGCGGCCAGAAGCCCGGCCAGCCCTCGGGCAAGCGCTCGAAGGAGATCGGTGAGGCACCCTCGCCCGAGGCACGTACCGGCACGGACCCGGCCATGCGGTAACCGATCTCACCGCTCGACGCCACATAGATCACGTTCTGGTGAGGCGAACGGAAGTCCGCGAGCGCCTCGACCAGGGCGTCCGCATCGGGGGCCCGGTTCATGGCGAGGAGAGCGGCAACGGGACCCGCGGGTTGGAGTCCCGTCCACAGCAGCGACAGTGTGAGCCCTCCCGCCGGGACGGCATCGGTGATCACCGGGCCGCGGCTCGTGGAACGCACGACCCATGTCTCCGGTTCGTCCCGCCCCCGCACGCGGATCTCCTCCGTTCGGGTCTCGAAGGGACGCCAGTCGTCCGAGTCGCGGTACATCGACCGGTCGAGGTTGACGCCTTCGACGACGAAATCCGCGTCGTCCACCATCGCGTTGGTGAAGGACCACGCGACGTCGCGGTTGAGCCCGACGATGACGCCCGGGGTCCCCGGAATCGAAAGGCCCGCGACGGCCAGCTCCGAATCCGTCGCGGCAATGGAGTTCAGATACCAGGTGGAGGGAGCCCGAAGGGCGAGGTGCATGTCGTTGGCGAGGAGGGGAACGCCATCCGCCGTGCGCGAGCCCGCCAGCGCCCAGGAGTTCGAGGCGTGGAAGCCGAACCCGGAGAGTTGGATCAGAGGGTCCCGGGTCGGGGACGGGCCACCCGGTTCCGGAGGGATCGGTGTCCCCGCGACGGCAAGGCGTGGCGGCGGCGTGCCCGAGGGAAGCGTGTCCTGAAGAATCGTGGGTCCCCAGGCCGGGTATCCAACCCCCAGCGCGTGCCGGTGCTCGGCGTCGAGCGTCGCCAGGGCGGTCAACCGTGACAGCTCGGTTCGCCAGTCCGAGAGATCCAGCGACATGATGCGCCCGATGGAGAGGGACGCCCGGGGACTCCACGGCTGAGGGTCGATACCCAGGACGAGGAACTCCGGCGGCCACGGTCCGCGCCAGCTGGCGATGCGCGCGTTCACGCCCTCCGCGTATGCCTCGAGCAGGGCCCGATCCGCCGGGGCGATCCGTTCGAGTTCGCGACCGGCCGCCGACCAGACGTCCAGCGTGCGCATGAGACGGTCCGCTTCGAGAGCGGCTTCGCCGAACAATTCGGCCAGGCGCCCCCGGGCAACCCGTTGGAAGAGTTCCATCTGCCACAGCCGTTCGGAAGCGTGCACGAACCCCTGAACGCGCAGAGCATCGAGTTCGGTCTCGGCGGAGATCGAAGCGATCGCCCACTCATCGAATACCACGGCGGCCGGCGTGGTAAGACCCTCGAGGATGTGCCGGCCGGATCTCGGCTGCATGGATCGCTGCACCTGGAACCACGCGATCGTCGTGAGACCCCCCGCAATCAGGAAACCGGTCACCAGAACCACTCCCGCCCGTCGTCGCAGGCTCATGGATCCCCGCATTCGAGAGGCGCTGGCGGCGGCGGCGCGTCGAGCAGCGCGTGGCGGAGCGACACATAGCGCTCACCGTCCCGAATCACGAGCGCGCGCGCGACGAGGTCATCGAGAAGTGGGCGGACCCGGTCGAGCGGAAGCTCCAGCCGGTCGGCGAGCGAAGACGCGCCGGTGCGACCGAGACTCCAGATCTCGCACCATACCGCCTTGGCGCCGGGATCGAGCGCCCCCATCAGCAGCGGTCTCCCGTCGGCGCTCTCGGCGGCAGCCGCGAGGCCGCGGTTCCGGAGGACCGAGTTGATCGGTTCCAGGTGGTGGTCCTCGATGCCGCGAAAGAGAACGAAGGACCGGCGGGTGGAGCCGTCGGCCGCCAGCAGGACGAGTTTCGCGACAATCTCGTCCGCGCAGGAGAAATCGATCACGGGGACATGTCGCAGGTCGAGGACCGCGAGGACCGAGCGGCCCGCGTCGGAGATCTGGCGTTCGACGTTGGCCCGCACCGTCCGGCCGGTGGGGCGCGTGACGAGGTAGCTGAACAGCGTCGTGTGAGCGACCGCCGGTCTCACCGCATCACATCCCTTGTCGCTCGGCGCGCTCGGGGAGGACGATCAGCACCTGGGCTCCCGGGAAGCGGGCGAGACCCCTGCTCAGCGGTTCGCCCTCGTCCCAGTCCGGTACCCGGGCGATGCTTGCATCGCCACTCCGAATGCGGACGGCGCCGTTCCATTTGATGATCTGGCTTCGGATCGCCTGCAGGCCCTGGCCGCGACCGGGATCCGCGAAGCGCGACTCTCCGTGCAGAAAGGCCGCCTCCAGCGCGGACGCGGCCCCCCATCGGTCTCCGTAGCGGCGCGCATGCTCCGCGCCCAGGGAACCCTCGAAACCCACACCGACATCCATGACGGCGAGTACGACGACATCCCGACCCAGGCGTCGCTGCCACCGGTACCGCTGGGCACACACCCATCCGATCGAGTCGGCGTGCTCGAGGATGTTCTGGCACACTTCCGACAGCATGACGGAGAAATGGATCACGGCGGGCCTCGGATAGCCGAGCCGGTCGTGCAGGATGCGCTGCGCCCGGTCGCGCACGCCCTCCACCACCGAGTGGACATCCTCGTGCGAGCGAATCGTCGTGACCTCGATGAGGGCATCGGAGATCTCGAGAGAGGGCTTCGGCAACTGCCTCAGGTCGAACACCTCCGCGGCGGCGGGCCAGAAGCGCATTCGGTTGATATAGGAGCGGACCTCGCCATCCCGGGGGGGCTCGATCAGCGGCGGCAGACCCGTGCGTCGGCGGGCCTCCTGCCCGATGGCGAGGAGGCCGATGAGCCCGTACGGCGAAACCCAGCGGACGGCGCGGGCGTCGAGCAGCAGACGGGCCCTCGGGCTCCCGCCCGAGCACGCGCGTCGGACAAGAATCTCGAAGGACGACTCGTCCAGCGTTTCGGGGACACGCACGACGCGACTCATGCGGGACCCCGAGCCGGATTCCGCATCCGGCCCGTGAGGAGGCCGGTCTCGGAGCGCAGGTATTCGCCCAATCCCGACGCCCCTCGAAAGCCGGCGTTTCTTTGCGCCGCCAGCGTGGCCGCCCGTACGGAAGACTCGAGACTCTCGCCACTGAGCATCGTCACGAAACAGGTAGCCCCCCAGACGTCACCGCAGCCCGTCGGGTCGCCTCCCGAGACCGCGACTTCGGGTTCCACCTTGCCGCTTACGAGTGCCTCGGCGGGCGCCAGCGCGTCCGCGGGCGGACGGCAGCCTGCGGGCGCCTGCCAGAAGCTGCGCGTCGCGACCCAGGCGGCCCCGCGCTCCCCGAGCGTAACGAGGAGGCCGCGCGTGGCCGGACCCACGATGTCCGCGGCCAGCGCCCACGGATCGTCCCAGCCGGACGCCAGGGTGTCGAGTTCGTCCTCGTTCAACTGCACGACATCGAAACAGGAAAGCCAGGAGCGCCAATCCCGGAGCAGCCGGGGGGAGCGCACACCGTCCGCCCCGACGCCGAGCATCAGCGAGTGGAGGTCCGCGTAGACCGGACCCTCCGTCACCGGGCGGAGGGCTGCGGCGGCGTCGAGATCGACTTCCCAGCCCGCTATGAAATTCACGTAGATCGCGTCGCACGAGCGCGCGAGAGGCAGCAGTTCTTCCCGGGTCCACCCCGGGACACCCCCCGTGAGTTTCTCGCAGCGTCGCGCGTCGTCGAGGTAGAGGAGTTCGACCCGGTTGTTCGGCTCCGCCACGGTCCACACCCCGTCGAGGGATTCGGCCCGTTCCAGCCCGCCGAGGAAGAGGTCCGCAGCCTCTCGCATGTCCTGTCCGACCTTGAGTATCGGAAACAGGCTCCAGTCCCCGGCGGCATCGGCCAGGGCGGCGTCGGCGGCGGCGAGCGCGTAGGCGATCCCGCCCCACTCCTCGACAGGCCCCTCGCGGCCGGCGTCCCGTGCGCGGATCGTATCCCACACCATCGTCCCCACCACGCCAAGCCGCGGCATCGATCGCTCAGAGGGGACCGAGCCGCGCGATGCGGAACACGGCGGCGGCCCCGATGACTCCCGCCATCCCGCCGAGTTCGCTGCGCACGATCCGACACGCTTCCGCCGCCGGCCGGAATGCCCGCTTCCTGACCTCGCGGCGCAGGGGGTCGAAAAGGTGCTTGCCTGCCCGCGTCACCCCCCCGGACACGACGATCATGTCCGGGTTGAGCACGTTGATGAGGTTCGCCAGGCCGGTCCCCAGGTATTGCGCCGTCTCCCGCATCACGTCCCCGGCGTACTCGTCACCGGCCACGATCGCGTCCGATACCGCTTCGGCCGTAACCGCGCGCAGGTCGCCTCCGACGAGATCGAGGAGCATGCTCTCGGCGCCCGCCTTCAAGCCCTCGACCGCGCGCGCCGCGATGGCGGGACCGGAGGCATAGGCCTCCAGGCAGCCGTAGCTCCCGCACCCGCACTTCCGCCCGGTGGAATCGATCGTCATGTGCCCGATCTCCGCCGCGGCATCCGATGCCCCGTGGTAGAGCTCCCCGTCGAGCATGAGCCCGCCGCCGATCCCCGTCCCCAGCGTGACGCCCACCAGGTGGTCGACGCCGCGTCCGGCGCCCCTCCACCACTCTCCGAGCGTCGCGGCGTTCGCGTCGTTGTCGAGTTCCGCCTCGAGTCCCGTCCCCTTCGCGATCAGATCGCGGAGGGGAAAGTTCCGCCATCCGAGATTCGGCGTCTCGATTACGGTCCCGGTCTCGCGGTCGAGAGGGCCCGGCGCCCCCATGCCGACGCCAATGGTCGCATCCTCCCCGAACCCTCCCTCGCGCCCGGCATCGCGTCTCACGTCGAGGATCATGGAGACGATCCGGTCCACGACGAATTTCGCGCCGATGTGCGCGTCGGTCGGCAGACTGCGCATCCCCAGCACGGTCCCGCCGTCCACCGGCACGGCTCCGACGTTGATCGTCGTGCCCCCGAGGTCGACGCCGATAATGTGATCCATCCCGCTCACGACCCCCGGTCTGCCCCTTCCCGACGGGACCACGGCCCGTCACCGGCCATGCACCGGAGAAACTATACTAGTCGTGCTCGACCTGCAGAACGGCGAGAAAGGCTTCCTGCGGAATCTCGACGCTGCCGACCTGTTTCATGCGCCGCTTCCCTTCCCGCTGCTTCTCGAGGAGCTTCCGCTTTCGGGTGATGTCGCCCCCATAGCACTTCGCGGTCACGTTCTTGCGCAGCGCCTTCACCGTCGTCCTCGAGATCACGTCCCGTCCGATGGCCGCCTGGATCGCCACGTCAAAGAGTTGCCGGGGAATGAGTTCCTTCAGTTTGCGGGCCATCTTCTGCCCGAAGTCGTAGGCCCGGCTCCGGTGCACGATGACACTCAGGGCGTCCACGGCCGCCCCGTTGAGGAGGATATCGAGCTTCACCAGATCCGAGCGTTCGTGTCCCGTCACCTCGTAGTCGAGGGAGGCATAGCCGCGGGAGACGGACTTCAGCTTGTCGTAGAAGTCGAGCACGATTTCGCCGAGGGGCATCGAATACGAGATCTCGACCCGTGTGGGGTCCAGGTACTGGAGGTCGACGTACTTCCCGCGCCGGTCGTGACAGATCCTCTGGATGGCTCCGATGTATTCGGCCGGGGAGACCACGCGAACCCGGACGAACGGCTCCCGCACCTCACCGATGTGGACGCGATCCGGCATCTTCGATGGGTTCTCGAGCTGGATCTCATCGCCGTTCGTCAGCGTCACCCGGTACTCGACGCTGGGCAGTGTCGTGATGAGGTCGACGCCGAACTCGCGGTCCAATCTCTCCTGGACGATCTCAAGGTGAAGGAGTCCCAGGAAGCCGCAACGGAACCCGAAGCCGAGGGCGCCCGAGGTCTCCGGTTCGTAGTGGAGGCTGGCGTCGTTCAGCTGGAGTTTTTCCAGCGCCTCCCGGAGTTCCTCGAACTGGTCCGAGTCCGTCGGAAAGAGGCCGGCGAAGACCATCGGCTTCGCTTCCCGGTAGCCGGGAAGGACCTCGGCGGCGCGGTCGCCGGCGTCCAGCACGGTATCGCCGACGCGCGTATGGCCGACGTTCTTTATCTGGGCCGTGAGGTATCCGACTTCGCCGCAGGCGAGGGAGCCGGTGCGCTCGAAGCCGAGTCGCATGAAGCCGACCTCATCGACCTCGTACACGGCCTCATGGCGACCGAACCCGATGCGCATCCCCTCGCGCAGCTCGCCGTCGACGACGCGCAGCATGGGCATCGCCCCGCGGTATCGATCGTATTGCGAGTCGAAGATCAGCGCCCGGAGCGGCGCCTCGGGGTCGCCGCGCGGGGCCGGCACGCGCTCGACGATGGCGTCGAGGACCGCATCGATCCCGTCCCCCTCCTTCGCCGAGACACAAAGCGTCGAGGCGGAGTCGACGCCCAGCAGCTCCGAGACCTCCGCGGCGACGCGTTCCGGGTCGGCGGCCGGAAGATCGATCTTGTTGATCACGGGCACCACCTCGAGGTCCGCCTCGAGCGCAAGAAAGAGGTTGGCCAGCGTCTGCGCCTCGATGCCCTGCGTCGCGTCCACGACGAGCAGCGCCCCCTCGCAGGCGGCGAGGCTCCGGCTCACCTCGTAGGCGAAGTCGACGTGTCCCGGCGTATCGATGAGGTTGAGCTGATACTCGACGCCATCGCGGTATCCGTAGGCCATGCGAATCGCGTTGAGCTTGATCGTGATCCCGCGTTCCTGCTCGAGGTCCATCGTGTCGAGGACCTGCTTCCGCATCCGGCGGGCGTCCACGGCGCCGGTGCGCTCCAGCAGCCGGTCGGCGAGCGTCGACTTCCCATGGTCGATGTGGGCGATGATGCAGAAATTCCGGATGCGCGCCGTGCGCGGGGGAACGGTCACAGCTCCACCACCAGTCCGTCGTACGCGGGCTGGACGTCCACGGGGAGGCGCCGCTCGATGTCCGCGTGTTTCGTCCGGTGCGCGATGTGCGTGAGGAACGTGCGTCCGGCCCCGAGTCTGCGCGCCGTCGCCGCGGCCTCTTCCATCGAGAAGTGCCCCGGATGCGGGTCGCCGAACCAGAGCGCGTTCATGACGAGGACGTCGGCGCCCGCGAATACCTCCGCGGCATCTTCGGGCACGGACTTCGCGTCGATCAGTACCGCGAGCGGCCCGAGGCGGAACCCGTAGCTGCGGTACACGCCGTGTGGAAGCGCGACGACCTGGAGCGAGAGTCCACCGGCATCGATCACGTCGCGGTCCTCGAAGGTCTTCAGGTCGAGCCGGGGCACCGCCGAGCCGGGCTGGCGCCGGGTCTCGCCCCAGATGTACGAGAAGCGACGCCGAATGCGGGTCTCGAACTCCCGGGCCACGTAGAGCGGGACCGGCGCCCGCTGCCGCAGCGAAAAGATCCGCAGATCGTCGATGCCGTGCGTATGGTCCGCGTGTTCGTGGGAGAGGAAGACGGCGTCCACCCTCCGCACCCCCGCCTGCAGCAACTGCAGCCGAAGCTCCGGGGGCGTGTCCACGAGGAGCCGGACCCCGCGCTTCTCGATGAGGAGTCCGTGACGGGTTCGCCGATCCCTCGGATCCGGAGATCCGCAGGTCGCACAGTCGCAGCCGATTACCGGAACCCCGAAGGAAGTGCCGGTACCGAGAAAACGGACTCTCATTGGGCGGGCTTCAGCGGCGGAAGAGGCAGATCACAACTCTTCGACGCGCATCATGTTGGTCGTCCCGGGCACGTGGAACGGGACTCCGGCCGTGACCACGAAACGCTGCCCCGCCTCGCCCATTCCGAGCTCCAGGGCAACGTCTCTTGCCTTGTCGAGCATGCTCGAATAGCTGATGCCTCCACGGAAGAGGACCGGCTGTACCCCCCAGACGAGCGCCATCTGGTTGTACGTCCTCCACTGGTCCGTGATCGCCAGAATCGGGACCGAGGGACGCTGCGCCGACACGATCCGCGCCGTATAGCCGCTCTGCGTGAAGGTCACGATGAACGGCGCACCCACGCGCTCGACCGCGATCAGCGACGCCGCGGCGATCGCTCCCGATGTCGTCTGCTGGATCTTCGAGAAGCCCTCGACCTGCTTCCCCGCACGCCCCGTCCGTCCCAATCGTTCGTGTTCGATGCGACGTATGATCCGGTCCATCGTCTGGACGGCCCGCACCGGATACCCGCCCGCGGCCGTCTCCGCCGAGAGCATCACCGCGTCCGTTCCGTCGAGCAGCGCGTTGGCGACGTCCGACACCTCCGCTCGCGTGGGTTGGGGGCTCTCGATCATCGATTCCAGCATCTGCGTCGCCGTGATGACCGGTCGCGCCCGCTCCTGCGCGAGGCGAATGATCTGCTTCTGGATCATCGGCACTTCCTCGTACGGCAGTTCCACCCCGAGGTCGCCGCGCGCAACCATGACGGCATCGCCAAGCGGCAGGATCTCCGTCAGGTTTTCCAGCGCCTGCGATTTCTCGATCTTCGCGATGAGCAGGCACCCGCGGTCCATTCTCTGGCGCGTCGTCTCGAGGTCGGTGGGCTGCCGCACAAAGCTGAGCGCCAGATAGTCGATGACGTGTTCGACGGAGAACTCGATGTCCGCGATGTCCTTCTCCGTCAGCGCCGCCGCACCGACCCGCACGCCCGGGAGGTTGATCCCCTTCTGGGACTGCAGGACGCCGGCACTGAAGGCCATGGCCGAAACCCAGGGTGGATCGTCGGAGACTTCCCGGACCACGAATTCGAAGTGGCCATCGTCGAGGAGGATCCGGGTCCCGGGCTCGACCTCCTCGGCCAACTCCGGATATGTCGTCGGGATCCGTTGGTGCGGGGAGCTGTCCGCGGGAGCGTCTTCTCCTTCGGGGAAGAGCCAGTACATGCCTTCGGGCTCGATCTCGAGACGGTCCCCGGGAAGATCGCCGACCCGGATCTTCGGTCCCCCGAGGTCGCCGATGATCGCGACCGGCCGGCCGACTTCACGGGCCACGTCGGAGATCGTCCGGACCAGGTGGCCGGCGCGATCCGTCGGGGTATGCGTGAAGTTGATGCGGGCGGCGTCGGTGCCGGCCTCAATCAGGTCGTGGAGGACATCCCGATCCCAGGACGCGGGGCCGATCGTGCTGACGATTTTGGCTCTGCGGAAACCTGCGCTCATCCGTGGCCCAAATGGCGTGGGAGGCCACGGTTCCTATCCAGGCAGCCGGCCAGCCTCCGAGAGATCGGGTCGGTGGGCTACGATCCACTCGTGCATGTTCTGCAACTGTCCGAGCGGGAGCCCCTCGAGGGATTTCACCTGCAAGCCCGGGATGATACAGGCGGCGGCACGGCGGAGAAAGTAAGCGCGCTGGCGGCGGCGCTGTTCCGGGTTGAGGCTCGTACCGCCGGGGATGTCCGGTATCGGCTCCATGAGGCGGCGGTAACTGTAGACTTCGCGGGCGGAGAACTCGGCGGGGATCAGATAGGCGTGACCGTTGACTTCGAACGCGCCGTCCGAGGAAATGGCAACGGGACCTGCCATGTTTCGGCCTCCTTACGCCTTACGTAGCACCCAGAGACGCAAAAGACCGTGCCGCCGGAAGGTCGGACAATCTCCTCGATTCCCCTTCATCCCAGCCGCACGGTCCTCGGGCTTCCAGAACGTACTATAGGCGTGAACATGCTCTCGATGCAAACGTCGCGCGCCGTCACGGGCCCCGGCGATGTCGGGGCGGGACCGGGGACCGGACCGGCGAACGAGGTGGACAACCCGGGGAGATCGGCCGGAAAGTTGACGCACCGCCGCGAGGGCGGCTAAACTTTCGGCCCGGTGCGCCGGCAGGCCGCCGGAGTTGCCCTTCAAGGAGGCTTACGCTTGCAGTACACGTTACGCGACAACGAGGAACTCGACCGCGCGCTGCGGAAGTTTCGGCGCAAGGTGCAGCGGGCCGGGATCTTCCGGGATATCAAGAAGCACCGGTTCTACGAGAAGCCGAGCGAGGCTCGCCGACGCAAGATGAAGGCGGCGGAGCGACGCCGGCGCCGGCGCCGGCGCCGGCAGAAGGCCCGCCGCTAGCAGTTCTCCCCTGCGGTCTCAGGAAAAGCGGCGTTCGACGTACCCGTCGAGAATCTGCAGGAACTCCTCCACAATCCCGTCTCCGCGCAGCGTCGAGTGGTGTTCGCCATCGACGTAGACGGGCGCCGTCGGCGCCTCGGCCACTCCCGGCAGCGATATCCCCAGGTCCGCGTGCTTCGATTCGCCGGGGCCATTCACGACGCATCCCATCACGGCCACGGACAGGTCCTCGACGCCCGGGTAACGCTCCCGCCACGCTGCGAGGCGATCCGCGATGTGGCTCTCGACATCGAGTGCCAGCTGCTGGAAGTAGGTGCTCGTCGTCCGTCCGCAGCCGGGACACGCCGTCACCTGCGGTTTGAAGCTCCGCAATTCGAGCGACTGGAGGAGTTGCTGCGCGATCCGGACTTCCTCGGTCCGGTCCGCGCCGGGTTCCGGAGTCAGCGAGACCCGGATCGTATCGCCGATCCCCTCCGATAGGAGGATGGCGAGGGCGGCGGAAGAAGCGACCGTGCCCTTCCGCCCCATCCCCGCTTCCGTCAGCCCCAGGTGCAGCGGGTACTCGCAGCGTGAAGCGAGCTCGCGGTAGACTGTGACGAGATCCGGTACGCGCGAGACCTTGGCGCTGAGGACGATCCGGTCGGACCCGAGACCGAGTTTCTCCGCGGCGGCGGCGGAGGCGAGCGCGCTCTCGACGATCGCGTCGAGGGTCACGCGGTGTGCGTCCAGCGGCTCCGGGCGACGCGCGTTCTCGTCCATGAGCCGGGTCAGGAGCATCTGGTCGAGCGAGCCCCAGTTGACGCCGATGCGGACCGGCTTGTCGTGCTCGATCGCGCACCGGACGATCGTCGCGAACTGCTCATCCCGTCGTTTTCGCCCGACGTTGCCGGGGTTGATGCGCAGCTTCGAAAGGGCGGCTGCACAGTCGGGGTGGCCGGGCAGCAGGATGTGCCCGTTGAAGTGGAAGTCCCCGACGAGAGGGACGTCGATGTCCTGGTCCGCGAGACGCTCGGCGATCTTCGGCACCGCCGCGGCGGCACGCGGGGTGTTCACTGTGATGCGGACGATCTCCGAGCCCGCCTCATACAGCGCCCGGACCTGCTCCGTCGTGGCCGCGACATCCGCCGTATCCGTGTTCGTCATCGACTGGACGACGATGGGATGGGCGCTACCCACGCGAACGCCTCCGATATCGACGGATCGCGTCGGACGGCGTGAAGAAGTGGGAGTGGTCAAGGGCTACCTCTGGCGGTTCGCTGCGCGGGCGGCGGAGCGCCGATCCAACGCCGGTCTACCCCCGGACTGGAACCCCGGACGTCAGCCGCACTCGCTGTAGCCGCAAGCGTAGCACTTCGCGCACCCTTCCTCAAAGGCGAGACTGCTCCCGCACTCCGAACACGCCCCCAGGAAGAGCCTGGCCGCCGACTCCTGATAACGCTCGATCACCGGGCGGTGGGCCGACCGGGCACCGCCGTTCGCGTTCTTGTTCCGAGCGGTCTCGACATCCTCGATGGGCAGCGTCTGCTGAATCCCTTCCTTCTCCTCGAGGTAGCGTTCTATGACCTGAGCGACGGCATCGGGGCCCGAGAGTACCTTGCTCGCTCCAAGCCCGACGGCGCGATCGGAAGAGATACCGCGCAACTGCTTGTGCACATCCCGCAGAGGAACCCCTGAACGAAGCGCGAGCGAACACAACCGCCCGATGGCTTCGGCGTCGGCCATCGCGGCGCCGCCCGTCTTCCCGAGCGCGACAAAGACCTCGAACGGACGCCCCTGTTCGTCCTCGTTGATCGTCACGTACATCGTCCCCAGCGGAGACTCGATCTGCCGGGTGTGTCCTCGCAGAACGGCGGGCCGTTGCCGCCTCTCCACGCGGCGCATCCTCGAGCCTTCCAACTCGGCGATCCGCCGCTGTTTCTCCTCGACGGCATTCTCGAGTTTCCGGTTGTGGGCCTGCAGCTCGCTGTTCTGGGCCTCCGCGGCGTCGAGCCGGGCCAGCGTGCCCGCCAGATCCCCGGCGAGTTCGGGATCCGCGTCGACGGCTTCGAGCCGCAGTCCGTCCGCCGCCACGGCCGAGCCGCTCTCGCTCGTCTGCCGCTGGACGTCCTTCGCCGTCTTGCCCGTCGACAATACCTGCTCGTCGCGCGACCCATCGCGGTAGACGGTGACGCCCTTGCACTTCAGCTCGTACGCCATGTCGTAGATCTGGCGAACATCCACCTCCGTGGCATCCGTCGGGAAATTGCACGTCTTGGAGATCGCGGAGTCGCAGTGCGCCTGAAACGCGGCCTGCATGCGGATGTGCTGCTCGGGCGGAACATCGTGCGCCGTGACGAAGATCCCCTGGACATCCCCTGGCACTTCATCGAAGTGGATGTGGCCCTCGTTGGCGATGCGCTGCATCAACTCCTCCGAGTACCAACCCCCTTCCTTCGCACGGCGCACGAAGTCCGGATTCACATCCGGCATCAGCACGCCCGCCTGATTCCTCATGAAAGCAACGGCGAACAGCGGCTCGATCCCACTTGAACACCCCGCAATGATCGAGATGGTCCCCGTGGGGGCGACCGTTGTCAGGTTGCAGTTGCGAAGCCGACGCTCCGGCCGAATCCGATTTCCATCGGCGTCGCGCGCACACGTCTCATCCGGTCCCCACATCGACCGCTCCCACTCGGGGAACACGCCACGCTCCGCGGCCAGTCGCTCGGACTCGACCTTCGACTGTTCGTCCACGAACGCCATCAACTCGCCCGCGAGCTCGACGGCGCGCTCGGACCCGTAGGGTTGACCGATCCTCACGAGCATGTCCGCCCAGCCCATGACCCCGAGGCCGACGCGGCGGATCCGCTGCGAGAGATCCTCGATCTTCGGGAGCGGATACCGGTTGGCATCGATGACGTTGTCGAGGAAGCGGATCGACTCGTGGACGGCCGTCCCGAGCCCGTCCCAGTCGATCCGACCGTCGTCGTCAACGAAGTAGCCGACGTTGATCGAACCGAGATTGCACACGTCGTAGGGGAGCAGCGGCTGTTCCCCGCACGGGTTCGTGGCTTCGTACGAGCCCAGGTGCGGCACGGGGTTGTACCGGTTCGCCTCGTCGATGAAGAAGACGCCCGGTTCGCCGTTCCGCCACGCGCTGGAGATGATCGTCGAGAACACCTCCTCCGCGTTCAGCCGGTCCACGACCTCGCCGGTCCGCGGGCTGATGAGGTCGTAGTCCGCGCCGGTCCGGGTCGCCTGCATGAACGCATCCGTGACGCCGACGGAGATGTTGAAATTCGTGATCCGGGTCTTGTCCGCCTTGCACTCGATGAAGTGACGGATATCCGGGTGGTCGACGCGCAGGATGCCCATGTTCGCGCCGCGCCGCGTGCCGCCCTGCTTCACGGCCTCCGTAGAGGCGTCGTAGACCTCCATGAAGCTGACCGGGCCGCTCGCCACGCCCATCGTCGACTTTACGACATCGCCGGACGGACGCAGGCGGCTGAAGCCGAACCCGGTGCCGCCACCGCTCTGATGGATGAGGGCCATGTCCCGCAGCGTCTCGTAGATTCCGTCGAGGCTGTCCGGAACGGGGAGCACGAAGCATGCGGAAAGCTGCCCGAGCGGACGCCCGGCGTTCATGAGCGTGGGGCTGTTCGGCTCGAACACGCCATCGGCCATCAGATGATAGAAGCGCTCCGTACGCTCGAGGACCTCTTCGTCCGTCGCCCCGTAGCGGGCATCCTGCGAGGCGATGACGTCGGCCACGCGCCAGAACAGGTCGCGCGGCCCTTCGATGGGCTCGCCGCGGTCATTCTTTTTGAGATACCGGCGCGCCAGCACCGTACGCGCGTTCTCGGCAAGTCCCGGCTCGGCGAGGTCGGCCGGCCTGGCATTGGATCCCACCCGCATTTCACCCCGCACCGGCGCGCTCGTCGACGCGCCCTCCCGTACTGCCACGTCCGGTGGATTCATTGCCGTCCTCACCTCCCGTTCTCGACCCTCAGGAATCAGGTCAAACCGCGGAAAAAACCGGCTTCGGCCGGGACCCGACGACCGCGCGAGTCGAATGCCGGCCTAGGCCGGGAAGCCGGACGGGCGCGGGAATCGAGATACCCGCGCCCATCGTCCTGGTTCTCCGTGTCCGGTCGCTGGGGACCGCGCTCGCAGGTTTTCCACGACTCCACAGCTTTTCCACAGGAAAACCCGAGCTTTTCCACATCCACCGCAACATATGGTGGGTATCGAATCATAACGCCACTATATGTAGTGGTCAAGCCAGCGGCGCCACATGGAGGCCGGTGCGCCCACTTCCTGGCAGGCCGCTAGATCGCACGCCCGGTGCGGAGGATCCAGAGGCCGGCGCCACCCACAACGGCCACGGCCGCGGCGAGCCCGGCAATGCCCGGCTCGAGCAGCAGCGTGGCGCCGAGCGCGAACATCGTCCCGAAGAGGAGGAGCGTCGCCCCCGCCGTCCGCAGGAGGGCGTCGCGAAGGGGGAGATCGGGAGCCAGACCGGCGCGCTCGCGGATCGCCCGCCAGCCCGGCCCGGCGGGCCGTACCCGCCGGTAGAACGCGAGCAGGGTGGCCTCATTCTCCGCGCGCGTGAACCACATCACGGGGAGCCACACCGCGGCCGAGCCGAAGGCGGTCACCGCGAGCCGCGTCCCGAACTCCATGGCGCCGAAGGCCGGCAGGTAGGAGCAGAGCGCGATCGCAAAACCGGCCAGCATCGAAGCGAGCTCGGCCCATGCGTTCACGCGCCACCAGAACCAGCGCAGAATGAGCACCGCCCCCGGCCCGGTACCGATGGCGATCATGAAGCGGAAGAGGGCACCTATGTCATCGGCGAAGAACGCCGCGGCCGTCGCGGCCGCCACGATGCCGGCCGAGGCGAGCCGGCCCAGCAACACGAGCCGCGCGGGCGACGCCTCCGGGTTCACGAAGCGGGCATAGAGATCGTTGATGAGATAGCTCGCGCCCCAGTTGATCTGCGTCGAGACGGTCGACATGAAGGCGGCGAAGAAGGAAGCCACGACAAGTCCCAGCAGACCGGCGGGGAGGTAGCGGAGCATCAGCAGCGGGTAGCCCAGATCGGGATCCGCCAGGTCGGGAAAGACGACGACCGCTACCAGTCCCACGAGCACCCAGGGCCAGGCGCGGACCACATAATGGAGCCACACGAACCACCATGCGGCTCGTTCCGCATCCGCCTCGGAGCGGCAGGCGAGCAGGCGCTGCACGAACTCGCCCCCGCCGTCGGAACGGCGGAACGCCCACCACTGGATGCCGAGGTAGGCGAGGAAGGTCCCGAACGGCAGGGCCTCGGACCCGGGCCGTGGAACCATTTCGAGTGCATCGCTGCGCCCCGCTGCCGCGAGTTGGATCTTCAGTTCCGCGATGCCTCCGATTTCGGCCAGGGCGAAGGCGGCCACGAGGATCGCCCCGGCGAGGGCGAGGAAGAACTGGAAGAAGTCCGTCGCGACGACGCCCCACAGTCCGGCGATGCTCGCATATGCGAGTACGAAGATCGAGAGGGCTACGACGGCCCACAGCCGCTCGTCTCCCGGCATCCAGCCGGACAGGTCGGGGAGAAGCCCGAGCGCCTCGACAACCTTCCGCATCGCCAGCATCACGAAGCCGATCGCGATGCAGTTGATCGGCACCGCGAAGAGAAAGGCGCGCGTGGCCCGCAGGACCGCGGCGGGGCGGCCCCCGTAACGCAGTTCCGTCAGTTCCACATCCGTGACGATCCCGGCCCGTCGCCACAGGCGTGCGAAGAGATAGATGAGCAGGAGGTGTGAGAGGCCGAAGGACCACCATTCCCAGTTCCCGGCGATCCCGCGGCGCGCGATGAGCGCCGACACATAGAGCGGGGTGTCCACCGAGAAGGTCGTCGCGGCCATCGAGGTGCCGGCGAGCCACCACGGCAGGGCGCGGCCCCCGACGAAGAAATCGACGATGCTCCCCCGGGCCCGGCGGGAGAGCCAGAGCCCCACGCCGAAGGTGAGCGCGAGGTAGATCGCGACGACCCACCAGTCGGCCGGACTCATCGGCCTCCCCTGCCGAGGCCCGGCGCCGCCGCTCCGGCGCCCACGGCGGCGCGCAACCAGAGGGCGGCCGCGCGTTCCATCACGGTCTCGGTGGACCACGCACAGATGCCGGGAACCTGGATCCTGTCCAGCCAGCGCCGGTGGCCAAGCAGGACGACGAGGCCGCGGCGGGCGGATCCGACCAGGGTCCGTGTCCGCTCGACGACTTCGGCTGCGGGCGCGCCGCGCCCCTTCCAGCCGCGAGGCGTCGCAGCGAGCACGACGAGGCACTGTGCCGCCTCGGACCGGTCGGTGATTCGCCAACCGGCGGCGCGCAACTCGTCGGCGACGATTGTGCCCAGCGGACCGGCGCGGCCCGCGGGCGGTCCCACGTCGGGGTCGTCCGACACGCCGACGACGCGCGTCGGCGCCTCCGGCGTCCAGTCGTCCAGCGGCCCCGTCTCGCCGACGATCGTATCCCGGGCGAACGCCACCGCCTCGAGGTCGGACCGCGCTGTCCGCGGCGTGGCCGGACAAGCGCGGGCCGAGCGCCGCACGGCGTCCGCGAGCCTGGCGGCGAAGCGCGCGCGGTCGGCGGCCCGATCCAGCGCGGAGATCGTCGCGCCGGCATCGCCCGGGTAGCAGATCAGATCGCACCCCGCGGCCACCGCCCCGACCGCCGCACTCGCATCGTCGGGGCCCGCGCCGCCCATGATCATCGCGTCCGTCGTCACGACACCTTCGAACCCGAATCGTCCGCGGAGGAGTCCCGAGATGATGTTGGGGGACACCGTGGCCGCCCGTTCGCTCCCGAGTCCCGGATAGGCAACGTGCGCGACCATCACGCTGGCGACCCGATCCGCCGCGGCGGCGAAGGGTGCCAGGTCCTCCTCGAGCAGCGCGGCCGGGGCGTCTATGGCGGGAAGCCCGATATGCGAGTCCTCCGTCGTCCTGCCGTGACCGGGAAAGTGTTTCGCGCAAGCCGCGGCCCCGACGGATTGGCAGGCGTCGATCCAGCCGACGCCCAGGTCACCGACCGTTTCGGGGTCCGGGCCGAAACTGCGCGTCGCGATGATGGGGTTCTCGGGCTCCGCGTCCAGATCGAGCACCGGAGCGATGACCCAGTTGATCCCGACGGACAGCGCGTCGCGGGCCGTAACGCGGCCAGCCGTCGCCACGGCGGCGACAGGATCGGGGTGCGCGGCGAGCGCCGCGGGGGGTGGCAATTCGGTCAATCCGCGAATCTGCTGACCGGCGCCACGCTCGAGGTCCGCACCGACCCATAGCGGCCGCGCGGCATCGTCGCGGATCCGTTCGACGAGGCGGCCGACCCGTTCGGCTTCGCCGCCGAACAGAATGAAGCCGCCCACGCCGAGTTCGAGCCCCCTGTCCGCCCGCCTTTCCACCTTCTCCGGCGACCAGCGATCGAGACGGAGCGCCTCGATGACGACCCGGGCCGGGTCCGCTTCGCCGCGCGTCACGCGGGGGTCCGGACCCCGAGCAGGCGGGGACCGCGCGCTCCGGTGGCCCACGGGGCGTTGGCGGGATACCCGAGCATGTTCTGTCTGGCGAGGAGAGCAAACGCCACGGCCTCGCGGGCGTCGGGGTCCATCCCGAGGACGGACAGGTCGTGGACCGGCACCGGAGCCAGCAATTGATCCAGGCGCGCTGCCAGGACCGGGTTCCGGGCTCCACCGCCGCAGAGATAGCAGGCCGCGGGAGGTTCCGCGATCCAGCGATACGCGTCCGCGACCGTGCGCGCCGTGAGCTCCGTGAGCGTCGCGATCGTGTCTTCGGGCGAGAGCGCGGCGTGTCTTTGCAACCAGTCCAGCAGCCGATCCCGCGAGAACCGCTCGCGACCCGTCGACCGCGGTGGCGGCTGTCCGAAGAAGGGATCGCTCAGCCAGTCGGTGAGCGCATCTTCGTTCGCGGCACCCCTCCGCGCCATCTCGCCGTCGAGATCGAAACGGGACCGACCCTTGCTAAGCTGTTCGACGGCGCCGTCGATCAGCACGACGCCGGGGCCGGTGTCGTACGCCTGCGGCGGGGCTCCGCTGGACTCCGCGGGGAGGGCGGTCACGTTGCCTATCCCGCCGATGTTCTGAATCGCACGCGATTCCGAAGCGCGGAAGAGAAGCCAGTCGGTGTACGCCGTGAGCGGCGCCCCTTCCCCGCCCGCCGCCATGTCCCGCACGCGGAAGTCCGACACGACCGCGCACGACGTGCGCTCGGCGATGACCGCCGCCTGGCCGAGCTGGAGCGTCGACCCTCGGCCGGCTGCGGGAGGCTCGTGCCACACGGTCTGCCCGTGGCTTCCGATCGCCGCGATGTCGGCGGGCCGGAGCGAGGCGGAGGCCAGCGTCCGGGTCACGGCGGCACCGATGCTCTCGCCGAGTTCGAAGTCGAGTGCGCAGATGTCGGCGGCGCTCCCCGAGTCGATGGCCGTGGCGATACGAGCGCGAGCGGCGCTGTCGAAGCGCTCCGTGTCGAAGGCGACGACGCGCCAGTCGGCCGGTCGCTCGGCGTCGCCAGCCGTTTCCACGACGGCGACATCGATGCCGTCCAGCGACGTCCCGGACATGACGCCGACCCAGAGAGTCACGCCTGCGCCCCGGTCAGCAGAGCCGGATGAACCCGCTCCCGCAGCCTCGCCTCGTGCGCCGCGTCGTGCTGCGCCACGCCGCGCAGGAACTGATAGAGGGTCAGCGTCTCGTCGCCGATGCGCGCCTGACGCGAGAGCGCCGTTCCGACCTGATCGCAGCCATCCGTCACCGCGGCCAGGGTGGCAGCCCTCTCCGCGGCGAAACCCGAGATCGTGGCTTCGAAGTCGCCGTCGGACGGAGGCGGCTCCCCCTCCCACTCCTCGAACACCGGCAGGGACCCTCCCGGATCCGCCTCCGCGAGCCAGGCCGCGACACGCGGCCGCACGGCGCTGCGGTCGAATGCCGCCAGGTGTGCGGCATGCTGGACAGGCGTCCAGGCGGTTGGGCGGGCGGCGACCAACTGTCCCTTCGTGTCGGCCGCGACACCTGCCTCGTGAGCCGCGGCCAGGCGGGCCGGCGCGGCACACAGGCGCGCGAGCAGGGCGGCGCCGTCCGGCCGTCCCGGCGCCCCGGGGTAGCCTCCGTAATCGGGACGTTCCGAGCCGCCGAAACGCTCGATCGCGAGGGCCAGAAAGCCGTCCGCGCAGTCGAGGTATCGCTCGGCCCGCGCGCGGTCGACGCCCAGCGCGTGCATCGCGAGGGCCGTCTTCACGGCGCCGCCCGTGCGGATCAGTGCCCGCCGGGCCTCCTCGCGGGTCGAACCCGTGATCGTGGCGAAGATCCGGATCCCGCGGTCCACGAGCTTCGCGGAGCGCGCCCGCAGGTCGACCATGAGGTTCTCGTACACCCGGCCGCTGCGAATCATCGCCCCGGTGGTAATCGTATTGAGCACGAGTTTCGTTGCGGTCCCCGCCTTCATGCGCGTCGAACCCGCGATGACCTCGGGCCCCACGAGCGGCAGGATAAGGTGGTCGGCAAGTCCGGCGACCTCGGCCGAGGGTGCCGTGCAGCCGAGGAATGCCGTCCCCGCCCCGCGCGCAGCCGCCTCCGCCAGCGCTCCGAGGACGTACGGCGTCGTCCCCGACGTCGCGATCCCCAGCACCAGATCCTCGCGTGACACGCCGATGCCCCGCACGGCTTCCGCCCCCCCTCCGCGGGAATCCTCGGCCCCCTCCGCGCTGCGCACGAGGGCCGGCGGGCCCCCGGCAATGATCGCCTCCACCAGGCCCGGGTCGACGCCGAACGTGGGTGGACACTCCGCCGCGTCGAGTACGCCGAGGCGGCCGCTCGTCCCCGCACCTACGTAGACGAGACGCCCTCCACGCCGGAAACGGTCCACCAGGTCATCGATCACGCGCGCAAGCACGTCCGCCTGCGACGCCACGGCCTCGGGCACAGCGCGATCTTCGGCCAGCACCAGGTGGACGATCGTCGCGGAGTCCGCGCGATCGATACCGCGGGTGCGCGGGTTGCGGGCCTCGGTCAGTCGGGGATCCAAACGTCAGGCCTCAGGAGTTCCGCGGCTCATTGGTCGGGCTTACGGCGTCCGGGTACATTTGGGCGCCAACGTAGAGGGTTCGGAGGGGGGACGGGAGTCGCGCCGGAGTCGCGACGGTTCGAGAAGGAGGGACAGGCCATCGTGAGTTCCGGCCCCGAGTCGCCGCGGAGCCCCGGGACGGACCTCGTCCTCCGGCGTCTTTCCGAGCGCCTCCCCATCCCCGCCAAGCCTCGCCTCGCCCCGCTGGACGAACTCGTGCTCACGATTCTCAGCCAGTCGACAACGGACGAGAATCGGGACCGCGCCTGGCGAACTCTCGCGGAGCGGTTTCCGGCCGGGGACGTTCGCACGCCGGCGGCTGGAGGCCCACCACGCCGGCCGCCGGGGCCCATCTCCTGGGAAGCCGTCCTTCGAGCCACGCCGGCGGAACTGGAAGCTGCCGTGCGCGTCGCCGGCCTCGCGAACCAGAAAGCGCCCGCCATCCACGCCGCCCTGGCACGACTCCGGGCCGAGGTCGGGCGAATCACCCTCGACCATCTCCGGGAGATGGACGATGAAGCGGCGATCGCCTATCTGACGACCTTCCGCGGCGTGGGCGTGAAGACGGCCGCCTGCGTGCTCTGCTTCTCGCTCCGGCGTCCGGTCCTGCCGGTGGACACGCACGTCCTGCGCATCGCGCGGCGCCTCGCGTGGGTCGCGCCACGAGCATCGGCGGACGTGACCTACACCGCCCTCTCGCGGACCGTAGCCCCTTCCGAGCGCTTCCGCATGCACATGCTGCTCATCACCTTCGGGCGCTCGACGTGTCTCGCCCGGGCCCCACGCTGCGGGGAATGCCCCCTTGAGCGCGAGTGTCCGAAGATCGGCGTCTGACACGCGATGCGCGCCGACCGACGAGTGCTGTCCCGCCGGACCGCTAGATATTCGGGAGTCCGAACACGAAGGGCTCATCCAACCGCAGCCGGAGGATCGTCCCAACCGGAAGCGCCGAATCCGTCTCTTCGGCCGGCAGCAGCATCGCGGAGCCACCTGCCTCGCCGGCTGCGGCGCCCGCGACGGTGCCCTCGCGGCCCCCGGCCAGGACGCGGCCCAGGTTCGACCCGACCGCCTGGCCTCCGGCAGCGTCGCCTCCCGGCGCCCGCAGGACCTCGACGACCGACGCTGTGATGGGCCAGGCTTCACCGTTGAAGAAGACATCGACGAAGCGAACCGTCACCATCACGCCTGCGCCAACTCCACCCTCCCCTCCGGCCGCGGTCGCGACCGAGGTGACCTCCCCATTGATGAGCGAGTTCAGCGGCACCATGACCATCTGGTTCTCGATGACCGGACGCGTGACACCGAACCGCAGGCGGTCGCCGGGCCGAAGCTCGCCCGGACGGATCGGGTCGATGAGTTCGACCTCCAGTTCCGCGCCGCTCCGAACGGTGACCATGGTGTAGGTGATCTCGGTCGATCCGCCCGGCTCGGCCACGGGACTCCCGGTCACCGGCGGAGCCGGCATGCGCCGCACGGGAGAGGCCGGCGCCGCGCCCTCGCTGGCCGGCTCGCCCGCGTCCGCGCCCCCCTCCGCGCCGGGGCCGACCTCCGGCGCGCAGCCCATGCCGATCGTGGCCACCACGCCGAGCGCGCAGAGCACCGCCGGACCCGTCACGGCGCCGGCGCCCTCCCTCCGAATCAAAGTCCCTGCGGACGTTACGCGTCCCATTCTCTCCCTCTCTCGTATCGTTGTACGGCCTGCAACCCGCGTATACGTTCGAACGGCGCGCCCCCGCAGAGTAAACGCCCGGCCCGCTCCAGCGGAGACACCGTGAAATCGCTCAGAGCGCTGCTACCCTACTTCCGCCCGTACCGCGTGGGAATCGCGGCCGGGCTCACGCTCGTCATCGTGAGCAACATGTTCACGGTCGCGGGCCCCTGGGTGCTCAAGATGGCGGTCGACGCGCTGGAAAGGGAACTCCGCGCCGAACTCATCCTGCGCTACGCCCTCATTCTTACGGCGATTTCAGTGGTCGCCGGCGCGACGAGATTCTGGATGCGCAAGCTCCTGAACGGCCTCAGCCGCCGCATGGAGACGGACATCCGCAGCCACCTGTTCGCACATCTTCTCCGGCTCCCGCCGCAATTCTTCGACGCCTGGCGAACGGGCGACCTCGTGAGCCGCGCGACGAACGATGTCCAGGCGGTCCGCATGGTCGCGGGGCCCGCCATCATGTACGCGGTGAACACGGCCACCGTCGCGTCGCTCGCGCTCGGGCTCATGATCTGGATCGACCCCATGCTCACGTTTTGGGCCATGATCCCGATGGCCGTCCTTCCGCCCATCGTTTTCATCTTCGGTCGGCAGATCCACGAGCGTTTCGAGCGGATACAGGCCCAGTTCTCGGAGTTGTCCAACTTCGCGCAGGAGAATCTCGCCGGCGCCCGCATCGTCAAGGCGTACGTGCGAGAGGATGCCCAGGCCCGGCGCTTCGAGGCCCTCAACCGGGACTACAAATCGCACAACCTCGGCATCGCCCGCGTGTGGGGCCTGTTCCATCCGTCGCTCATGTTCTTCACGGGCGTCGGCGCGGTCGTGGTCCTCTGGTACGGAGGCGGCCAGGTCGTCCGGGGAGCGATCAGCCTCGGCGACTTCGTCGCCTTCTCCTTCTACCTCACGATGCTCATTTGGCCGATGATCGCCCTCGGCTGGGTCACGAATCTCTTCCAGCGGGGCGCCGCCTCGATGGGTCGCCTCAACGAGCTGTTCGACATCGTGCCCGCGATCCGCGATCCGGAGTCGCCGCTCCCGCTCGCTTCGGTCAGGGGCGCCCTGGAGTTCGAGGATGTGTCCTTCCGGTATCCCGGAACGGAGCGCGATGTCCTTCGGAACATCTCCTGCCGAATCGAACCCGGCCAGACAGTCGCGATCGTGGGCGCCACGGCGAGCGGCAAATCCACGCTGGCCGCGCTCATCCCGCGGCTGTACGACGTGACGGAGGGGACGATCCGCCTGGATGGCGTGGATATCCGGGAACTGGACCTCGGTTCGTTGCGCGACGCGATGGCCTTCGTACCACAGGAGGCATTCCTGTTCAGCATGCGGCTGCGGGCGAACATCGAACTCCGGCACCGGGGAGAAGGGGCGGGAAACGGGATCTCCGACGAACTGCGCAGTGCGCTTGCCGTCTCGCAACTGGAGAAGACGCTGGCCATCCTGCCCGACGGGATCGACACGCGGCTGGGCGAGCGCGGGATCAATCTCTCCGGGGGACAGAAACAGCGCGCCACCCTGGCCCGGGCCGTCCACCGCGACGCGCCGGTGCTCGTGCTCGACGATGCGCTGTCCGCCGTGGACTCGGAGACGGAGACCGCGATCCTGGCGGCGCTGCGCGGATACATGTCCGGGCGAACGTCCATCATCGTCTCTCACCGCGTGTCGGCCGTGCGCACCGCCGACATGATCCTGGTGCTGGACGACGGACGCCTCGTCGAGCGCGGCGTGCACGAGGATCTGATCGCGGCCGATGGCACCTACGCGCGCCTGCTCCGGCGTCAGCTCGTTGCGGAGGAACTCGAGCGCATCGAGCAGCGGCGCGTCGCCAGCGCCTGACCGGCGGTCCTCCGCGCGCGAGTCCGACGGCTAGCGGTTCTCCGACCAGAACCCGATCATCTTGTAGGCAAGCTTCGCCGCGGTGAAGGCCGAGGCCTCCTCCCCTCGCCGCGGGGCCAGTTCCACGATGTCCGCCCCCACGACGTTGCGCTCCCGAAAGACCCGGGAGAGAAGATCCATCGCGTCCCACCAGCTGCCGCCTCCCGGCTCGGGCGTACCGGTGGCCGGCATCAGCGACGGATCGAAGAAGTCGACGTCGAAGGTGATGTAGACGTTCTCGCGCAGGGCCTCCATCGCGCGCTCGATCCAGCCCGGGCGGCGCATCTCGTGCGCGAACACAACCTCGAGTCCGTGTTCCCGGATGACGTTGCGCTCCTCGAGGGTGAGTCCCCGGACCCCGACCGCCACGAGATCCGCCGCGTGCGTCCCGCTCGCGCCGCTCGCCCGGTGTTCGAGCACCCGGCGCATGACACAGGCGTGGTTCCATGGAGAACCGTGGTGCCGGTCCCGCAGGTCCGCGTGGGCGTCGAACTGCAGTATCGACACGTCGCCATCGAGCCGGTCCGCCCACGCGGTGGCCGGAGCGCCGGAGATCGAATGCTCCCCGCCCAGACCGATGACCAGGCGGTCCCCGGCGGCCTCGAGCAGATCGTCGTACAGCGCCCGCAGCCTCTCCATCGCCGTCTCCGGGCCGGCGGTGCCGAGGTCGATCGGCGGGAGCGTGCACACGCCGACGTCGTACGGCTCGCGGTCGAGTTCCTCGTCATACCACTCGACGTACCACGACGCCTCGATGATCGCGGCCGGGCCCTCGCGGGTGCCCGTTCCCCAGCTCGTCGTGGCTTCGTACGGGATCGGGAGGATGACGACACCCGCCGCGTCCCAGCGGCAGAGTTCAGGCGGAAGCTCGAGGAAGTTGCGGCGGTCCAGCCAGGCGTGCCCCGCCAGCCGCGGGGGCAGATCCGCCGCGTTCAGTGCAGGCAGTCTGGGCAGTAGCCCTCCAGCTCGAGCCGGTAGCCGACGACATTGAACGGCGTCATCGCGGCCAGACCCTCCATCCAGTCGCGCGGACGCAGGCCCTCGATGTCCTGGACGCGGTCGCAGGAGAGGCAGCGGATGTGCTCGTGCTCATCGGTCCGGCCGTCGTAGCGCGCGGGCCCCACGCCGAGAGAGAGCTTGCGCGCGACCCCGCAGGTTACGAACGCCTCGAGCGCCTTGTAGACCGTGGCGAGGCTGATGTCGGGAATCCGCTCGCGCACCGACGTGAAGACGTCGTCCGCCGTCGGGTGGGAGGATGTGCCCGACAGCACGCGGTATACGGCCGCGCGCTGGGTCGTAAACCGGTGTCCGCCGGCCTCGAGGGCGCGACGCAACTCTTTCGGCGACACGCCTCGGACCGGGGTCTCGGGAGGGCTCACGGCAGTTATCACACTCGTCGGGCATGGATCATCGTCGGCCTTCGCGACCGATCCCTCGAACCCCCGAAGCTAATCGCGACCTGCCGGGGGATCAATCCGGAAACCGGCCGCCGTCAGTCGGACGCGTCGTCCTCCCGTGACTGCGCCATGAGAGCTTCCCAGCGGGCCCCATCGCCCCCGATCGGGATGTGGCGGACGGCCGCGGGCTGCCCCAGCCGCCGTTGCAGCCCGGCGACCAGACCGGGCACCCGGTTCGCCGGCGCGCGTCCGTGCTCCACCACCACCTGATGGGCGGGTGTCCCGTTGGCCGGGACCATGCGGGCGCTGTAGAGGGCGCGTCCACCGTCCTCGAGGATGCTCGTGAAGAGAAAGAACTCCGCAGAGTCCTCGACCTGGGGGAGAGGCGGAAACAGCCAGACGTCGGCGATACGTGGCGGAGGGATACGCCGACTGAGGTCACCAAGTCGCGCCGCTCGCGAACCCGGATGTTCCGTGGCTCCGTTTCCCGCGTGCAGCATGTCATTCGTGACTTTCGCGTCCATCTCACCCTCCCCGCCGAGTCCCCACCCCGGCTGCGCAACGGCAGCCTTGAACGCACGGCACACTCCCAACATACCCCAAAGCCCCGGATGCGGGCAATCCGGAGGGCCCCTTCAACCCGCATGAACCCCGACCGGTTGGCTGCCGGGGTGGCCGGGGTGCCTACCGGCCTGCCTGCTCGGCGACCGCGGCCTCCACCAGGGGGCGAAGGGCGTCCACGACGATGCGAACCGCCTCGTCCAGCTCGAGTTCGAGCAGGACGCCGGACGCCTTCGTGTGTCCGCCACCGCCCAGGAGCTGGGCGACCCCGGCCACATCGACCTCTCCGTTCGAGCGCAGCGACACCTTCGTCCGGTCGCGCGCCAGGCCGCGGAAGAAAAGGCCGACCTCCATGCCCGCGAGCCGGCGCGGGAACTCGACCAGCCCCTCCATGTCATCGCTGCGCGCTCCCGTCCTCGAGAGTACCCGGTGATCGAGCGCGACCCACGCGATCGGGGCGCGGGGATCAACCTCCAGGCTCTGGAGGGCCAGCCGCATGAGGGCCAGCCGCCCCCGGCTGTACACGCCGTACAGGGCGCGGTACAGCGCTCCGCTGTCCACGCCGGCTTCCAGCAGCACGCTCGCGATCGCATGTGCCCGGGGCGAGGTGTTCGAGAAGCGGAACGAGCCGGTGTCCGTCGAAATCGCCGCGTACAGGGCCTCCGCTTCCGCTCGCGTGAGTGCCTCGTCGTCGAAGGAAAGCAGGTCGTAGATCAGTTCGCCCGTCGCGCACGCCGACGGATCACGGATCGCCGGGCTCACGAGGGGAGATCCGTGCGGCGGGTGGTGGTCGATCAGGACCCCTCCCGTCCGCTCCGCATGCGCCGCCAGGCCGCCGAGGCGCTTCGGCTCGGCGGTGTCGAGGATGGCGATCGCGTCGGCCCCGCTCACGGGATCGGCAGCCGCCGGATCCTCCTCGACGAGCGCCGGGATGTCGCGCAGGAGGAACGCCAGCGAGGCCGGCGGGCGGCTCGGCGTTACGATCGTCGCGGCCGCGCCGTGCCGCAGCAGCCTCGACGCCAGGGCGACCATGCTTCCGATGCCGTCGCCGTCGGGGTTCACGTGCGTCGTGAGCACGACGGACGAGGCCTCGCCCAGGCGGTGCCGGATCGCTTCGAGGGCCTTCGCCCGCCCCGGCGACATC
Organism: uncultured Gemmatimonadota bacterium; assembly: GCA_964509895.1. GTDB lineage: Bacteria > Gemmatimonadota > Gemmatimonadetes > Palauibacterales > Palauibacteraceae > Palauibacter. The sequence continues at coordinate 44,633 of CAZDZJ010000117.1, forward strand.
GGGGACACCGCGGTCAAGATCCGTCTCCGTCCGCGGCCCGCAGGATATCGAGCCAGAGCCCGCGGGCCGCGGCGTGCAGGGCTTCCGGTCCGCCCCCGTTCTCGAGCACGCGGTCGGCCCGCCGCCGCTTTTCCGACGCCGGGAGCTGGGCGGCATCGATGGAGTCGAACGTCTCCACCGTCCACCCACGGGACTCCATCGCCCGGGCTTCGCGCATGTGTCTCGGGGCATCCACGACCACGACCATGTCGTAGTCGCCTTCCAGGCCGACCTCGAACAGGAGGGGAATCTCCTCCACGACTACGCGAGCCCCCGCGGCCGCCGCCTCGGCGATGCGACGCAGCCGGAGTTCACGGATTCCGGCGTGGGAGATCTCTTCCAGCCGCTCGCGGGCGCGCGCGTCGGCGAAGGCCGCTTCCCGCAGCGCAGCCCGGTCGATCGCCCCGTCCGTGCCGATCACGCCTTCTCCGAACGCTTTGCGAATGCGGGTATACGCCGGCGATCCCGGACGCACGACCTCACGTGCGAGTTCGTCGGAGTCGATGACCGTGGCGCCCGATTCCGCGAGAGTGCGGGCCACGGCGCTCTTGCCGGCGGCCACGGTTCCCGTCAGGCCGACGCGAAACGGAGCCGTGCGGGTCACCCGCGCACGCGTCCTTCCGCGCTAGACGGCGAAGGAGGTCCCGCAGCCGCAACTCCCGGTCGCGTTCGGATTCTCGAAGGTGAACCCGGTGCCCTGAAACGAACTGTGGTATCCGATCGAGAGGCCGGCCAGGTACTGCGCGCTGAAGGGATCGATGACGACGGGCACCCCCTCGGACTCGAAGGTGAAGTCGTCCTCACGCACGGTGGTGTCCATGTCCAGCCCGTACTCGAAGCCCGAGCACCCGCCGGGAATGACGCTCACGCGCAAGACCGTCCCGGTATCCGTTCCGGCCTGGAATTCCTTGACCTTGGCGGCCGCCTCGGGCGTCAACGTGACGACGGGTTCGGCCGACCGCGTGGCCTCTGCTATTTCACTCATACTGCCCTTGCCTGCATCGCTTGCCTCGTCGGCGCCCCGGATTCCCGGCGCCTTGTCTTACTCAAGATAACCGACTGCGTCATTTCTCCCTAGCACAGCTTGGCAATCGTGCCTCGGGCGGGCTGCCGGCCTGACGTCCCGCCGGAACGCCGGCCGATCTCTTCCAGCCACCGCAGTGGCACGTGCGCCCACCCGGGAACACCCCGCCGACCCGCGTCGGGTCCGTGCCAGTCGGAGCCGCCGCAGCGGAGCAAGCCGAGTTCGTCGGCCAGGGCGTTCATCCTGCTCTGCACGGCGGGCGGATTCGCGGGGTGGACAACTTCCACGCCGTCCAGCCCCTCGCCCGCCCAGCGGCGGACATCATCGTCTCCCAGCCTTGTACCGGGGTGCGCGAGACAGACCACGCCGCCCGCCGCATGCACCCGCTCGAACACGACCCTGGGCGGCGTCGGCTGCTTGCCGACGAAGGCGGGGCGGCCGCGCGAAAGATAGCGATGGAACGCTTCGCCGATGTCGGCCGCCGCGCCACAGGCCACGACCGCGCGGCCGACGTGGGCCCGGGTCGGAGCCGCGGTCCCCGCCTGGCGTTCCACGTCCCCGTACGTCACGGGCGCTCCTGCCTCCTGCAGCCGTTCCACGATTTCCCGCGCCCGCCGCTTCCGGTCCGCAGTGTAGAGGGCGAGGAAATTCTGCAGGTCACGGTCGGCGACGTCGAATCCGTATGCGAGGAGATGCACCGAGCGTCCGGGCTCGTTCGCGGACAGCTCGGCCCCCGGCAGGAACCGGAGACCGAGTTCCCGCGCCGCCGCCTCGGCCTCGGCGAGCCCCTTCGTGGTATCGTGGTCCGTGAGGGCGAAACCGTCGAGGCCGGCGTCCGCCGCGGCCCGCGCCACCTCCGCCGGCGCGACCGTCCCATCGCTCGCGGTCGAGTGCATGTGAAGGTCGACGCACGGACCCGTCCCGGCCCCGGGGACCGTCCGGCCGGCGATGGGGCCGCTCACGGGCTGTAGGTCGGGTAGTCCCGGGGGATCCCCATCGAGCGCGACGCCGCGAACAGGCCCTGGAGTTCCTCCTCCGAAATCTCTTCGAGCGCGTCGCTCCCCCCGTACCGGTCCGCATCTACGCGGACGACCCGGTACGGGCGCTGGTCCGTACTCGTGCAGAAGAACACGAGGACCCGCTCCCCGCCTTCGTCGGCGAGTTCGGCCCGCCACACGTCTCCTTCGGCCTTGATTCTCGTGCTCACGCGTTCATCGTCCGTGTCTGGTTCGTCGTCCTTCGGGGCGGCGCTGCGGACCCGGGCGTGACCTGCCTTCCCGGGTTGAGGTCGGGGGCACAAGATCGGGAGACGATGGAACAGGGTCAATGCCGACGGGCGCGTCGGCTCGTGCACGAAGCCCGGCGCGTCATCGCGCTTACGGGGGCGGGGATTTCCGCCGAATCCGGGATCCCGACGTTTCGGGACGCCGGCGGGCTGTGGAAGACGTATCGCGCCGAGGAACTCGCCACGCCCGAAGCGCTCGCGCGCGATCCCCGGACGGTGCTCGAGTGGTACGGCTGGCGCCGCTCCGTGCTCGCGGGCTGCCGGCCGAACCAGGGACACCGGGCGCTGGCGAGGTTCTTCCTGCGGCGCGGCGATGTCGGTCTCGTGACGCAGAACGTCGACGGTCTGCACACGCGCGCCGCGCTCGAGGAAGCGAAAGAAGGTGCGGCGGAGGCGGCGCTGCCGCTCGAACTGCACGGCGCGGTGGGTCGCGACCGCTGCCAGTCCTGCGCGGCGCGGTGGCCAGCCGAACCGCTCGGGGAGGATCTCCCGCGCTGCCCGGACTGCGGAGGTCTGCGCCGGCCCGACGTCGTTCTCTTCGGTGAACCACTGGACGCCGACGTGCTCGGCCGGGCGGTCCGGCTCGCGGAGGGAGCCGATCTGTGTCTCGTCGTGGGGACGAGCGCCGTCGTCTACCCGGCCGCCGCCCTCCCGCTCGCCACGCTGGAGGCCGGTGGAGACATCGTGGAGGTGAATCCGCGGCGGACGGCGCTCACGGATGTCGCCACCGTGACGCTGCGCGGCGGGGCCGGAACGATCCTCCCCGCCCTGCTGGATTGACCGCGCTCGGCGGCGGGCACCCGGCCACCGGGGCCGGGCTCTGTCAGGACTCGGGTTCGACGAAGACGGCGCGGGCGAGAACGGGCTCCACATCGAAAGCACGGTCGTCCACCTCGAGACGGGCTCCACCGCCGTCCCGCTCGCCGAGGCACCGGATGCGGGTGCCCGGAAAGAGCCCGAGCGCGGCCAGCTCGCGCAACGTGCCCGGACTCTGGTCGGAGACCTCACGCACCACGCCCCGTCCCGCCTTCAACTCCGCCAGCGGGATCCACTCGGTGCGGACGAGTTCGCCGTCCCGCGTCGGGATCGGACTCCCGTGGGGGTCGATCGACGGCTCCCCCAGCGCCTGCGCCATCCGGTCGATGAGCGCCTCCGAGGCGGCATGCTCGAGGCGCTCGGCCTCGGCGTGGACGTCCTCCCACGAGAATCCGAGTCTCTCGATCAGGTACAGCTCGATCACCCGGTGTCTGCGGATGATGCGGAGGGCCGTCGCCCTTCCGGTGTCCGTCAGGAGCACTCCCCGGTAGGGCGTGTGGCGGAGAAGCCCCTGGACCGCGAGGCTCTTGACCATGTTCGTCACGGAGGCCGCCGACCGGTCCAGTTCCTCCGCCAGCGAGGTCGTGGACACGGGCTCGCCGACCTGCTGCAGCTTGTGTACGGCCTTCAGATAATCTTCTACCGCTCTGCTCGGATCCGGGGGACCGGATTTCACGAAGACGGCCTTCGGAAGATCGAATCCGACAGCACCGGGTTCAGCTCGACGTCATCGTGGCGGAGTTCGCGGGTCGGGTTCATCTCCGTGTCCCGGTAGAGCCGCGAGATGACGTAGGTGAAATCTCCGACCTGTACGTAGCCGTCCCAGTACATGCGCGCCCGGCTCTCCTCGCCTCGGCCCTGCGAGATGTAGTGGACCTGCTCGGGCCACGGATCGTCGTCGAGGAAGTAGTAGAAGTAGCGGTCTCCGGACTGGAGGCCGACGCCATCGCCGAAGGTGATTCGGACCTCGTATCCTCCCCCCTCCCACGGACCCGCGCGCCGGTTCACGCCCGGGTCGAACAGCTTGTATGGGAGGCCGAACCAGTAGACGACGTCCCTCCCCACGTACTCGGACTCGTCCCAGGCGCGGATTCCGGGTTCCAGGAGACGCTCATTGAGCGTCGCCCACATCTCCGAGCCCGTGAAGGTCTGGACGTAGAGGCCTTCCGCCTCCGGACGTTCGATCCGTGTCTGTTCCACACCGTCGACCTTCCGGTACTCCACGCGTCGCGGGCGCATGCGGCGGATGCCTCCGACCGAGTCGTACCACACGGTGGTGATCGTGTAGCGTGCCGACTCGATGTCGTGCCAGGCCTCCATCCCGCCGGCGGCCTCTACCCACGCTCCGATCAGGGAATCGGCGAGCAGCCGATCGGGCTCGATATCCGCTGTCGAGCCTTCGGGAGACCCTCCGTCCCCCGCACAGCCCCAGGCTGCGATGAAGATGAGGGCCATGGCGGAGCCGAGGCGTCGTGGGGGGTGGGCGCGGGGGTTCATTCGGGCCTCCGGTATCGGCTTCGAGTCGAATCGAGTCGTCGCACGGTGGCGAAATATGCACGTTGCGGGCAGGCCCGTCACGGCGTGGGCGACGCGCCGCCGACGCCCTTCAGCTGCACCACGATGACTTCAACGGGCTCCGGGCCCTCGTTCACGTCGCCGTGGAGCTCGCCCGGAGGATCGGCGTCGAGCCAATAGGCCCGACCGGTCTCCCAGGTCATGTCGCGCCGCTCTCCGGCGTCGCTGACGACGGTGAGCGTCCCCCCCTTGAGGGCGATGATCGCGCGCGGATTGTCGTGGCGGTGCATCTCGAGCGGCTGATCCGGCGCGATCACGCTCTTCCACACCTG
>CAZDZJ010000118.1:0-77749 GCA_964509895.1 uncultured Gemmatimonadota bacterium
TGATGTCCCGGCGGCGTCCGCCCATCGCCTTGCGCAGGCCGATCTCCCGCGTCCGCTTCGTGACGGAGATCATCGTGATCCAGATGACGTCGACGCCAGCGACCATGATCCCGATGCTCGACAAGCCCACCATCGCCGCGAAGAGCACGTTCGTCAGCTGACCCCACAGATCCATCATCTGATCTGAGGTCATCATGGCGAAGTCGTCTTCCTCGCCGATCTCCAGACCCCGCAACTGCCGCATGCGGGCGCGCGTCGCATCGAGCGCGGTTTGCAGCTCCGTTTCCGGTTCCGGCCGCACCACGAAGCTGATCTGCCGGTCCCACACGCGCAGCAGCTTGTCCGCCGTCGCAAAGGGCATCCACACGTAGTGCGAGACCAGGCCGGCGAAGAGGTTGGCCGGCACCCGGTAGATGCCGACCACGCGAACCCTGGCGTTCTCGCTGCCCCTGCTGATGCGGATGTCCCGCCCGATCGGATCTCGGGTCCCGAACAGCCCCACCGCCGTGGCCGAGTCGATCACCGTGACCGCGGCGCGCCGGTCCGCCTCCGACTGCGTGAACCAGCGGCCGGAGATGATATCGCCGCCCGAAATCTCGATGTAGTCGGCGCCCACTCCATAGAGGCCGATTTCGACCCGGTCCGCCCCGGAGGAGGCCTCGTAGCCCGACCCCGCAAGATCGACTACCGGTGCCGCGCTCTGTATGCCCGGGATCCGTCCCAGTTCCTTCGCCCACTCGGGCTCCAGCGGAGGGTTCCTGAAGAAGGCATCATCCCCTTCGTCGAGGGGTCCGCTGATCTGCATGGAGGAGAAGTCGAAGTGCGCCACCCAGAACGTGGTGATTCCCTCCGGGGCCATCAGTTCCGAGAAACTCCGGTTGATCCCGGTGATGACCGCCGCCATGACCATGACGACGAGAACGCCGATCGTCACGCCGAGGATCGTGAGACCGCTCCGTACCTTGTTCGCTCCGAGCGAGTCGAAGGCGACGGCGATCCCCTCGGTGACCGTCGCGATGAACCCCATGCCCCGTCCGCCGGCCCTCACCCCGACCTCACTCGAACCTGAGGGCTTCGATGGGGTCGAGCCGCGCCGCCCGGTAGGCGGGGTAGAGGCCCGAGGCGATGCCGACGCCGAGCCCGAGCATGAGGGAGACGATCATCGCGGGGACCGATACCGCGGCCGGAAGCGGCGTCAGCCGTTCAACGAGCAGCGCCAGCCCGAACCCGCTCCCGATACCGAGCCCCGCACCCAGGATCGAGAGTGTCGATGCCTCGGTCAGGAACTGGAAGAGGACGTCGCGGCGACGGGCTCCGAGAGACTTGCGGAGCCCGATCTCGCGCGTCCGGTCCGTGACCGAGAGCAGCATAATGTTCATGATCACGATCCCGCCCACCACCAGCGAGATCCCGACCAGACCGGGCAGCGCCGTCATCAGCACCCGGTTGATCGTCTCCCACGCGTCGAGCAGCCCGCTCGACGTGTCGATGCCGAAGTTGTTCGGCTCGGAGGGCCGCAGGCGGCGGTCGGATCGCAGCGCGCCCTCGACCTCCGCCATGGCCGGGTCCAGTTCGTCGATCGACCCCATCTTCACGGTGATCCCGTCGACTTCCAGCCGCCGTCGCGCCACGGTGCGCTGAAACGTCTCGAAGGGAACGAGTACCGCCGCATCGCGCAGGTTCCCGGCGAGGCCCCCCTGGGTCTCCAGCACGCCGACGACCCGGAACCCGTGCCCGCCCGCCCGGATGCGCTTGTCGATCGGCGAGGTGGTCGGGAAGAGCCGCTCGGCGATCTGGCCACCGATCACGGCTACGGGGAGCGCCTGTTGATCATCGATTGGCGTCAGGCCCCGCCCCTCCACCACCTTCCACCCCTGGGCGGCCTCGTATTCCGGCGAACCTCCGATGACACGGATATTCCGCCTCTCGTACTGCCCGTAGCGGACCGAGCCGGCGAAGTCCTGCGCAAAGTAGGCCAGGTGGCGTGCGTTGGGCGCGGCGGCCCGCACGACCTCCACGTCCTGCATGGTGAGTTCGGGATTGCGGCGCTGGCGGCGACGCTCGGCCTCGTCGATGCGGCCCGTCGCCATCTGCGGACGCCGGACCACCGTGAACGTGTTCACGCCGAAGATCGAACTCGCGAAGTCGTCGCGAACATAGCTGTTCATGCCCTCGACCATCGTGATCACCGCCATGAGGAAGGTGATTCCGATGCTGATGCCGAGGAGCGCGAAGAACGACTTCAGCTTCTGCGCCCGGACCTGTTGCAGCGACAGGCGGATGCCCTCCCAGAATCTCATCGGCGGGGCGTCCTGCAGCCGCTAGCGTCCGCCATCGGGGGGCGGCGTGCGCGGGGGCGCCCACGGGTTCGAGATGGGACGCGGCGTGCCGGGAGCCGGAGGGGCCGCGGGCGGCGCCGGGTCCATCGGAGCGGACGGCGGGCGTGGCGCGGGAGCCGGCTCGGGTGCCGCCGCCGGTGGGGGCACAGGCTCCGGCGTGGTTGTCGGTGGGGGCGAGGCTTCCGGTGCCGGCGCCGGCGGGGGAGTGGGTGCCGTCTCGGTCCCCTGCGTCTCCGTGGGCTCGGCCTTGACCGAAGCCGCCGTGGGCTGCTTGATGCCGCGCGAAAGGTAGTAGTCCACCGACATCTGTGCCTCGACCTTGCCGTCGACGAGCGTGATCACCCGCTGGGAGCGAGCCGCGATGTCGTACTCGTGCGTGACCATGATGATGGTCTGGCCGTTCTCGTGGAGCGTGTCGAAGACATCCATGATCTCCTCGGAGGTCGAGGAGTCGAGATTACCGGTCGGCTCGTCGGCGAGAAGGATGGAGGGGTCGTTGACGAGCGCCCTCGCGATGGCCACCCGCTGCCGCTGACCGCCGGACAGCTCGTTGGGCTTGTGGTCCATGCGGTCGGCCAACTGAACGATCTCGAGCGCGTGTGCCGCCCTCCGCTGCCGATCCCTGCTCGATACTCCGGCGTAGATCAGCGGCAACTCCACGTTGTGCAGCGCCGTCGCCCGCGGAAGGAGGTTGAAGGTCTGGAACACGAAGCCGATCTCCCGGTTTCGAATCCGGGCCAGAGCATCGTCGCTCAGATCCTGGACGGCCTCCCCGTTGAGGACGTATTCCCCGCTCGTCGGGGAGTCGAGGCAACCGATCATGTTCATCAGCGTGGACTTACCCGAGCCGGATGGCCCCATGATCGACACGTACTCGTTCCGGAGGATCTCGATGTCCACGCCCGCCAGCGCGTGCACCGTCTCGGTGCCCATGACGTAATCCTTCCGGAGATCGCGCGTGACGATCATCGACGGCGCCCGTCCGTTCCCGCTCATCGTCCGTCCTCTCCGTTGGCCGCGGCGTCGCTACCTTCGCTGCTGCCGCCGCCGTTGGTCGCGGTCGCGGCACCCGGTCCGTCGATCCGGATCCGGCTTCCATCGCGGAGTTCGCGGATCGCCTGGAACGAGCCCGAGACGACCGTCGTGCCGAGCTCGATCCCCGACACGACCTCGAAGTAGTTCTCTCCGGCGATCCCGATCTGCACGGGCCGGAAGCGCACGATGTCGCCCTCCACGACGAAGACGCCCTCGATGTCCTGGACCACGTCGGAGCGCGGAGCGCTCGGCAGATTCTCGTTCGGGATCTCCTCGTACTCGTCCGCATCCATGAGCGTCAGCGAAGTGATCGGAATGCTGGGCACCTGATCGCGGGTGTCCGTGATGACATCGGCCGTGGCCGACAGATCCGGCCTGATCCCTTCGGGTGGTTGGCGCAGTTCGATGCGGACCTCGAAGTCGATGGCCTGGTTCGAGCCGCCGCTGGCCGGGTTCAGCGGGACGATCGAACTGTTGCCGATCTCCGTGACCATCCCCACGAACCGCCGGTTCGGAAAGGCATCGATCTCGACGTAGGCCGAGTCGCCGATCGTGATATCGGGCACGTCCGTTTCATCCACCTCGATCACGGCCTCCATGACGGAGAGATCCGCGACGGTGAGGAGCACGGTGCCCGGGTTGTTCATCGTCCCGACGATCGCGGTCTCGCCGCGCTCGACGTTAAGCCGCGTGATCCGGCCCGACATCGGCGCCCGGATCGTGGTCTTCCCGAGCCGGTCCCGTTCCTGGTCGAGGCTCGCCTCGGCCTGGTGGACCTGGTGCTCCGTCGCCTCCAGGAGCCGGTTCTGGACGTTGGCGTTCGTCGTCGCCTGCTCGACTTCCGCTTCGGTCACGAAATCGGTCCCACGTGCCTGAAGCGCCGTGAGACGGTCCGCGTCCCGCTGCGCCTGCTGGTAGGTTGCCTCCTGCTGGGCGAGGTTGGCCTCCGCCTGCGCAAGTCCGGCCTCGGCCCGTTCCACGGCCGCCCGGAAGAGGGCCGGGTCGATCTGCAGCAGGAGGTCTCCCTCCTCCACATCCTGCCCTTCCTCCACCGGGAGTGCGATGATCCGCCCGGCGACGTCGGTCGTGATATCCACGTGCGTCTTGGGCTCGATGTGGCCCGTCGCGGAGACATCGTCGACGAGGTCCCGCAACCCGACGGCCTCCACGCGGACTTCTACGGCGCCGCGCCCTTCCCGCTGCATGGCGAGGAATCCCATGGTCGCGAGAAGTCCGACGACGACGACCGCGATGATCGCTTTCTTCATCCTTCACAAGAACCTTTATTTCGAGACTCGGCGCGGTGTTCGGAACCCTCCCCGTCCCGCGTCCGGGGGCTACGTCACCGATACGTCACGGGTACGGCCCCGCAACGCGAAGGGTTTCACCGCTCTCGGCGCTCATCCCGTTCCCGCAAGCGGCCGCACACGCCTCCCGGTCGGACCCGTCGCTGCTACCCGGCCAGTCCCGCCAGGAGACCGGAAAAGATCGCGATGGCTGCGACGAGGATCAGGTAGAGCACGAGCAGGTAGGTCGTGCCCGCCGCAACCGACCGCCCCGGATAGAAGCGGCTCACCGCCACCCCTACCACCCCGCACGTCCAAACAGAGAAGATGTTGATTCCGTTTAGGAACCTGCCGATGAACCCCTCCATCTCGGGCAGGAAGAGGCCAGGCGAGAGGATCGTGATCTCGGCGCCGACCGCCAGCAGGGCGATAGAGACGATACTCCCCGCCGTGTAGACGTACATGGCGTGCGCGACGGCGCCCAACAGCTGCTTGAAGCTGGCCTCACCCCCCATGACGACGTTGAACGCGATGAGGAGAAGTCCCGCGATGAGCGAGAGTATGAGGGGCGTCGCGATGATCGCGCCCGCAATGACGCCGATCGCTCCCGGTGAAACGGCTGCGTCGACCTGTTGCTCCAGCACCGCCGGGTCGGTTCCCGCCGGCACGAAATCCGCGATTCGGGCCTCTGCCGCCCTCCGCAATACGTCCTCGGGGACGATGACCGGCGTGAGGAACTGAAGCGCGATGCTGAGGCCGATGAGGCCCAGGACGGCGCCCAACCAGGCGGGCCGGTGGCGGAGTGCGTCGAACAGCTTCGCCGGCGAGACGAAGACCTGCACGATGCGCACGGGCAGGGAGGGGATCCCGTGGTCCTCCACCGATGCCTCGGACGATTCCGGATGGTGTTCCATGCCTCTCCTCCAGTCTGTCTCAGCCCTCGGACGGGGCGCGCACGGCCTCGCGCCCGGCGGCGTCCAGGACGCGGACGAGCCGGTCGTCCGCGTCGAGCCATACCCGGTGCAGGGCGCCTTCAATGTCCACCTCGTACCGCATCGCGTCCACCGACTCCCCGCTTATCGAGACGCGCTCCTCCGCCCGTCGCGTCAGGCGTGCGGTCGCGGTTCGCGCGGCGAGGGGCAGGACCACCTGCAGGAGCCCCTCCGGCGCGTCGCGCAGCGCGAGCACGAGAACGAGATAGTGGTGCGCCACCCCCGGCTCGAGAATCGCGGTCGCGTCCTGCACCGGGTACTCCTTCCAGCGCTCCCCCTCCGCGGTCGCGAAATGAAAGCGGACGCGGTCGGGGAAGCGCTCCCCGCTGACAAGGGCGGATCCCCCCTCACGTATCTCGTATTTCACGGGGAGCAGCTCGGGATCCATCTGCAGTCGCACCTGCCAGGCGGTTCGCTGCGCCATTTCGACGCTGGCCACGGCGTTCACCGTGGATCCGGTCTGCCAGATCCGGAAACGCTCCGTCCCCACCCGGCGCCCGTCCTCGCGCAGATAGAGGTGGCCCGCGTCGAGTTCCTGGGCGCTGACGCCGTACGGGATCGGCACGACCGCAAGGAGCAGGGCCGCCAGGAGCCCCGCGAGCCCCCGTGCCCTGCCCGGCGATCTCGCTTTCTTTGCCACTCGTCCGCCTGGTTCGGAACCCGATTGAGACCCGGTTGATGCCGGTGCCGATCCTGATGCACGGTGAAGTTACACGGTTGCAGGGGCGGGAGCGACGAAGAATGTCCATGTGGGTTGGGTCGGCCTCGGTGATGTCGGCGGCGGTGATGGGACTCGACGTGCGGCCCGTAAGTGTCGAGGTGTCACTGACGAAGGGGACGCCGATCATCCAGATCGTCGGGCTCGCGCAAAGCGCCGTCCGCGAGGGCCGCGAGCGGATCCGGGCCGCGGCGGCGCAGCTGGGTCTGCACGTCCCCGGGTTGCGCATCACGGTGAACCTGGCGCCGGCGGACCTTCCCAAGACGGGGGCCGCGCTGGATCTGCCGATCATGCTCGGCATCCTGTGCGCGAAGGGCGACCTCGCCCAGGAGACCCTCCGGGGCACGCTGGCCGTGGGCGAACTCGGACTCGACGGGTCGCTGCGCTCCATACGCGGCGCCCTGCCGATCGCCCTCTTCGCCGCCGCGAGTCCTCACGTCTCGCGCCTCCTCCTCCCCGCCGCCAACCTGCGGGAAGCGTCGGCCGCGGAGGGGATCGCCCTGGGCGGGTCGGAGTCTCTGACCCATGTCCTCGCCGCCCTGAAGCACGGGTCCGGACGGCGCGCCCCGTTGGCGCTGCTGCGTCCCGTCCCTCGAAGCACGGACGACGGCAGGCCCGAGGACGGCGGGTTCGACCTTTGCGCCGTAAAGGGACAGCCGGTCGCGAAGCGGGCCCTCGAGATCGCGGCAGCGGGCGGTCACAACCTGCTCCTCTCCGGGTGCCCCGGCTCCGGCAAGACGAGTCTCGCCCGCTGTCTCCCCGGCCTCCTTCCGGCCCTCGACATCCGGGAGGCCGTGGACGTGACGGCGATCCACAGCGTCGCGGGCCTCCTGGCCGATGGCTCCGGGCTCAGGCGCGCCCGGCCTTTCCGGGCGCCGCACCATTCCATCAGCGAGGCCGGGCTCATCGGCGGAGGAAGTCGTCCACGGCCGGGCGAGGTGTCGCTCGCGCATCACGGCGTGCTCTTCCTGGATGAACTCCCGGAGTTCGGCCGCCGCACGCTGGAGGCACTGCGCCAGCCCATCGAGGAAGGGCAGGTGCGCATCGTCCGCGCGGCGGGGTCGGCGAGCTTTCCGGCCGAATTCACGCTGGTGGCCGCGATGAACCCCTGTCCCTGCGGCTTCATGGGCGTGGCGGGCCGCTGCCGCTGCCCTTTGGAATCCGTGCGGCGTTACCGCCGGCGCGTGAGCGGGCCGCTCCTCGACCGGATCGACATGCTCGTCGACGTGCCCGCGGTCCCGTGGGAGCAGCTCGCGGACCCCGCACCCGCGGAGACGAGCGAGGTCGTGCGCTCCCGCGTGTCGAGGGCGCGCGCCCTCGCCTCCCGCCGGCAGGGAACGACGAACGCGCGCCTCCCGCCCGCCCGTCTCGAAGAGGCGTGCCGGATCGACCGGGTCGGCCGCTCGCTGCTGAGGAAGGCCGTGACGCATCTCGACCTCACGGCCCGCGGGTATCACCGCGCGCTTCGCGTCTCCCGGACGATCGCGGACCTCGAAGAGTGCGCCCGCATATCCGAGGAGCACGTCGCCGAGGCAATTCGTTTCCGAGGATCCTAGTGCAGTGTCGCAGAAATCCTCGAGACACCGAGAGTGCCGGGGCACCGCGGGGACGGATGCAGCGGCGCTCGAATGACCGCAGGATTTCTGCGACACTGCACTAGTGTCGCGCGTCGGCCGGGAGTTCGGGACACGGGCCGGCCTCCACCGGCTGCGGGGCCGGCACGTTCCCCCGCCCGAGCGTCAGGAAGTTCGCGAGCAGCCGGTGCCCGCCCGCCGTCAGTACGGCTTCCGGATGGAACTGCACGCCCCACACGGGCCACGACGCGTGTTCGAGGGCCATCACCTCACCCTCTTCCGTGCGGGCCGTGACCAGGAGGCCGGCGCCGGGCGCCCCGGGGTCCACGATCAGCGAATGGTAGCGGGTGACTTCCAGTGGGGAGGGGAGGCCCGAGAAGAGTCCCCGCCCCTCGTGAGAGATCGCCGAAAGACGACCGTGCATCGGACGCCGAGCCCGGACGACGCGTCCACCGGTCGCCGCAGCGATACACTGGTGACCGAGACAGACGCCGAGAATCGGGATCTCCGCGCCCACCTCGCGCACCACCTGGACGGAGGCTCCGGCTTCGCCCGGCGTGCAGGGACCGGGCGAGATGACGATGTGCGAGAAGCCTTCGCCCCGGAGGGTTCCCGGATGCACGGCGTCGTTGCGCCGCACGCGCACGGTCTCCCCAAGTTCCTCGAGGTACCGGGCGAGGTTGAAGACGAACGAATCGTAGTTGTCGATGAGGAGGATCATGGCAGCCGCAGGATATGTCCCCCCCGACGTCAGGTCGAGGCTCTTCGCGGCCGTCCTCCTTCCCTCCGCGGTGTGCGAGGATCTGGCGCGCGCGACCGCCGCTCTCCGGGCTCTGGAAGGGGTGCGGCCGGTGCGGACGGAGCAGCTCCACCTCACGCTGCGCTTCATCGGCGAGGTCGACCGGGCTCGCGAGAGGCCTCTCGCGCGCGGGATCGCTGCCGTGGCGGCGGCCGTGTCGAGCTTCCCGATCCGCCTTCGCGGTGCAGGCGCCTTCCCTTCGCACCGGCGCGCTCGCGTCCTGTGGGTCGGAGTCGAGCAGAGTTCCGCGCTCGCCGCTCTCCAGGCGTCCGTGGAAGCTGCCGTGGTCCGGGCCGGCGTGGCTCCCGACCCGCGTCCCTTCCGCCCGCACGTGACGGTGGGACGAATCCGCCGCCCCCGGCCGCCCGTAGGTCTGGCGGGCGCCGTTGCCGGGGTCCGCTTCGAGACGACCGTGGACGTCCGTGGCGTGACCCTGATGCGGAGCGTGCTCGATCCAGGCGGGGCACGGCACACCCAGGTTGCCGCCTGTCCGCTCGCGGAGGGGTCCCGGTGACGCCCGCGACGGAGCGACACTACACTAGTGTACAGCAGGTTGGTTCTTTCCCCGATTCCGGTCGGAGGGGGTCGAAGACATGGGTATCTTCCGAAGACTGTTCAAGGGACTGGGCTTCCTCATCTTTCTCCTGATTCTGCTGGTCGCCGGCTGGATCTTCAGGGAGGAAATCGGAGCGTGGCTCGCGAACGTCGACGCGGATGACATCGTCGTCGAGGAGTCGGTGCCGGAATTCGGTCCCGCAGCCGCGGCTCAGGTGGACACGGCCCTGCGGGAGCTGGCGGCCGGCCGCGATCCGGGCGTCGCCGGGCCCGCCCGGAGCGAACCCGCCGCCGTCGATTCGGCCGCCGTCGAACCGACCGGGGAGTCTGCCGGCGGGGACGAGGCCGCCGCCGGCCCCGCGGCGGAGACGCGCTTCACCGAGACGGACCTTCAGAGCTACGTGCGCTACCAGGTGATCCCTCGGCTGCCGGCCGGCGTGGGGGAACCCGCGCTCGAGCTGCGCGACTCGACCGTCGCCTTCTCCGTCATGCTCCACTTCACGCAGCTTCCGATCGCGGCGGACGCCGCCGCAACGCTCTCGAGGATGCTCGGCGACTCGGCCCGCGTGGCCGGGGAGGTCCGGCCGGAGGTCGGGGAGATCGGCGAAGGGCGCCTCGACCTCGTGAACCTCCGGGCGGGCGTCATCCCGGTGCCCCCGATGATGGTCGGCATGGCCGCACAGCAACTGGGGTTGCGCATGGACGGAGGAACCGTGCTCTTCGACATCCCCGCGAGCGTCATCGACGTCCGGGTGGAGAACGGGGAGATCGTCCTCGTCACGAGCCGTTAGGGCCGCCCGCGACCAGGCCGGCGGCCCGCCCGTCAACCACACAAGCGGAGTCTCCCAGGCATGGCCGAGAAGTTCCCCAACCATATCGCGGGCGAGTGGACCGCACCCGCCGGCGGCGCATACATCGAGAACCGAAACCCGGCCCGCACGTCGGACTTGATCGGCCTCTTCCCGGACACGGATGCGTCGGGGCTGGACGCCGCCGTGGCCTCCGCGCAGCGCGGCTTCGAGGCGTGGTCCCGCACGCCCGCGCCCGAGCGGGGGCTTGTGCTGAAGAAGGCCGGGGACCTGCTGACGCAGCACAAGGAGGACCTGGCGCGCACGGCTACGCGCGAGATGGGCAAGGTGCTCGACGAAACGCGCGGCGACGTCCAGGAGGCGATCGACACGGCCTACTACGCGGCCGTGGAGGGCCGGCGCCTCTTCGGACGCACCGCGCCCTCCGAACTGCGGAGCAAGTGGGCGATGTCGTTTCGGCGGCCCATCGGCGTGTTCGGGATCATCACGCCGTTCAACTTCCCGGTCGCGGTCCCGAGCTGGAAGATCTTCCCCGCCCTCCTGTGCGGGAACAGCATCATCTACAAGCCTTCCGAGGACGTGCCGCACAGTGCCCACCGCTTCGTCGAGATCCTGCTCGAGGCGGGGCTCCCGCCCGAGTGCGTGCAGCTGCTGCACGGACGGGGGGAGACCATCGGGCAGGCGATCGTCGAACACCCGGGCATTCCCGGGCTTTCCTTCACCGGATCCACGGAGACCGGCAGCCGGATCGGTGAGATCGCCGGGCGGATGCACAAGCGCCTTTCTCTCGAGATGGGCGGCAAGAACGCGCAGATCGTCATGTCCGATGCGGACCTCGATCTCGCCCTCGAAGGGGTTCTCTGGGGCGCTTTCGGAACGACGGGGCAGCGCTGTACCGCGACGAGCCGCCTCCTCCTGCAGAGCGACATCCACGACGAGTTCGCGGAACGGCTGTGCTACGAGGCGCGCTCTCTCCGGCTCGGGGACGGACTGCAGGCCGGCGTCGATGTGGGTCCGCTCATCCACGAGGACGCACGCGAGAAGTGCAAACGCTACGTGGCGGTCGCGCGTGACGAGGGCGCCACGGTCGCGACGGGGGGTGGACGCCCGACGGAGAGCGGACTCGCCGACGGCTGGTTTTTCGAACCGACGGTCCTCACCGGCGTCGAGAGGGGGCACCGGACCGCGTGTGAAGAGATCTTCGGCCCGGTGCTCTCCGTCATCCGCTTCGACACGCTCGAGGAGGCCTTCGAGATCAACAACGAAGTGCCGTACGGGTTGTCCTCATCGATCTACACGCAGGATGTGTCATCCTCCTTCCGGGCCGTGGAAGAACTCGACAACGGCATTACCTACGTGAACGCGCCGACCATCGGTGCCGAAGCCCACCTCCCGTTCGGTGGCGTCAAGAGCACGGGGAACGGACACCGCGAAGGCGGGTGGGAAGTCTATGAGTTCTACACGGAGACGAAGGTGGCGTACGTCGACTACAGCGGCTCCCTGCAGCGCGCGCAGATCGATGTCGATTGGTGAGACGGGGGCGGTGAGACGCCGTTGAGATGCCGCCGTACATCTCCGGGTGTGGGGCCGGACGCCGGCCCGCGCGCGGCGACGTCGATCACCGGCTCGTGCAACAGGGAAGGGTGGCATGGAGGACAGACCGGCTGAGAGAGCCGATTCCGAGGCGAAGGAGACGGTAGGGGAGGGCGCCGCCACGCGCCGGGGCGTCCGCAGGTTCCGGGCGCCCACGACGCGGGCTCGCCGCAGTCGCGACGCGTCCGTCGGCCGGTGGATGTGGGAGTGGACGAAGTCGATCTTCATCGCCCTCGTGCTGTTTCTCTTCGTCCGCACCTTCGTGGTGGAAGCCTTCCAGATCCCGACCGCCTCGATGGAGAACACGCTCCTCATCGGAGATTTCCTCCTCGTCAACAAGATGGTGTATGGAGCCGAGATCCCCGGGACCGAACTGGAGTTGCCGGCGTTCGGCGAGCCGTCGCGGGGTGACGTCATCGTGTTCGAGCCGCCCGAATCCGCCGAGCAGCCGCCGCGCACGAACTACGTGAAGCGGATCGTCGGGATGCCCGGGGACACGCTGCGCATGCGCCGGGGAAGGCTCTTCGTGAACAACGCTCCCTTCGAGGAGCCCTATGTGAAGGCCGCGTCGAACTTCCCCGACGCTCCGAGCCCGAAGTTCGCGTGGCAGCGCCGGTTCCTGACCGATCGCGCGCGCCGCTCCGGCACCGTGACGACCCGGAACAACTGGGGACCGCTCGTCGTGCCGGAGGACAGCTATTTCGTCATGGGGGACAACCGGTCGAACTCCGAGGATTCCCGCTACTGGGGGTTTGTTCCGAGAGATGCGATCCGCGGGCGGCCCTTCCTCGTGTACTACTCGTACGATCGGGAGCCGAGGGGTTCCTGGTCGTGGCTCACCGAGATCCGCTGGGACCGGATTCTGCGCGGCGTCGACTGAGGGCCGTCGGCAGTGGTTCGCCTTATTGAACGGTACCTGGCGGACATCGGTCGCGAGAGGCTCCTCGAGCCGGAAGACGAGGTGGAACTCGCGCGCCGATGTCGGGCCGGCGACGAGGCGGCGCGGCGCAGGCTCGTAAGCGCCAACCTCCGCTTCGTCGTGTCCGTCGCTCGCTACTACCGGGGCCGGGGCGTCCCGTTCGCCGACCTCGTGAACGAAGGGAACCTGGGGCTCGTGCGCGCCGCCGACCGTTTCGATCCGGAGCGTGGCGTCCGCTTCATCAGCTACGCACACTACTGGGTGCGGCGAGCGATGGCCCGTGCCGTTGACGAGCAGGGCGAACGCCTGCTGCCCGGAGGCTCCGCCACGCAGCGTGTCTCTCTGGACGAGCCGGCTCCGGGGGCCGGCTGCACCTTCGAGGAGTTGCTGCCCGACGAGCAGACGCCCGAGCCGGGAGCCGGGCTGATTCGAGAACGGCTGCGCAGGGCCATCGAGGGGAGTCTGGCCGAGCTGCCGGCCCTCGAATCGGAGGCGGTTCGCCGCTACTTCGGGCTGGGGTTCGAGTGCCCGCAGACGCTGAGCCAGATCTCGCTGGCGCTCGACGTGTCACGGGAGCGGGCGCGGCAGCTCAAGGACCGTGGCCTCTCGCGACTGCGCGCGGGCGCCGAAGGGTCCGGGCTCGTGCGCTTCGTGAATGACGGAGCTCCGCGGGCCGGCAGGCCCCCCCGCGGCCGCGCGTCGCGCGCACACCCGGCCCGCGAAGACGTTCTTTCGCTCGCGATTGACTTCATGCGAGGGGCTGAATAGCTTCACGGGCTATCATTTTCACGCGCTCGGCAGCCGTCCCGCCGGGCGGTTTTTTTGAGGTAGACAGAACGAATGAAGACGTATTCGGTGAAGGCCGGGGAGATCGAACGGGACTGGTATGTGGTGGACGCCGCGGACCAGGTCCTCGGCCGTCTCGCGACCCGCATCGCGACCGTCCTTCGCGGAAAGCACAAGCCGATCTACAGCACGCATCTCGATACCGGCGACTATGTCGTCGTGGTGAACGCCGAGCGTGTGCGGCTGACCGGGAGCAAAGCGGATCAGAAGGAATATTTCCGGCATTCCGGCTACATGGGCGGAGAGCGCTTCATCCCCTTCCGTCGCATGCTGAACCGACACCCCGACCGGGTGATCAAGCTGGCCGTGAAAGGCATGCTGCCGAAGAACACGCTCGGCCGGCAGATGCTCGGAAAGTTGAAAGTGTACGCGGGGCCGGAGCATCCGCACGCGCCCCAGCGCCCCCGCCCCTTCGAGACCGTCTCGGGGTAGCGGGAGCGCGCGCGGGCCCTGCCAGGGAGACGAGAGTTGGCGGAAACGGAACAGGTCCAGTCGGTCGGACGCCGGAAGCGGTCGGTGTCGCGCATCACGATGAAGCGTGGTGTAGGCTCCGTGCAGGTGAATGGGCGGGCGTTCGAGGAGTACTTCACGATCCCGCGGCACCGTTCGCTCATCGCGGCGCCGCTCGATGTCACGGGGACCCGGGCCTCGTACGATATCGCCGTTCGGGTTCGGGGAGGCGGAATCACCGGCCAGGCCGAGGCGACGCGCCTGGGTATCGCGCGCGCCCTCCTCGCGATGGATGAGGACCGCCGGCGAACGCTGCGGTCCCATGGCATGCTGACCCGCGATCCGCGCATCGTCGAACGGAAGAAGCCGGGTCGTCCCAAGGCGCGCAAGCGCTTCCAGTTCTCCAAACGATAGCGGGAAGGCGGAAAGCCGAACGCATGGGCGTCGAGTTGCAGGACCTCCTGAAGGCGGGCGTACACTTCGGGCACCAGACACATCGCTGGAACCCGAAGATGCGGAAATACATCTTCGCCGAGTGCGGCGGGATCTACCTCATCGACCTCAAGAAGACGCAGCGGGAGCTCGGGCGGGCACACGAGTTGGTGCGTCAGACGGTCGTCGGCGGCAAGTCGGTGCTCTTCGTGTGCACGAAGCCGCAGCTCGCCCGCGTCGTGCGAGAGGAGGCCGAGCGCTGCAGTTCGTTCTATGTCACGGAACGGTGGCTGGGCGGGATGCTCACGAACTTCCAGACGATCAAGAAGAACATCGCTCGCCTGAAGGAACTCGAGCGGGGCGTCGAGGAAGGGGCGTTCGAGTATTACACGAAGAAGGAGCGGCTGCTCCTCGAGCGCGAGCGCGAGAAGCTGGACCGTTATCTGTCCGGCATCAAGGAGATGACGCGCCTCCCCGGGCTCGTGTTCGTGGTGGATTCCACCCGCGAGGAGATCGCGGTGCGCGAGGCGAACCGCCTCGGCATCCCGGTCGTTGCGATCGCGGACACGAACGCGGATCCCGACCTCCTCACCATCGCCATCGCGGGCAACGATGACGCGATTCGCTCGGTCTCCCTGATCACGCGTTCGGTGGCGGACGTCGTGGAGGCGGCGCGTCGCGAGATCCCCGAGGCGGGGCGGGAAGAGGCCGAGTCCCAGGCGTACACGTATTCGAGCGACGCCGGAGGGGTCGCCGAGGCCGCGGCAGGCTCTCGACGACGAAGGCCGCGGCGAAAGCCCCGCCCCGAAGTCATCGCGCAGCGACTGCATCACCCGGCCGTGATCGAGGGCGCCGACGGTGAAGCCGACGCCGTCGACGGCGATGCGACGGCGGAGGCGGCCGACGATGAAGCAGAGGCCGAGGACGCGAAGGCCGAGGTGGCCGACAACCCGGAGCCCGCGGCGGACGCCGGATCGGAGGGTGCCGAAGCGGCGGTTGTCGGAGAGGTGGGTTCAGAAGAGAAGTGACCGCAAGGGGCCGCTTCGGTGGCCCTTTTTTTTGAGAAGGAGACATGGAAACCATGACGCAGATTACGGCCGGGGCGGTCAAGGCTCTCCGCGACCGGACAGGCGCCGGGATGATGGACTGCAAGCGCGCCCTCATCGAATCGGCGGGGGATACGGAGCGGGCCATCGACCTGCTCAGGAAGGCGGGCGCGGCGAAGGCGGCGAAGCGCGTGGCGCGCGCGGTGTCGGAGGGCACGATCCGCATCGCGAAGCGCGACGGGGCCGCCGCGATGGTCGAGGTGCTGAGCGAGACGGATTTCGTCGCGCGCAGCGAGGCGTTCGAGGGTTTTTCCCGAGATCTCGCGGATCGGATGCTCGACCTCCCGGTGCCGGACGGGGAGACCCTGCAGGGCGATGCGCTCATGCGCCTCGAGGGCGGAGGCGAGATCGAGAGCCGCCTCAACGAGTTGCGGGTCCAGGTCGGCGAAAACGTCCAGGTGGGACGCGCCGTCCGCTACGACCTCGGCGAGGGCGGGGCCTTCGCGTCCTACGTGCACTTCGGGAGTCGCATCGGCGTGCTGGTGGAGGTCTCCGATGCCGGCCGCGCGGCGATGGAGGCCGCGCGTGGGATCGCGATGCACGCGGCGGCCACGAATCCGCGCGGCGTGTCCCCCGACGACATTCCGCCGGAGGAGGTCGACCGCGAACGCAAGCTGCTGACCGAGCAGGCGCTGGAGCAGGGCAAGCCGGCCTCGATCACCGAGAAGATCGTGGAGGGCCGCATGCGCAAGTTCTACGAGGAGAACGCGCTCCTGTGGCAGGCGTACGTGCGGGATCCGGACCTGACGGTGAAGGACGTCCTGCGCGAGGCCGGCGAGGGCCTGGCGGTTCGGCGTTTCGTCCGCTTCGAGGTGGGCGGCTGAGTCCCGCGGAGCGGCACCCCGGGGCGGCGGGCGACCTCAAATACCGCCGCGCCCTCGTGAAGCTCTCCGGCGAGTCGCTCGCCGGAAACCGGGGCTTCGGGATCGACCCACCGGTCATCGAGGAACTCACGCACGAAATCCGGCGGGTCCACGAGAGCGGCGTGAGCCTGGGACTCGTGGTGGGCGGCGGAAACATCATGCGCGGGACGGTGGCCAGCGCAGGCGGCATGGATCGGGTGAGCGCCGACTACATGGGCATGCTCGCCACCGTGATCAACGCGATGGCGCTACAGGACATGCTCGAGCAGTCCGGCGTGGAGACGCGCGTCATGTCCGCCATCCGCATGGAGGCGCTGGCGGAGCCCTACATCCGGCGTCGTGCCCTGCGTCACCTCGAGAAGGGCAGGGTCGTGATCTTCGCCGGAGGCACCGGAAACCCGTATTTTTCGACAGATACGGCGGCCGTGCTGCGGGCGATCGAGATGGAAGCCCACGTGATCATGAAGGCGACGCGCGTCGACGGCGTGTACACGGCGGATCCGGAGACGGATCCGGATGCATCGCTCATCGACGAGATCGGCTACCTCGAGGTGATGACCCGCGAACTCGGCGTCATGGACGCGGCGGCGGTCTCGCTGTGCAAGGAGAATTCGCTGCCCATCGTCGTCTTGAACATCAAGCGGCCGGGTGCAATCCTGGCAGCGTTGCGAGGCGAGAGGATCGGAACCCTCGTCGGGTAGGCACGGCCTGCCTGCCACGGTCGCGCCCGCATGCGCGAAGATCGGAGGGGCATGGTGCCGGAGGAGACGCTGGAATACGCGGTCCTGGCGATGGAGAGCGCGGTAGAGGCGATCGCGAAGGAATTCGCCACGGTGCGCACCGGCAAGGCGACGACCGCGATTCTCGACGGAGTGAGGGTCGAAGCCTACGGCTCGCTCGTGCAGTTGAGGCAGGTGGCCAACGTCAGCGCCCCGGAACCGACGATGCTGGTGGTCCAGCCGTACGATCCGAACATCGCCGGGGACGTTGCCCGGGCGATTCAGAGCGGCGATCTCGGGCTCAACCCATCCGTGGACGGTCCCATCGTGCGGGTGCCCATCCCGCCGCTCACCGAGGAACGCCGCCGGGAATTCGTCAAGGTTCTGCACCGGATGGCGGAGGAGGGGCGGGTGTCGATCCGGCACGCGCGACACGAAGCGCGCGACCGGCTCCTCAAGATGCAGCGCGACGGGGAGGTCGGTGAGGACATCTGCCGCCGCACGATGACCGAGGTGCAGACACACACGGACGAGTACGTGAGGAAGATCGACGAGATGCTGGCGCGCAGGGAAGCGGAGGTGATGGAGGTTTGAGCAGACCGAAGAACGTCACCGGTGCCCTTCACGCATACGTGACCGGGCGCGATCGCGTCTGGGAGCACGGGCGCAAGCTCGGCCGATCCGGGGCTCCCTCCGGGGATCCTTCCGGCGAGCCCCCGCCGGAAATCGCGTTCGGCCAGTTGCCGGCGAGGCCGCAGTTCGGCGTGTCCGTGGCCGAGGAGCTGGACTTCCGCCGGGGCCCGGCGGCCTGGCGCGACCGTCCCCGGCAGGGAGATTCCTGACGGTCGGCACCGACACCCTGCCAGCTTCGGGGGCTTTCGCGGAGGCGCGCCTCGCGCGGGTGCTCGGCGCCGCTCCCGCGCTGCTGCCGCGGGACTCTTCCGTGCTCGTGGCATTTTCCGGCGGGTCCGATTCGGTCGCGCTGCTTCATCTCCTGCGCTCCCTTGCCGCGTCGTGGCGGCTGGAGCTCTCCGCCGCCCACTTCGACCACGGTCTCGAGCCCGGGAGCGCGGCGCGGGCCGAATGGGCGGCCGCACATTGCCGCCACGTCGGCGTTCCGCTGCTCATGGATCGTGTCACCGGACTCGAGGGCGGCCACGGGGCATGGCGCACGGCCCGGTACGCCTTCCTGGAGGAAGCGAGGCGCGAGGTCGGCGCGGATCGGGTCGCCCTCGCCCATCAGCGCGATGACCACGTGGAGACCGTTTTGCTGAACCTCCTGCGTGGCCCCGGCTATCGCGGTCTCGCCGGCATCCCCGCTCGTCGCGGGGTATTCGTGCGCCCCCTGCTCGGCTTCCGGCGGGAGGAGTTGCGGGACTATCTCCGTGCTGAGGGGCGGGAGTGGCTGGAGGATCCCGCGAATCGAGATCTACGGCACCGGCGCTCACGGGTGCGGTACGGGCTGCTTCCGGCGCTGGCCGACCGGGAACCGCCCGTCCGGGACGCACTGGCGGAACTCGGACGGCATGCACGCGTCGCGGAGGGTGGCCTCGAAGCGCACGCCCGGCGGCTCCTTTCCGCCGCGGGATACCGCGAAAGCGGCGGCGGGGCGCAAATTGCCCGGCCCCCACTGCTGGGGTATGATCGGGCGGCTCGCGGGCGCATGCTGCGCGTGGTCGCCCGCGACCTGGGGTTTCGGCTGTCGCGAGGCGCGACCGCGGCGGGCGCCGCATTCATCGGCACGGGGGAGAGCGGCCACGGGGTCGATGTCGCAGCGGGTCTGCGGGTCGAGCGGGAGTTCGACCGGATTCACCTGCGACGGGCCCGCCGGGCGCCGTCCGACCGCGAGGCCGAGATCGATCCGGCGCCCGCCGACCGGTCGGGGCGGACGCGGATCCGCCTCGGGGGGAGCGTGTACGAGGTTCGCTGGGGGGCCCTCGATGGAACGGAGCGTTGGGCCACGGCGTTTCCCGCACACGAGGTGCGCTTCCCGATCCGCGTGCGGGGGCCGAAGCCCGGGGACCGGATCCGCACCCCGGCCGGGTCACGAAGGCTTGCGAAACTGTTGATGGAGCGCCGCGTGCCGGTCTCGGATCGCTCCGGGGTCCCGGTCGTCGTGAACGCCGACGGGAGCGTGCTGTGGGTCCCCGGACGCGCCAGGTCGGCGGCGGAACCGTCCGACCCTGACGGAACATGGTTCGCCATCGGAGTCCAATGGATTCACTGAGGGATGAGACCGCCGCAACCAGGGCCGCGGAACGCGAGTTCTCGGAGTATACGGGAGGCGAGCCCCTCGGGCGCATCGTCTACTCCGCTTCGGAGATCTCGGCCCGCGTCGCCCGCATGGGCGCCGACATTACGGCCGCCTATCCTCCGGACGCCGATGTCCTGCTGCTCGGCCTGCTGAAGGGTTCGTTCGTGTTCCTCGGCGACCTGGTTCGCCAGATCCGGCGTCCGCTGCAGGTCGACTTCCTCGTCGCCTCGAGCTACGGCACGGGCACGAAGAGTTCCGGGACCGTGGAACTCCTCTACGACCCGCGTGCCCCGATGGCCGGCCGGCACATCGTCATCGTCGAAGACATCGTGGACAGCGGCACGACGCTGAATCAGCTCTGCGGCGGGATCGCCGAGCGAGGCCCGGCCTCCGTCGAGATCTGCGCGCTCCTCCACAAGCGTATCGCGCCGGATCTCGCGTGGGAGCCCCGGTGGGTTGGTTTCGATGCGCCAAATGAGTTCCTTGTGGGGTATGGGTTGGATCACGCGGAGGATTTTCGCCACCTTCCCTTCATCGCGTGTCCCCGGACGTGAGCCGCACAAGGGACATCCGCAGGCGAGAAATCGGAGTCGGAACAGGTCGGAATAAAGAAAAATGAGACAAGACCAGCCGCAGAAGCCGGACGGAGGCGACCCGTCGGGCCGGATGAATCGATGGCTCAGGACCGCTTCGTTCTGGGCCCTGCTGATTCTCGTCCCGGTCGCTCTTCTCCAGTTCATGGGCGGCGCCCGGGAGAGCCGCGAGACGCTTAGCTATACGGAGTTCCGCCAGCAGATCACGCAGGGGAACATTGAGTCGATCGAGGTACGCCTCGGAACCGGCGAGGTCGAGGGCCGGCTCCGAAGCGTGATCACGGTCGACGGGGCCGAGATCGCGAACTTCCATCTCCTTCTCCCGACGCGGGAGATCGGCGACGAGTTGATGAGCGAGCTTCTCGCGGCCGACATCGCGATCGAGACGCTTCCCGCCAGGAGCAACTGGCTCAACGTCTTCATCTCGATCCTTCCGTGGATCTTCATCATCGGACTCTGGCTGTTCGTCTTCCGCCAGATGCAGGCCGGAGGGTCGCGGGCGTTCAGCTTCGGCAAGTCGAAGGCCCGGCTCCTGAGCGGAGACACGCCGAAGATCACCTTCGCCGACGTGGCGGGGTGCGATGAGGCGAAGGACGAACTGCAGGAGATCATCGAGTTCCTGAAGGACCCGCGGAAGTTCTCGCGCCTGGGCGGGCGCCTGCCGAAGGGTGCGCTCCTCGTCGGCCCCCCCGGGACGGGCAAGACCCTCCTCGCGCGTGCGGTGGCCGGCGAGGCCGGACGGCCGTTCTTTTCGATGTCGGGTTCCGATTTCGTTGAGATGTTCGTCGGCGTGGGCGCCTCCCGCGTCCGCGACCTCTTCGAACAGGGGAAGGCACAGGCGCCCTGCATCATCTTCATCGACGAGATCGACGCGGTCGGCCGCCACCGCGGGGCCGGTCTCGGGGGCGGACACGACGAGCGGGAACAGACGCTGAACCAGCTGCTCGTCGAGATGGATGGCTTCGAGTCGAACGAAGGCGTGATCCTCCTCGCGGCGACGAACCGGCCGGATGTACTCGATCCGGCGCTCCTGCGCCCGGGCCGATTCGACCGTCAGATCGTCGTCGACAATCCCGACATCAAGGGGCGGGAAGGGATCTTCCAGGTGCACACGCAGGACATCCCGCTCGCCGAGGATGTCGATCTCGCGGTGCTGGCCAAGGGAACGCCCGGCCTCTCGGGCGCGGATATCGAGAACGTCGTGAACGAGGCGGCGCTCATCGCGGCGCGGGAGGACAAGGACCGCGTCTACATGGAGGAGTTCGAGCGGGCGAAGGACAAGGTCATGCTCGGCACGGAGCGGCGCAGCATGGTGATCTCGGAGGAGGAGCGGAAAGTCACCGCGTACCACGAGGCGGGGCATGCCGTGGTCGCCCTCCGGGTCCTCGGCCTGGACCCGCTCCACAAGGTCACGATCGTGCCGCGCGGACGAGCCCTCGGGATCACGGCCTCGCTGCCCGAGGAGGACCGCCACAACTACACGAAGGAATGGCTCGAGGGGCAGCTCAAGATGCTCTTCGGCGGCCGCGTGGCCGAGGAGATGATGTTCGGCGACGGCAAGATCACGACGGGAGCGGGGAACGACATCGAGCGCGCGACGGATCTCGCGCGCCGCATGGTCACCCAGTTCGGCATGTCACCGGCCGTGGGCGCGATGGCGGTCGGGGACCGGGAACAGGAAGTCTTCCTCGGACGCGACCTGTCGCAGCGGCGCGAGGTCAGCGAGAAGACGGCCGAACTCGTGGATGGCGAGATCAAGCGGATCCTGGATGAGTCGTACGCCGCGACGCACACCGTCCTCGAAGAGAACCGCGAGCTCCTCGAGTCGATCGCGGAGGCGCTCCTGGAGCGTGAGACGCTCGATTCGGAGGACATCAAACTGCTGGAGGAAGGGGAGGAGCTGCCCGAGCTCGTTTCCGAACCCGTCCGTCCGACGCCTGCGCCGGCTGCCGTGGAGCCCGCGCCGCAACGAGAACGTCCGCTGGAGGGCGCGGGCGGCGAGCCCGCCCCGGCCCCGGCCTAGGACACCAGGTCGCGCGGATGGGGCTCTCCACGGTCGGGGCGGCGCGCGTCTGGCGGATGGGCGACCGAAAACTCTCCCTCGACAGGCCTCTGGTCGCGGGCATACTGAACGTCACGCCCGATTCGTTCTCGGACGGCGGGCGGTTCGAGCGGCCGCGTGCGGCGATTGCGCGCGGCCGGCAGATCGCCGTGGACGGAGCGGCGATCCTCGATGTCGGAGCCGAGTCCACGCGGCCCGGTGCCGATCCGGTCCCCGCCGGGGAGGAATGGGCCCGACTCGAACCTGTGCTCCACGGGCTCCGCGACCTCCCGATCCCCATCTCGGTGGATACATCCAAGCTCGAAGTTGCGGAGCGGGCGGTCGACGCCGGCGCGGCCGCGATCAACGATGTGACGGCCCTGCGCGGCGACCCCGGCCTGGCGCGTCTCGCCGCCCGGACCGGAGCCGGGCTCGTACTCATGCACATGCGCGGCACGCCGCGGACAATGCAGCTCGACACGGCCTACGGGGATGTCGCCCTGGAGGTGCGCGGCTTCCTCGCCGACGCGCGGCGGGCGGCGCTCGAGGCGGGTTGTGAACCGGAGCAGGTGGCGGTCGATCCGGGGCTCGGTTTCGGCAAGTCCGTGGACGGCAATCTCGAGCTGCTCGCCCGGCTCGACGAGATCGCGTCGCTCGGGGCGCCCGTGTGGGTTGGCCCGTCGCGCAAGTCGTTCCTCGGGGCGCTCCTCGATGCCGGGTCCGACGAGCGCGTCACGGGCACGGTTGCCGCCTGCCTGGCCGCGGCCCGGCGCGGCGCCGCTGTGCTGCGGGTGCACGACGTCCGCGAGACGCGGCAGGCGCTCGACGTCGAGGCCGCCATCGATGCGCGCCGCGCGGGCGGCGCCCGGGGCACGCGGCCCGGCGTGCGCACGCGCGCGGCAGGAGGGCACAGCTGATGGACGCCCTATGGAACTACGTGCGTCTGCTTCAAATCGATCTTCTCGACGTCTTCGAGATCACGGTCGTAGCGATCCTCATCTACCGCGTCCTGATCCTCTGGTCCGGCACGCGCGCGTTTCAGATGCTGTTCGGCCTCGTCCTCCTCGTCGGGGTATACGCGGCGGCCGGCCGGCTCAACCTCGACCTCATCGAATCGATCCTCTCGCAGGCCTTCACGTACGGCGCCTTCGCCCTCATCGTCGTCTTCCACCCCGAGCTGCGGAACGCCCTCGCCCGGATCGGGCGCAGCCGCGTGCTCAGCGTGCTCACGCGGCTGCAGGAGCGCAGCGAGGCGGTCGCCGACGAGATCGCGAAAGCGGCGGCGGAACTGTCCCGCACCCGGACCGGGGCGATCATCGCGATCGAGCGCGAGTTGTCACTGGAGGAGTACATCGAGAAGACGGGGACGCGTCTCCGGGCTGACGTATCATCCCCGCTGCTCGTGTCGCTGTTCACGCCCAGGTCGCCCCTTCACGATGGTGCGGTTGTCGTGCGCGATGGGCAGATCGTCGCCGCCGGCGTCCACCTGCCCCTCACGCAGTATCCGCTCAGCGACCGGACGCTGGGGACGCGGCACCGGGCCACGCTCGGCCTCTCCGAGGAGACGGACGCGTACGTCGTCGTCGTGTCCGAGGAGACGAGTCAGATTTCGCTCGCCCGGAGGGGCGTCCTGCGCCGAAACCTGGGCGCGCGGCAACTCCGGGACCACCTCGCGGCGGGCGTTGCGGCCCCCGAACCGGGACGGTCCGGCACGGAGCCGAAAGCGGGGGCCGCGGAGCTGCCGGACGGCGCACGCGATCTGGTTGTCACGCACGAAAGCGGGCGGCGGGAAACCGTTTGACGGGGCTCCTCCCGTCCCCTAGACTTGGCCAGTTACGACCAATCCCGGGATTGGGCGACAACCCCCTTACCGGCAGGCGATATGGACAATCAGTACGAGTTGCTGACGTTGTTCACCGATGGCGGGTTCATGATGTACCCGCTTGTCCTCTGCTCGCTGATCGCGATCGGCGTGATGCTGGCCAAGGCGTGGACTCTGACGATCGCCCACCGCGACTCCAAGAAGCTGCTCAACGAAATCGAGAACCTGGGTGTGAGCGGTCGCCTCGGCGAGGCGATCACGACGGCCGAGGAGACGCGGGGTCCCGTCGCCGCGATCCTGCTGGCCGGCCTCCGCCGACTCCGCGATCGGGGCAGCGAGGCGCGCACCGACGGGAAGGACATCCAGAAGGCAATCGCCACGACGGGTGTGATCGAACTCGACTTCCTCGAGCGCGGGCTCACGGTGCTCGGCACGATCGCCAACGTCGCCCCCATGCTGGGCTTCCTCGGCACCGTGATCGGCATGATTCTCGCCTTCCAGGCGATCGAGATCGCGGGGCAGGTCGAGCCCGGGCTCGTCGCCGGCGGAATCAAGGTGGCGCTGATCACGACGGCCACCGGGCTCTCCATCGCGATCCCGGTCAACATCGGCTACAACTGGTTCGTGACCCGCATCGATCGTCTCATCCTCGACATGGAGGAAGGGGCGCAGGAGGTGCTGGGGTTGATCTGGGACCTCGAAGACCGGCGCTCATAGCGGGCGCGCCGGAGAGCCCGAATCGGGTCCCCGGACCCCCAACGGAGAGAAGTCGACGATGGCGATCATGAAGCGCAAGCAGAAGGTGTCGGACGAGATCCCGACTTCTTCGATGGCGGACATCGCGTTCCTCCTGCTGGTTTTCTTCCTCACGACGACGGTGTTCAACGAAGAGCGCGGTCTGCCGATCGTTCTGCCCGAACCGGCCGAGGAGCAGGATGTGTCCGGCAGGAACCTGATCTTCTTCATCGTGCAGCCCGATGGCACCGTGATCGTGCGCCGCGGGGAGAGCGAGCAGGAGCAGATGGTGGCGCATTCGCAGGTGGCCAACATCCTGCGCACCGAGCTGGAAGGCAACGAGAACCTCATTGCCGCCATCCAGACCGATCCGAACGCCGCGTACCGACACATGGTGAATGTGCTGGACGAAGTGAAGCTGGCGGGCGCCGAACGAATCTCGCTACAGGAACTGGATAACTAGATGGCGATCAAGGACAGCGGCTTCAAGAAAAAGTCGGGATCGGACGGGTCGATTCCCACCTCGTCCATGGCGGACATCGCGTTTCTCCTCCTCATCTTCTTCATGGTGACGACGGTCTTCCGAAAGGACCGGAACCGGCAGATCGAGTGGACGACGGCCGAAGCCACCGAGAAGATCGACGAGAAGCGAGCCAACATCCTGCACCTCTGGATCCAGCGCGACGGCTCGGTATGGATCAACGATGTCCTGACCCCCTTCGAGGATATCTCCGAGGCGGTTCGGCCCATCTACGCGGAGAACCGGGAACTCGTGGTCGCGATTCGCGGCGATTCCGAGGTGCCCTATCAGCAGATCAACACGATTACGGAAGAACTGCAGTCCGCCGGCGCGGTTCGCGTAACCTTCGCCACACGACTCGAGCAGCGCGCGATGCGGGCTCGGCGCTAAGGGTAGCAGCCGGAGAAGAGGCTGCAGGAGACCGGGAGAGAGATGATGGAAGAGACCGGCATTCGGCTCACCGCGAACGACCAGTTCAAGCGCGCGAGCACCAACTGGACGCAGATCGGCCTGATGGCGGCGGTCATGCTCCACTTCGGGCTGTTCGTGCTCGTCAAGCCGTTCGAGGCCGCGGACCTCGGCACCGTTGTGGACGAAATCGAGGCGGTAGCCCTGCCGCCTGAAGTGAAGATCCCGCCGCCGCCGGAGCAGATCGCGCGTCCCGCCACCCCGCGGGTCGCTTCGGTCGACATCTCCGAGGATATTACGATCGCGGAAACGACGTTCGAGTCGTTCACGACCGAAAACGCGCTGCCGCCGCCACCCGAGACGGGGAGTCCGGCGGACCGCCCCTCCTTCATCGCGTACGACACGCCGCCCGTGATGCTGAACGGCGGTGAGATTCAGCAGATCCTGGAACGCGAGTATCCGCGTACGCTGAAGGATGCCGGCATCGGCGGACGCGTCGAACTCTGGTTGTATGTGACCGAGGGTGGGGCCGTCGAGAACTTCGAGGTCAAGACATCCTCCAATAACCCGCTGCTCGACGAAGCCGCGGGGAAGGTCGTGCAGCAGATGAGGTTCACCCCGGCCCGGAACCGCGACAGGGTGACGGCGGTGTGGGTCTCCCAGTGGGTGACGTTCCAGGTGATCTAGTGTAGACAGCAGCAGCAACGGGCTGTTAGCCCCCCCGGCAACCCGACCGGGTCCCACACGCCCGGCGCCGCTCCGAGTGGCGCCGGGCGTTGGTTTTTTGAGGCGAGCGTCCGTAGACTGTGCCGCGTGACGAACGATCAGGTCGAGGCCCGGCTGGCCCGAGTGATGGAGCGCATCGGGGCCGCGGCAAGGCGGGCCGGGCGGCATGCGGACGACGTCGAGATCCTCCCGGTGACGAAGGGGCATCCGGCGCGGGCCATCGAGATCGTGGGGGGGCTCGGCGTGGGCCGGATCGGGGAGAACCGGGTTCCGGAGGCCGAGGCCAAGCGATCGGAGTTGGGGCCGACGTCCGGCGTCGCGTGGCATCTGATCGGCCGGCTGCAGCGCAACAAGGCGCGGCGGGCGGTCCGGCTGTTCGACGTCGTGGAGTCTGTCGACAGCGTGCGGCTGGCGGGAACGCTGAGCCGCATCGTCCGGGAGGAGGCGTGCGAGCCGGTCGAAGCGCTCGTGCAGGTGAACACGTCGGGTGAGGCCGCGAAGGCCGGGTTGGGTCCGGAGGTTGCACTCGACGCGGTGGCCGAAATCTGCGAACTGCCCGGTCTGCGCGTAGCCGGGCTGATGACCATGGCTCCGTTCACCGGGGACGAGGCCGTGCTCCGGCAGACGTTTCGTCGCGCGGCGCGTCTGCTGGGACGCTGTCGCTCGGAGATCCCGGCCTTCGGAGGCCGGACGCTCTCGATGGGGATGAGCAACGACTTCGAGATCGCGATCGAGGAGGGGAGTACGCGGGTGCGGCTCGGCACCGTGCTGCTGGGGGAGAGATGATCGATCTGACACCGCTGGATGTTCGGAAGAAGAGGGAGGACTTCAGGCGCACGGTGCGCGGGTACGATCCGGGCCAGGTCGATGCTTTCCTCGCGGTGGTGGCGGATCGTCTGGAGCGCTACGTGCGCGAACACGTGGTTCTCAGCGAACGGATCGGGCGGCAGGAGGAGCAGCTCGAAAGCTACCGGACTCGCGAGAGGGCCCTCAACGAAGCGCTTCTCGCCGCGCAGGAGTTGCGGGAGGAGGCCCGCCTCCAGTCCGAACGCGACGCGTCGGTGCGGGTCCGTGAGGCCGAAACGCGCGCGCACGCCGTTCTGGCCGACGCGGAGCAGGTCGTCCGCCTCTGCCACGAAAAGGTCGAGGACCTGAAGGCGACGCGAGGCCGCTTCCTCGCCTCCCTGCGGAAGCTGTTCGAACGTTTCGACGAGTATCTCGATTTTGAGGGTGAACGGTTCGGCGATGGGCCGGAAGACCTCGATCAGTTTGTCGAACGGTTGCGCCGGATCGGGGAAGACTCCCTCGAGGACGCCGCTGCCGAGCCTTCCGCCCCGCAGCCGGCCCACGAGCCCCCGCCCACGATTAGCCAGGTCGACGCCGGCGGTTCGGGCGCCGCGTCGACCTGACCGCAGCCCGGGGCTGCGCACGCCCGCCGTTCCGACGCCCGCGTCGATCATCCGGAAACACCAGATGGAGCACCCCCATGGCCTACCGGCCAATACCGGATTCCGTCCGGGGACTGGAAGCCGAAGTCCTCGGGCGCTGGGAGAAAGAGAAGACCTTCGAGCAGAGTCTGGCGGCTCGGGCCGATGCGCCGGACTTCGTGTTCTACGAAGGACCGCCGACGGCGAATGCCAACCCGGGCGTGCACCATATCCTCGCGCGCACGATCAAGGACACGGTGGGGCGGTACCGCACCATGTCCGGCTACCATGTCCCGCGTAAGGCCGGCTGGGATACACACGGGCTGCCCGTCGAACTCGAGGTCGAGCGCGCGCTCGGCATCTCCGGCAAGCCGGATATTGAGCATTACGGGGTCAGGAAGTTCAACGAGGCCTGCCGGAGCAACGTGTTCCGCTACCAGGACGAGTGGGAACGGCTGTCCCGCCACATCGGCTACTGGCTGGACTACGGCGATCCGTACGTCACCTGCTCACGGGAGTTCGTCGAGTCCGGCTGGTGGGCCCTCTCGGAGATAGAGAAGCGGGGGCTGCTGTACCGGGGATACAGAGTCCTCCCGACGTGTCCGCGCTGCGGCACCGGCCTCTCGAGCCACGAGGTTGCCCAGGGCTACCGGGACGTGACCGAGCCTGCCGTCACGATGAAATTCCACCTCGTCGACGACCCGGACGGCGCGCGGGTCCTGGGCTGGACCACGACGCCGTGGACGCTTCCGGGCAACCTCGGTCTCGCCGTGGGGCCCGACATCTCCTATGCCCGCGTGCGCATCCTGCCGGAGGATGCGAACCGCGCGACGCCCCCGGGCCGGGCTCACGACGGGCCTGGCGGGGCTTCTCCCGGCGAAGTGCTCATCCTGGCTCGAGACCGCGTTGCCGAGGTCCTTCGCCACCCGTACGAGATCGAAGCGGAGGTGAGCGGGGCCGAACTCGCCGGGCGGAGCTACCACCCGCTCTTCCCGGGCGCGGTGGACGGCTCCCGCTCCGCCGCCGCGTGGACCGTGCTCCAGGCGGACTTCGTCACGGTCGATGAAGGCACGGGCGTTGTCCACACGGCCGTGATGTATGGAGAAGATGACTTCCGGCTGGGAGAGGCGGCCGGGCTGCCGATGCAGCACACGGTCGGGGAGGACGGACGTTTTCTGGGAACCGTTCCGGGCGGACTCGCCGGCATGCACGTGAAGGACAGAGCGACCGAACGCGCGATCCGCGACTGGGCTGTGGCCCACGACCAGCTGTACCTGCGCGAGATGTACGAGCACAGCTACCCGCACTGCTGGCGGTGCGAAAGCGCGCTCCTCTACATGGCGCGGGATTCCTGGTACATCCGCACGACCTCGGTGCGGGACCGCCTGCTGGAGCACAACGCGTCCATCGACTGGCACCCGCCGGAAACGGGGTCCGGCCGCATGGGCGAGTGGCTGAAGAACAATGTGGACTGGGCGCTCTCCCGAGAGCGCTACTGGGGAACGCCGCTCCCGATCTGGCTCTGCTCCGAGGATGCCGGGCATCGGGAGGTGCTCGGGTCCTTCGCGGAACTGGGACGGCGGGTCGGTGGTCTTCCTGACGGCTTCGACCCGCATCGGCCGGAGATCGATGGCTACGAGTGGGATTGCGCCGCCGACGCATGCCGCGGTCGCATGCGAAGGGTGCCCGAGGTCGCCGACGCGTGGTTCGACTCCGGTTCGATGCCGTTTGCCCAGTGGCACTACCCGTTCGAGAACCGGGAGACCTTCGAGCGCTTCTTTCCGGCGGACTTCATCGCCGAAGGCGTCGACCAGACGCGCGGATGGTTCTATTCGCTTCTCGCGCTGTCCACCATCCTCTTCGACCGTGCCCCCTTCAGGGCCGTGATCGTCAACGACCAGGTGCTGGACGCCGAGGGGCGGAAGATGTCGAAGTCACGGGGCAATGCGGTGGATCCGCGCGACGCGCTCGACACCTACGGGGCCGATGTCACGCGCTTCTACTTCCTCTCGGGGTCCAACCCGTGGGTGCCGAAGCGGTGGGATCCGGCCGCGCTGCGCGAGACCGACCGCAAGCTGTTCGCGACGCTGCGCCACACCTACCGCTTCTTCGCCCTCTACGCCAACGAGGAGGGCTGGTCCCACACGGAGCCCGGGGCGGCCCGCGTCGCCGGCCGAAGCGACCTCGACCGCTGGGTGCTCGCGCGCCTGGACGGGGTGGTCGTGCGGGTGGGAGAAGCGCTGGAGTCGTTCGATCTCACGGCGGGGGCCCGCGCCATCCAGGAATTCGTGCTCGACGATGTGTCGAACTGGTACGTGCGCCGCAGCCGCGACCGTTTCTGGGCGACACAGCCGGGGACCGCCGCGGCGGGCGCCGACGCCTTCGCGACGCTGCACGAATGTCTCGCCACGACCGCGCGGCTGCTCGCCCCCTACGCGCCCTTCCTGTCCGACTGGCTGTACCGGGCGCTCACCGGTGAAGGCTCCGTCCACCTGGCGGGCTTTCCGGTCCCGGCGGGACGTTCCGAACCCGCACTGGAGGAGGCGATGGAGGATGTTCGACGCCTGGTGGCGCTGGGCCGCGCCGCGCGGGAAAAGGCGGGGGTCCGGATCCGCCAGCCTCTGCGTACCCTGCATGCCGTGCTGCCGGGGGGGCGCGCACTGGCCGACCCCATGGCGGCGCTCGTGATGGAGGAACTCAACGTAAAAAAGGTTGTGTCGCTGGGGGATAGCGAAGATCTTGTTCGGCTGTACGCGAAACCGCATTTCGGGGCGCTGGGTCCGAAGCACGGCGCACGTACGCCGGCGGTCGCGGCGGAGATCGGGAATCTGAATACGTTCGCGCTGAGCAGGCTCCGTGATGGCGAGCCGATCGAAATCAGGGTCGGCGGCGGTCGGGTCCGGGTGACGCCCGAAGACGTCGTGATTCGAGAGGAGACGCTCACGGATCTCGCCGTGGCCGCGGGCGATGGTTACCTCGCCGCGGTGGATACGGACATCGATGACGCGTTGCGCGCCGAAGGCTATGCGCGGGAGATCGTGAACCGCGTCCAGCGCCTTCGACGCGATGCCGGGTTCGAGGTCGCCGACCGCATCCGGCTCGGTGTGGCGGGTCCGGCGGGTCTGGAACGGGCGGTGTCGGCGCACGAGGCCTACATCGCCGGCGAGACGCTCGCTGTGGAGGTGGAGACGGGATCGGCCCCGCTGGGGGCCCTGAGTACATCCGTAGTGAAGATCGATGACGCCGAAGTCCGTATCGGAATCGGCGAAGTCGGCGACGACGCTTGCAAAGCATGAACGCGGAACAACGAAAACACATCGAGAAGAGGCTGCTGCAGGCGCGTTCGCGCGCAACGCGGGAACTCGGGCAGTATGACGACACGTTCACGAGCGCCCTGCAGGGTGCGGACAGCGACCTGGCCGCCTACAGCTTCCATATGGCGGACCAGGGGACGGACGCCATGGAGCGCGAGAAGGCGTTCCTGTTCGCGAGCAAGGAGGGCCGGCTGCTCTACCATATCGACGAGGCGTTGCGGCGGCTCTATCGCAACCCGGAGCAGTTCGGGAGGTGCGAGCACTGCGGCGAGGAGATCGACTTCGAACGGCTCGACGCCCTTCCGCACGCACGGCTCTGCATCCGTTGCAAGGAAAGAGAAGAGACCGGTGCAGGCTGAACCCGCGCCGCCGGCAAGAAACGACCTCGCCGCACGGCTCTGGCTGACCCTCGTGCCGATCGTGGTCATCCTCACGCTGGACATCGTGACCAAGGCGTGGGTCATGAACACGTTCGAGTTGTACGAGCAGACGCCCGTGATCGGCGATTTCTTCCGCTTCACGTATACGCACAACCGGGGCGCCGCGTTCGGGCTCGACATCGGGGAACATTCCCGAATCTTCTTTCTCATCCTGTCCCTGGTCGCGCTCGGCATTCTCGGCGCCATCTACCGCGGCACGCCATCCTCGGACCGGCTGCGCGTCCTCGCCATCGCGCTCGTCTCCGCCGGCGCGCTGGGCAACATCTGGGACCGCATCCGGCTGGAAGCGGGGGTCGTCGACTTCCTCGACTTCGGCATCGGCACGAGCCGTTTTCCCATCTTCAATATCGCGGACTCCGCCGTGACGGTCGGTGCGGTGCTGCTGCTGATCTCGTTCTGGCTCGAGGGCCGGCGCGAGAGGGAGATGGCGGCCGTGTCGGCGGAGGCGACCCCCGAGTGAAGTGAGCCCGCGCGGATCCGGGGGGGAGGGTGCGGGCGAGCGGCGGCTCATCGAGATCAGCGAGGGTGAGGACGCGGCTCTCGAACGGCTCGACCGCCTGCTTGCCGACCGCCTCGCCCTGAGCCGGTCCCGGGTCGCGCAACTCATCTCCGGCGGCCGGGTGACCGTCAACGGACGGATCGTGCCGAAACGGTATCGCCCCCGGACAGGGGATCGGATCGGCATCGACCTGCCGCCCCCGGCTCCCACCCGGCTGGAGCCGGAAGACATCCCGGTCGAGATCCGCTACCAGGATGACGCCCTCGCGGTCGTGGAGAAACCGGGCGGGCTCGTCGTCCACCCCGCCCCGGGGCATCCGGGGGGGACGCTGGTGAACGCACTTCTCTTTCACCTCGGCGACCTGTCGAGCATCGGGGGGGACCGCCGGCCGGGCATCGTGCACCGGCTCGACAGGGACACGAGCGGACTCATGCTCGTCGCCAGGCGGGATGAAGCGCACCGCGCGCTCTCCGCCGCTCTCCGGCGGCGGGAGATCGAGCGCGGGTACGTCGCCGCGGCGTGGGGACACCTCGACGAGGAGCGCTTCGCGGTGGATCGCCCGATCGGGCGCGACCCGCGCGACCGGAAGCGGATGGCGGTGCGGGAAGAGGGGCGGCCCGCACTGACGCATGTGAAGCGCCTGGAGCGCTGGAACGCGGCGGAATTGCTCGCGGTCCGGCTCGCCACGGGCAGAACGCACCAGATCCGGGTGCACCTCCGGTCGCTCGGACACCCGGTGGTCGCGGATCCCGTCTACGGGCCCGACTGGGAACGGGGGTTCGGCGGCGCGGGCGGCCGCTGGGCCGAAGTGCTTCGGCGCCGGGCCGGGCGACTCTTCCTGCACGCCGCGCATCTCGCGTTTGAGCACCCCGGGA
Source organism: uncultured Gemmatimonadota bacterium (assembly GCA_964509895.1). GTDB lineage: Bacteria > Gemmatimonadota > Gemmatimonadetes > Palauibacterales > Palauibacteraceae > Palauibacter. Next base: position 32,690 of record CAZDZJ010000118.1, read on the forward strand.
CCGGCGAAGTGATGTCCTTCGCCTCGCCGCTGCCCTCGCCGCTGATCGAGGCCGCGGAATGGGCCCGGCGCACCTCGTAAAGGATTCGGCGTGGGCGCGGACGGCGATGGCGCCTCCCCGGAGACGCGCCTTCGAGGTAGTTGACGCGTGTCGGAGGGACGTCTAGCGTCCCCGCATGAACCAGGGAAGACGCGACCGCAAGAGGGGGGATGTCCCCGCCCGAGGCCTCAGGTTCGGCGTGGCCAACTACGTATCGTTCGCGCTCGGCCTCACGTCGATCGTCGCCGGATACGTGCTGCTCGACCGGGGGTCCGTGACGGCCGCACCGCTCCTGCTCATCCTGGGCTACGCGGTGCTCCTGCCCGCCGGACTCATCCTCGGCTGGCGCCGCCTCTAGCAGGCCGTGGCAAGACCCCGCGTCAGCGCCGCTCGAACGCAGCGGGGTCTTGCCGCGGCCTGCTAGCGCCGGTCCGCAGTTTTCGCCGCGGCCGGCGGGATTCGGCCCGCGAAGGCCCGGCCGCAAGCCCGCGCCGACGGTCACGACTCAGGGCGAATAGCTCAGCCGGTTCAGAGCGCCTGCCTTACAAGCAGGAGGTCGGGGGTTCGAATCCCTCTTCGCCCATTTGGTTACCGATATGTGGTTCCTGATCGGCACGCTCTCGCGATGGGCGCTGTTCACGGGTCTCCTCGTGGCGGTGGGAGCCGTCGCCTTCAAGCTCGTAGTCCTCAGGCGCTTCCCCGGGTTCGGGCCGGTGGAGGACGCAGCGGACGGGATCACGCCGGAGCGGGTGGCGGCGCGCATCGGTGGACTTGCGGTACTGCTCGCCGGCGCCGGCGCCCTCGGTCGCCTCGCCACGGAGGTGAGCGTCTTTCGCGATCCCTTCGAACCGATGGGGGCGGAGGTGCGCCTACTGGTGACCGGCACTTCCTGGGGTCGGGCGTGGCTCGGCCAGGTCACGGCGGTCGTCCTTTCCGCGTTCGCGTTCGCCCTCGCTTCCGCGCGGGGCCCGCGGGCCGAGTTCGGCTGGGTCGCGGCGACGGCGACGGTGGCCCTCCTTGCCTACACCCCGGCGCTGGCGGGACATGCGGCCGGCGCCGAGCACTTCGTTACCCCGGCGATCACCGCCGACGTCTTCCATGTCGTGGCCGGAGGCGTGTGGATGGGTACGCTGTCCGTGATGGCCGCGGTCCTGCACTTCGGCCGGCGGCGGGGAGCCTCGATCTCGAGGGGCCGCATCGTCGACTGGGTCTCGGCCTTCTCGCCCCTCGCCCTCGGCTCGTCGGCGATCCTTGCGGCCACGGGCCTCTTCGCGGCGTGGCTCCACCTGGGCGCGGTTTCGGCGCTCTGGAACGAACCCTACGGCCGGACGCTGAGCCTGAAGCTGTTCGTGCTCCTCGGGATACTGGCTTTCGGCGCGTACAACTGGAGGCGCGCACCCGGCCGGGTCCGGGATGGCGGGAATCCGCCCCGCCTGCCACCGACCGTCACGCTCGAGTTGAGCGCGGCGGGCCTGCTCCTCCTCGTCACGGCCGTCCTCACCGGGACGCCGCCGCCCGCGCATTGAGGCTGACGAGATCCCCGGGGAGGCCCCCCGGGCCGTGACCGCGATCCCGGCACTTCGCGTCGACGGCGACCGCCTCTGGGGACGCCTCGAAGAGATGGCGCGCATCGGGGCCACGCCGGCCGGGGGCGTCCACCGGCTCGCCCTGAGCGAAGAGGATCGCCGTGCGCGCGATCTCTTCCGCGCCTGGGCCGAAGCGCTCGGCCTCGCGGTGTCGATCGACGGCGTTGGCAACATGTTCGCGCGCCGGGAAGGGACGGAGGCCGGCAGCGAAGAGGGTCGGCCGCCGCTCGTGCTCGGGAGCCACCTCGACAGCCAGCCCACGGGCGGGCGGTTCGATGGGCCGCTCGGCGTCCTCGCGGCGCTGGAGGTCGTAGAGACGCTCGAGGAGCACGGGATCGCGACCGCGGCCCCGCTGGAGGTCGCGAACTGGACCAACGAGGAAGGCGCCCGCTTCGCCCCCGCCATGATGGGATCCGGGGTGTTCTCGGGCCGCTTCGGGTTGGAGGGGGCCCTGGCCGCGACCGATTCGGACGGCGTGACGGTGGCTGAGGCAATCGACCGGATCGGCTACCGCGGGCCGTCCCCCGTCGGCGGACGCCGCCTGGGGGCACATCTCGAATTGCACATCGAGCAGGGCCCCATTCTCGAACAGAATGCCTGCGAGATCGGTGTCGTGACCGGAGTGCAGGGCGCCCGCTGGTTCGACCTCACGATCGTCGGTGAAGAAGCGCACGCCGGCCCCACGCCGATGTCCGGGCGGACGGACCCCGTCGCGGCGCTGGGGCGGCTGCTCGTGAGCGCATATCGCCGGATCGAGCGCGACTTCGCGCCGCACGGCCGCTTGACCTTCGGGGTCCTGGCGGCGGCTCCGGCTTCCCGGAATACGGTGCCGGGCAGCGTCACCGTAAGCGTCGATCTCCGCCACCCGGCGGATCCGACGCTCGATGACATGGAGCAGTGTCTGCGCGAGGAAGCGGCGCGCGCCTGCCGGGACCGTGGCGCCCGATGGCGGCTGGACGACGTGTGGCGCTCGCCGCCGGTCCGGTTCGCGGACGCCTGCGTCGATTCCATTCGGGCCGCGGCCGAACTCTGCGGGTATTCGTCGATGCCGTTGATGGCCGGCGCCGGTCACGACTCGGTTCACACGAACGATGTCGCGCCGACGGGCATGATCTTCGTCCCGTGCGAGGGCGGCGTCAGTCACAACGAGGCCGAGAGCATCACGCCGGCGCAGGCGGAGGCAGGCGCCAACGTCCTCCTCCACGCGGCGCTCGGACTCGTGGAGGAGCCATCCGCTGATATGTTGTCCGCTCCACCCGACCAGCCAGGAGGCACCGCGTGAGCGCCACGACGAGCACCGCTACGGCGAAGCCCGCTCCGACCACTACGACGCAATGGCAGGACATCGACCGACGCCATCACGTCCACCCCTTCATCGATCCCAGGGTCGTCACCGAGAAGGGGACCCGCGTGATCGTGGGCGCGGAGGGCCGGCATCTCATCGACTCCGATGGCCGCCGCATCCTGGACGGCATGGGCGGCCTGTGGTGCGTGAATCTCGGCTACGGACGGGAGGAGCTTGCGAGGGCGGCGTACGACCAGATGGTCGAGCTTCCCTACTACAACACCTTCTTCCGTTCGGCGCCACCGGCAACGATCGAGCTGTCCCGCGTCCTCGCCGAACTCACGCCCGGTGCGATCGCGCACACCTTCTTCTCGAGTTCCGGTTCCGAGGCCAACGACACGATCGTCCGTCTCGTCCGCCGCTACTGGGATCTGCGCGGAAAGCCGGCGAAAAAGACGTTCATCAGCCGCACGTACGCCTACCACGGCAGCACGATGGCCGCCGCGAGTCTGGGCGGCTTCGAGGCCATGCACGCGGTGGGCGACCTGCCGCTCCCCGGCTTCGAGCACATCGTGCCCCCGTACTGGTTCGCCATGGGGACGCCCGACGAAACGCCCGAGGAGACCGGTGCAAGGGCCGCGCGCGCCCTCGAGGAGAAGATTGCGGAACTCGGCGCCGACCGGGTGGCGGCGTTCATCGGCGAGCCGGTCATCGGCGCCGGCGGCGTCATCGTGCCGCCCGACAACTACTGGCCCGAGATCCAGCGCATCTGCCGCGAGAACGATGTGCTCGTGGTCTGCGACGAAGTGATCACGGGCTTCGGCCGCACTGGAGAATGGTTCGGCGCGCAGAAGTTCGGGATCGAGGCCGACCTCATGACCATCGCCAAGGGGCTCACCTCCGGCTACGTCCCGATGTCCGCCGTCCTCATGACCGATGCGGTGTTCGGCGTGCTCGCCGGGGGGGGCGTCATCCCGCACGGATACACGTACTCCGGCCACCCCGTCGCGGCCGCCGTCGCGCTGGAGAACCTCCGGATCATGAAGGAGGAGCGCGTTGTCGAAAGGGTGAGGGAGGACACCGGGCCCTATTTCCAGTCCCGCCTGCGGGAGCTCGAAGATCACCCGCTCGTCGGGGAGGTGCGGGGCGTGGGTCTCGTCGCCGGCGTCGAACTCTCGAAGGACAAGGCGGCCCGGGCGCTGTTCGAGCCCGTAGGCCAGGTGGGCGCGCTCTGTCACGAGCACCTCTACGACGAGGGCGTCGTCTTCCGCGCCATGCGCGATGTCGTATGCACGAGCCCGCCGCTCACGATCACGCGCGAGGAGATCGACGAACTCGTGACCCGGGCCAGGGCGGGGATCGATCGGACGGCACGGGACCTCGGGATGATGTAGTGCGGAGGCGAGATTTGCCTGTGAATCGGGTCCCGCTCGGCGTGGTTCTGGCGATCCTCGGCACGGGTTCGGCCGCCTGTTTCGGGGGGCGGCCGGGCGAGCCACGCCCGGAAGTGGCCGCGTACGATTTCCGGGTCGCTTACTACGTGTCGTGCAGCGTGAGCGACGAGTGTCGCGTCCAGTACATCGACGAGGCCGGCGAACTCCGGGCCCGGGATATCGTCGGCGAGTGGAAGATGGACTTCGGCGCGAACCACGGCACTCGACTCTGGGTGCGCGTCGGCGCCGGCGGGTGTCCCCCGCGGCCGGTCCGGGCCGAGATCCGGATGGGAGCGGATGTCGTGGCCGAACAACTGGAGAGACCGCCCCGAGGCCAGCGCTGCCGCTGGATCCTGGCCGAGACCGACTTCCGCATCCCGTGATCCGGCGCCTGGCGGGCGCCATCCTCGCGTTCGCCGGCTGGCGTTTCGTCGGCGAGCTGCCGGGACCCCGCTCCGTCATCATCGGCGCCCCGCATACGTCGAACTGGGATTTCCCGCTCGCCCTCCTCTGCTTCTGGATCCTCCCCTGTCGCGCGCGCTGGGTCGGCAAGCACACGATCTTCCGCTGGCCCCTCGGCGGCCTGTTCCGGCGGCTGGGGGGAATCCCCCTCGACCGGGCTCATACGGCGGATTTCGTGCGCCGCATCGTCGAGCGCTTCGATCGAGAGCCGGAGTTCACCTTCGTGCTGGCGCCGGAAGGCACCCGGAGCCGCCGGGACCACTGGCGGAGCGGCTTCTACTGGATCGCGCACCGAGCGCGGGTGCCGCTCGGGCTCGGCTTCGTGGACTACGCGAGCCGTACGGTGGGGATCGGGGACGCCTTCCTGACGAGCGGGGACATCGAAGCGGACATGGAGCGGATCCGCGTCTTCTACGCCGACAAGAGGGGGCTCCGCCCCGAGAAGGAGAGTTCGGTCCGCCTCCGCCGGCGATAAGCCTCCCCGATCGCCGCGCGGGGCCGTGCTCAGACGCCCTCGGCGGTCTCCGCGATGAGGTGCCGGACTACGGCCGTAATGTCGCCGGTCTCCTCGTAGACGGCGAGCTGCCGTTGCGAACTCGATCCCTCCTTCAGGATCCGGAGCGCGTACTCCACCTCCGCACGGGTCCCGAGTTCGTCGACGACATCATCGAGGAACCACTCGATGATCTCGACGATCAGATCCGACGCCGGATGCTCGCTCTGCCGCCCGAAGTCGACCAGCTTGCCCGTGAGCCCGTACCGGGCCGCGCGCCACTTGTTCTCCGCGAGCAGGACCTCGGGATACTGGCGGAAGGTGAGGTTGTCGCGCCGCAGCTTCCACAGCTTCGCCACAATCCCCTGGAAGATGGCGGCGATACAGACGACTTCCTCCACGCGCGTGCACATGTCGCACACGCGGAACTCGAGCGTCGGGAACTTGTGATTGGGGCGGACATCCCACCAGATCTTGCTCGAGTCCGGGATCGTGTTCGAGCGGACCATCGTCTCGATGAAGTGCTCGTACTCGTTCCAGCTGCCGAAGCTCATCGGGATGCCCGTGCGTGGGAAGTTCCGCCAGATGATGCTGCGGTAGGAGTGCAGCCCCGTCTTCGACCCCTCCCAGAAGGGGGAGCTCGTCGAGAGCGCCAGAACGTGGGGCAGGAAGTACCGGGACACGTTCATCGCGTCGACCATGAAATCACGGTCCTCGATCCCCACGTGGATGTGGGTGCCGAAGATCAGATTCCGCTCGGCGACCTGCTGCAGGTCCTCCCTCAGCCCGACGTAGCGGTCGATCGGCGTGATGTCCTGCTGCTCCCAGGTCGAGAAGGGATGGGTGCCCGCGGCCACGATGGCGAGTCCCCTCTCGGCGACCGTACCGCTGACGAGCCGGCGCATGCGGAGCACCTCCTCCCGCGCTTCCCCGATATCCCGGCAGACCTCGCTCGCCGTCTCCACGCAGGCCTGGTGCAGCTCCGGGTGAATCTGCTCCCGCGTCTCTTCATCACCTTCCAGAATCTCCGTGATGAACGAGGTGAGTTCACCGGTCTCCGGGTGGACGACCTGGTATTCCTCTTCGATCCCGAGTGTGAGCGAAGGCGGTTTCATGTGACCCTCTCAAGAGAGCGTTTCGAGTCCGCGCGTCCGAACGGCGGGCCCAAGCTACTTTCGAGGATCGCCGGGGGCCATGTATGTTCCTGCGTCCCGATTCCGGACCGTTTCCCGACACGGAGGCACCATTGATCGACTGGCTCTTCGCAATCTGCATTTTCTGGCTTATGGCTGCGATCTTCTTCGGCGGCATCTACGACGCGGAGAGTGGGTCCCCCGGCCGGCAGGCGCTCGGCCTCGTGCTCAACTTCGCCGCATTTCTCGCCATTTTCGCCGGGTTGCGGCTCGCCCTCGGCGGCCTCGGAGGGGACAGCGCATTCCTGAGCACCGTGCTTGGAACCATCGTGCCCACGGCCCTGCCGTCCATGCTGCTCGGCCGGATCGGGAACCTCGTCTTCGGACTCGTCGGAGTCCGGATGACACGCAAGGTGTTCTCCGCGGAAGCCCACTGACGGGACCCTTCCTCAGCGGGAACGCCCGCCGCACTTGCAATCCGGCCAGGGTCAGCGGATTATGCGCGCGGATCGCTCATCGGAGCTTACCTTCAACAGGGAGAACCCAGGATGACCAAAGACGAATTCGCGGCGAAGCTCGCCTCGCAGACCGGCCTGAGCAAAGCCAGCGCGCGAGATGTAATCGACTGTATTTTCTCGACGGATTCCGGCAAGGGGATCATCGCAGTCGAACTTGACGCAGGCCGCGACTTCACGGTCACCGGTTTCGGTACATTCGGGACCCGCCATCGCAAGGCACGCATGGGCCGGAACCCGCAGACCGGCCAGTCGATCCAGATTGCGGCCATGAACGTTCCGACGTTCAAGGCGGGGAAGGGACTCAAGGACCGGGTCCGGGTCTAGACGAGTCCAGAGCGGTGATGCGGCGGGACCGAAGCCGGGTTCCGCCGCGATCGCTTCCCAGCCTCCCCGTACCCTGTCCGGCCGCAAACCGGGCAGTCCCCCGCTACAGTCTGAGCAGCCCCGGGAGCGCCCTCAGCGCTTCGAGGTTGTGTCCCGACTGAAAATAGTCCACGTACGGTAGCGCCGTGCGCATCCCCCGCGCCTCCGGCGCGTAGCGCGAGCTCTCGAGCAGCGGATTGAGCCAGATGACGCGGCGCGCCCGCCGCTGAACCCAGCTCATCGCGCGCTGGAGGGGCTCGACTTCGCCCTGGTCGAGGCCATCGGAGAGGATGATGACGAGGGTGCGGCGTCCCAGCATCCGCCGGCCGTACCGGCTGACGAACGTCTCCAAGCACTCGCCGATCCGCGTCCCGCTCGACCAGCCGCGCGCGCGCAGGCGGTCCAGCGCCGGGTCGACCTCTTCCCCGGCCAGCCATGGCGTGAGGTGCGTGAGACGCGTGCTGAAAGCAAATGTCTGGATCTCGCGCGCGCGACCGCACCCCAGGAGGAAGCGCAGCAGGAACCGGCTGTAGCGCTCCATTGAGCCGCTCACATCGCACAGGACGACGAGTTGCGGGGGCACATGCCGCCGCCTGCGCCGCGCGAGGCGGACGAGTTCGCCCTCGTGCGCCACGAGCGACCGCAGCGTTCTCCGCACATCGATCGGCCCGCGTCGCCCTCCCGGCTCCAGCCGGCGGCTGCGTCGCGTGGAAAGCCGCACCATGAGCTGCTCGAGCCAGGCGTCGACCTCCCGCAGTTCCTCCTCGCCGATCGAGGCGAACGAGCGCCGGGCGAGCGAGTGGGCTGCGCTGTAGGCGGCCCCGATCGGACGCTCCCGGGGCTCTTCGTCATCGCGGGCGTGCCGCGCGGCATCGTCGCGACCGAACGCCGCAAGTCCGCCGTCGGCGGTCGATGCTCGGAGGGGCGGCTGAGCCCCCCGTCCCGCCGCAGCCTTCGACAGGAGATCCTCGACGGCCGATGGCGGCCTCCCGTCACTCCACCAAGCCGGAAAGCAGCGCTCGAAGATGTCGATGTCCGCGGCGCTGGAGCAGAACGCGGCGCGGAGCCCCGCCCTGATGTCCTCCACATCGGCGACATCGAGGTGCGGAAGCGCGGCGAGTGCCGTCGTGGACTCGGAGAGAGCGCAGCCCAGTCCTTCGGCTCGCAGTCGCCGCCCCAGGTCGACGACGCGCTCCGGCGTCAACTTCCCCCGTCCCCCGATGACGCGAGCAGTTCCACCAGTCGCTCCTCCGTGAGTCCGGCCAGGTCGTTCGGATCCTTCACGAGCGCCCCGATCGCGGCGCGCGCCATCGTCGCGTTGAGCGGATCCGGGCCCAGGTGCTCGAGGGCGGCGGCAAAATCCAGTGTCTCCGCAACGCCGGGCGGCTTCGCGAGCCGCGCGCCGCGAAGCCGCTGCGCCAACCTCACGGCCTCCCGCGCCCGGGAGGCGGCGATATCCGGCCGTCGCCGCCGCAGGATCTCGACCTCCCGCTCCCGGGCCGGGTAGTCGATCCACAGATAGAGGCAGCGCCGCCGCAGCGCGTCCGACAGCTCGCGCGTGCCGTTCGAAGTGAGGACGACGACCGGCCGCGTCCGGGCCTCGACCGTGCCCAGTTCCGGAATCGAAACCTGAAAATCCGACAGCAACTCGAGCAGGAACGCCTCGAACTCCTCGTCCGCTCGATCCACCTCGTCGATGAGGAGCACCGGCCGCGTCTCGCAGCGAATCGCGCGCAAAAGGGGCCGCTCGAGCAGGAAATCGGCCCCGAAGATCGTTCGCTGCACTGCTTCGGCATCACCGTCGCGGCCCTGCAGGCGGATGTGGAGGAGTTGCTTCTGGTAGTTCCATTCGTAGAGGGCCGTGGGGAGGTCGAGCCCTTCGTAGCACTGAAGGCGTATGAGCTCCGCTCCGAGCCACAGCGCGACCGCCTTGGCGATCTCCGTCTTTCCCACGCCGGCGGCCCCCTCGACGAGAAGCGGCTTCTCCATGGCGCGACCGAGATGGACCGCAGTGGCGATGCTCCGATCCGCGATGTAGCCCACCCCTTCGAGTTCCTCGACGATCTTCGCGATCTCGGGTTGCAAGGCGACGACCTCCCGGTTGCGGGTGGGGCGCGGCAATCTCAGCTTCCGCTGGAAACCGGTCCGCGCTGGATCCAACGCGGCAATATAACCGCTCCCACGGAGACTTGGCCCGACCGGCGATCCGTCCCGACGCGGGCCCCGTCCCGGGGCTTGCGCAGGCACCCGAGGAGCGACGATGGCGATCGAGATAGAGAAGAGCTTCGAGGTCCCGCAGAGCGTGGACGAAGTGTGGCGTTTCCTCACGGATCCCGAGCGCATCGTCGAGTGCCTGCCGGGCGCGACGCTCCTGGAGGCCGTCGACGAGCGTACCTACCGGGGAGAGATCGGACTCAAGCTGGGCCCCATCGGAACCCGTTTCCTGGGTGAGATCCGCTTCGACGAACTGGACGTCGAGCATCACCGCATGAGGATGACGGGAGAGGGGCGGGACCGGCGGGGGAGCGGCAACGTGAGAATGACGATGTTGAGTCATCTCCAGTCTATGGAAGAGAGGGAGGCTGGAGGGACCCGGATCTGGGTCTCGCAGTCCATCGCGCTCACAGGACGGCTTGCCTCGTTCGGGCGGGGCGGCGTGATTCAATCGGTGTCGAATGTTATGTTCAACCGCTTCACGGGTTGCGTGCGGGAGAAGTTGGCGCAGTGACCAGCGGATTACGACGCGCGCATGGCCTTGCGCATGGCGCCGGCTTGCATTAATCGACCTTGATACCCTTGTTTCGAAGCTGCGTGGAATCTTGTGTGTCGCACGGCCGTGTGGGCCCTGCGCTGTCTGTTGCACGAACGGTCCGAGGTACTCGATGAGAAGCACACGGAACATTCTCCCGTGGGTGGCGGTCGGAGTCGCTGCCCTCTCACTCCCGGCGGCGCCTCGCGCGCTCGACGCGCAAATGGAGGACCTGACGATCCTCGTCGCGCCCGTCGCGGTGACGGAGCCGGTCGACCGACGGTTCGGGGAACGCATCGCCGAGGAGATCCGGGACGCGCTCAAGGTCTTCCCCGGCTACATCGCGATCGAGCGTGATGACGCCCGGGACCTGATCGACGACTTCGACCTCGACGAGAGAACGATGACGGCGATCGATTGGCAGCAGCTGGGGAACCAGATGAATGCCACGCTCGTCATGGTCGGGACGGCGACCATGACGGACGCCGGCGTGGAGGTCAACATCAGCTTCCGCGAGCCCCTCGGCGGGGACGAACTGCCCATGGTAGCCTTCACGGTGGCGGACGACGACTCCCACGAGGAGGCGGCCGGCCAGATCATGGGGCAGTTCGGGCAGGGCGTCGAGTATCGCCGGTCCATCGCGTTCTGCGGCGACTACGTCGCCTCCGAACAGCCGATGGACGCGATCTCCAACTGCAACGCGGCGCTGGCACTGAACCCCGATAGCGACCGGGCCCACTACCTGCGCGCGCGGGCATACATGTTGAACGAGGCCTGGGGTCAGGCGGCCCCCGACCTGCAGCGCGTCGTCGACAGGAGCCCGGGGGACGAGGAAGCCCTGGAAGCCCTCGCCTACACGTACGCACAGCTGGGTGACGGCGCGGCGTCGCTTCGCTACTACCGGCAGTTTCTCGACTTCCGGCCGGACAATGTCGCCGTGAGGATGCGGATCGCCTACGACCTCACGCAGGCCGGTAGCTGGGCCGAGACCGTGCAGCTGCTCCAGGAGGGCGTGGAGCGGGCGCCGGACAACGTGGAACTCCTCGAGTACCTGGCCAGCGCGGCGCTGCAGGGCGGCCAGACGGCCGGCGAAGTCACCGACCCCACCATGATCGAGGTGGCCGTCGACGCGTCCGACAAGCTCGTGGCGCTGCAGGGCGACGCGGTAAACCCCACGACGCTGAGGAATGCCATGAACGCGTACATGCTCCTCGAGCAGTACGACAACGCGCTTGCGTTCTCGGCGCGGGCACTGGAAGCCGTCGGGGGTTCGGACGGCGCCAACGGCGATGGCGAGATGTCCCGCGAGGAACTGCTCGCCCAGGTTCACTCTTCTCGCGCCACCATCTACGATCGCATGGATGATCCGGCCGCGGGCGTGGTGGAACTGGAACAGGCGCTCGCCTACAACCCCGACGTCCCGGACGGCCGGCAGCGGCTTGCGGCGCTCAAGCTGAAGTCGGGGAACATGGAAGGAGCCGTGGCCGACTTCCGCGCCGCCGTCGCGGGCGGAGCGGATTCGAACCAGGTGGGCAACGCGATGTTCAGCCTGGGATACAACAATCATTATGTCCCGCAGACCAGGGTCGAGTATGCCGCGATCGACCTGGGTGAGCTGAGTACGGCGCTGGAACTGCTCGACGTTGCCACGGAATTCGTCCAGGATCCGACGCTCTCGGAGACGGTCAACTTCTACCTTGCGTACGGGTACTTCCTGCAGGGAAGCGCCTACGACAGCCGAAACGAAGCGGAGATGGCCTGCGGCCCGGCGCGCAGCGCCCTCAGCGCATTCCAGCGCGTGAGCCCGTACCTGGCGCAGGCGGGGAGTCAGCAAGCGAGCAACCAGCAGCAGATCCGCGAAGCGACCGATATCCAGCTGTACCGTCAGGAGTCGATCATCGAGGAGTCCTGCGAGCGCCGCTAAACCCGGAGCCCCCCAGGCGCGGCGCCTGACACCCTTCGACACGACATTCGTGCCCGGCTCGCTCCGTCGCGGGCCGGGCATTTTTTTCGCCGTGCGATGGGGTAAAAAGGGGAGAATAGGGGTTGACACCCATCGTTAGATCCCATAAAGTGGAATCCGGTGGGTGGAAACGGGGCGTTCTGGGAGGGACACCCAAGACGAATGTCGAAGGCACGATTTGCCAGGCTTTCTGGGGAGTTATCGACATCAGCTCGACTCGCAGGGTCGGGTCAGTCTGCCGGCGCCTTTTCGAAAGGGCCGGGAGCGGGAGCCGTTCGTCCTCCTCAAGACGCAACCCGACGCGCTGTCGCTGTATCCGGAAGACTCGTGGGAGTCCGTGCAGGAAGAGCTCCGGGAAATGTCGAGACGCGAGCCGCGTTTCCGTCCCCATGTCCTTCGCCTGACGGCGGACGCGGTTCAGGTCTCGCCGGACGCGCAGGGGAGGATCCTGATACCGGAGAGGATGAGAACGGCGGTCGCGCTGGGAAGTGAGGCTCTGGTCGTCGGCGCGATCAACCATGTCCAGATCTGGAATCCGGAGACGTTCGAGGCCGTGACGAGTGCGACGGACGAGGACTTCGATCGATTGATAGAGACGGTGTTCGCCTGACGGTTTTCCGATCACGGCACGGTGGGGGGAGTTGAGGAAGCCGACGGAGTGACAGAGGAGACGTTTCAGCACACGCCGGTCATGCCGGAACAAGTGCTGCGATGGCTTCGCCCGGGGTGCGGAGGCGTCTTCCTGGATGCGACGGTCGGCGGTGCGGGGCATGCGATCCGGTTGCTGGAGTCCGGATCGGCCGTGCTCGTGATCGGGATCGATCAGGATGCGGAAGCGATCGAGGCCGCGAAGCGGCGGCTGGCGGCGGCTGGCGAACGCGCAAGGCTGATACAGGCGAATTTCAGGGAAGTGGGTCGTCCGGGGTTCGCCGAGGAGATGGTCGGTCTGGCGGGGGCCCTGATGGACCTGGGTGTCTCATCGCACCAGATCGAGGCACAGAAGCGCGGCTTCTCGTTCCGCCCGGGGACGCCCCTGGGCATGCAGATGGACGAGACGGCGTGCGAGACAGAGTCCGCGGCCGAGTTGTTGAATCGAGCGGACGAACGCGAGTTGGGCCGGGTCTTCCGTGATGGGGACGAGCGTAGGTGGCGGGCGCTCTCACGTGAGGTGGTGCGGAGGAGGAAGATCCGGCCCTTCAGCACGAGCGACGACCTCGTGGCCGCGCAGTCGGCGGTCCTGGGGCGTCCGGCGCGGGAAAGGGAAAAGGCCAGGCTCTTCCAGGCCGTGCGGATCGCGGTCAACGACGAACTGGCCTCGCTGAGCGAGGGACTCGAGGGGATTCGCGACCGGCTCGCTCCGGGCGGGCGGTTGGCGGTTCTTTCGTATCACTCGCTCGAGGATCGGGTGGTGAAGAACGCGTTTCGCGCCTGGTCCGCCGACTGTCTCTGCCCTCCGGGCCTGCCGGAGTGCCGGTGTCGGGGAAGACCGATCGGGCGGACGCTGACGCGGCGGCCCGATCGACCCTCGGCTGAGGAGGTGGCCCGAAATCCAAGGTCACGAAGCGCGCGACTGCGGGTGTGGGAGAAGGGCGGGGCCCGGAAGGAGTCGGGCAACGGATGAGTAGCCAGGGCGAAAACGTGCGCAGGGTCCGTCGCCGGACACTGTTGCGATGGCCGACCGCCGGCATGGCGGTACTCGCCCTGGCCGCTTCGCTGATGACCGTGATCCGGCGCGGCGAGCACGGGCGACGGCTGATGGCCGAGCTTCGCGCGGTCGAAGCGGAGGCCGGGATCGTGATGGACCGGATGGACGCGGCGCGGGCGAGAGTGGATTCGCTCGCCGCGCCGTCACGGATCGAACGCGCTGCGGGGGCGCTCGGCCTGCAGAGGGCGGGAGAGGAGCAGCTGCTCCGGATCGGCGCCGGATACCCGCCGGACGGAGAGGGGATTGAGATCCCCGGTCGGGGAGGGGACAGGTGACGCGTTTCGGCATTCACAGCACGACCGAGCTCGAGGGCGTTGCGGGCGACGCGCAGGGGGCGGCGCTCGCGCGGACACATCGCGTCCGGCATCGCACACTCGGAATCGCCTTCGCTCTCGTGGCATTGGCGTATGCCGTGCGCCTGGGCGAACTCCAGATCCTCGAAACGGAGGCTCACCGCGCGAGGCAACTCGCGCAGAGTGCGGAGTGGGAGATCCTGCCGGCGCCGCGAGGCCGGATCCTGGATCGTCGCGGCCGCGTACTCGCTGCACCGGACACGCGATACCAGGCCTTCCTCGCCGTAAACGAACTCCGCGTCGACCGGAGTGAGGCCATCGAAGCCGTCGCCTCGGTCATCCCCGTAACGCCGGAGCGCCGGGAAGCCATCGCGAAAGCCGGAGCCGGCTGGTCTCTCGTCGCGAGCGACGTGAGCGATGAAGAGCGGGTCCGGATCGCACGGACGATTGGGCCGGGTGTCTACTTCGAGAGCCGGTCCGCCAGGAAGTACCCTCTCAGCATGGGCCGCCGTCTCATCGGAGCCGTGGGGACCGATGGTCGGGGGGGAACGGGTCTCGAGGCCGATCTCGACGCCTGGCTGGCCGGAGAGCCAGGCCGCGCCGAGGTCCGGATGGACGGCCACCGCAACGCCTACCGACCCCCCGACGGGCGGGTCATCGAGGCGGAGGCCGGACACGATGTCGTACTCACGCTCGACGCCGAACTCCAGCGCATCGCCGAGACCGAACTCGCACGAGCTCTCACCGGAACGGGGGCGAGCGGCGGCGACATGGTCGTCCTCGACCCCCGCACGGGCGAAATCCTCGCTCTGGCGAGCGAACGCAGCGACGGTGCCGTCGACCGGATCTCGGCCCTCAGCGACCCGTACGAGCCCGGCTCGACGCTGAAGCCGTTCCTTCTCGCGACCCTCCTGAGCGAGGGCGTCGCCGACCTGGACGAGGTCGTCGATGTGGAGGGCGGCAGGCTACAGATGGGCTCCAGGGTGATCTCGGATGTCCACGGGCACGACACGCTCAGCGTGCGGAGGGTCATCTCCAGGTCGAGCAACGTCGGGGCCGCAAAGCTGTCCTCGCGCCTCACGCCTGCCGTTCAGCACCGTTATCTGCGCGACTTCGGCTTCGGCATGCGAACGCAGCTCGGATACCTGGCCGAGTCGCCGGGGCGCCTCAGCCGGCCGGAGGCGTGGACCTCGTTCAGTCCCGCTTCACACGCGATCGGCTACGCGATGTCCGCCACCTCCCTGCAACTTGCCACGGCGTATGCGGCGATCGCGAACGGCGGCGTACTGATGCGGCCGAGCCTCGTGAGAGAGGTACGGGCTCCGTCCGGGCGCGTGGTACAGCGCCTGGCCCCGAGTCCCGTGCGGCGCGTCATATCCGAAGAGGTGGCGGCCGAGGTCAGAGGCGTACTGGAGGAGGTCGTCCGCGAGGGGACGGGCAGGCTGGCCGGCATGGCGCAGTTCGCCGTGGCGGGGAAGACGGGAACGGCCCGTCTCGCCGTGGAGGGGGGCTACGCGCCAGGTCGCTACCGTGCCTCCTTCGTCGGTTTCGCGCCGGCGGATGATCCACGAATCGTCATTCTCACGCGCCTCGAAGATCCACGGGGAGGGGTCTACTACGGCGGCGCGATCGCGGCGCCCACGAGTCAGGCAGCCCTCGCGGCGGCGCTGGCGGGCGACGGGGTACAGCTCGATCCGCGCCTGGTGGTCTCCGAAGCCCGTCCCCGCCCGTGGTCCGGCGGATCCGCGGCACGCACGCCGGACGCAGCGGTCATCTTCGCCTCGACCGGGCCTGGTGCGGGCGTTGCGGCCAGGGGACCCTCGGGGAACGGCGAACCCGTCGTTTTACTCCCGGATCTCGCGGGGCTGTCCGCCCGCCAGGCCGCCGCGCGCCTGCACGCGCTCGGCCTACGGGTGGAATGGCGCGGACAGGGAAGCGTCGCTGGACAGAGCCCCCCGCCCGGGACCGAACTGGCCGCGGGTGCAACTGTCGTGCTGAGATAGACGGGAGCCGATGCGAATGAGTTGCGAGGCAGTGAAGCGAACCGAGGCCGGTCTCAGGCATACAAGATCGATGGGAGTTTAGCCGCGGGCGCGGCCGATGGGTCGTCGAGTGGCGGTGACGGGGGTTCCGGGCAACCGGAGCGCAGTCGCGCCCGCGCCTCTAGCGACCGGCCGATGACGGATCCGAGCCCGATGCGCCGGACTTTGCTGCAGCAGAAGACAACCAGCCGACAGGTTGAGAGCAGGCTTGCGGACGCAGGCCTCGAACCGCGGTGGAAGGGGATTCCGCCTGCGCTGTTTCCGGCGTTGCGCTCGGATTCCCGCCTGGTGGGCGCCGGCGACCTCTTCTGCGCGATCCCCGGGACGCGCGTCGATGGCCACGCTTTCGTGGAGGCCGCGAAGGGTGCCGGCGCCGGTGCCGCCGTGGTCGAGCGCGTGGCCGATGTCGACCTCCCCCAGTTGATGGTCCGCGACGGACGCGTGGCCGTATCCCATCTGGCCGCCCTCTTCGCCGGCGATCCCGGCAGGGCCCTTCGCCTCGTCGGCATCACGGGAACCAACGGGAAGTCGACGACCGCGTGGCTCACGCGGTGGATACTGCACGATGCAGGGCCCGCCGCGGCCCTTGGAACGCTTGGCACCGTTTTCGTCGATGGAGAAGTCGGCCCGCCGGGGCTGACGACGCCCGATCCGATCGATCTGGCGCTCGAACTCGCCGCCTTGCAGGCCGGCGGCGCCGAGGCGGCGGTACTCGAGGTCTCCTCGCATGCCCTCGACCAGCGCCGCGCCGATGGTCTCTCATTCGATGCCGTGGCCTTCACGAGCTTCAGTCGCGAACACCTGGAGTATCATCCGGATCTCGAGGCGTACCGCGAAGCGAAGCTGCGCCTGCTCGAACTGCTTGCCCCGGGCGGCGTCTGCGCGGTGAACGACGATGAGCCGGCGTGGAGGGAGATCGCGCCGGCCAACGCGACCACGCTCCGCTACGGCTTCGAGCCGACGGCCGACCTCTGGCCCGACCGGCTCGCCCTCGCGGCGGGCGGGTCGCGTTTCACCCTGCGCGCGCCGGGGGAAGCGGCCACGGTCTCGCTGCCGCTCCCCGCCGACTTCAACGTGCGGAACGCCCTGGCGGCCGCGGCCATCGCCCGTGGTCTCGGCATGTCGCTTGAACGGATCGCGGCACGACTCTCCGCAGCGCCTCCCGTCCCCGGCCGCATGGAGGTGATCTCGCGCGAGCCGGTCCTCGTGATCCGCGACTTTGCGCACAACCCCGATTCGTGCGAGCGGGCGCTGTCCGCGTTGCGGGAGATCGTTCCCGGTCGGGTCATCGCGCTCCTTGGCTGCGGCGGCGACCGGGATCCCGGCAAGCGCCCGCAGATGGGGAACATCCTTTCCCGATTGGCGGACATCGCGATCGTCACCAGCGACAATCCCCGCTCGGAAGATCCATCGGAGATCTGCCATCAGATGGTCGCGGGGCTCCCGCCCGACAGCTACCAGATCGTCGTGGACCGTCGGGAAGCGATTGCGCGCGGGCTCGCCGAAGCCGGCCCGTCGGACGCGGTCGCGCTCCTCGGAAAGGGGCACGAGACGTACCAGATCATCGGTGAGGAGCGGCTGCCTTTCGACGAGCGTCGGATCGTCGCGGAGCTGCTCCCGGCCCCTCCCGGCACGGCCGAACTCACGGGAGAGCCCCGGTGACCGCGGCCACGCAGGCTCCGGTCCTGCGCTCGGGCTGGATTCGGGCCGCCCTGCACCCGAATGCGAGCGACGCGGGGGGCACGGGCGATTTCGGAGAACTGGCGTACAGCGGGGTTTCGTGCGACTCGAGGACGCTGGCGCCCGGCGAACTGTTCGTCGCCCTCGCCGGCGAGCGGCACGATGCCGCCGACTACCTGCCGCAGGCGGCGGCCCGGGGCGCGCCGGGCGCGATCGTGCGCGCCGGACGGGAAGACCCCGCGCTGCACCTGGAGTACTTTGCCGTCGCGGATCCCCTGCGAGCCCTCGGCGATCTGGCCGCCCGGGTACGTCTGGAGTCCGACGCCGAAGTCGTGGCCATCACGGGGAGTTCCGGGAAGACGACCGTGAAGGAGATGATCGCCTGCGCTCTCTCGGAGTCGCGCCGCGTCCACCGCACGGAGGGGAACTACAACAGCCAGGTGGGTCTTCCCCTCACGATCCTGCGTGCCGCTCCCGACGCGGATGCATGGGTGCTCGAGGCAGGGGCGAGCGAGCCGGGCGAGATTGCGCGCCTTGCGGAGATCGCACGGCCCGACCACGTCGTCATCACGACGGTCGGCGCCGCGCACCTCGAGTGCTTCGGCGATGTGGACGGGGTGCTGCGGGAAAAGATGGCGCTGGCGCACGGAGCCTCCGGCGCCGGTGTGCTCATCGTGGGCGAGGAACCCGCGATGCTCGCCGAGGCAGCCCTGGCCCACCGGGCGGACGCGATCGTGGCAGGATTCGGACCGCGGGCCGGCTTCGCACCCGAAGCGTACGCCGTCAAAGCGGACCGGATCGAATTCCGACGCAGCGGGACGCGCGTGGCGCTGCCGGTCGGGGGGGAACACCACTTGCGCGACGCGCTGATCGCAGCGGCGCTGGCGGAGTCGCTGGACGTACCCGCGAGCGCGGTCGCGCGGGGACTGTCGCGCTACGAGCCGCTCGGCCTGCGGGGCGCGCTCCGCCGCATCGGGCGTCTCACGGTGCTGGCCGACTGCTACAATGCCAACCCGGACTCGTTTCGGGCCGCGATCGCCCAGGCGCGCGAATTGCTGCCGGGACGCCGCCGCGCGGTGTTCGCCGGATCGATGCTCGAACTCGGATCCCAGGAGGCACGGGCACACCGCGAGATCGGCGACGAGATGCGGGCGGCGGGGTTTGATGTCATCGCCGCGACGGGCCTCTTCTGCGACGCGCCGTTCGAGGGCGTCCGCACCCGGGCACTGATCCGCGCGGAGGATCCCCAGGCGGCCATGGAACCGTTCGCGGATGCCCTGAGGGGCGACGAGGTCGTGCTCGTGAAGGGTTCGCGGGGCGCCCGGCTCGAGCGGGTCATCGACGCACTTGAAGCCCGGTTCGGGGGGGACGCCTGATGCTCCACCACTTCCTCTTCCCGCTCGCGGACGAGCACATCCTGTTCAACGTCTTCCAGTACATCTCGTTCCGGGCCGCCGGGGCGATGGTCACCGCGCTGCTGACAGCATTCGTCATCGGACCGGGCGTGATTCGCGGGCTCCGGAAGCACGGCATCGGTCAGGTCGTTCGCGCCGACGGGCCGGCAACACACCTCGCGAAGGCCGGCACGCCGACCATGGGCGGGATCATCATCCTCGCCGCGTGCCTGCTACCCACCCTTCTCTGGGCGCGCCTGGACAATGCCTATGTGTGGGTCGCGTTCGTCGTCACGGCCTGGATGGGCGCGATCGGATTCATGGACGACTATCTGAAAGTCGTACGCCGACATTCGCGCGGTCTCATCGCGCGCTACAAGCTCATCTGGCAGTTCATCCTGGGGCTGGCGCTGGGCGGGTTCCTCCTCTGGCAGCCCCTGTCCGCCTATGGGTCGACGCAGACGATGCTACCGTTCTTCAAGGATCTGACCATCGTCCTCACCCCCGCGATCTTCCCTCTCTTCGTGGCCTTTGTGGTCGCCGGAACCGCAAACACGGTGAACCTGACCGACGGGCTCGACGGGCTCGCCACGGGTCTCGCCGCGATCGCCGCGTTGACGTTCGGCGCCTTTGCCTACGCGATCGGTCGGGTGGACATGTCGGAGTACCTCGGCGTCCTGTACCTGAACGGCGCCGGGGAACTGTCCGTTTTCTGCGCCGCGCTCGCGGGGGCGGCCATCGGCTTCCTCTGGTTCAACGCACACCCGGCGCAGGTGATCATGGGGGACACCGGCGCCCTCGCGCTCGGCGGCGCCATCGGCGCGGTGGCGGTGCTCCTGAAGTCGGAGTTCCTCCTCCTCATCGTCGGAGGCGTGTTCGTCCTGGAAGGACTGTCCGTCATGCTCCAGATCGGCTGGTTCAAGTTCAGCCGCTGGCGCTGGGGCGAGGGCCGGCGACTCCTTCGCATGGCGCCCCTCCACCACCACTTCGAAAAGAGCGGCTGGCCGGAGACGCGCGTCGTGGCGCGTTTCTACATCGTGGGCATCATCTTCGCCCTCGTCGGCCTTGCAACGCTCAAGATCCGCTGATGGCCGGCGAACGTCGTCCTCCGCTCTTCGCAGCCGGCGATCCCGTGGCCGTCCTCGGACTCGGGGTGTCGGGGACTGCTGCGGCAAGGCTGGTACATTCGCTCGGCGCGGATGTGTACGCGAGCGACGCGTTCGAAGGGCCCCGGCAGCGCGACGCCGTGGAAGCACTGACGGCGGAGGGCATCGCCGCGGAGGTGGGACGGCACGACGTCGAGCGCATACTGAACGCGGACCTCGTCGTGACCAGCCCCGGAATCTCGCCGACGGCGGAGATCCGGCGGACGGTGGCGGACGCGGGCGTGCCCACCGTGGCGGAAATCGAGGTCGCCTACCGTCACCTCCGCTCGCGGGTCATCGGCATCACCGGCACGAACGGGAAGACGACGACGACCGCGCTCTGCGGGCACCTGCTGCAGCAGGCCGGTGTGGACGCGCTCACCGCGGGGAACATCGGCCGCCCGCTCTCCGGGATTCCACTCATGAAGCGGCAGCCGGACTGGCTCGTGGTGGAGTTGAGTTCCTTCCAACTCGCCGACCTCAGGGCTTTCCGCCCGGAGATCGGCGTGCTCGTGAACCTCGCGGCCGACCACCTCGACTGGTATCCGAGCCTGGACCGCTACTACGAGGACAAGGCTCGCCTGTTCGCGAACGCGGATGCGGAGAGTCGCTGGGTCCTCAACGGGGATGACGATGACGTGCTCGCGATGGCCGAGCCGGCCGCCGGGGAGCGCTACGTCGCTTCCATCGACCCGCACGAGGAGCCCGGCGCGTGGCTGGACGGGACCGGGACGCTGGTCCAGCGCCTCGAGACGAGACGGGCGCCGCAGTCGTGGATAGCGGCCGACGAACTGCGACTGCTCGGCGTCCACAACGTCATGAACGCGCTCCTCGCGGGACTCGGTGCGGCGCTCGCCGGCTGCGAGCCCGCCGCGATCGGAAGCGGTCTCGCCTCATTCCGGGGACTGCCCCATCGCCTCCAGAGGGTGGACGAGTTCGAAGGCGTCCTGTGGATCAACGATTCCAAGGGAACCAACGTCTCGGCGACGCGGGTCGCTCTCAACGCGTTCGACCGGCCGCTCGTGGCGCTCCTCGGGGGTCGGCACAAGGGCGAGTCCTACCGGGCGCTCGCGACCGCGCTGCGCGCCAACGCGCGGGCGCTGATCGCGTTTGGAGAAGCCGCTCCGCAGATCGTGCGGGAACTGGGTGACGCCGCGCCGGTCGAGGTCGCACGCGGAATGCCGCAGCTGGTGCAGCTCGCCCGCAGCGCCGCCAAGCCCGGGGACGTCGTCCTCTTCTCTCCGGCCTGTTCGAGTTACGACATGTTCCCGGACTATGAGACGCGGGGCCGGATCTTCGAGGAGTGTGTGCGGGCCTCATACGGAGGTGCGGCACCGGAGGGGGCATCGTGACGGACCACGCGCTCGCCCGGGAACTGCCGCGCGTTCAGGAATTTGCCGGCTCGCCGGCGTGGGCGCGGAATACGCTCATCGGGGTTACGCTCGCCCTCGTAGTGTTCGGGCTTCTCTCCGTCTACTCCGCGAGTTCGTTCGCGGCCCAGCAGAGCGGGCTCCCGGGCACGCATGTGCTCATGAGTCAGCTGGCGCGTGCCGCCGTAGGACTTGTGGCGCTGATCGTGGCCGCCTTCATCGACTATCGCGCGTACCGGCGGCTCGCGTGGCCGATCCTCGGTGCGGTGACGGTCCTCCTCGTCCTCATGATCCTTCCGACCACGACGGACATCGCACCCGCCCGGAACGGCTCTCGCCGCTGGCTGATGCTCGGGCCGGCCGCCTTCCAGCCCTCCGAGCTGGCCAAGGTGGCGGTCGTCTTCTGGACCGCCGCGCTCGCCGAGCGCAAACAGCGGGCCTTCACCAGCTTCTTCAGGGGAGTGGTTCCGTTTCTCCTGGTCCTCGGGCCCGTCCTCGTTCTGATCGCCGCCGAGCCACACCTCTCGGCGACGCTGATCACGGCCGCGCTGGCCGCGATCGTGCTCTTCGCCGCGGGGATGCGCATCCGGCATTTCCTCGTTCTGGCGTTGCCCATCGGTCCGGCGCTGTGGTGGCTCATCCACTCCAACAGCTACCAGCTTGCGCGGATTCTGGCGTTCCTGAACCCGGAGGCCGACACCTCCGGAGCCGGCTACCAGTTGCAGCAGGCGCAGATCGCCATCGGGTCGGGCGGGCTCCTGGGCGCGGGCTACGGCGCGAGTACGCAGAAGCTCCACTACCTGCCGGAGGCGCAGAACGACTTCATCTATCCGATCATTGCGGAAGAATGGGGGTTCGTGGGCGCGACTACGATTCTGCTCCTCTTTCTCCTCTGGACGCACCTCGGATTCCGCATCGCGAGGACCGCCCCCGACCTGTTCGGGCGCCTGATCGCGATCGGACTCACGGCGATCGTGGCCATCGGTGCGTTCGGACACATCGGGATCACGATAGGACTGCTGCCCACGACCGGCGTGAGCCTGCCGTTCATCAGTTCAGGTGGCACCGGGCTCGTCATCGCGCTCGGGGTCACGGGCATCCTGGTGAACGTGGCATCTCGGCGGAGACGCTGACGCATGGGGTCGCCTCGAATTCTGCTCGCGGGGGGCGGCACCGGCGGCCACCTCTACCCGGCCCTCAACCTGGCCGCGGCGTTCGGCCGGCTGGCGCCCGAAGTCGAGTGCGTATTCCTCGGCGGCCGGCGGGGCCTGGAGGCGCGCGTGCTGCCCGAAGCGGGGTACGAGTTCCGGCTACTGCCGCTGCAGCCGCTGTACCGACAGCGGCCGTGGCGCAACTGGCGTCTGTTCGCGTCGGCTCCGGCCGTCCTCGCCGGCGTGCGAAGGGCATTTTCCGACTACGATCCGCGGCTCGTCGTCGGGACGGGAGGCTATGTGGCGGGGCCCGCGCTCGCCGGAGCACGCCTGCGCCGGGTCCCGGCGGCGATTCAGGAACAGAACGCGGCTCCGGGGCTCGTGACGCGCCTGTTCGCTCCGGGCGTCGATCAGATCCACCTCGGGTATCCGGAGGCCGAGGCGCGGCTCCGGGTGGGGAACCGGACGCGCCTCAGCGCGCTGGGGAACCCGGTTGCGCCCGGTGGCGGCGCTTCGGCCGGGTCGCGCCCGGCCCGCTTCGAGTGGCCCCGCACCCGAAACCTCCTTGTCTTCGGTGGCAGCCAGGGTGCGCTCGGCCTCAATCGGGCTTTCCTGCAGGACCTGGAGTGGGCGGCGCGGGAGTCCTTGGCGTGGCCGGATGGCGTCTCCGTGGTGTGGATCGCGGGGCCGGCGCACGCGGCTGAGCTCGAGACCCGCGTGGCCGAGCTTCCCTTCGCGCGGAGCGTGCGCATCGTGCCGTACATCGACGACCTGGGCCGGCAACTGGACCGGGTGACGCTGGCGCTGTGCCGCGCCGGGGCGATGTCGCTCGCCGAGTTGTGCGCCGCCGGGCGGCCGGCGGTCCTCGTACCGCTTCCCACTTCGGCGGGAGACCACCAGCGGACAAATGCCCGGGCGCTGGCGGCGGCCGGAGCGGCGGAAGTCCGCGAGCAGGGGGGACTCGAGCCCGGCGCGCTGTGGTCGCTCTGCCGCGATATTCTCACGGACGACGGACGTCTCGCCCGGATGTCGGCGGCCGCCGCGGGTCGTGGCCGGCCAAACGCCGCGCTCGAGATCGCGCGGGAGATGCTCACCCTGCTCGACCGGCGGGCCGCGTGACCGGGGCCGTGGCGGGGCCGCCCCGCCCGGCGGGTAGCGCGGATCTGCCGGCCCCCGGGGCGCACGTGCATCTCATGGGGATCGGCGGTGCAGGCATGCGGGGACTCGCCCTGCTCCTCGACCGCGCGGGCTACCTCGTGAGCGGATGCGATCGGGCCCCCGGAGACGCCCTCGGAGATCTCGCGGACAGGGGGATCCAGGTCGACCGGGAGCATGCGCCCGCCCATGTGCCCGGGACCGGTCTGCTGGTGCGCAGCTCGGCGGTGCCCGAGGATCAGGCGGAGGTGGCCGCAGCGGACGCCGCAGACATTCCGGTGATGCGGAGGGCACGCGCGCTCGGGGCGCTCCTGAACGGAGAGACGCTGGTTGGCGTCGCCGGGACGCACGGGAAGACGACGATCACAGCGATGGCCGGGCACGCGGCCGTGGCGGCCGGGCTCGACCCCCTTGTCCTGGTCGGAGGCCGGGTCGACGCGTGGAACGGCTTCACGCGCCTGGGCGATGGCCCCGCGATCGTGGAAGCCGATGAGTTCGACCGCTCGTTTCTCGAGCTTCAGCCGACGCTCGCCGTGGTCAGCTCGCTCGAGCCGGAACATTTCGACACGTATGGCGACTGGGCGACCCTCCACTCCGCGTTCGAGGAATTCGCCGGACGGGCGCGGCAGGGCGGAGGTCTCATCTACTGCCACGATGACGAAGGCGCCCGCGGGCTCGCCGAGGCGTCGGGGTTCGTCGGCACCGGATACGGGTTCGGGTACGGGTTCGGCGACGGCGCCTGGTGCAGGCTCGACGGGAGGGGGCCGCGCGCGTTGCGTCTCTCCTGGCCGGAGGGGGACATCGATCTCACGCTTCGCGTACCGGGGCGGCACAACCAGCTGAATGCCGCGGCGGCGTTCATCACGGCGCTGCGGCTCGGCGGCGATCCGCAGGCGGCGGCCCGCGGCCTCGCGGAGTTCCGCGGCGTGGCCCGCCGGCTCGAGTTGATCGCGGCGTGGCCCGACCTCACGGTCTTCGATGACTACGCGCACCATCCGACCGAGGTCGAGGCGTCACTGGCCGCGTTGAGGGACGCGTACCCCGAGGCGCGGCTGAAGGTTGCGTTCCAGCCGCACCTGTTCACCCGAACGCGCGACTTCGCCGACGCGTTCGCCCGCGCCCTCGCGACCGCCGATGAAGCGCGCGTCCTTCCGATCTATCCCGCGCGGGAAGCGCCCCTCCCAGGTGTCACCTCGGAACTGATCACCGGCGCCCGGGGCGCGTTCGCCACACCCATCGAACCGGACGCCGCGATGGGTCTGGTGCCCCCGGAGGCCGGCAACGGAGAGACGGTGCTCGTCTTCATGGGTGCCGGCGACGTCACCGACCTCGCACACGCGGCGGTCCAGCGGCGGGTGGACGATGCGGTGGGAACGTGATGTCCCGCTCGCGCCCCTGGTCCGGTACCGCATCGGCGGCCCGGCCGCGCGTCTCGCCCGCCCGCGAACGATCACGGAACTGGACGTTGCGCTGCGCGATACGCGTGGACGCGGCTGCCGCGTGCTCGGGACCGGCGCGAACCTCCTCATCGGAGACGACGGCGTGGCGCAGCCCGTCCTCATTCTCGAGGGCGACTTCGCGACTGTCCGGGTCGGGACGACGACGATCGAAGCCGGGGCCGCCGCACGCCTGCCCGCCCTCGCTCAGGCCGCCCGCCGCAACGGACGGTCCGGCTTCCATTTTCTGGAGGCCGTTCCCGGCACCCTCGGCGGAGGCCTGCGCATGAACGCCGGGTCGAGGGATGAGGGGCTGTGGGACCGGGTCGAATGGGCCGATGCCGTGACGCCCGAAGGCGAACGCGTTCGGATCCATCCGGAGGAGGCACGGCCCGCCTATCGTGAGGTGGGCGTGCCGGCCGACTGGGTGTTCGTGCGCGCGCGCCTCGACGCGACGCCGGGCGACCCCGGTGCCGTTCGCGAAGCACACCTTACGTTCCGCGAACACAAGGTCCGGAAGCAGGTGTATGAGCTGCCTTCGGTCGGGTCGACCTGGAAGAACCCGGGTGCACCGCATCCGCCGGCGTGGCGGATCGTGGAGGACGCGGGAATGAGGGGAGCACGGGTCGGAGACGCCCGGATCCACGAGCGGCACGCGAATTTCATCGTCAATCTGGGTCGTGCGCGCGCCGCCGACGTGCTGGAACTCATGGCGGAGACCCGCCGCCGCGCCCTGGAGCGGCTGGGCGTGGCCCTGGAGCCGGAGATCTGCCTGTGGGGGTTCGAGCCGTCCGAACTCGCGCGCGTGGGGGCCGCATGATCGCGCCGGTGTGGGATCCCGACGATCTGGGCGCGCCGCCGCCCCCCGAGCGCGAGGAACCTGCGGGCACGCGCACCCGGCGGATCACCCGCCGCGGACGCCGCAAGCTCCTCCTGGCGCTCATGGCCGCCGCGATCGGCTTCTCCGTCCCCATCTGGGTGCCCCGCCTCCTTGCCACGCTGCCGGTGTTCCACATTACGGACCTTGAGATCATCGGAGCGGAGCACGCCGCGGCCGAGGAGATCAGGCAGCTCGCCGCCGTCGCAGCGGATGCGTCCGTGTGGGATGACCTGGCCACCTGGGAGAATCGCGTGCGTGCCCATCCCATGGTGCGAGAGGCCACGGCTCGCCGGCGGGGCTTCAACGCACTCCAGATAGCCGTCGTGGAGCGGCGTCCGGTCGCCCTCGTGGCGACGCCCGAACTTCGTGCCGCGAGCGGAGATGGCTACATACTTCCCCTCGAAGCCTCCTCCGTGCCGCTGGACCTGCCGATCGTCCGCCACCCGATCGAAACGGAGAACGGTTTCGTGACCGACCCCGAGATCCGCGAACTCATCCTTGCGCTGGAGCGCATGGATCGCACACGGAGCGACTTCCTGTCTCTCGTCTCTGAGGTCGGGCCGGCGGCGGAGGGCGGATACCGTTTCCTCCTCCTCCCGGGCGCCGGGGCCGACATCGTTCTGCTGCCGCGCGACGAACCCCTCCACGCCCTCGACCGGATCTCGATCGCGCTCGGTCAGATCGAGGACCGGCGCGTCGCGCGTGCAGACGCGCGCTTCAGAGGCCAGGTTGTTCTCACGCGCGTGGAGGAGCGATGATTCAGGGGGCGGGCATTGTAGGGGTGGATGTGGGATCGACGAAGACCTGTGCCGTCGTCGCCGCGGTGCACCCCGCCCGGAGCTCCACCGACCCGCTCGAGATCCTGGGCCTCGGTGTCACCCGCTCCGAGGGCATGCACGGTCCGCGCATCGGGAACATCGAGGCCGCGACCCTTGCCATCCGCACCGCCGTGCGACAGGCGGAAGCGATGGCCGGGCGCGAAGTCGAAGCCGCGTACGTGAGCGTGCCGAGCGAAAGCGTCCGCACGTCCCGGTCTAAGGGCGTACTTCAGGTCTCCGGCGGGGAGATCACGCCCGCGCACGTGAAGCGCGTGCAGGAAGTTGGCCGCGCCGTCCCGATCCCGCCCGGTCACGAGCTGATCCATGCCCTGTCCCAGCGGTACGCCGTCGACGAACATAAGGGGATCCGGAACCCCGTCGGCATGGCCGGAACCCGGATCGAGGCGGATCTGTGCATCGTGACGGCGGACATGGCGATTTGCCACGATCTGTCGAAGGTGGTCGATCGCGCCGGATACCGTCCGGACGAACTGGTCATGGCGCCCCTCGCCACGGCCCTCGCCGTGGTCGAGGATGCGGAGCGGGAAGCCGGCGTGGCCCTGGTCGAGATCGGAGGCGCGACGACCGACGTGCTCGTGTTCGGAGGACACCGCATCCTGCACGCAGCGACGCTGCCCTGGGGCGGGTCCATCGTGACGCGGGATATCGCCCGTGGCCTGGGGATCCACGAGGATGCGGCCGCGCAACTCAAGGAGCGACACGGCAGTGCGTTGCGCGGTGAGGCCGATCCGCAGGAGCTTCTCGACGTCTCCGGAGGTCGCCACGGACCCGCCCGACGTGTGTCACGCGAGTTGCTGGTGCACATTATCGAACAACGGCTGGATGAAGTGCTGGGACTGGTGTACGAAGAACTGGAGGCGAGCGGAACCCTGGGTGGACTGGAGGCGGGAATCGTGCTGAGCGGCGGCGGAGTATCGCTCGCGCACACGGAAGATCTGGCTCGTTCCGTCTTCAACCTGCCCGTTCGCACGGGCTTGCCTTCACTCGGGCTCACCGGGATGGCGGACAGCGTCGCCCGTCCGTCCTACAGCACGGCCGTCGGGCTGGTGCTGTACGGCGCGTCGCGGGCCCCGGCCGGAGGGTTGGTGGGAGCGACGCGCGCATTCGCAAGAGTCGGCGGGTGGCTACGGGAGCTTTTCTGACGGGAGGAGCGGGACACATGGTCTTTGCATTCGACGAAAACGGCGCTCGGAACGCCAAGATGAAGGTCGTCGGCGTGGGTGGCGCCGGGGGCAATGCGGTGAACCGAATGATCGACGAGGAACTCGATGGCGTGGAGTTCATCGCGGTCAACACCGACGCCCAGGCGCTGAAGGAGTCCGGCGCCCACCTCCGGCTCCAGATCGGCAAGGAACTGACGCGAGGTCTCGGAGCCGGCGCCCGCCCGGAGATCGGGCGGCAGGCGATCTCCGAGAGCCGCGAGGAAATGCGAGCGGTGATGGCGGGCGCGGATCTCGTCTTCGTCACGGCCGGGATGGGTGGAGGCACAGGCACGGGCGCGGCTCCCATCATTGGCGCGATGGCCCGCGAGATGGGATCGCTCTGCATCGCGATCGTGACCCGTCCCTTCCACTTCGAGGGCAAGAAGAGGAAGCGGCACGCGGAGCTCGGGCTGCGAGATCTTCGGCGCGCCGTGGACACGATGATCGTCGTCCCGAACGAGCGCCTGCTCGCCGTCGTGGGGAAAGAGATGACCTTCCGTGAGGCGCTCAAGAAGGCGGACGACGTTCTGCTCCAGGCAACCCAGGGTATCTCCGACCTCATCTCCGTAACGGGTGAGGTGAACGTGGATTTCGCGGACGTCCGGACCGTGATGTCCAACCGGGGGGCCGCCCTCATGGGAACGGGGAGCGCGACGGGCGACGACCGGGCGGTGGAGGCGGCGCAGCAGGCCATTTGCTCGCCTCTGCTCGACAACGTATCCATCAACGGAGCCACCGGCGTCCTCATCAACATCAGCGGCGGCCCGGACCTGACGATCGACGAAGTAACGACCGTCAACTCGATCATTCAGGAGGCCGCGGGGGACGAGGGCGAGATGATCTTCGGCGTCGTGAACGATCCGCAGCTCGAAGGCGGGCTCCGCGTGACCGTGATCGCGACGGGCTTCGGAGACGCGGAAGACGACGAAGAGCCGGTGCCCGTGGCGGAGCGGGTGATCCCGGCGGAGAAGCCACAGCCCGAGCCGCCCCGCCCCGCCCCGCCGCCGGTCGCGATCGGCTCGATGTACGAGGGTCCGCGGATCTTCGACGAACCCGCGGCGGAGCCGGTCCGGCCGGAACCCGAACCCGTCGAAGCAGCCCTGGAGAGGAAGCAGGCGGGCATCGCGTTCGAGGCGCTGGCGGCCGAGGAGCCCGAGCCGACGGCCTCGGAAGGGCCGACGTTCGAGGTGATGGAGTACGAGGGCGAACCCGGGGCGCCGGAGCCGGTGCCCGAAGAGGCGACGCCGGAGGCGGAGCCTGAAGCGGCCGCCGGCGTGGAGTCCGAAGTGCCGCATCGGGACTCGTGGACCGACGCACGCGCCGAGTTCGAGGATCTTGAGATCCCGACCTTCATACGGCGGCAGATGGACTGAGTGCGCTTGAAGACAAGACTGGTCATAGCTGCCGGGTTCGCCTTCGCGGGCGTCCTGCTCCTCGGTCGGGCCGCCTTCGGTCCCGGCGGAGAGCAGGCGGCGGACGTAAGGGTCGTCGAGGTGCCGACGCCCCCCGCGCCCATCACGCTCGTGCACCGTCTGCAGTGGGGCGAGACGCTGGGCGGCGTGTTCGCGGACCATGGCCTGGATCCCGCCGAGACGCACGCGATCGTCGAGGCGATGGGCGAATTCGAGAGTCCACGCAGGCTGCGCCCCGGCGTCACGATTCACTTCGTGAGCACGCCCGGTGAGTCTCCGGCCCGGATCCGCGTCGACCTCGATCCCGACCGCATCCTCCACCTGTGGCCCGAAGTGGAAGCCGGGTCTCTGTGGCTGGCGCGGCTGGATTCCGTGCAGGTCGTACGCGACACGCTTCTCCTCGCGGGCCTCATTCGGACCAACCTCTTCGACGCCGAGTTGCTGGGCGATGCGGAGGGGCTGAGCGAGGGGGACCGCTTCGATGTGGCGTACCGGCTGTCGCAGGTCTTCCAGTGGCAGATCGATTTCTGGCGCGACCTCCGGCGGAACGACGCGTACCGCATCCTCATCGAGCGCGACGTGCGGCCGGATGGATCCGTGCGGGATGCCAAGGTGCTCGCCGCGGATTTCCGTAACGACCAGAGGGTCCTGACGGGATTGCGATTCGAGCATGGAGCGGACGGTCGGGTCGAGTACTACGACGAAGCGGGCGACGCCCTCCGGGGCCAGTTCCTGCTCGCGCCCCTGGACATCGTGCGTGTAACGAGCGGCTTCAACCTCAGACGGTTCCATCCGATCCTGAGGCGCACCCGACCGCACCTCGGCGTCGACTATGGAGCGAGGAGGGGCACCCCCGTGCGGGCGACGGGAGCGGGACGCGTGACCCGGGCCGGGTGGTGGGGCAACTACGGGAACGCCGTCGAGGTTCGTCATGCGAACAACATCCGGACCCGCTACGCCCACCTGACCAACGTCGCGGGCGGCGTTGCCGCCGGCACCCAGGTGGAGCAGGGGCAGGTCGTCGGGTATGTAGGCGACACCGGTCTCGCCACCGCGCCTCATCTCCACTACGAGTTCCTCCTGAACGGGGCGCAGGTGAACCCGGCCCGCCTGCAGTTGCCGAGAGCCGAGCCCGTCCCCGCTGAAATGCGCGAGCGGTTTGCGGAGGTTCAGCAGGTTGTGCTGTCCCGTTTGCGAAGCCTGCCGCTACCCACCCATCCCGCGCTGCGCGCTCGCCGCACACAGGATTGAGCCCCGGCCTCTGGCTTCTCGTCGCGCTGGCCGCGCTCGCGCTCGCCGGCTGGGCCTATGGCACGCGTGAGGAGCGGGTCGCGGGACGCGGCGGCCCCGCCGCGGTCCGGGCCGCGGCCGTATTCCTGATCCTCGGTGCCCTCGCGCTGCCCGCACTGCGGGACAGCGGGGTCGGAGTGCCCGAACGCGTCGTTCTCGTCGACGTCTCGCGCAGCATGGGGCTGCCCGTCCGTGCCGGAGTCGTCACGGGGCCGACGCGACTCGACTCGGCCCTCGCCCTCCTCCCCGAACTCGCCCCGGACCGGGTCTACCTGTTCGGAGACGGCCCCGTCCCCGCGCGACTCGACTCCCTGGACGCGCTCGCTGCCGAGCACGATGCGAGCCGGCTCGCACCGGCGCTGCAGGCCGCGCGCCTGGGCGGCGCCGACAGCGTCCGGGTGCTCACCGACGGCGAGTTGACGGACCGCGCCGCCGCCGTGGAGGCGGCCGAGGGACTGGGGCTCGGGGTGCGTGAGCTTCGCGTCGCCGCGGCCGGGCCCCGGGTGGCGCTCGCGGCGCTGCGGGCGCCGGAACGGGCGCGGGCCGGTGACACCGTCCGCGCCACGCTCGAGTTTCACGCCGCCGGCGGACCGGCAGGCGGCGCGAGCGAACTGCCGGACACCATCAGCTTCCAGCTGGAGCGCGACGGAGATGTCGTTGCGGCCGTGCGGGCGCCCCGCCCCGCCGCCGGGCGGACGGGCCGCGCCGAAATCAGCTTCGTGCCGCGAGAGGAAGGCGAGCGGCCCGCCTGGCGGCGCTACGAAGCGGTACTCACCGATCCGCCGGACCCCTTCGGTGTCTCCGGCCGCGCGGCCGCCTGGATCGAAGTCTCGGAGTCGTCCGCCGGGGCGGTCGTCGTGTCGCTGGCCCCGGACTGGGAGGCGCGCTTTCTCGTCCCGGCGCTCGACCGGCTCGTTCTGGGAGGTGCGCGCGGCTACCTGCGCCTCGCCGATGACCGCTTCCTCGAAATGGGCGCGGCCCCCCGCATCGTGGAGGCGGCGCGCGTGCGCGAAGCGGTGCGGGGCGCCCGGCTGCTCGCGGTCCAGGCCGCGCCCGGGGATCTCCCGCCGTGGCTGGCGGACGCGCTGAGCGCCCACGCGCGGACACTCTTCCTCGCCGAGGGACCCGGCGACGTGCCGGGGGCGGGGGCGCGCATGATGGGCCCGCTCCCCGGGGAGTGGTACGCCGCCGGACCGGTGCCCTCGAGCCCATCCGCGGCCCTCCTCGCCGAAGCCGATCTGGATCTGCTGCCCCCCGTCCGCGAACTCTACGCCGTGGAGCCTCCGGGGCGCTGGTCGGTGATCAACGCGAGCCGGAACCGGCGCGGAGAAGGGAGGTCCCTCCTCACCGCGGGAGAGGACGGAGCGCGCCGCTGGGCACTCTCCGCCGCTTCGGACTGGTGGCGTTGGTCGCTGCGCGGGAACGAGCCGCGCCGGGTCTACGAGGGGGTCTTCAGCGGCATCGTCGGCTGGCTCGTCGAGGACGCCACGCCCCGGCTCGCCTCGCTCGCACGGGCGCCGGCCCCCGGGGAACCGCCGGTGTGGCGGATCCGTCCCGGATCCTCCGACCTCACGATCCGGCTGCTCGACGAAGCGGGCTCCGAGGTGTGGGCCGACTCGGCGGCGGACCCCGCGGCCGAAATCACGGGCCCCGTCCTCCCCCTCGGACGGTACGAGGCGGTCGTGACGGCGACCGGCCCGGAGGGATCCGTCGAACTCCGGCGCCCCGTCGACGTCGAACCCGACCTCCGCGAATTCCTCCCCCGACCGCCGTCGGAACCGCTGGCCATCGAGGCGCAGCCATCGCCCGGGGGGCCGGTCGAGGTCCGCTCCCCCCGTCCCGTGTGGCCCTTCCTCCTCGCCGTCCTCCTCCTCTGCGGCGAGTGGGTGTGGCGGCACCGGATCGGGCTCCGGTGACCGGGACCCTCCGCCGCCCGAAGCTGGGCCTGTGGCGGCGGATCGTCGACTTCGCGCTGACGGACGTCAACGCGCTCGTCGACGGGCGCCTCGACGGATCCGCCATCGAACGCATGGAGGAGGTCCTGCTCGAGGCGGACTTCGGGGTCGACATCACACTGGAGCTCATCGAAGCGCTGGAGAGGTCGACGAGCCGTGGCGAGATCGGGACGGAAGACGATCTGAGGGCACTGCTCCGGGCCAGGCTGGCCGAGATTCTCGCCGCCGCGGAGCCCCCCGCCGGCGGGCTGCCCCCCAACTCGCCTCGCCGGGGGGAGGGGCCGGGGATCCTCCTGATCGTCGGCGTCAACGGCGTGGGGAAGACAACGACGGCGGCGAAGCTTGCCGCGCGCTTCCAGGCGGGAGGCGAACGCGTGCTGCTCGCCGCGGCGGACACCTTCCGCGCGGGGGCGCAGGAGCAGCTCCGGGCGTGGGCGGAACGGCTGCAGGCCGGTTTCGTGGGGGGCACGCCCGGAGCGGACCCGGCCTCCGTGGCGTTCGACGCGGTGGCGGCGGCGCGCGCCCGCGGTGTCGCCTGGGTGCTCGTCGACACGGCTGGCCGACTCCATACGCAGGACGACCTGATGCGCGAACTCGTCAAGATCGACCGAGTGCTCGGCCGGCAGGCAGAGGGCGCGCCGTACGAACGGCTGCTCGTCGTCGACGCCACCTCCGGCCAGAACGTGACGAACCAGGCGCGACAGTTCGGGACGTCGCTCGAACTCACGGGCCTCGTGCTCGCGAAGTTCGACAGCACCGCGCGCGCCGGGACCGTCGTCTCCGTCGTCCGCGAACTTGCCGTCCCGGTCCGCTTCCTCGGTGTCGGCGAGTCCCCGGAGGATCTCGAGGCGTTCTCCCCGGATCGATATCTCGACAAGATCTTCGCGCCGGAGCCTTGATCCCGTGACGTCCGCGCGCTCCATCCTGAAGGGGTCCGTGCAGTACCTGAAGGGCGTGGGCCCGAGACGGGCGGAGCGTTTCGCGAAGCTGGGCGTTCGCACGGGGCAGGACCTCCTCTATCACCTTCCGTACAGGTACGAGGACGCGACGACGGTCGATGCGATCTCGGAACTGAAAGTTGGCCAGGATGCGACCGTCATCGGGCGGGTGGTGTCGAAGGGCGTCATCCCCACGCGGCGCCGGCTGCGCGTCTTCCGGGCGGTGATCCGGGACCGCAGCGGCCACATCGAATGCGCATGGCCGGGACGACCGTGGCTGGACCGAACGATCGACAGGGGCGATCTGCTCCTCGCCTCCGGGCCCGTGCGCTTCTACCACGGCCGCCAGCTCCAGCCGCGCGAACACACCGTGCTGGCGCGGGCCTCCGACGAGAGGGACGGCCCCGGGGACAAACCCGCCGAGGATCGCCCCGCCGCGGGGCGCGTGTTTCCGGTCTATCCGGCCACCGAGGGGCTCACGCACCGGCAGATCCGCGCCGTGGTCGCGCTTAATCTCGACCGCCTCCTCGCCGACCTCGATGGCAACGACCCCGTTCCGGACGACTGGCTCGAGGAACTCTCGCTCCCGCCGCTCGCCGAGGCTCTGCGCACGCTGCACCAACCGTCCGCCGTCTCCCGGGTCGAGCGCTGCCAGCGGCGCCTCGCCTTCGAGGAACTGTTCTTCCTCCAGCTGCTTCACGCCCGGGCCCGGGCGCGTCTCCGCCATGAGGTTCGCGGCATCGCCTTCGACGCCGCGCCCACCCTCACGAACGCCCTCCTGAACGGACTCCCCTTCCGTCTCACCGGGGCACAGCGCCGCGCCTGGGGTGACATCGAAGCGGACATGGGGCGGGCGGCGCCCATGAACCGCCTGCTCCAGGGCGATGTCGGGAGCGGCAAGACGGTTGTGGCCGCCCTCGCCATGCTCAAGGCGATCGAGGCGGGACACCAGGCGGCGATCATGGCCCCGACGGAGCTTCTCGCCGAGCAGCACCAGCGCACGTTCGTGAAGCTGCTCGAACCGCTGGGCCTGGAGCCTGTGCTCCTCACCGGCTCCGTCACCGGGAAGGCGCGGCAGCAGGCACTGGCCGGCATCGCCGACGGCAGCGCCCGGCTCGTGGTCGGAACACATGCCCTGATCCAGGGAGGGGTGGATTTCGCGTCGCCGGGGCTCGTCGTCATCGACGAACAGCACCGCTTCGGCGTCGAGCAGCGCCGCCGGCTGCGCGAGAGCGGCGAAGCCGCCGACGCCCTCGTGATGTCGGCGACGCCCATCCCGCGCAGCCTCGCCCTCGTCCTCTACGGCGACCTCGACCTCTCCGTCATCGACGAACTCCCGCCGGGCCGGCGACCGATCCGCACGGCCGTGCGCGGTCCGGAGAGCCGCGACGCCGCCTTCGATTTCCTCGGCGACCAGCTCGCCGCCGGCCGCCAGGCATACGTCGTCTATCCTCTCGTCGAGGAGTCCGAGGCTCTCGAGGCGCGCGCCGCGACCGTCATGTTCGAACAGCTCCAGGCCCGCTTCCCGGACCTCACGGTACGCCTGCTTCACGGACGCCTCTCCTCGGCGGAGAAGGACGACGTGATGCGGAGCTTCCTGGCCGGCGACACCGACCTCCTCGTCGCGACCACCGTCATCGAGGTCGGGATCGACGTTCCCAACGCGACCGTGATGATGATCGAGGACGCCGAGCGCTTCGGCCTCGCCCAGCTCCACCAGCTGCGGGGACGCGTGGGCCGCGGCGCCGAGCAGTCCTACTGCATCGTCTTCCACGGCGGCGAAGCGCCCTCGGAGAGACTCGTGGCGTTCGAGAAGAAGACCGATGGCTTCGAGCTTGCCGAGGAAGATCTGAGGATC
Organism: uncultured Gemmatimonadota bacterium; assembly: GCA_964509895.1. Taxonomy (GTDB): domain Bacteria; phylum Gemmatimonadota; class Gemmatimonadetes; order Palauibacterales; family Palauibacteraceae; genus Palauibacter. The sequence continues at coordinate 68,459 of CAZDZJ010000118.1, forward strand.
CGGGGCCAGGGCGACCTCTTCGGCAAGGAGCAGCACGGCGCGGTACTCCTGAGGTTCGCGCAGCTCGACCGGGACCATGACCTGCTCGATGACGCCCGCCGCCGCGCCCGCGCCATCGTCGCCGCCGACCCCGGTCTCGAGAGGCCCGCCCACCGCCGGTTGCGGCACGAACTGGACCTCCGCTACGCCCAGCGCGAGGCGCTCTACCAAGTCGGGTGACATCGGCATCGAACCGAGACACCAGGAGAACCGAGGTGACCGTCGGCCCCGACCCGAGGTACTGCCTCCTGGCGTCCCGCCCCCAACCACGGCTGCGGCGCCCCGCCGGGCACAACGTTTGCCCTGTTCCGGAGGGAACCGCAACTTGTCGCCGCACATGTCCGAACACACCGTCACCATACGCGAATTGCCCGCCCGCATCGGGGACGAAGTCCGTCTCCGCGGCTGGGTCCGGCGCCTCCGCTCCAGCGGCAAGATCTCCTTTCTCGTCCTTCGCGACGGCACGGACGAGGTCCAGTGCGTCTTCGTGCGCAACGAGGTCGCGCCGGAGGTGTGGGAACCGCTGACCACGGTGGGGCACGAGGCCTGCGTCTCCGTGACGGGGGTCGTGCGCGCCGATGACCGCGCCCCCTCCGGCGTCGAACTCACCGGGTCCGGTCTCGAGGTGCTGGGCCCGTCGACCGACTTCCCGATCCAGCCCAAGGAGCACGGCGTCGATTTCCTCCTGGAGAACCGCCACCTCTGGCTCCGGAGCGCCCGGCAGATCGCGATCATGCGCATCCGCGACGAAGTCATCCGCGCGATCCACGACTTCCTCCATCACGAGGGCTTCGTTCACGTCGACACCCCGATCCTCACCGGGGCCATCGGCGAGTCGGCCGGGACCCTGTTCGAGACGGAGTATTTCGATCTCGGCACCGCGTACCTCGCGCAGACCGGCCAGCTCTACGTGGAGGCCGCCGCGGCGGCGCTGGGCAAGGTGTACTGCTTCGGCCCCACCTTCCGGGCCGAGAAGTCGAAGACGCGCCGCCACCTGACCGAGTTCTGGATGGTGGAACCCGAAGCCGCCTGGATCGACTCCGAGGGGAACATGGCGCTGCAGGAGCGCTTCATCTGCTGGATCGTGAAGCGCGTCCTCTTCAACCAGCGGGAGCAGCTCGAGGCGCTGGGCCGCGACATCTCGAAGCTCGAGGCCATCCAGCCGCCCTTCGACCGGATCAGCTACACCGACGCCGTCGCCTTCCTGCAGGCGAAGGGGAGCGACATCGAGTGGGGTTCGGATCTCGGCGCCACGGCCGAGACGCTGCTCGTCGAGGGCCGGGACAAGCCGCTCTTCGTGTTCGACTATCCGAAGGGCGTCAAGGCCTTCTACATGAAGGAAAACCCGGAGGATTCCCGCACGGTCAAGTGCAACGATCTGCTCGCGCCCGAGGGATACGGCGAGGTCATCGGCGGCAGCCAGCGGGAGGACGACCACGACAGGCTCCTCGCGCGCATCCGCGAGGAGGGGCTCCCGGAGGCGTCCTACGACTGGTACCTGGACCTCCGAAAATACGGGACCTTCACCCACAGCGGGTTCGGACTCGGGATCGAGCGCACGGTGACGTGGATGTGCGGGATCGACCACCTGCGCGAGACGATCGCGTTCCCCCGGATGATGACCCGCATCACGCCGTGAATCACACCCGGGGCCCAGGCGGCCCCCGGAAGGAGGACGGATGACAGGGAAACAGCTTATCGGGACGACCCCGCGGCCGGGCACAGCACGGACGCTGCGTGCGGTCCTGGCGCTCGGGACGGCCCTCGTGCCCGTCGCGCCGCTCGCGGCACAGGACCACGATCGGATGGCCGAGATGATGCACTCCGTCGAATACCTGGGCGGGCGGCCCAACTCGCCCTTCTCCGAGGCCGTGCGCGTCGGGAACGTTCTCTACCTCTCCGGCAAGCTCGGGACCGTGCCCGGCGAGGGACTCGTCGAGGGCGGGATCATCCCGGAGACGCAGCAGACGATGCGGAACATCGCGGACGCGCTCGAGCGCTACGGCTCATCGATGGATGAGGTCGTGAAGTGTACCGTCTTCCTGGCCGACATCGCCGATTTTCGCGACATGAGTCGCACGTACATGGAGTTCTTCCCCAACCATCGACCCGCCCGCAGCGCGTTGGCCGTGGGTGGCCTGGTGCTGGATGCGCGTGTGGAGATCGAGTGCATCGCGACGGTCGGCCTCCCCGGCGGCGCCGACGGGGGCGGCGGCTCATAGGCGCCCCACGCGCGGCCCCGTGAACCGGCGTACGGCCCCGTGATCCGGCTCACCTGGCTCGGTTTCGTCGTCGGCGCGATCCTGTTCGCGGCGCTCGGGATGTGGATGAACGTCCAGATCGGCGCGCCCGCCTTCTCGAATCCCGGTCCGGTTGGGATCCTCGCCCTCATCGGGGGCACGACGTCCGGCCTCGTGAGTCCGCTCCTGTTGCGGCGCCTCGAGGCCCGCCGCCGTGGTCGCCGCGGGGTCCCCGACCCGGAGCGTTAGCCCGAGACGTTCCCGCGGGAGAGTGTTTTGTTCCCGTTGTTGGGGGTTCCGGTGGCCCCCGCTCCTCGGGACCCGCCGAGTCGCCTCAGGACTGCGGCGTCCAGGCGGTGTCCGCCGGGATACGAGTGAGAGGTGAAGCCGACGCCTGCCGCGCTGAGGCGCGCTTCGTGTGCCTCGATCGTGGCGCGGTCGTAGTACTCGTCCGCCTCGCCCACGACGAGGTGGAGGTCGGCGGCGGATAGCGTCTCCCCGTGCTCGCTCAGGTCCAGGTCCGGCGGGACCGTGGCGCCCCACAGGACGGCCCGGTCGATGCGGGCACGGCCGAACGCGAGCCAGCGGCAGAGCGTGTGGACCCCCTGCGAGAACCCGAGTGCGACGATCCTCGGGGCCGCCGACCCGCCCGCCGTCCGGCGGGACTCTTCGGCGAGGATGTGCGCGTGCAGACGGTCGAGGTAGCCGACGTAGTCGTCGATGTCCGTGAGGCGGTCTTCGCTCGTCATCCACGAGGCGCCCACCTTGCGTGACTCGTGGTCGATGTAGTGACGGTGCAGACCCTCGGGAGCCACGATGCACCGGGCGCCCGCGTGGATCGGCTGGAAATGGCGCAGGAAGCGGTGCGCGAGCTGGTGGTATCCGTGAAGGGCGAACCAGATCTCGGTCACCGGCCGCTCGTGCGGCTCGAGAACGGCGAACCGCACGCGCCGCTCGATCGTGATGTGCCTCGGTTCGATCGCCACCAGACCTCCGGGGTCGGAAGGGGTGATAGATTGCCATCGCTGCAACGGTCCGGCTACGGGGGCCTCCCGGCCACGGCGAGACCAGGAGCGGAGACCCATGGCTTCCGAGTTCGTATATCGACGGCGCGTGGAGTTCGCGGATACGGACACCGCGAACCTGATCCACTTCACGGCACTCCTGAAGTTCATGGAGGAGGCCGAGCACGCCCTCTACCGGTCGTTCGACCTCGTCGGCTACCGCTGGAGCGAGAATTCCGTGTTCGGGATGCCGCGCGTCTCCGTCTCGTGCGAGTATCTGGGCGCCGTCCGCTACGGAGACGAGGTCGACGTGAGACTTCGGGTGCGCGAGGTGCGCCGCAAGGCGATCCGCTACGCCGCAGAGTTCACGATCGAACGCTCGGGGGATCCGGAAGTCGTGGCGCGCAGCGACTGGACCGTCGTCTGCGCACGCCGGGAGCACGGCAGCCGCGACTGGCAGGGCATCGAGGTCCCGCCGCCGCTCAAGGCCCGGTTGCAGGCGATGCTGGCTTCGCGCCGCTAACGGCCGCCTTCATCGCGAGAGGCGAGGATCTCCGCGATCGAGCGCGTACCATATCGGTCGCGCAACGCCCTCAGCCTTCCCACCGCCGCGTCCACCGACCGCATCCGCGGATCGGCGGCGGCGTCGAGCACTGTCACGACGTGGCGGCCCGTAGCATCGGCGAGGTCGGCGACCTGGTGTCGGCAACTCGTGCCGTTGGCCACGAGCCATTCGTCGTCCGCGAGGGCACGGACGGCGGGGAGGAGTTCCAGTTCGGCCACGCGGCGAGAGATGTCCGCGTGCTCCGCCTCGTAGCCGAACGAGCCCGCCATGCCGCAGCAGCCGGCGGGGATCGCTTCGATCTCGAGATCGGGGATGGCGCGGAGGACGTCCAGCGTCGGCCCGTCCGCGCCGAACGCCTTCTCGTGGCAGTGGCCGTGCACGCGCACCCGCCGCACGGGAAGGGGAGCGAGTTCAAGCCGGTCGATCGCCGCCGATTCGACGAGCCATTCGGTCAGCAGCCGGGCGCGGTCGGCGACCGCCGCGGCATCGGGCCCCGCGTCCAGCGCGGGCAGCTCGTCGCGGAGCGTAAGCAAGCATGACGGTTCGAGTCCCACCACGGGGACTCCCCGCGCCACGAAGGGGCGCAACGCGCGGACGGTGCGGTCGAGTTCGGCCAGCGCCTCCTCCACCAGACCCGCGTTGAGGAAGGTGCGGCCGCAGCAGAGCGGTCGTCCCGCGGTGGCGGCCGCCTCCACACGATAGCCCGCCCGTGACAGCAGGCGGATGGCGGCGCGCGCGTTCTCCGGCTCGAAGTAGCGGGTGAAGGTGTCGACGAAGAGCGCGACCCTCGGCCCGCTCGCGGCGGTCGCGGAAGATCGGGACGGAGCCGGGAACGGCCGCGACGACCAGTGCGGGAGAGGCCGGTCCGCAGCCAGACCCGCCACGCGCTCTCCGAGGCGGGCGAGGGCCGGGACCCGGTTCCGCAGGTTCACGAGCGGCGCGACTCGCGCGGCGAACGGCGCGTAGCGGGGCAGATACGCGAGCGCCCGGTCGCGGAGCGAGGGCGGGCGCTCGGCGCGCAGCCGGTGCAGGAACTCGATCTTCATGCGCGCCATGTCGACCCCGGTCGGACACTCGCGGCGGCACCCCTTGCAGCCCAGGCAGAGGTCCATCGCCTCGTACAGTTCGGGGGATGTCCAGGGGTCCTCCCCCAGCTGCCCGGAGAGGGCCAGACGCAGCGCGTTGGCGCGCCCGCGCGTGGAATGCCGTTCGTCGCTCGTGGCGCGGAAGGACGGGCACATGACGCCGGGGCTCCGCTTCAGACACGTGCCGTTGTTGTTGCACATGTCGACCGCCGGCGAGAATCCCCCCCACTTCTCCCAGTCGAGCGCCGTCGGCAACTTCCGGGTCTCGAGTCCGTAACGGGCGCGCAGGAGCGATGGTTCGTTCATGCGGGGCGGGTCGACGATCTTCCCGGGGTTCAGGCGCTCGTCCGGATCGAAGCGGCGCTTGATCTCGCCGAAGGCCGAGACGAGGCGCGCACCCAGCATCGGTTCGAGGAACTCGGATCGGATCCAGCCGTCCCCGTGCTCGCCGGAATGGGATCCGCCCAGCTCGCCCGCGAGCGCGAAGGCATCCACCGCGATCGCGCGCAGCCGCTCCACATCGTCTCCGTCGCGAAGGTCGAGCGCCGGCCGCACGTGGAGACAGCCGACGGACGCGTGCGCGTACCACACGGCGTGCGTGGCGTGGCGGTCGATGATCGCCGTGAGTCGGCGATACCACTCCGGCAGCCGCTCGAGCGGGATCGCGCAGTCCTCGATGAAGGCGAGCGGCTTGCGGGCGGCAGGTTGAGACATCGAAATGCTCAATCCCGCCTTGCGCATCGCCCAGATGCGGGCCTGGAAGGCGGGGGATGCCGCGCGGGTGACGCCCACGGCGATCCCGCCCAGCGCGGACTCGAGCCGCGACAGGGAGGCCGAGACCCGCTCCGGATCGTCGCCGGCGAACTCGACCACGAGGATGTCGCGCGGCCGCCCGCTCCCGTCCTCCCCGAGCTGTCGGAGCACCCGCTCGAAACTCGGCATCCGCGCGGCCAGTCCGAGTACGGTCGCGTCGAACAGTTCCACCGCCGTCGGTTCGAGCGCGACGATCGCCGGAACGGCGGCCAGCGCCTCCGCGGTACCATCGAAGCGGCACACTCCGAGCGCGCGCACGGCCGGAATGGGCTGAAGGTCGAGTTCGACGGCGGTGAAGAGCGCGAGCGTCCCCTCCGAACCCACGAGCAGGTCCGACAGCCCGGCGCCCTCCCGGCCGAGGCGGTGCAGCGCATAGCCGGCCACGTGCCGCGGGACGTCCGGCACCCGCCGCGCCAGCTCGTCGGCCTCGCGCCGGTAGAGCGCCCGCATGTCGGCTCCGAGGGCGCCCTCGGGCGCTGCCCCCGGCGTGGCGTCGCGGCGGAACTCGGCCCGCCGGCCATCGGCGAGCACCGCCTCGATGCCGCGCACGTGTTCGACCATGTGGCCGTAGCGTACCGACCGCGACCCGGCGCTGTTGTTTCCGGCCATGCCCCCCAGCGTGGCGCGGCTCGCCGTGGCGACGTCGATCGGAAAGAAGAGCCCGTGCGGCTGCAGGAAGGCGTTCAGCCGGTCCAGCACGATCCCCGGCTCCACCACGACGCGTCGCGCCTGTGGGTCGAAGTCGAGCACCCCGTTCAGCCCCCGGCTCGTATCGAGGATCACCCCCCGCCCGATGGACTGGCCGCTCTGCGACGTCCCCGCCCCACGCACGACGACCGACGTCCCGTGCTCGCCCGCGAGTTCCACCGCCCGCCGCACATCGTGCGCCGATTCCGGGAACACGACCCCCAGCGGTTCCACCTGGTAGATCGACGCATCCGTGCTGTACAACCCGCGCGTGAAACGGTCGAACCGGACCTCTCCCCGGAGCCCCGCCCGAAGTCGAGCTTCGAGCCGGGCCTCGCGTCGAGCGCCGTGGCTGGGCCGGGGCCGTTGCGATCCGGCGCGGTCGTGAGAGATTGGGCGGGTCACGAGCCAAGTTGTATCGGCGGAAACCCCGGCCTGACAAGAGCGCCGCGAGGGCGCGACCAGAGCGTCACCACCGTAACGACGACGAGCAAACCACCTTGACCTACCGCAGCGGCAGACATTTCCTCCAGCTTCCCGGCCCGACGCAGGTGCCCGAACGCGTGTACCGCGCCATGAACCGGTCCGTGATCGACCACCGCGGACCCGAGTTCGGCGAGATGGTGCTCGGGCTGTTCGACGGACTGAAACGGGTGTTCGGAGATCCCGCGCACGTCTTCATCTTCCCTTCTTCGGCGACCGGATGCTGGGAGAGCGCCCTCGCCAACATCCTCTCCCCCGGCGAACGCGTTCTCCTGTGGAACAACGGGTTCTTCGCGTCGAAGTGGGGAGACGTGGGGCGGGCCCTCGCGCTGCGGGTGGAGGTCATCGACGGCGACTGGCGGCACCCCGCGGACCCGGGGAGGATCGCGCAGCGGCTCGCGGAGGACCGGGAGAGACAGATCCGCGCCGTGCTCGTCGTCCACAACGAGACGTCCACCGGCGTCACGAGCGACCTCGCCGCCATCCGGTCCGCCATCGACGAGGCCGGCCACCCCGCGCTCCTCATGGTCGACACGGTCTCCTCGCTCTGCGCCACGCCTTTCCGGCAGGCCGAGTGGGGCGTGGATGTCGCCGTGTGCGGCTCCCAGAAGGGGCTCATGCTCCCGCCCGGACTCGGCTTCTGCGCCGTTAGCGGGAAGGCGCTCTCCCGCCATGACGCCGGTCCCGGCACGCCGCGCTCGTACTTCGAGTGGGGCGCGATGCTGCGGGAAAACGAGGACGGCTACTTCCCGTACACGCCGCCGACCACGCTTCTCTACGGCCTCGAAGCGTCACTCGAGATGCTGCGGGAAGAGGGACCCGACGCCACGTTCGCGCGCCACGCCCGTCACGCCGAGGCCACGCGACGGGCCGTCGCCGCCTGGGGCCTGCGCAACTACTGTCAGGATCCGGCGGCGGTGTCGAGCGCCGGGACGACCGTGATGGTGGGAGAAGGGGAGGACGCGGAAGCCTTTCGGCTCGCGGTCCTGGAGCGCTTCGACATGTCGCTGGGGACGGGCCTGGGCCCACTCAAGGGGAAGGTGTTCCGCATCGGACACCTCGGGGATCTCAACGAACTCATGCTCATGGGAGCGCTGGCCGGCGTGGAGATGGGACTGAAGACGAGCGGAATCGCGCACGACCCCGGCGGGCTGGCGGCCGCCGCCGATTATCTGGCAGAGGCATGAGGCGGGCCTTCCGGTTCGAGCGGTCGCTCCGATTCCGACGCCCGGCCCGGACCGCCCGCGTCGCGGCGGCGGCCGTGCTGGCCGCGTCGGGCCTCGGCTGCGGCGGAGGGGGCGGGGAACCGGGGGTCGTCGAACTGTCCCTGGGCCACGTCGGCTCGCCCGGATCGCTCTACGACGTGACGGCGAACGAGTTCGCGCGCCGGGTGAACGAACGGCTGGCGGGACGAGCGGAACTCCACGTCTACGGTGCGAGCCAGCTCGGCGGCGACGACGCGATGTTGCAGCGGTTGCGGCTCGGTACGCTCGACATGTCCATCCCCTCCACGATCATGTCCTCGATGGTCGACGCCTTCGGCCTGTTCGAGATGCCGTACCTCGTCCGCGACCGCGAGCACATGAACCGGATCGAGGAGGCCGTCGTGTGGCCGGACCTCGCCCCGCGCGCGGAGGAGGCCGGTTACCGGATCCTCGCGGTGTGGGAGAACGGATTCCGCCACATCACGAACTCCCGCAGGCCCATCCACGGGCCGGATGACCTGAGCGGCATCAAGCTCCGGACGCCGCGCGGCGTGTGGCGAGTGAAGCTCTTCCAGGCGCTGGGCGCGAACCCGACGCCGATGCCCTTCTCGGAGGTCTTCGTCGCGCTCCAGACGGGGGTGATGGACGGACAGGAGAACCCGCTCACGCAGGTGACGAGCTCCAAGCTGCACGAGGTGCAGGACTACCTCTCCCTGACGGGGCACGTGTACAGCCCGGCCTTCGTGACGACCGGCGCGGGGCGGTGGGAGCGACACCCGGAGGATGTCCGCGCCGAGGTGGAGGCGATCGCGCGCGAGATGCAGGCCTTCGTCTACGAGACGGCCGCCCGCATGGACGAAGAACTCCTGGCCGAACTCGAGGCCACGGAGATGGAGATCAACGAGGCGGATCCGGCCCGCTTCGAGTCTGCCAGCGAGCCCGTGTACGAGGAGTTCGCAGCGACGGTCGAAGGCGGACGGTCCCTCATCGACCGGGCGCGCGAGGCCGGCTCCCCGGAGGCCGCGTCCCCGGAGGCCGGCTCATAACCGGCCCGACGGCCGGGTCGCCATTCCCATGCTGAGGACCGGCGTCCGGCGCTTCCTCGAGGGGGCGGTGCTCGTTCTGCTCGCGGCGCTGGCGGTCGTCGTCGTGGTGGGGGTGGGCTTCCGG
>CAZDZJ010000119.1:0-65124 GCA_964509895.1 uncultured Gemmatimonadota bacterium
CGGCGCCCTGGCGTCGGGCTGGTCGCGCGGTTCGTGCGCCGCGACCGGGCCCGTCCACCGGTCGGTGGGATCGAGTTTGTCCTGGGCATCCGGAGCTTGCGGCGCCGGGACTCGTAGCGCCAGCCACAGGGCGACCGTGGACGCCGCGGCCCCCACGAGGAAGGGGCTCTCGATCGCGTACGACTGGAACAGCCAACCCGCCGCCAGTGGCGCCAACACGCGGCCCAGGCCTCCGGCTACCTGGCTTCCGCCGAACGCCGAACCCTGCGAGTGCTCGTCCGTGGCCCGCGAGATCAGCGCGTGGAGCGCCGGGAAGATCAGCCCCGTCGCGGACGCCCACGTGGGTACGAGGAACCACAGCTGCCACCGATCCGAGAGGAACGGGATCGCCCCCACCCCGAGGGCGAGCAGGAGACAGCCGGCGCGCATGGTGTTCGGCTCGCCGAACCTCTCCACGATCCGTCCGACCAGGCCCCCGCGAACGATGACGGTGCAGCCCCCGGCGAGCGTGAACACGAGGCCCATGTCGGCCGCCGTCATCGCGAACACGCGCTCCGTGTACAGAGCCAGGACCGACGTCATCGACGTGAAGCAGGCGAGCGTCAGGAAATAGACGAGCAGGAGCACGCGCAGAGGGAAGCGGACGAGCGACCGAAGCCACAGCCCGAGGGTCGCGGCTTCGCCCTTCGACACATCCGCGCGTCCGGACCGGAAGTGCCGGGATTCCGGGAGGAGTGCCATGGCCGCCATCAGATTGAGCAGGCACAGGCCTGCGGCCACGTAGCCCGGAACCCCCAGGCCGAAACGGCTGAAGGCGCCACCGATGGCCGGGCCCATCATGATGCCGAGGCCCGAGGCGGCGCCGATCAGTCCGAGCCCCCGGGCCCGTTCCTCGCCTTCCGTGGAATCCGCGACGTAGGCCTGCGCGATCCCGACTGTCCCTCCCGCGGCGCCCGCCGTCGCCCGCGAGAGCAGGAGGAGCCACAGGTTGTCGGCGAGCGCGAACAGGAGGTAGGAGAGGGCCGACGCGAACAGTCCGATGAGGAGGAGGCGCCGGCGTCCCACGCGGTCGGAGAACCGCCCCCAGATCGGAGCGGCCAGGAGTTGCGTGACCGAGAACGCCGCGATGATGACCGTCACCAGGACCGGCGTGGCGCCCAGATCCTGCGCGTAGAAGGGGAGGAGCGGGAGGACGATGCCGAAGCCCATCATGTCCACCATCACCGTCCCGAACAGGACGCCCAGACCGGAGCGTCTCAGCATGCGGGCCTCAACATGCGGGCAAGGCGTTCATCCCGTTCTTCAAGCCGGATTCCTCTCCCCATCATCGCGAGAACACTCTGGTCACGACACTCCGCGGCGACGCCGCGTTGCGCCCCGGATCGGGCTCGCGCGCCGGATGAGAACCCGGCGCCAACTCACTGTACGGCGCGCGGGAGCCGGGATAGTTTCACCCTCCGCCGGAGGGCGGGGACAGCCCCCCGCCGCGGCCTCTCGCACGTCATCTTTCGAGCGGTTCTCAAGAGGAAGGACTCCATGGCTGACACACTGATTCGATATGCGGCCGAGGACGGCGTCGCGGTCTTCACGATCGACGACCCGCCGGCGAACACATACACGTACGAGATGATGCACGACCTGGACGACGCGATCCTGCGCGCGCGTTTCGACGAAGACGTACACGTCATCGTCATCCGGGGCGAGGGAGACAGGTTCTTCTCCGCCGGGGCGAACATCAAGATGCTCCAGACCTCGGACCCCTACTTCAAGTACTTCTTCTGCCTCCACGCCAACGAAACGCTGACCCGGCTCGAACACACGCCGAAGCTCGTGATCGGCGCCCTCAACGGGCACACGGTCGGGGGCGGCCTCGAGATCGCGCTCGCCTGCGACATCCGGATCGCGCGGAAGGACGCGGGGAAGATCGGGCTCCCGGAGGTGAATCTCGGCGTCCTCCCGGGGACCGGCGGGACGCAGCGGCTCGGCCGCCTGCTCGGGAAGCCGAAGGCGATCGAACTGATGGCGGAGGGGCGGACGTTCGGGTTCGAGGAGGCGCTCGATCTGGGGCTCGTGAACAAGGTGTTCGAGGGAGATGACGCCTCGTTCCACGCGCAGGTCATCGAGTACGCACGGCAGTTCACGCCGCCGCACAAGGCGTCGCGCGCGGTGGGCCGCATCAAGCGGTCGGTGTGCAGCGGGGTCGAGGTTCCCTTCTCCGAGGGACTCGCGATCGAGCGCGAGCTGCAGCAGCTCCTCTTCCAGGGCGACGACGCGCGCGAGGGTCTCGCGGCCTACGTCGAGCGGCGCGCGCCCGAGTTCGCGGGCCGCTAGGAAGCGCGGATCGGGCCGGTGTGGCGAGCACGGGGAGCAGCCGGATGAGCGGCGCGGATCGCACCCCGGTCATCATCGACGCCGTGCGCACGCCGGTGGGGCGCGCCGGCGGTGCGCTCTCGTCGATCCGGGCCGACGACCTCCTGGCCCATGCCATCCGCGCGCTCGTGGAGCGGACCGGGGTGCCGCCCGGCCGTATCGAGGACGTCATCGCCGGGTGCACGAACCAGGCCGGCGAGGACAACCGCAACGTGGCGCGGATGGCCGCGCTCCTGGCCGGACTCCCCGTCCAGGTGGCCGGCCAGACCGTGAACCGGCTCTGCGGCTCGGGGCTGCAGGCCGTCGTCACCGCGGCGCATGCGATCCGGGCCGGCGAAGGCGACGTGTTCATCGCCGGCGGCGTCGAGAGCATGTCGCGCGCGCCGTGGGTCATGCTCAAGACCGACCGGGCCTTCTCGCGCGTCCCGCCGAAGATCGCGGACACGACCGTCGGGTGGCGCTTCGCGAACCCCTCCATGCCCGAACCGTGGACGATCCCGCTCGCCGAGACCGCGGAGGTGGTGGCCGAGGACCACGGCGTCGGCCGCGACGAGCAGGATGCCTTCGCCGTGGAGAGCCAGCGCCGCGCCGCCGCCGCGATCGAAGCGGGGCGCTTCGCCGAGGAGATCGTTCCCTTCGACGTCCCGCAGCGAAAGGGCGATCCCGTGCGTGTCGGGGACGATGAGCACCCCCGGCCGGGCACGACCGCCGAGCAGCTCGCGCGCCTGCGCGCGGCCTTTCGGGCCGATGGCACCGTGACCGCGGGCAACGCCTCCGGCATCAACGACGGGGCGGCCGCGGTCCTCATCGCGAGCCGGGCGGCCGCCGACGAACTGGGTCTCGAGCCGCTGGCCAGCGTGGGCGCCTCCGCGGTCGCCGGGGTGGAGCCGCAGCGCATGGGCATCGGACCCGTGCCCGCCACGCGAAAAGCCCTTGATCGCGCGGGACTTGCGGTCGACGACCTCGACCTGGTCGAGCTGAACGAGGCGTTCGCCGCCCAGGCCCTCCCCTGCATCGCCGAACTGGGCCTCGATCCCGAGAGAGTGAACGTGAACGGGGGCGCGATCGCGCTCGGGCACCCGCTCGGCTGCACCGGCGCCAAGCTCCTCACGACGCTGGTCCACGAGATGCGGCGGCGCGACGCCGCCAACGGCCTCGTGACGATGTGCATCGGCGTCGGCCAGGGGATCGCCCTTCTCGTGCATCGCGACACGGAGGCGTCTTGAGCGTCCCGCATGTCGTGCTGGAGGTCTCCGACCGGGTGGGAACGCTCACCCTCAACCGGCCGGAGAAACTCAACGCCTTCATCGGCGAGATGCGGACCGAGATCGCCGAGGGGATCGAGACGCTCGCCGCCGATCAGGACGTGCGCGCGGTCATCATCACGGGTGCCGGGCGCGCCTTCTGCGCGGGCGCCGACGTCGGCTACCTCACGCATCTCATCGAGACGCAGGCCATCGACGAGGCCACCGCCCTGGTCGAGGCGGGGCGCCGGGTCGCGGGGGCCATCCGCAGGATGCCCAAGCCGGTGATCGCCGCGGTGAACGGTCCGGCGGCGGGCGGCGGGGCGAACCTCGCCCTCTCGTGCGACCTGCGTCTCGCCTCCGAGACGGCGTCCATCGGACAGACGTTCAACCGGATCGGGCTTCATCCGGACTGGGGGGGCAGCTACGCCGTGCCTCGCCTCGTGGGTCCCGCGCGGGCCGCGGAACTCTTCTTCTTCGCGGAGATGATCCCGGCCGCCGAGTGCGAGCGCATCGGCCTCGTGAACCGGGTCGTTCCCGCCGCCGAACTCATGCCGCTCGCCCGCGAGTGGGCGCTCGAGCTGGCGCGCAAGCCCGTCCTTCCGCTCCGGCTGGCGAAGGCGGCGGTGCAGCGCTCCCTCTCCTCCAGCTTCGAGGAGATGCTCGACTACGAGATCGCCGCGCAGAAGGCCTGTTTCGAGTCGGCCGACGCGATCGAGGGAGTCCGGGCGTTCGTGGAGAAGCGGCCTCCGAGCTTCGGAGGCTCCGAGCAGCGATCGCAGACGGAGGTTGGAAAGCGTGTCTGAGGGAGTCTCGGTTCGCCCGGCCCGGGTCGAAGACATCGACGAACTCGTCGCCATGTGGACCCGGTACATGAGGATCCACGCCCACAATCCCGCTTACCGGCGGCTTCGGACGGACGCGATCGAAACGCGCGCCGGCATGTTCCGACGCCATATCGAGGAGGCCACGAGCGTCGTCTTCGTGCTGGAGGCGGAAGATGGCGGCCTCGACGGCATGCTGGTCTGCTTCGTGGAGGAGAACGAGCCGCTCTTCGACCCGCCTCGCTACGTCCGCATTCAGACGCCTTTCGTTCGGCGCGAGGCGCGGCGGCGCGGGCACCTTCGGCGCCTGCTGGGCGCCGCCTTCGAGTGGGCGTCGGACTGGGACATCCATGAGGTGCGCCTCTTCACCGGTGCGGACAACCTCATCGCCAACGCGCTGGCCGACGATCTGGGTTTCGAGGCGGTCGAGGTCGTGCGCCGCTATTCGCTCCGCCCCGAACCGGAAATGAACCCGGAGGATTGGCTCGAATGAGCGATCGCCCTTCCCTCGCGGTGCTCGGGGCCGGGACCATGGGTCACGGCATCGCCCAGGTCGCGGCGATGTCCGGCTACGAGACCCGTCTCTTCGACATCATGCCCGAGGCGCTGGAGGCGGCCCGCGAGCGGATCGAGGCCAACCTCCGCAAGGGGATCCAGCGCGGGAAGGTGTCGTCCGGGGAGCGGGAGCGCACGCTCGCCGGGCTGACTTTCACCCGCTATCTGAGCGAAGCCGCCGACGGGGTCGGGATCGCGATCGAAGCCGTGCCGGAGAACCTGGACCTCAAGCAGAAGGTCCTGTCGGCATGCGCCGAGGCGGCAGCGGACGACGCGGTGCTCGCCACGAACACGTCCGCCCTTTCCATCACCGCGATCGCAGAGCGCCTCCCGTCGCCGGAACGCGTGATCGGGATGCACTTCTTCAACCCCGTTCACATCATGGCGCTCGTCGAGGTCGTGCGCGGGGCGGAGACATCGGACGACACCGTGGCGCGGGCCCGCGAGGCGGTCGAACGACTCGGGAAGACGCCGATCGTCATCGCGGACTCGCCCGGATTCGCCTCCTCGCGGCTGGGACTCGCGCTCGGGCTCGAGGCGATCCGGATGGTCGAGGAAGGCGTGGCAAGTCCCGAGGACATCGACACCGCGATGATGCTGGGCTACCGGCACCCCATGGGACCGCTGAAGCTCGGTGACCTCGTCGGACTCGACGTTCGGCTGGACATCGCCCGCTACCTGCACGAGGCGCTGGAGTCGCCCGTGTTCGAGCCGCCGGCCCTGCTCGAACGCATGGTTGCGGCGGGCCGCCTCGGCCGGAAGAGCGGCCGCGGCTTCTACCGCTGGGACTGATATTCTTAGCTGGGACTGAGAAACCGGAATCAGGAGAACCTCGTGAGCAACGTACGGACCGCCCCGCCGACGCCCTCCACGGACGTCCCCGATGCCGCCGCAGCCGCCGAACCCCGAAGCCGGGCCCTGACGGCCGCGCACACCGACTACCTCTACCCCTGGGTCCGTCCCTACTACGGCAACCCGCTGGCGCTCGCCGAGGGGGATGGCGTCTGGCTCCGGGACGTGGATGGCGACGAGTACCTGGATCTGTTCGCGGGCATCCTCACGACCTCGGTGGGCCACTGCAATCCGGTGGTCGTCGAGGCGGCGCGCGCGCAGATGGAGCGGCTGGGACACACCTCGGCGCTCTACGTGACGGAAGGCCAGATCGAGGCCGCCCGCTCGCTGGCGGAGATCACGCCGGGAGCCCTCCGGACGACCTGCTTCACGAACAGCGGCACGGAGGCCGTGGAGTCGGCGATCGCGACCGCGCGCCTCTACACGGGCCGACACGAGATCGTCGCGCTGCGGCTCTCCTACTCGGGACGGAGCACGCTCACCAGCCACATGACGGCGCAGGGCGCCTGGCGTCTCCCCGGGGGAGGCGTCGACGGCGTCGTCCACACCCGGTCGCCGTATCCCTACCGGTCGCCCGTCGGCGCCGGGCCCGAGGCGACGGACTTCTTCATCGACGACCTCGTGGAAGTGATCGAAACGACGACCGGCGGCAAGCCGGCCGCCTTCTTCGCCGAGACGATCCAGGGCGTGGCGGGCGTCATCGTACCGCCTCCGGACTACTTCCGGCGCGCGGCCGACGTGATTCGGAGCTACGGCGGCCTCTTCATCATCGACGAGGTCCAGGCCGGGTTCGGAAGGACCGGGAACCACTGGTTCGGGATTGAACACTGGGGGGTCGAGCCGGACATCATGGTGATGGCGAAGGGGATCGCGAACGGGTTCCCGGTCGGGGCGACGGTCACGCGGCCCGAGATCGCCGAGGCCTGGCAGGGACCGTCCATTTCCACTTACGGGGGCAACTCGATTTCGATGGCGGCGATGTGCGCGACGCTCGGCGTGATGAAGAGCGAGGACGTGCCGGCCCGCTCCGCCGAGCGGGGGGCGCAACTCCGCGCCGGGCTGGAGGCGCTGAAGAGCGCGTACGACTGGATCGGCGAGGTGCGCGGGATGGGACTCATGCAGGGAATCGAGATGGTCGGGGACCGCGCCGGGAAGGCGCCCGACGGCGGGCGGGCCGGGGCGCTGCTCGAGGCGGCGCGCGAGGAGCGCCTGCTCATCGGACGCGGCGGATCGAAGGGGCACGTGATCCGGATCGGTCCGTCGCTCCTCATCACGGAAGGCGAGATGGAGGAGGGCATCCGCCGGCTCGGAGCCGCCTGCCGGCGGATCGACGGCTGACGGCACGCGTCCGCAGAGTTTGCCGGGAGAAAGCGACGCCGTGAACCGGCGGCTGGCCGGGCGCGTGGCGATAGTGACGGGCGCCGGCCGCGGGATCGGCCGGGCCCACGCGCTCGCGCTGGCGGCCGGCGGGGCGAGCGTCGTCGTCAACGACCTCGGCACGGGCGTCGGCGGCGAGGGTGCCGACAGCGGCCCGGCGCAATCCGTCTGCGCCGAGATCCGGGCCGGCGGCGGCCGAGCCGTGGCCAGCCGTCACGACGTCTCCGACTGGACCGCCGCCCGCGACCTCGTCGCCCTTGCGGTCGATGCCTTCGGGGGTCTCGACATCCTGGTCAACAACGCCGGCATCCTCCGCGACCGTGCCCTCTTCAACATGTCCGAAGACGAGTGGGACGCGGTCGTGGCCGTCCACCTCAAGGGCCACGCGGCGCCCAGCCGGCACGCGCTGGCGTGGTGGCGCGCCGAGGCCAAGGCGGGCCGCCCGCGCGCGGCCTCCGTCATTCACACCACGTCCTCTTCCGGATTGTGCGGCAACTTCGGACAGGCGAACTACGGGGCCGCGAAGATGGGCGTCATCGGTCTCTCGAAGGTCCTTTCCATCGAGGGCGCCCCGTACGGCGTCCGCTCGAACGTGATCTCGCCCTCCGCGCGCACGCGCATGGTGGCCGGCATGACGGGAGCCGAACAACTCGGCGAGCCGGACGAGACCGGGTACGACCCGTTCGGACCCGAGCACATCGCCGTCGTGGCGGCGTGGCTGGCCGAGGCCGACTGCCCGGCGAGGAACCAGGTGTTCCACGTGTCCGGGCGGCGGGTGCGCGTCCTTGAAGTCCCGGGCATCGCCTTCGAGGCCACGTCGGAGCGCGACTTCACCCCGGCCGCGCTCGGCGGCGCGATTGGCGAGCGGCTCGTTGTTCCGTTGGACGCCTTCGATCTGATCCTGGGCCGAAATCGGCCCGCAGCGGCGGGTTAGTTGCACTCCGCGGGAAGCCGGCAGGCGGTCAACCGTGAGGGGCACCGGCGGCGACGCTTGACGATTCCGGCCACGGCGATAGAGTATCGGGCGCGGCACCGAGCGATCGCGCCGCACATCATCGCAGGCGTACCCGTTTCCTACTCTTTGTGAAAGGCAGCACCGATGGCCGCTGAAGCTCGCCTCCGAGAACTCGTCGCCGAGCATCTGGACCTGGGTCGTGAACCGCAGTGGGACGGCGGGATCGCGGATTCAGGCATCTCCTCGCTCGACGCCGTCGCCTTCAAGAAGGTCGTCGAGCAGGAATTCGGCGTCTCAATCCCCCCGGAGTGCTTTGACACGCTGCGCAAGCTGGCCGCGTACATCGACTCCCAGGCCGGCTGAACGCACCTCACCGGCACTTGACCGCGCCCTCCCGGGCCGACCGGTTCGGGGGGGCGGGGTGACATGAGTTCCGGCACCGTTTGGAGGTTACCGGAACCGCATTCCGTAGATGACGTCCGGCACGACGACGGCAGCGTCACCAGATTGCGACGACACGGGAACCCCCGGGGTCTCCGACTGCTCGTGGGCCACGGCAACGGTCTCGCGGTCGACCTCTACTACCCGTTCTGGTCGCGGCTCCTGGACGACTTCGATGTATTCGTCTACGACCTGAGGAACCACGGGTGGAACGCCATCGGCCCGCGCAGCGGGCACAACGTCCCCAACCTGATCCAGGACCAGGAACAGGTCGTCGAGGCTCTGGCCGCGCGTTACGGCCGGGCGCCCACGATCGGGGTCTTCCACTCCCTGTCGGCGCTTACGGCACTCCTCTCCGATTCGCTCGGCACCGGCCGCACTGGCGATCTGTCGGCCTGGATCCTCTTCGATCCGCCGCTCTACAAGCCGAGGCTGGGCGAGGCCGAGTTCGACAAGTCCGCCGACAGGTCCGCGGAACTCGCGCGGCGCCGCACGGATCGGTTCGGCAAGGAGGCCGAGTTCTCGGAACTCCTCCATCACCTGGTGCTGACGCGGGCCGTGCCCGGTGCCGCGGACCTGATGGCCAGCACCGTCCTGCGGAAGTCGGCGGACGGTGAGAGCGTCGAGCTTCGGTGCCCCCGCGAATACGAGGCTCAGATCTTCTCGTACGCGCGCACCTACGCCTTCCTCGTGGATCTCGGAGATCTGCCGTGCCCGACCAAGGTCATCGGATCGGATCCCACGATGACGTTCGCATACATGCCGAGCTTCAACCTCAGTCACATCAACACGGTCGACTACGACTTCATCCCGGAATCCACGCACTTCCTCCAGGTGGAGCATCCGAGGGAGTGCGCCGACCTGATGCGCGCCTTCCTCGAGGAACACGGCCTCCTGTAGCCAGGCCTCCCGTCGCCGGGCCACGCGCCGCCCTCTATGGGACGGCGACTCTCACGGTGACGATGTCCGTGTCGTGGTACTGCTGATGGCGAACCGACGAAGCGAGGTGGCGCAGGAGGCGCAGCGATACCTCGCTCTCCGCGGACGTCTCCCCGACCTCCCCGCTCAGCAGAGCGAGGCGATCCTGGAGGTTCTCGTCCCGCGGTGCGACCACGAATTCGAGCGCGACCTCATCCTTGTCGCGGTGCGCGGACATCACGAGCCGACGCCGGGAGCGATCGTCTCCGGACGGCTCCGGCCGGGCCAGCGAGAGCAGCGCCTCCTCGGCGGCGGCGTCCAGACGGTCCGCGACCTCCTCATCCAGGCCGGCTTTCGCGGCGAAGGGCGCGAGGAACTCCCGAATCCGCGGTAGCGCCGAGGGCCCGAATTCGGTTTCGATGCGGGCTCGCCGGGGTTCGGTCAGGCGAAGGAAGAGGGTGAGGGCGATGGCCGTGAAGCCGCCCGCGTTCATCCCGTTCGCCAGCAGACCTCCGGCGAAGGCGGACACCTGATCGGGAAGAATGAGCCCATACTGGAATCCAACCCCCGTCAGGAATGCGAGACCGACGACGATGCCGTCGCGGTAGCCGAGTCCGCCCTGCAGGATGATCCTGAGGCCGATCGCGAACAGCATCGCGAGGAGGACGGTCAGGTAACCCGCGAAGACCGGATCCGGGATCGCGAGCACGACCGCGAACGCCTTGGGCAGAAACGCGAAGGCGATGAAGGCGGCGCCGGCCGCCAGACCCACCCCCCGCGCCGCGACGCCGGTGAGCTGCGTCAACGGGACGCTCGTGGTGGTGGCGCTGCCGGGCACCGTCCCGGCGAGACCGGCGAGGAGGTTGCCGACGCCGTCCACGGCCACCGCCCCCTGCACGGCCCGGAAATCGGTCGCGCGACCCGCGCGCCGCCACGACACCCGCTGGATCGCGACAGCGCTGCTCATCGTCCGGATGGCCGCGATCACGGCAACGAGCAGGAACGAAGGCAGGAGGGTCCAGAAGGCCGGCCCGAAGCCGAGGTCGAAGCCGGGCGGACGCGGGCGCGGCAGCGCGACCCAGGCCGCGTCGGCTATGCGCTCCACATCGTAGAGGCCGTGAAGGCCGGCGATGGCGGTACCGACGATCACGCCGATCACCGGTGCCCACAGGCGGAGCGCCCCCGTACCGCGCAGGGCGATGCAGCCGATCAGGATCATGGTTGCGAAGAAGCTGAGTGCGGTGCCCGGGGGCCCGCTGCCGCCGGGCGCGGTGGCAAGGAGCCCCGACACGAAGGGCAGCACCGTCACCGGGATCAGCATGATCACCGTACCGGAGACGGATGGGGTCAGAATCCGCTGGAAGAGAGACAGCCGCCACGAAAGCAGCAGCGGGATGACCGCGGCGACCGCGACGAGCGTGGCGAGAAGGGCCGGGCCGCCCTCGGTGAGCGCCATGATGCTCGCGGGGATGAACGCGCCGGAGGTGCCCATCAGGAGAACGTGCCCCGTACCGAAGCGCCCGGCCCGGACGGCTTGCAGCATCGTCGCCAGTCCGCAGGCCGTGACGGACGCCAGCACCGCCCAGGAGAGATACTCCTCGCGCACTCCCGCGGCGCGCATGACGACCAGCGGGATCAACACGATCGCCGCGATGTTCAGCACGGCGAGCTGCAGCCCGACGCCGAGCGCCAGGGGCGTCGGGGCCTTCTCGTCCGGCTCGTAGCGGACGCCGGCCCGGCCGTCCGCCGCGGAGGCGCTCAAGCCCCGGTCTCGATCCAGTGGCGTCGGCGCTGGAACGGATAACCGGGCAGCGCAATCCGGCGTCTCGTCTCACCGGCAAACAGGCCCACGAATGAGACCGGGAGCCCTGCCTCGTACGCTCTCGCCACGGCGACCGGGAACGGATGTTCGGCACCACCCCGTTCGTCGGGCCAGTCGCCGAGCGCCGCCGGGCCCGCGGACGAGGACGGCCCGATTTCGATCACGTGGTCGACACCGAGGTCCGCCAGCGCCCGGGAGGTACGGCCGCGATCTCCGCGCGCCGACGCCTGCTCGCGCCAGTAGGCACCGTCCGGTGCCCGCGCGGCATCCATCCGCCGGCCCGTCACCTGGCTGATGATCGCCATCGCAGGCGATGAGAGTCCCATCCCCTGCGCGGCGGCTTCCAGCTCTTCCAGTGGGTCGCTCTTCGGGTCGTCCGGATCGTCGCCCGGCATGGCGGCCGCCAGGCGCTGCTTCGGCCGGGCCATGGCGGCTCCCCTCGCCGCCGAGAGCCGCAGCCCGTCGTCCAGGCTGAAGATCCCGGCGACCCAGCCGGCGGCCAACTCGCCGACACCGTGTCCCGCCACCGCGCCGGGGCGGATGCCGGCGCTCGCCCAGAGCGCCGTGAGCGCGCAGCCCAGTGCGTAGGCGGCCGGCTGCGCCCACTCGGGATCCCGCAGCGTTCCCTGCGCGCCTGCGCGGCCGAACATCACGTCGAGAAGCGATGCCCCGTCACGTTCCTCCCCGAGCACCAGTTCACAGCGATCGAGGATGGCGCGCACGACCGGCTCCCGGTCGTACAGCTCCTCGCCCGACCCGTCCCGGGCGCCCTCCTCTCCGGCGAAGACGAAGGCCACCTTCGGAGCGGTGCCCGGCCCGGCGTCGCGGCGCCACTCGTCCTCGACCTCCCGCTCGGCGAGGACGCCCAGTCCCTCGCGGAGCGACGCGACATCGCGGAAAACGAGGCCGGCCCGGTGTGCGAGGTGAGACCGGCCGACGCCCGCCGTCCAGGCCATGTCCGCGAGCACCGAGGCCCCGGCGCCACCCTCGTCGGGCACCCCTTCCGGCGCCTCGCCAACGCGTCCCTCCAGCCACTCGAGGTACAGCCGCGCCAGCTCCCTCAACGCCCGGGGCGACTTCGCCGAAAGAGGCAGAAGGCGCGTCTCCCGGGGTCCGGCATCGCCGGCGAGCGGCGGCCATCCCTCCGACTCGGGAAGGGCGAGCGGAACCGTGACCCCGGGGCCCGCAGGCATCCGGGCTCCGTTCAGGATCGAAGCGCGGTCCGGCCCGCCGTTCCCCTCGACGACGACGTGCGCGTTCGTCCCCGAAATCCCGAACGAACTCACCCCTGCCCTGGGCGGACGATCGCCGTTCGACGGCCACGCCACGGCCTCGTCGGTGACCCGCACCGGGAGATCCTCCCAGGCCAGGTGGGGGTTCGGGTTGTGGAAGTGCAGCTGCTTCGGGATCCGGCCTTCGTTCATGGCGAGGACGGCCTTGATCAGGCTCGCGATCCCGGCCGCGCACTCGAGGTGGCCGATGTTCGTCTTCACCGAACCGATCAGGAGGGGCCGCTCCTCGTCGCGTCCCTCCCCGTAGACCGCCGCGGCCGCCTGCACCTCGATCGGGTCGCCGAGATCGGAGCCCACCCCGTTCGCCTCGAGGTAGTCCACCGACGCCGGCGCCACGCCCGCCCGTGCGAGCGCCTCCTCGATCACGCGTTCCTGGGCCGGCCCGTTGGGGACGGTGAGCCCCGCGCTGGTCCCGTTCTGGTTGACCGCGGATCCGCGGATCACACCCCAGATCCGGTCGCCGTCGGCCTTCGCATCGGCGAGCCGCTTGAGGACGACCACCCCGCAGCCCTCTCCGCGCACGAACCCGTCCGCCGCCGCATCGAAGCTGTGGCAGGTTCCACTCGCCGAGAGCAGCCCGACTTCCTTCATGAAGGTGGCCGTCTCGGGCCACAGGATCGCGTTGACGCCTCCGACGAGGGCCAGTTCCACTTCTCCCTGCCGGACCGCGGCGGCGGCCTGGTGAACGGCCACGAGCGAGGAGGCGCACGCCATGTCGAGTGGGACCGCGGGCCCGGTGAGACCAAGGGCGAAGGAGATCCGGCCCGCGGTCACGCTCATCGTCGTCCCCAGGTATCCGTGTCCATGGCCCATGGCCGCGGCAAGGTCCCTGTAGTCTCCCGTCGTGACGCCCGCATAGACCCCCGTATTCGTGCCCTTCAGCCGCGCCGCATCCAGGCCGGCGTCCTCCAGTGCGTGCCACGTCGTCTCGAGCAGGAGACGCTGTCGCGGATCCATCATGCGCGCCTCGATCGGGGTGATCCCGAAGAAGCGCGCGTCGAACTTGTCGATATCCTCGAGGAACGCGCCGCGGCGCGAGTTGGGGTCCTCGGAGGCGGGATCCCCGGCCACGCCGTTCCACGGACCCGCGTCCCGGCGTCCGTCCGTGACCGCATCCACCCCGGCGTCGAGCTGGCGCCAGAAGGCGGCGAGGTCCGGCGCGCCGGGGAAGCGGCATGCCATGCCGACGATCGCGACGCCGTCGTCCTCGGCCTCCCCGGCACCGGCCGCCGAGTCTCCCACGGCCGGTTGGACCGGCGCCTCCGTGGCGGCTTCCGGCGTGGCGGCAGGCGCCTCGCCCCCTTCGCCGAGTGCCTCGGCCAGGTGCGCGGCGAGTTCGGCGATGTTGGGATAGTCGAACACCAGCGTGTTCGGCGCCGTGTACGTCCCGGCGAACGCCCGGTTCAGCCGGTTCCGCAGCTCCACGGCCATCAGCGAGTCCATCCCGAGATCGAAAAATCCCACGGTGGGAGCCGGGGCCGACGACAGCCTCAGGACAGCCTGAACCTCGCCCTGCACGAAAGAGACGAGGAGGTCCTGCCGCTCCGCCGCCAGCGTTCCGCGGAGTCGCGTGAGGACGTCCTCGGAGGACGAGGCGTCACCCGCCCGGGCCTCGGACGCCGCGGAGAGCAGGTCTTCGAGCATGGGCGGAGGGTCGTCGACGGCCTCCTCGAACACGTCCCAATCCATCGACATGACGACGGATGCCGTGGCGTCCTGCCGCACGAGCCGGTCGAACGCCCGCATGCCCTGCTGCGGGGTGAACCAGCGGCCTCCGAGGGCCGAGCGCTGCCGGTCGATCCGGTCGCGCTGTTCCGCGGCTTCCCCGATGTCCGACCAGGCACCCCAGGCGATGGCCTGCCCCGGGAGCCCCAGCGCGCGGCGGTGGCCGGCGAGCTGGTCCAGAAAGGCGTTCGCCGAGGCATGGTTCGCCTGGCCCGGATTCCCCATGACCCCGACGCGGCTCGAGAAGAGCGTGAAGAAGTCCAGGTCGAGGTCGCGCGTGGCGCCGTGCAGGTGCCAGGCACCGAGAATCTTGGGCCACAGCACGCGCTCGAAGCGCTCCCAGTTCTGGTTCGTGAGCGCGCCATCCGACAGCACGCCCACGCTGTGGATCACGCCGCCGAGCGGCGGCAGGTCGCGCTCGATGCGAGCGAGCATGCCGTCGATGGCGGCCTGGTCGGTCATGTCGGCCAACTCGACCTGGACCGTCACGCCGCGCTGCCGGAGCGCGCCGATGGCCTCTTCGGCCTCCGGATCCGGGTCCCGGCGGCCGTTCAGCACGACCGCGCCCGCGCCCCGCTCGGCGAGCCAGTTGGCCACGGCGATCCCGATCCCGCCCAGGCCACCCGTCACCAGGTAGCTCCGATCTCCCCGCAACCCGCCCCGCACGAGGGGCGGCGTTGTCACGACGATCTTCCCGAGGTGGCGGGCCGAGCGCATGAACGACAGCGCGGCGCCCGCTTCGGCCAGCGGCCACCGGCTGTGCACGATGGGCTCGATTTCGCCCGTCGAGAGCTGCTCCATCACCCCCCGCAGCACCCGCCCGACCCATGCCGGGTCGGTCTTCTTGAGCACATCCAGTTCGAGGATCCAGTACCCCACGTCAGGGCGCACGGCCGCCATCTCCTCCTCGGTGAGGATGTCGCGCCGGGCCATCTCGACGAAGCGGCCGCCTTCCCGGAGGCAGGCGAGGCTCGCGTCGATGAAGCCCTCGCTCGTGAGGCTGTTCAGGACCACGTCCACGCCCTCGCCACCCGTCGCCTCCAGGATCTCGTGCCCGAAGTCGGTCGTGCGGCTGTCGAACACGTGCTCGACGCCCAGCGAGCGCAGATACGCCTGCTTCGGGACGCTCGCCGTGGCGAACACCTCCGCCCCGGCTGCCTGCACGAGCTGGATCGCGGCCAAGCCCACGCCGCCCGCGCCCGCGTGGACGAGGACGCGCTCGCCCGCCTCCAGCCCGGACAACTCGAAGGAGAGCGCCGCCGACACGTACGCGCTCGGCACCGTCGCCAGTCCGCTCACGGAGAAGCCATCCGGCGCGGGGGCGACCAGCTCCTCGTGCGTGATCATCTGCGGCCCGAAAGCTCCGAAGCCGAGACCCACGATGTGATCGCCGACCGAGACGGAAGACACTTCCGGGCCCACCTCGAGGATGTGGCCGCACATCTCCCGTCCGAGGAGGCCCTCCTCGATGAAGCCGAGCGACCGGAACACGTCCCAGAAATTCAGGCCGGAGGCCTCGACCGCGACGCGGACTTCATGCGGTTCCAGCGGCCGCGCGGGCAGGGGCTGCACGTACGGCCGGTCGAACACGCCCCCCGTGTCCGGCGCCAACACCCATTCCGTCTCCTCCGGGAACTCGAGGCGCTCGGCGCCGGCGCCCATGCGCACGAGACGCGCCACCTGACGGCTTCCACGCCGGTACGCGATGTGATTCTCGGGGTCCGGGTAGAGGAGTTCGTTGGCAAGATCCGGTTCCGCCGCCATCGAGCCCGGATCGAGGTCGAGCATGCGCGGCTCCAGGTGCGCGGCTTCCCGGGCCACCCCCTTGCCGAATCCCCACACGGCGGCGCCAGCGAGTTCTCCGCCCCGCTCGCGCTCGAGGATCTGTGCCCCCCGGGTGATGAACCACACGCCCCTTTCGGGGGTCAGATCCGAATCGCCCACGCCCTGCACGAGCGCGAGCGCGCTCGCCACGGCACGTTCGACATCCGCCGCCATCTCCTCGGTCGTGGCGCGCTCCCCGTGCCCGTCCAGCGCCGCGAGGTGTACGGCGCCGCAGAACGGGACGTCCCCCGGCAGACTCTCGATCAGCGAGCGCCACGCCTCGCGGTCGCCCCCATCCGTCGCGCTCGCCACGACGACGGTCTGGTTCCGCGCCCTCATCCGGGCGGCCAGCCTCTCCGCCACTCCTCCATCGTCCGCCGCGAGAACCCAGGCGCCGGCGGACTCGGTCACCTTCGCCGGGCCCTGCGCCACGATCACGCCCTTGTCGAGCTTCATGTCCGGATCGGACTCGTCCACGCCGAGGATCTCGACCGCCTCGAACCCCGCGTCGCCGAGGGCCTGCCGCCATACGCCGGGACCGGCCAGCGCGTGGTGCGGGCGGTAGTCGTCGGCGAAGCGCCACCAGCCGTCGAGCTGTCCGAACGTCAGGTCCATCCAGCCCAGGCCCGTGAGGTTCTCGAGCGCGACGATCTGCCCGGATGGCGCCATGAGGTCCCTGCAATGCCCGAGCGTCTCCTCCAGGTATCGCGTCGCGTGCAGCACGTTCGAGGCGATCATGAGGTCGTAGCCGTGGGCGTCGAAGCCCTGGGCGATGGGATCCTTCTCGATATCCAGGGGACGGTACTCGATGCATCCGCCGGCGTCGCCGAAGCGCGCCTCCGCCTCCGCGAAGAAACCGGCGGAGATGTCCGTGTACACGTAGTCGAACCGCCCTTCCGGAAGCTCCGGGAGTACCGACGCGGTCGCCGACCCCGTCCCCGCCCCGACCTCGATCACGCGCAGGCGGCGGCCCTCGGGGAGCGCGGCGACCAGCGCCCGCACCGCCTCGGCCAGCATCTCGTTGGCCGCTCGCGCGACGGGCGCCTTCAGGTACAGGTCGGCGGCCGTCGGTTCCCCGCTGCTGAACAGGAGCGTGAGGGGATCGGCGTCACCCCGGAGCGCATCGGCCAGTGCCATGCCCGAGCGACGGAAGAGGCCAACCTCCGTGAGGCCGTGCGCATGGCGGCCGGCCATCTCGGTCGCGAACGCTTCGAGATCCCGCGGCAGGTGCTCCGGCAACGGGTCGTCCGGGCCCACAAGGATGTGGAAGCCCTCGGCCGTCTCCTCCGCCACGCCGCACCAGTCGAGCATCTCGAACATGCGGCGGAAGAGGCGTCCGTGTTCCGGGAGCACATCCAGCTTCTGCCGGAGTCGCTCCGGGTCCACCGTCTCCCCGGCCGTCCTGCGCCAGCCCAGATCCTCGAGGGTCCGGAGGGCGCGGGCGTGCGACCAGCGCTCCAGATCGGCCAGGAGGGCGTTCCGGTCCTCCGGATCGACGCCCGCGTCCGTCAGGTAGCCCGCGAACAACTGCGCGCCCCCCGCGATGGCGGCGGGGCTCGGGAAGAAATCGGCGGGGTCGATCCCCTTCGGAAGGTCGCGTTCGCGCCACACGACCTCGTACAGCAGATCCTTGACCCCCTCGACCGCCGAGAGCAGCGCCTGCCGGGTGGCCCGCTTCACCGTGTAGCCGCTCAGGCGGCCGAGCGGCGTGCCGTCCGGATCGTAGATGCGGAGTTCGCCGCTCAGGACCTCCGCGGGCTCGCCCCCTTCGGCTTCCGCCTCACGCGAGGCTTCGCTCAGGCGGACGTGACAGACCACCCGGTCGGGCAGCCGCCCGGCCAGCCACAGCCGCTCCCAGCCGAACGGGAGATACGTGGCGCCGCCCTCGCTTCCCGCCACGTTGCGGGCCACGCCCACGGCCTGGAAGCAGCCGTCCAGCACGAGCGGATGCACGTCGAGTCCGTGCCCGGCCATCCCCTCCGGGAGCGAGACCTCGGCCACCGCCTCCCCCGGCCCGGACCACGCCCTCCCCAGCGTGCGGAAGGACGGACCGAGGTCGACGCCGGTGCTCGCCCGGTGGCGGTAGTATTCCGCCACTTCCACGCGGGAGAGATCGGCCTTGAGGCCCTCGAGGTCGGTGCGGCCGCCGTCTTCAGGGTCGGGAACGCCGACCGCCAGGCGGCCCTCCACGTGGACCGTCCACACGCCCCCGCTCCCCCGGCTGAAGATCTGGACGCCGCGCGGCGCGGTCGGATCGGGAGCATCGAGCACGACCTGCAGCGTCCGCCCCGCCGCGTCCGCTTCGCCCTCGTCCTCATCGAAGACGAGCGGGTTGTGCAACTGCATCTCCTCGACGACGACCGATCCCCCCTCCTCGAGGAGGGACGCCGCTATCGTCATGGCCCCGTACAGCGCCCCGGGCGCCACGACGCGGCTGAACACCCGGTGGTCGTCCATCCAGGCCGGATCCGAGGGGAAGACCTCCGTCTCGAAGGTGATCTCGCCGCGCGCGGACTCATGCCGCGCCCCGAGAAGCGGGTGCTCCGCGCCCCCGCGCCGGCGTTTCGGGAGGGCGATCCAGTGATGCTTCCGCTGGAACGGGTAGCTGGGCAGCGAGATCCGGCGCGGCGCCTCTCCCGCGAACAACCCGGCGAAACGGATGGTGAGGCCCGCCTCGTATGCCTCGGCCACCGCCTCGGTAAAACCATCCGGGCCGCCGGAGCCCGGATCGTCCGGCGCGGGCGGGCGAAGGCTCGAGAGCACCACCGGCGCCCGCGACGACTCCGGCCAGGCCGAGGCCGCCATCGGGGCCAGCACCGACCTCGGGCCGATTTCCAGCACGGCATCCACGCCGAGTTCCGCGAGCGCCTCCACCCCCTGGGCGAAGGCCACCGCCTCCCGGGCATGCCGCCGCCAGTAGGCCCCATCCAGCGTCTGACCCGGTTCCACGGCCCGGCCCGTCAGGTTGCTGACCACGGTGAGGGAGGGCGTTCCGATCGCGGCGCCCTCGAGGCACGCCTCCAGTTCATCCAGGATGGGTTCCACCAGGGCGCTGTGGAACGCCCGCTTCGTGTTGAGGCGCCTGACCCGGACGCCTTCCTCGTCCAGGCGCTTCGAGATGGTCTCGATGTCCGCGACCGGCCCGCTGACGACCTGGTGACTGCCGTTGTAGCCCGAGATGCCGAGCCCCGCACCGGAAGAACCCGCGTTCACCGCCTCGACCGCCGACGCCACCTGCTCGGGCGGGGCGAACACGGCGGCCATGGCGCCCTCCTCCATGCCCGACATCAGCGCGCCCCGCGTGGCCGCGAAGCGCATGCCGTCTTCGAGGCTGAATACGCCCGCCGCCTGGGCCGCGGCGATCTCTCCGATGCTGTGGCCCACGACCACGGCGGGACGGACGCCGAGGCTCGACCACAGCGCCGTCAGCGCGCACCCCAGGGCGTAGAGCGCCGGCTGCTCCCAGGCCGTATCGCCGAGATCCGCGCTTCCGCCGCCACGCCCGAACATGACGTCGAGCAGCGAGCTTCCCCGTTCCTCCAGGAACACCGCCTCGCAGCGGTCCAGGACGGCCCGGGCCACCGGCTCGCTCTCGTAGAGCGCCGCTCCCATGCCGGCCCACTGGCTGCCCTGCCCCGTGTAGGCGAAGGCCACGCGGGCCGGCGCGGCGGACGGCTCGCCCTCCTCCGTTGCGGCCAGCGCGCGGAGTCCTTCGCGCAACGTCTCCGCATCGCGGAAGACCACGCCCGCGCGATGGTCGAAGTGGCTCCGTCCCACGCCCGCCGTCCACGCCATGTCGGAGAGGAGCGGGTCCGAAGCGAGGTCGCCGGAAGAAAGTTCCCCCGCGTGCTCGTCCAGCCAGGACAGGTACCGCCCGGCGAGGTCGCGGAGCGCACCCCGGGACTTGCCGGACAGCGGAAGGACACGCGTCGTGCGGTGTTCGACCTCCGGCCCCGTCGATTCCGGCACGCCTCGCGCCATCGGAACCGGCACCGGAATCGCGGCGCCCGCGGCCCACTCTCCATCGACGGACGCACCCTCCGCGTCGCGGTACTCCTCCATCACGACATGGGCGTTCGTCCCCGATATCCCGAACGAGTTGACCCCGGCGCGCCGCGGCCGTCCCGGTTGATCCGGCCAGTCCATCATCGACGACGTCACCCGCAGCGGAAGACGATCCCAGTCGACATTCGGGTCGGGATTCCGGAAATGGAGGTGCCGTGGAATCACGCCGCGGTTGAGGACCAGCGCCGCCTTGATCACGCCCGCCACGCCCGCCGCCGATTCGAGATGCCCGATGTTCGTCTTCACCGAACCGATGAGAAGCGGGCGCCCCGCGTCGCGGCCCTCCCCGTAGACGGCGGACACGGCTTCGACCTCGATCGGGTCGCCCACCGTGGTGCCGGTCCCGTGAGCCTCCAGGTAGTCGACGTCCGAGGGAGAAACGCCCGCGTCCGAGAGCGCCGCGTGCATCACCTCTTCCAGGGCGGGCGTGTGCGGCACGGTGAGCCCGGTCCCCGCACCCCCGTGGTTCACCGCCGAGCCGCGGATCACCGCCCAGATCCGGTCGCCGTCCCGCTCCGCCTCGCTCAGCCGCTTGAGGACGACGACCCCGCAGCCTTCGCCCCGCACGTACCCGTTTGCCGAGGCGTCGAAGGTCTTGCACTGCCCATCCGGCGACAGCATCATCGCGTCCGCGCGCAGCTCGTAGATGCGGCCGTTGAGGATCGCCTGCACGCCGCCCGCAATGGCGAGGTCCGCCCTGCCCTGCTGCAGATCCGCCACCGCGTCGTGGACCGACACCATGGAGGATGCGCACGCGGCGTCCACCGCCTTGGCCGGCCCCCGGAGCCCGAGCACGAAGGAGACGCGTCCGCTCGTGCCGTTCAGGTTCGTGCCGCTGAGCGCGTAGAGACAGCTGGCGGCCTCGGCCGGCTTGCTCGAGTCCACGACGAGCATGCGGTACTCGTCGTTGCTGATCCCGGTGTAGACGCCGGTGAGCGTCTCCCTGAGCCCGTCGGGATCCATCCCCGCGTCCTCGAGCGCCTCCCACGTCGTCTCCAGCATCATGCGCTGCTGCGGGTCCAGCAGCTCCGCCTCCACCGGCGAGATCCTGAAGAAGGCGTCGTCGAAGAGGTCGATGTCATCCACGAAAGCGCCGAAACGGCAGCCATCGCTCTGCACGGCATCGTCCCCGAAGATCTGGCCCCAGCGCCCCACGCCGGAACCCGGGACTCCCTCCTGGACGGAGTTCCCGCCCTCTTCGAGCAATCGCCAGAAGGCCGGAATGCTCGACGCGCCGGGAAAACGGCACGCCATCCCTACGATCGCGATCGGCTCGCCCCGCCGCCCGTTCCTATCCGCCATGACAGATCCCCTTGCCGGCCGGCTTCCCCGAACCGGACATTGGTTGGCCACAGAATGTGATTGAAATATGTCCTGAAATATCGCGTCGTAGTAGTCCGGCCAACGCGGCCCGGCGAAGAGACGACAGGAGGAGGACGATGATGCACGCCCGTTCGACTTTGACCACCCTGGTCGCCCTCATCGCGATCCCCCTCGCAGCCCCCGCCGGAGCCATGGGTCAGAACCGGGAGATGACGCCGGAGGAGCGCGCCCGGGTCATGGCCGAGTACGAAGCCCGGATCGACGCCGAACTCGTCTCCGAGCGGCCGATCGAGATGTTCGACTCGATCTGGATCGAGGAACTCACGTGGATGGAAGTCCGCGACATGATGGCGGACGGCTACGACATCGCGATCATCTCCACCGGCGGGATCGAGCAGAACGGGCCCTACGTCGCGACGGGCAAGCACAACTACGTGCTGCAGGGGACGTGCGAGGCGATCGCACGGGAACTGGGCAGCGCGCTCTGCGCGCCGATCATGAAGCTCGTTCCCGAGGGGAACATCGACGAACCGTCGGGTCACATGCGCTACCCCGGCACGATCTCGCTCCGCCCGGAGACGTTCGAGGCCGTGCTCGATGACGTCGCCTCCAGCCTCCGGGCTCACGGCTTCGAGCACATCGTCTTCATCGGGGACAGCGGCGGGAACGTGCAGGGGATGGCAAACGTCGCGGCGCGCCTCAACGAGCGCTGGGACGACGCCCACGCCCACCACATCCCCGAGTACTACCGTTACGGCGGCGGCGACTTCCTCGAGTCCGAACTCGGGATCGTGGAGACCGAGAACGACGGCATCCACGACAGCTTCGGGATCACGAGCCTGATGATGACCGTCGACCCGACCGTCGTCCGCTACGACCAGCGGGTGAAGGCGGGGCTGGCGAAGATCAACGGCGTCCCGATCGCCCCGAAGGAGAAGACGATCGAGATCGGCCTCAGGCTCCAGGCCTACCGGACCGCGCTTACCGTGAAGAAGATCCGCGAGTCGATCGCCAACGCGGGCGGATAGCGAGCGCTCCCCCATCGCGCGGCCCGCGCGGAGAGCGTCCTCGCCGAGGATGTCCGCGCGGGTCCGTTGAATCCCGCCGCCCCCCGCGAGGCGTAACTCCTCCTTTCGGCCGACCCCTGGAAAGAAGAACGAGTGGCGAGTTCCCAACCGACGTCCCCCATGCCCGCGCGAGGCAAGCTGCTCATCGGCACGCTCGCGTTCGGGGGGCTCACGGTACTGGGCCTCGTGGCGCTCATCCGGTGGCGCCCTCCATCGGAACTCGACAGCATCCTGGCCCGCATCACGCCGGCGTTCGCCCTTGCCCTGCTGGCGCTGCTCGCGCTCGACTTCACGCTGGGCGGGGTCCGATATCGACTGCTCCTCGACGGCCGCGTCTTCTCGCGCGTATCGCTGTGGCACTGCGTGCGTGCGAATTGGGCGAACATGTTTCTGGGCGCGATCACGCCGGCGCAGACGGGTGGGGGCGCCGCGCAACTCTATGTGCTGTGCCGGCGCGGGGCGCGGTTGTCCGAAGCGATTCTCTGCTCGCTGCTGACGTTTGTCGCCACGCTGCTCTTCTTCGCGCTCGGCGGTCTGGCGGCCCTCGCGTTTCTGCCGGACGAGGCGCTGTCCCGGGGCGTCCTGGTCACGCTCGTCATCGCGGTGGCGGTCATAACGGCGCTGTCGGCCCTGCTCATTTCAGCCATCGCCACGCGGCGCCGCACCGTTCGGTGGGTTCGACGTTTCCTCAACCTGATCTCGAGACGGGGGACGCGGGTCCGGCGCTGGGCAGCGGCGGGCCGGCAACTGCTGAGCCGTGAGATCGATCGGCTGGCCTCCGGGGTCCGGGCCGTTGCATCGCGAGGCAGGGTGACGCTCCTCTGGGTGTGCGCCGCGACCGTGGTGCTCTACTTCAACAAGTACCTCATGGGCTACGTGCTTGCGGCCGCGCTCCAGGGGCCGGTCGATGTCTCCTTCATCGGCCTCCAGCTTCTCCAGCACATCGTCCTCTACTTCGCGCCGACACCGGGAGCCTCGGGCGTCGCCGAGGCTTCGACGGGGCTCCTGATGAACCGGGTGCTGCTCGTGGAGGTCACGGTCCTGTGGGTCGTCGGATGGCGGCTGCTCACGACGTTCTTCGGGACGATCCTCGGGGCCTTCGTGCTGCTCGTCGAGGCGCGTCGCCACGTCGAGGATGTCCGGGCCGAAGGGAAAGGCGCAGCCGCGTGACCGGGTCCGGCGCACGGACGCCTCCGACCGACGCCAGGGCGCCTGCGACCGACGCGAGAATGCCCGCGACGGATGCAAGGACACTTCCGGCGAGCCGGACCGCTCACGCACCGATGCGGCTCTGCCTCGGCGGGGCCGAGTTCTGGACCCACCTCCGGCGCGACATCGGAGAGGCTCGCGACTACGTCTATCTGCAGACGCTCTCCTTCGAGGGCGACGCGGCCGGGCTGGGCCTGGCGGAAGCCCTCCTCGCCTGTGAAGCGCCGCGGAGGCGCATCGTCGCCGACGCCGTGACGAAGTACCTGATCAACGACCGGTTCATCGGGCTACCGGCGGCGCGGCGCGACCCGGTCCTGCAGCGCGAGGTCGCGGCCACCGGCGAGATGTGCGACCGGCTCGAGCGTGGGGGGGTGCCCGTCCGGTTCGCATGGCCCGTGGGGTGGCGATTTCACCGACTCATCGCCCGCAACCACAAGAAGCTGATCGCCATCGACGACCGGATCGCGTACCTGGGCGGGATCAACTTCAGCGAGCACAACTTCGCCTGGCACGATTTCATGATCCGGATCGAGAATCCGGGGATCGCGGCGTTCCTGCGCGAGGACTTCGAGCACACGTGGCAGGGGCGCGACCGGGCTGCCGCCGCGGAGATCGACGGCGACGAGATCGTGGTCGGAGAGGGGCGGGGGAACGCCGTGCTGCGTGAGGCCGTTTCCCGCGCGCTCGACCGCGCGAAGGACCGGATCGTCGTCCAGTGCCCCTACGTCAGCGAGCCGTTCTGGAGCGCGCTCGGCCGGGCACACCGCCGCGGCGTGCACGTCACGGTGATGATGCCGGAGGATCACAACCGGGCCGTCATGAAATGGGGTACGCTCGACGCCGCCCGGCGCGAAGGCTTCGAGGTCCTCATGCTGCCCGGGCCCATGACGCACGCCAAGGTGTTGCAGGTCGACGACGCCGTCGTCCTCGGTTCGGCGAACTTCGACTACGTGAGCTTCCGCATGCAGCCGGAGGTCGTGCTCATCACGAGCGCGCCGGGACTCGTCCGTGAGATCGGAGAGCGCATCCTCGAGCCCGACCTTGCGCGCTGCCGGGAGCCGTTGGAGGAGCGCCGGCAGCGGTGGCGCGAACGCCTGGGCGGCATGTCGATGCGTGCACTGGAGTTGCTGTCCTCCTCGGTACGCGAACGCCGGCCGGGCCCGATCCCCCTTGCAACCTGGCGCGACGGACTCCTGGTCCCCGGCTCCCGCCAGCCGCCCGACCGCTGACGGGCCTCCCCGTGAAGCGCTCGACCATCCCCGTGGTCAGGGTTGGCGCGTTAGTATGAACCGATGACTTCGTGGTTTCGGCGGTACCTGCTGCCGGGGTTCGTTTTCCAGTCCATCATCATCGGGGGCGGGTACGGGACGGGGCGCGAACTCGTCGAGTTCTTCCTCCGCTTCGGCCCGCTCGGCGGACTGCTCGGGATGCTCCTTCCGGCGACGATGCTCATGAGCCTCACTTCGATGGCCTCGTTCGAGTTCGTGCGCGTGTTCGGGACGTACGACTACCGGACGTTCTTCCAGCAGATGCTCGGGCGATGGTGGGTCACGTACGAAATCGGCTACCTGTGCGCCGTCCTGCTCTTCCTGGCCGTGATCGGTGCGGCCGCGGGGACCTTTCTCCTCGAGACGTTCGGGCTCCCGTTCGCGGCCGGCGTCACCGGACTTCTCGTCGCCATCGGTTTCCTGGTCTTCAAGGGGACGGAGACGATCGAACGGTTCTTTTCCGGCTGGTCGTTCCTCCTGTACGGCGTCTATCTCATCTTCTTCGCCTGGTCGATCGCCCGCTTCGGGGACGGCATCGGGAGGGCCTTCACGTCGGGCGAGGCCGGGGAGGGATGGGCGCTTTCGGGGTTCCGTTACGGCGTGCTCCAGGTATCGCTCCTGCCCGCGATGCTGTTCGCGACGCGGCACATCGGGAGGCGGCGGGAAGCGCTGTGGGCCGGCGCCCTCACGGGACCGATCGCGATCATCCCGGGCGTCCTCTTCCTCGTGGCGATGGCGGGCCAGTACCCGGGGATCGTGGACCGCCCCGTGCCGGCCAACCATCTCCTCGAACTCCTGGGGTCGCGAGGGTTCCAGATCGCCTTCCAGGTCGTCCTCTTCGGCACTCTCATCGAGTCCGGGACCGGGGTGATCCACGCGTTCAACGAGCGCCTCGCCGGCGTGTTCGCGGCGCGGAAGGCCCGCATGCCGGCGGCGATGCGGCCCGCGGTCGCCATCGTTCTCCTGATCGTCGCTTCGCTCCTGTCGAGGTTCGGGATCATCGATCTCATCGCGACCGGCTACGGGGCGCTGAGCTGGGCCTTCCTCTTCATCTTCGTCCTCCCACTGTTCACGATCGGGATCCACAAGCTGCGCCGGCGCGGAGCGGCAGCGAGCGGAGGATCCGCGTAGGGCGGAATCGGGTCGGCGTCCCTATATTGAAGGGTTGAAGTCGAAGGGTGACGTGTACCGCCGCCGCGGGGGGCGAGCGATTCCATGAAGAGATTCGCAGTTGCGTTGTCCTGCATCGCGCTCTGGGCGCTGATCGCCGCCCTTTCCGGGGGGGCATCCCGCTTCGCCCCGCCCGCGGCGCACGCGCACGGACTCGTCCCGGACACGATCCCGCAGTCCATCGTGAACCAGGTCTGCACGAACTGCCACAATGATGCGCGGCTCCTGGGGAACCTCACGCTGGAGCGCTTCGAGGTGGCATCGGCTCACCTCGAAGCCGAGACGGCGGAGAAGATGATCCGGAAGCTGCGGGCCGGGATGATGCCGCCGCCGGGGATCCGGCGCCCGCCGCCGGAAGACCTGCTCGAACTCGCCATGGCGCTCGAGGCGCGGGTCGATGCCGTGGCCGCGGACCGCCCCGATCCCGGCGTCCGCTCCTTCCAGCGACTGAACCGGGCCGAGTACGAGCGCTCCATCCGGGCGCTCCTCGGGCTCGATATCGACGCCTCGGCGTACCTCCCGAACGAGACGATCAGCGCGGGCTTCGACAACATCGCGGACGTGCAGAACCTGTCCGCCACGCTGCTTGAAGGATACCTGACGGCGGCGAGCGAGATCAGCCGGCTGGCGCTCGGCGACCCGACCGTAACCCCGAGCGAGGCGGAATACGAGGTATCGCGCTACGCCGAGCAGCGGCAGCATGTGCCCGGCACGCCGATCGGGACGCGGGGCGGGATCGCCGTCGTGCACAACTTCACCGCCGACGGGGACTACGTCTTCCGCCTCGCCTTCCAGCACGAGTCGACCGGGAACTTCTTCGGGCAGACGACGCCGTTCGACGAGCAGGTCGAACTCTCGATCGACGGGGAGCGGCGGGCGCTCATCGACATCGACCGGTGGATGCACCGGCAGGACCCCAACGGCGTACAGGTCGAGACGGAGCCGATCCATGTCACGGCGGGTCCGCACCGCGTGGCCGCCGCCTTCATCAAGCGCTTCGACGGGCCGATCGAAGATCTGATGTCGCCGCACGAGTGGAGCCTGGCCGACAAGAAGATCGGCTACTCCCACGGGATCACCGTCGTCGCCCACCTGCGCGACCTCACGGTCCGTGGGCCGTTCGGCGTGTCGGGCGTGTCGGAGACGCCGACGAGGGCGCGCGTGCTGACGTGCCGGCCCGACACCGGCGATGCGGCCGCCGAACGCCGCTGCGCGCGGGAGATCGTGGCGCGCCTCGCGGCGCGGGCGTACCGGCGGCCGGTGGACGCGGCGGACATCGACCCTCTCCTTGCCCTGTACGACGCGGGGGCGGAGGAGGACGGCTTCGAGGTCGGGGTGCGGACGGCGCTCCAGGGCATTCTCGCGAGCCCGGACTTCATCTTCCGTTTCGAGGAACCGCCCGCCGGGGCCGGGACCGGGGGTCCGTACCGCATCGCGCCGCTCGATCTCGCTTCGAGGCTCGCCTTCTTCCTGTGGGGGATGCCGCCGGACGAAACGCTCATCGAGGCGGCGCAGTCGGGCGGACTCGGCCACCTGGCGGGCGTGGAAGCCCAGGTCCGCCGCATGCTCGGGCACCCGAACGCCGAAGGGCTGGCGACGCGATTCGCGGCGCAGTGGCTCAGGCTGCAGGATCTCGACAGCGTGCACCCGGACGCGCTCCGCTTCCCCGACTTCTACGAACAGCTCGCCCGCGACATGCGGCGCGAGACGGAGCTCCTGTTCGAGCACCTCGTGCGGGAGGACCGGAGCTTTTTCGAGCTGCTGACGGCGGACTACACCTTCGTCAACGGGCGGCTCGCGAGGCACTACGGGATCCCCGACGTGGCCGGGACCCACTTCCGGAAGGTCGACTATCCCGACGACACCCGCCGCGGCGTGCTGGCGCATGGGAGCATCCTCACGTCGACCTCGCACGCGAACCGGACCTCGCCGGTGCTCCGCGGCAAGTGGATCATGGAGGTCCTGTTCGGGACGCCGCCGCCCCCGCCGCCACCGGATGTCCCCGATCTGGAGGCGATCGACGAGGCGGAGGAGGGCCGCTTCCTCACCGTGCGCGAGCGGCTCGAGATGCACCGGGCCAGCCCGGCGTGCCGGTCGTGCCACCGCGTCATCGACCCGCTCGGACTCGCGCTCGAGAACTTCGACGTGACCGGCGCGTACCGGATCAACGACCAGGGGCGCACCGTCGATCCCAGCGGCGACCTGTACGACGGGACGCCGCTGTCCGGGCTGGCCGATCTGCGGACCGCCCTTCTCTCGCGGCGCGAGTCGCTGGCGCGGGCGTTCACCGAGAGCCTCATGGCCTACGCTCTCGGGCGCCGCGTCGAGTACTTCGATATGCCGACCGTGCGCCGGATCACGCGGCGGGCGGAGGCGGAGGACTACCGCATGTCCGCCTTCATCCTCGGGGTGGCGGAGAGCCCGGCTTTCCTCATGAGCCGCGGCGGCGCCATCGTCGAGCAGGACGGCGAGGCAGGCGTTCGGAACCACGGGACCGACCAGGCGAGGCGCCAGGGGTCCCACCAGCGGACGAACGAGGGGATGTAGATGGAGATCATCACGGGAAAGCACATTCCGCGCCGCACCTTCCTCCGGGGCGTCGGTGCCACGGTGGCGCTTCCGATGCTGGACGCCATGGTCCCGGCCGGGAGGCTCCGGGGTTCGATCCACCCCGCGGATCCGACGCGGCTCATCGCGATCGAGATGGTGCACGGTGCCGCCGGCTCGACGGCGTACGGGGCATCGCGCGGCTACTGGTCGCCGCTTCAGACCGGCCGCGACTTCGACCTCGGCACGGGCGCGCTCGCGTCCCTCGAGCCGTTCCGGGACCATCTCACCATCATCAGCGACACCGACATCGAGGCGGCGGAGGCAAGGATCCCCAAGGAGATCGGGGGCGACCACTTCCGCTCCAGCGCGACCTTCCTGACCCAGGCCCATCCTCGGCAGACCGAAGGCTCCGACATCCTGGCCGGCACCTCCATGGACCAGCTCTACGCCCAGCGCTTCGGACAGGACACGCCGATCCCCTCCATGCAGCTCTGCATCGAGAACGTGGACCAGTCGGGAGGCTGCGCGTACGGCTATGCCTGCGTCTACACGGACACGATCAGCTGGCAGTCGCCTACGGAGCCGCTCCCGATGATTCGAGATCCGAGGGTGGCCTTCGACCAGCTGTTCGGGGCCGGGGGGAGCGCGGAGGAACGCGCCGCCCGCCGGCGCGCGAACCGGAGCGTCCTCGACTTCATCGCGGGGCGCATCGGACAGCTCCGCCGTGAGCTGGGACCCGTCGACGTCCGCCGGCTCGACCGCTACCTCGACAACGTCCGGGAGATCGAGCGGCGCATCGAACGCGTCGAGACACAGAACCGAAGCGGCGAGGAGCGGGCGCTTCCCGAGGCGCCGGCCGGCGTGCCCGACTCCTTCGTCGAACACGTGCACCTGATGTTCGACCTCCAGGCGCTCGCCTTCGAGTCGGACATGACGCGGGTGTTTTCGTTCAAGCTGGGGCGAGATTCGTCGGCGCGGGTCTTCCCCGAGAGCGGCGTCGACAAGCCGTTCCACCCGGCGTCCCATCACGGAGCGGACGAGGGGAACATCGACGACTTCGCGCAGATCAACCGCTTCCACGTCTCGATGGTCCCGTACCTGCTCGAGCGGCTGCAGAACACGATGGACGGAGACACGGACCTGCTCGAGAAGACGATGGTGATCTACGGCTCGCCCATGGGCGACCCGAACGTGCACAACCACAAGCGCTGCCCGCTGTTCGTGGCGGGCGGTGCGAACGGGAAACTGGACGGCGGACTGCACGTGCGGGCCGCCCCGGGCACGCCGATGGCCAACGCCCTGCTCTCGCTCATGCACGCCCTCGGGATGGAGGATGTCGAACAGTTCGGGGACAGCACGGGAGCCCTGTCGCTCGCGGCCCCCGGCACGAGCGCGGCCGGCTCGTGAGGCGCGCCGGCTTCCCGCGGCGGGGGCGCCCGGCCGCACGACTGGCCGCTGTGGCCCTCCTGACACTGTCCGTGGCAGCCGGGCACGCGCCGGATTCGCCGGTCGCCGACGCGGCCATGGCGGGCGACCTCGCCGGAGTGCGCGCACTCCTCTCCGACGGTGCCGACGTGAACGCGCCGCAGGGCGACGGGATGACCGCGCTCCACTGGGCCGCCCGGTCGGCCAGCGCCGACATGGCCCGGCTGCTCCTCGAATCGGGCGGCGACGTGGACGCGGCCACGCGCATCGGGGGCTACACGCCGCTGCACCTCGCGAGCGAGGTCGGGAGCGCGGACGTCGTGGGCCTGCTACTCGCGACCGGAGCCGCGCAGACCGCCACGACCGAGGACATCGGCGGCGCGACCCCGCTGCATCTCGCCGCCGGCGCCGGCGACCCGCAAGCCGTCCGCCTTCTCCTCGAGCACGGCGGCGACGCCAACGCCCGCGAGCTGCGCTGGGGCCAGACGCCGCTCATCTACGCGGCGGCGCGCGGCCGGGAAGCCGCCGCCCGGGCGCTGATCGAGGGCGGGGCCGATCCCGGCCTCGCGACCTGGGTGACCGACATCACGGCGCTGACCGCGTGGTCGCAGGCCGACCGCCGCGCCCGCACGGCGAGGATGCGGGGAGAGCCCGAACCGGCAGTCCCGCCCCGGCCCGCGCCCTCCGATGCGCCGCTCGCCGACGCGGCCCACGCGCCCGGCGACCGGTCCGCGACGGAGGACGATGAAGACTACGAGCGCCCGATCGAGGAACCCGAGCCGCTCGGTTACGGCGACCTCATCGGCGGCCACGGCGGCATGACCGCCCTGCTGCACGCCGCCCGCGAGGGCCACGCCGGCACCGCGCGCGTACTCATCGAAGGCGGAGCGGACGTGAACCGGGTGAGCGGCGGCGACCGCACGAGTCCCATGCTCATCGCGATGATCAACGGCCACTTCGACCTCGCGCTGGAGCTGATGGAGGCCGGGGCCGATCCCCGGATCGCCTCCGCCGCGGGCGCGACGCCGCTCTTCGCCGCCCTCAACGCCCACTGGGCACCCAAGTCACGCTATCCGCAGCAGCACGCCTACGGGCAGCAGCGGCACAGCTACCTCGAGGTCATGCGCCGCCTGCTCGACGCGGGCGTGGACCCCAACGCCCGTCTCGATAAGCACCTCTGGTGGGTGTCGTACAACTTCGACCTGCTGCAGATCGACCTGAAGGGCGCGACGCCGTTCTGGCGCGCGGCGTACAGCCTGGACGTGGAGGCCATGAAGCTCCTCGTCGAATACGGCGCCGACCCCGGCCTCGCCACGATCAAGGTGCCCCCGCGGCGCCTCCCCGCGTGGGACCGCGAGAAGCGCGACCTCTCCGGCGTCCCGCCCGTCCCCGTGGGAGGCCCCGCCGACTACCCGATCCACGCCGCGACCGGCATCGGCTACGGCCAGGGCTTCCCCAGCAACGCGCACCGGTATGTGCCGGACGGCTGGCTGCCGGCCGTCCGCTATCTCGTGGAGGAGCTGGGCGCCGACGTGAACCGTCGCGACGACGAGGGCTACACGCCGCTCCACAACGCGGCCTCGCGCGGCGACCTCGAAGTGATCCGCTTCCTCGTCGAGCATGGCGCGGATCCGACCGCCGTCAGCCGCGTCGGCCAGACCACGGCGGACATGGCGAACGGCCCCTACCAGCGAACGCAGCCCTTCCCGGAGGCGGTGGCCCTGCTCGAAAGCCTCGGCTCCAAGAACAACCGCAACTGCGTGTCCTGCTGACCCCAATCCTCCCCGGCAACCGGCTCCCGGCCCGGCCGCCCGCCGGCTTTCGCCGCGCATGATCGGTGTTTCGGGCCTCGGAAAGGCGTTCGGCGGCCAGGTCCTCTTCCGGGATGCGACGTTCCTCCTCAACCCCGGCGAGTGCTACGGCCTCGTGGGCGCGAACGGATCCGGCAAGACGACGCTGCTGAACATCCTCGGGGGCACCGAGGATCCGACGGAGGGATCCGTCACGATCCCCCGGCGACTCCGGCTCGGGGTACTTCGACAGGAGCACTTCCTGCACGAAGACGAGCAGATCCTCGGCGCCACGCTGATGGGAGATCCCGAACTCTGGCGCACGATGGTGGAGCGGGAGGCGCTGATCGAGGCGGAGGACGGAGACTTCGACTCCGACCGTTTCTCGGAACTCGAAGAGATCTTCCAGCGCCACGACGGCTACACGGCGGAGGCCCGCGCGGGCGAGATCCTCGAGGGACTCGGGTTGCCGAGCGATGTCCACCGCCAGGCTCTCTCGACACTCTCGGGCGGGTTCAAGCTCCGGGTGCTGCTCGCGCAAACGCTTGCGGGCGCGCCCGATGTCCTTCTCCTCGACGAGCCGACGAACCACCTGGACATCCTCTCCATCCGGTGGCTCGAGAAATTCCTGCGGGAGTTCACGGGAGCGATCGTCGTCATCTCGCACGACCACCGGTTCCTCGACAATATCGCCTCCCACATTCTCGATATCGACTATGAGACGATCACAGTCTACAGGGGCAACTACGACGACTATCTCAATCGAAAGAGAGA
Source organism: uncultured Gemmatimonadota bacterium (assembly GCA_964509895.1). Classification (GTDB taxonomy): domain Bacteria; phylum Gemmatimonadota; class Gemmatimonadetes; order Palauibacterales; family Palauibacteraceae; genus Palauibacter. The sequence continues at coordinate 32,841 of CAZDZJ010000119.1, forward strand.
GGACCAGGAGAGACGCGAGAAGGAACTCGCCAGGCGGGAGCGGGAGATCGCCCACCACCAGCAGTTCGTCGACCGCTTCCGGGCCAAGGCGAGCAAGGCGCGGCAGGCCCAGAGCAAGCTGCGCCTGATCGAGAAGCGGGCCGAGGCGCTACAACCGCTCCCGGTGTCCTCGCGCCGTTATCCGAAGTTCCGCTTCGAGTCCCGGCGCCCGAGCGGGCGCACCGTCCTCGGCGTCGAGGGCGTAAAAAAGGCGTTCGGCGACAATGAAGTCCTTCACGGGGTCGACCTCTCGCTCGAACGCGGGGACCGGATGGCGATCATGGGCCCGAACGGGATCGGCAAGTCGACGCTGCTCAAGATCGTGATGGGCGAACTCGACCCGGACGCCGGCGGCGTCACCTGGGGCTACGAGACGCACCCGGGCTACTTCGCGCAGGACCAGGAGGCCCGCTTCGATTCTCCGGGACAGACGGCGGAAGACTGGATCGCCGGGTTCTGCGCGGGGAAGACGCTCGGCTTCGTGCGCGGCGAGATGGGGCGCGTGCTCTTCTCCGGCGACGACGCGAAGAAGCGGGTCGGCAACCTCTCCGGCGGCGAGGCCGCCCGACTCGTGTTCTGCCGCATGGCGATCGAGCGGCCCAACGTGCTCGTGCTCGACGAACCCACGAACCATCTCGACCTGGAGTCCATCGAAGCGCTGGTCGGGGCGCTGCGAAGCTACGACGGCACGCTGATGCTGGTATCGCACGACCGCTGGTTCGTCTCCCGGCTCGCCACGCGCATCGTCGAGATCTCCGAGGACGGAATCCGCGACTTCAAGGGCAGCTACGAGGAGTACGTCCACTACTGCGGAGACGACCACCTCGACGTGGATACCGTCGTCCTCAAGGCGCGACGCGAAAAGCGGGCCGCCCGCGCCGCGAGCGCCGAAACCGGCGGCATCAGTGGCGCGGCGGCAGGAGGCCCGGCCGCGCGAAGAGCGAGCCCGGGGGACGCGAGGGGGAGCCGGAACCGCTACCGGGGCGGATCGCTGCGGACGAAGCTGAACGACATTACGAAGCGGATCGAAGCCTCCGAGGCCCGCCTCGCCGAGATCGACGAGATCTTCGCCGACCCCGTCTTCTACGCCGATACCCCCATCGACGAGGTCCGCACGCTCGAGACCGAGCGCACCGCCCGGAAGTCGGAACTCGAAGAACTCATGGCGGCCTGGGAAGAAGTCGAGACCGAACTCGCCCGCCTGGACTGACGTCGCCGGGCGGAGAGCGGCTACAGCGGCCAGACGACGGGGAGGAAGAAGACGACGAGCAGCAGCAGGAGCACGAAGAGCGGCGCACCCACCTTCGTGTAGTCGACGACCCTGTAGCCGCCCACACCCATGACGAGGAGGTTCACCGGGTGGCCGAAGGGGCTCAGGAAGGCGCACGAGGAGCCCACCGCCACGACCATGAGCAGCGCCCGCGCCGAGAGGTCGAGTTCGGAGGCCGCGCTGAGCGCGATCGGCGCGACGAGGACGGCGACCGCCGAGGTGGGGACGAACTGCGCCGCGAGCGCACAGATGAGGAAGATGCTCGCGATGAGGACGCGCGGTCCGATCGCCGCCGCCCGGCCCACGACTTCGCGCGCGATGAGTTCCGCCGTGCCGGAGTCCTCCATCGCGAGACCCAGCGCCAGCATTCCGCCGAGGAGCAGGACAACCCGCCATTCCACGAAGGTGTAGACCTCGTTCCCCTTCACGCAGCCCGTGAAGACCATGAGGAGCGCGCCGAGCAGGGCCGCGATGTACACGGGCAGCAGGTTGAGCGATGCCGTGAGGATGAAGCCCACCATGAGCGCGCCCGCGATCCACGCTCTGTGGACGCGGAAGACCTCGTGCAGCTGCCCGTGCAGGACCAGGAATCGCGGGTCGCGGGCGAGGAGCGCGATCCGCTTTCGATTGCCGTAGACGAGGAGGGCGTCCCCGAACTCCAGCGCCGTCCGCGCGATGCGGAGGTTCGAGTGGAAGGCGCGGCCGCCCCGGAAGATCGAGATCAAGTTGAGTCCGTAGGACTCGCGGAAGAGGACCTCGCGCAGCGTCTTCCCCACCAGATCGGAACTCGGAGCCAGCGTCACTTCCGCAAACCCGACATCTTCCGATTCCAGTTCTCCGACGGAAGGTGGCTCCTCCGCGGGGACGAGCGCCTGGAGCGCCTCCAGAACGGCGAAGGCGTCCGGATCTCCCTCTACGATGAGGCGGTCGCCGGCCTGCAGCCGCTCCGACGCCTGCGGCAGCGCGATGTCGCCCCCCTCGCGCTCGATTTCCAGGACCGTGAGATCGAAGGCGCGCCGCAGTCGGGACGCGGCCAGCGTGCGTCCGTCCAGCCAGGAACCGTCCGGGATCTGTAGCCGCATCAGCGAGCGGTACAACTCGTATTCCCCGGTGGCGGAACCGATATCCGTCCACCCGATCGAGGAGAACTCCGTGGCGTAACGCAGTTGCTGCAGCTGGTCCTCGCGGCCCAGGAGGAGGAGCGCGTCTCCCGCCTCGAGCTTCACCGTCTGGAACGAGCCGCTGAGCACTTCCGCGCCACGCCGCAGGGCCACGACATGCGCCTGGAACCGGTTCCGGAAGTCGATGCCGCGAACCGTGCTGTCCACGAGGTCCGAACCCTCGCCGATTTCCACCTCTGCCAGCACCGTGGAGTCCTTCACGAGGCGCCCCAGGGCGTCCTCCGACTCCCGGTGCCTGACGAGGTGGCCCCAGTCGTGGATTTGCTCGAGCGCGTCGACCCGCCCCTCGACGATGAGAACATCCTCGCTTCGCAGCACGAAATCGCGTGCCGGAGCCCGCGCCAGGTGGTGCCCCTTTCGGCGCACGGCAAGGAGATCGTACCCCAGCGCCTGTCCCAGACGGGCCTCGACGAGCGTGCAGCCGTCGAGCGCGGAGCCCGATGGAATCCGGAGCGCGATCAGCGATTCGGCGAGATGGTAGCGGCCGCCCAGGTCGATCTCGTCGCCCCCCGCGTCGTCGCCGGTGGATCGATCCGGAAGGAAGTGTCTCCCCGCGAGGACCACGTAGAAGACCCCGAGCGCGAGCGCGGTCGCGCCCACCGGGGTGAAGGAGAAGAAGCCGAACCCTCCCTGTCCCATGCGCTCGAGTATGCTCGAGAGGAGGATGTTGGGGCCCGTCCCGATGAGCGTCGTCATGCCGCCGAGGAGCGCGGCGAAGGAGAGCGGGATGAGCAGACGGGAGGGACGCATGCCCAGCCGGCGCGAGATCTCGATCACGACGGGAATGAGGAGTGCGACGGCGGCCGTGTTGTTCATCACGCCCGACATGATCCCCGACGTGAGCATCAGCAGGGCGGTCACCCGTACCGGAGAGTCCCCCGCCAGACGCAGGACCTGGGCTCCGACGAGGTTCGCGACGCCCGTCTTGTAGAGTCCGCCGCTCATCACGAGCACGGCCGCGATCGTAACCACGGCGGGGTTGGCGAACCCCTCGATGGCGCGGGCCATGGGGATGACGCCGGAGATCGCCAGGGAGAGGAGAACCATGAGCGCCACGCCGTCGTAGCGGACCCACTCCGTGACGAAGAGGACGACCGCCACCGCGACGATGGCGAGGACGATGATGACGTCGGCCGTCATTGTCCCGACCTCTGCCCCGGCCTCGGGATCGTCGAGACCGCCTGCGCGAGCCCGCGCGCAGCGAGCGTCCCCGCCTGGCGGCGCCGGCTGATGAGGATCAGCGGTATGTCCGTCCGGCGGGCAAGTTCGATCGCGAAGGACCCGATCGCGCGCTGCCCGGGCCCGCTGCGTTGCATCCCCAATACCGCGAGGTCGCTGGCGGCGGCCCGCCGCGCCACGGCCTCAATGGGGTCGTCCGCGTATTCGAAGGCGACCTCATGGGGCCCCACGGCCTCCTCGTGCGCGAGTTGGCGGACGGTGCGTTCGATCCTGCGGCGCCGGTCGGGTGTCGCCTCGGCGGGGGCCGCGCGCATGAACGTCACGGTGCGGTCGCCGGAGCGCGACAGGCTCGCCAGCAGACGCGCGCGCAGTTCGCTGTGGTCCCACCGCCCCTTGACCGGCAGGAGGATTCTCTGCGCATCGGAGATCTGCCAGCGGGGTGGCGCGCGCACGATGACGACATCGGCATCGATCCGGCTGATCAGCCTCTCCAGTCGCGTCTCCACTCCCGGTTCGGCAAGCCGGGGCAGGCCCATGAGCACCGTCTCGCAGCGCTGGCTGTTGGCCACGCGCTCGATCTCGCCCCAGACGTCCGTGGCGATGGTGAACAGCGCTTCCGGCTGCACCGATCCCTCCAGGCCCCGCATGACGGACTCGCCCAGGATGTCCTTCGCGTCCCGCGCCACGGTATCCGTCACGACGGCGCGTCCCTCCTTCGAGATGACCGACAGGAGAAGTACGCGGCCCACGCCGGGGGTGCGCACCGTCGCCGCTACGTCGATCAGGTTCGACGCGCTCTCCGGATTGGCGATCGGCACGAGGACCAGGGGACGTCGGCCGCGCAGCCGGGCCAGATCCGGGTCGCGCGCCACGGCGCTGGCGTCGGCGAGCCGCGCGCCCGGGGCGAGCAGCGTCAGGTAGAGCGCGACCCCCAGTCCCAGCCACAGCGCGACGACCCGCCCGGCCTCGGGGACGGCGATGGCCTGGAAGAGCGCCAGGCCCAGGCAGAGCGCGGCGCCGATGGCCGGAAGTCCGCCCGGATTCGGGTGGCCGGAGCGGCGCCGCGCCAGCATGGCCGCCCAGTGCACCATCGCGAACGAGATGAGGAAGATGAGGCTCGAGGCGGCGCCCGCGGCGGCCACGTTCCCCACCACGACCGCGATCAGCGTCATCATCGCCGCCGTCGTCACCACGGCGATGGCGGGCGTGCCCGTGCGCCCCCGCAGCGCCCCCACGCGGTGCGGCAGCGTCCGGTCCCGCGCCATGGAGAACGCGACGCGCGAGGCCCCGAACAGGTTCGCGTGGAGGGCGGACAGCATGGAGAGGAGCCCGGCCCCGATCACGAGCCAGTACCCGGCGGGACCCATGAAACGCTCAGCGGCCACGGCCACGAGCCCCTCCGGGTCCGTCCGCGCCGCCGCCTGGATGCCCTCGGGCGGCGCGCCGATCGTCGAGACCACCACGAGCAGCGGGATGTAGACCGCCAGCGCGATTCCGAGCGACAGGTACATGGCCCGCGGCACGGTGCGCTCCGGATCGCGGACCTCTCCTCCGACAGCCGCGATGAGGTCGAATCCCTGCAGGGCGATGAACGTGTATCCCATGGCCTGAAGCAGGCCGAGCGAACCGTCGGGTGCGAACGGACTGAGGCGCCTGAGTGCTTCCGCGGGCTCGCCCACGATCCAGGCCACGAAGCCCCCGGCGATGAGGACGGCGAACACCGCCACCTTGCCGATGGTGGCCGCGTTGCCCCCGCCGGACGTGCGCTGCACCAGGAGGACCGAGTAGCCGGCCACGGCGGCGAGCGCGATCAGTAGCTGCGTTCTTCCGTGGCCCAACCAGTCCCACGACGCACCGAGTGCCGGGCCGAGGCGCTCCAGGCCCTCCACCGTGAACGCCGCGAACCCCAGCGCATACAGCACGCCAGCCAGGATGGACGCGAACCAGACGACCCACCCCACGACGAAGGCGACCTCGATCGAGAGCACCTTCTTCGCGTACGTGTACGTGCCTCCCGATTCCGGGAAACGGCGAGCGAGCCGCGCGAAGCTCACCGCGGTGAGAAAGGCGATGCCCCCGTTCAGCGTGAAGGCGAGGATCGCGGCGGGACCGGCGGTGGCGAAGGCGACGCCGGCGAGAGCGAGGACGCCACCCCCCACGATCGCCCCGACTCCGAGCGCGGTCGCGCCATAGAGTCCCATATGCCGTTCGCTCATCCCCGAGTTCCGATCCCTGCCGTGTGAGGTTCCGTTCGCGTTGCCGTTGTCTCCGCCGGAGGGCCCGCTAATCTTGGGGCCCACCCCGACAATGTCACCCCGGCCCGGTCGCCATGACGCGGTCGCCACGACCCGGCCGCTGCACGGAGCGCGCGTGAACGCCCCAGCCCTCTTCTCGAAGCGGTCCCTCGAACTCCAGGCGCGCGTACGCGACTTCATGGAGACGCACGTTCACCCGAACGAAACGACCTTCCACGACGAGATCGAGGCGGCGGAGAACCGGTTCTCGACCCCGCCCATCCTCGAGGCGCTCAAGGCGCGGGCGCGGGACGAGGGGCTCTGGAACCTCTTCCTCCCTCCGGACGCCGAGCCCGCGGGAGAACCGCGGTCGGCGGAACATCCTGAGGCGGCGGGAGATCCGGACGCGGGAGGACACGGGCAGCCCCGCTGCGGCGCGGGGCTCTCGAACCTTGAATACGCCCTCATCTGCGAGGTGATGGGACGGGTGGAATGGGCTCCGGAGGTCTTCAACTGCAATGCGCCCGACACCGGCAACATGGAGACGCTGGCCCGCTACGGGACGCCCGCCCAGCGGAAGGAATGGCTCGAACCGCTCCTCGCGGGGGAGATCCGCTCCTCCTTCGCCATGACGGAGCCGGACGTGGCGTCTTCGGACGCGACGAACATCCGCTCATCCATCGTCCGGGAAGGCGGCGAGTGGGTGGTCAACGGCCACAAGTGGTGGGCCACGCAGGCCCCTCGGGCCGAGTGCCGGCTCTTCGTCTTCATGGGGAAGACAGACCCGGGCGCGGCGCGCCACCGGCAGCAGTCGATGGTGCTCGTGCCGCGCGACGCCCCGGGGATCGAAGTCGTCCGTCCGCTCGGCGTGTTCGGCTATGACAGCGCCCCGGTCGGCCACGGCGAGGTGCGGTTCACCGATGTCCGCGTGCCGGTCGACAACATGCTCCTCGGCCCGGGCCGCGGGTTCGAGATCGCGCAGGGGCGCCTCGGGCCCGGCCGCATCCACCACTGCATGCGGCTCATCGGCGTCGCCGAACGGGCCATCGAGGACATGGCCGCCCGCGCGACGACCCGCGTCGCCTTCTCCGGCCCCCTCGCCGAGAAGGGCGCCCTGCGCCACGCGCTCGCCGAGTGCCGCATTGCCGTCGACCAGGCCCGGCTCCTCACCCTGCACGCCGCCCACATGATGGACACGGTCGGGAACAAGGCCGCGCGCCGGGAGATCGCGATGATCAAAGTGGTCGCGCCCCGCATGGCCTGCCGCGTCCTCGACCAGGCGATCCAGGTCCACGGCGCCCTCGGCGTGAGCCCCGACACGTGGCTCGCCGCCGCCTACGCCCACTCCCGGACGCTGCGCCTCGCCGACGGCCCGGACGAAGTCCACCTCGAGGCGCTCGCCAAGCTCGAACTGCGGGGGGCGCGGGAGTCGCAAGGGGTGCGACGGAGCTAAGCCCGGCGGGCGAATCCCCAGGCGGCTTCGGCCAGCATGGGCGCCTTGGCGCCGACCTCCAGCGCGTTTCGGGAACTCGCGTTGCCCTGGAGGGCCCGGGCATGAACTCCCTGGCATATCGAGGCGAGCCGGAAGAGGCCGAACGCCATGAAGAACTCCCAGTGCGGCACGCCGTCGCGTCCCGTCCGCCGGCAGTACGCGGCGACGTAGTCCTCCTGCGACGGGATGCCCAGCGCCTCGCAGTCGACGTCGCCGAGGCCCTTCCACAGCGGGCCCTCGGGCAGATGATACGTCATGCAGTTGTAGGCGAGGTCGGCCAGCGGATGGCCCAGCGTCGACAGCTCCCAGTCCACGATCGCCAGCACCCGCGGTTCCGTCGCGTGGAGGATCATGTTGTCGAGCCGGTAGTCCCCGTGCGCGATCGTCGTCTCGTCCTCCGACGCGTCGCTGGCGGGGATGTGTGCGGGGAGCCACGCGACGAGCGCCTCCATGGCCGGGATCGGTTCGGTCCGGGACGCCTCGTACTGCCTCGTCCAGACGGAGACCTGCCGCGCGACGTAGTCCGTCGGCTTTCCGAATTCCCCGAGACCGACCGCGGCCCAGTCGACCGCATGGAGCCTTGCCAGCGCCTCGTTCATCGCGTCGTAGATCGCCGCACGCTCCGCCGGCGAGTCGACCTCGGGCAGACCCGGCGCCGACGGCACCCGCCCCTCCACGTGCTCCATGACGAAGAACGCCTGCCCGATCACGCCGGGATCCTCGCACAGGTGGATCATGCCGGGGACGGGAACGTCGGTCTCCGCGAGCGCCTTCATCACGCGGTATTCACGCTCGATGAGGTGGGCCGAAGGCAGCAGCTCGCCGGGCGGTTTCTTCCTGAGGACGAAGTAGCGGCCGCCCGCTGCAAGGCGATACGTGGGGTTGGACTGGCCACCCTGGTACTGGAGCGCCGTCAGCCCGGACGCGAACTCCCGCAGGCCGTGCGCGCACAGGTAGCCCGCGAGCCGCCGCTCGTCGAAACCGTGCGGGGCGGTGATGGGTCCCAGCGTAGCCAACCGGTGTCTCCTGCCGCGTGCAGTGCGAGGTCAGGGAGGGACAGTAGACGTTCCCGCGGGAACGTCGAGCCCCCCATCCTCGCTCATCGTGCCGCGCCGAACAGGCGGATGACGTCGCCCGCGGTCACGTCGCCCACCCGGCGCGCAAGACCCGCTTCGCGGACGCCCGCGATCGCCCGGTCGAAGCGGCGTCTTTCGCCTTCCGCGAGATCGATCATCTCGACGCCCGCCTCTTCCGCGAGGCGCAGGCCGTCGGCACCGGCGCGCGCGTACGCCACGGCCCCGGCCCTGGACATCGCGGCATCGGCGGCTTCGTCGATCCAGCCCCGCTCCTCGGGCGAAAGGGCCTCGTACACACCCTGATTCATCAGCAACACGAAGGGCAGCCCGGACGCGGGCAGCCAGGTCGTCAGGTAGGCTGCCGGCTCGTGCAGCTGGAACGTCGCGATGCCCGAAGGGGAGATGGCCACGCCGTCGATGACTCCCGTGGTCAGACTCTGGTGGACGACCGTGCCGGACTGCATGACGGCGCTGGCCCCGAGGGCCTCGATGAACGGGATGAGGCTCCTCGAGGAAACCCGGATCTTGAGCCCGCGCATATCCTCGAGCCGGCGCACGGGCGTGTTTCGCGTGAGCAGCACGGGGGGAGAGTTGGCCCAGATCCCCAGAACCTTCGCCGCGTATTCCCGCTCGAGGACCGGGCGGGCGCGCAGCATCGCTTCGGTGCATTCCAGCGCGGTGCCGCACACGCCGGGGTATCCGATCAGGTCGGTCTTCGGAAAGAGGTCGGCGGTGTAGGCGGGAATGGCGAGGGCGATATCTGCCACGCCGTTGAGCAGAATCGAGTACTGCGCCGGAGCCGACGAATTCAGCGCGCCCGCGGGGAACTGTCTTACGGTCAGTTTGCCGCCCGAGAGCTCCTCGAGTCTCCGCGACAGCGGGGTGAACACGGCCTCGTTCAGCGGATGATCCGCTGCCAGGAAGTGCGCCAGCGACAGCTCCCTCGTCCCGGAAGGGTCTCCACCTCCGCAGGCGATGAGCGCTCCGGCCGCGAGGACGAGGATCGGCCTGGTCCTCGCCACGTCAGGAGTCGCGCCGGGGGGCGGGGGCAACGCGGAGCGTGAGGATGTCCATGTCGTGAAACTGCTGGTGTCGGACCGAGGACGCGAGGTGCCGGAGCAGCCGCAGGGATATCTCCTGCTCCACCCGGCCGGCGCGGGTCTCCGTGCCGAGCCACGCCAGGCGGTCCTGGAGATTGAGTTCGTCGCTGTCCGCCGCGCCGACCCTGAACTCCAGCACGGCCTCGCCCTCCTCCTCGCTCGCCGTCAGCTGCAGTTCGCTCCGGCCGCGGGCCGCTGTTTCTCCCACCCCATCCAGTTCCTCGCGCGACTGGAGCAGCGTGAGCAACGCCTCCTCGCCGGCAGCCTCGAGGCGCTCCCCGATGGCCTGCATCCCGTGCCGCGCCGCAAACTCCTGAAGCCACTCCCGCATGCGGGGCATTTCGGCCACGTCAAGCTCGCCCCTGAACCGGCGCTTCCGCCGTGCGGTCAGCGCCGTGAGCAGGAGCGCCACCAGGCCCCCCGTGGTCAACCCGTTGCTCACGAGACCGCCCGCGAACTCCGCGAACCAGTCCGGGAATATCATGTCGAACTCGAACGCGACGCCTGTCCAGAATGAGACGCCCGCGATCAGACCGTTGCGGGGGTTCGTGCCCATGCTTCGCACGACTTCCCGCATCCCGACCGCAAACAGCGTCGCCATGACCACGGCAATCGAGGCAGCCACGACCGCGGGGGGGACGGCGAGGATGAGAGCGAGCGCCTTCGGGAGGAAAGCCAGGACGACAAAGGCGCTCCCGGCTGCAACACCGACGCTGCGCGCCGCGACGCCGGTGATCTCGACGGCGGCTACGGCTCCCGCGTGTGGCGTGCCGGGCATCGTGCCCGCGAGGCCGGCCAGCAGGTTCCCGGCGCCTTCCGCAGCCACGGCGCGCTGCACCGCGCGATAGTCAATGGCGCGCGGCCGACGCCACGCCACGCGCTGGGCGGCGATCGCAACGGCGACCGACTTGGTCGAACCGATCAGGGCAACGAAGAGGAACGCCGGCAGGAGCCCCCAGAAGGCGGGCCCGAAGTCGAGGTCCAGCCCGGGCAGCCGGCCGTGGGGAATGCCGACCCAGCCGGCATCGGCCACGCGCGCGGTGTCGTAGATCCCGAAGAATGCGCCCACCAGGGCGCCGGCAACGATGCCGGCCGCGGGCGCCCAGAGGCGCAACGTCCCCTTCCCCTTGAGCGCCATCGCGAGGATCGTGCAGATCGTCACACCGGCGCTCACGGGCACGGCCATCGTCGGCGCTCCGGCGGGCAGCTCGTTGAGCATGCCGAACAGAATCGGCATCACCGTGACGGGAAGGAGCATGACCACCGTCCCCGTGACGACCGGCGTGAGAAGCCGGTGCAGCAACGAGAGCCTGGCGGCCAGGGCCGCCTGGGCGAGCGCCGAGATGACGACGAGCGTGGCGAGCAGCCCCGGCCCTCCCTGCAGCAGGGCCTCCGCGCAGACGGCGATGAAGATGGCCGAGCTGACGTGCGTCAGAGCGAATCCCGCGCCGATCCGTCCCACCCGTGCGGCCTGCATGATCGCGGAAACGCCGCACGCCAGGACGGAGGCGAACGCCGCCCAGAATACGAGGTCCTCGGCGCCGGCAGCCCGGAACACGATCGTCGGCATCAGCACGACCCCGTTGACGCACAGGGCGGCGAGCTGCAGGCCGAGGCCGAGCGAGAGGAATCCGGGAATCCGGTCGTCGACTTCGTACCGGAGGTCCTCTTCGGAGCCCATCCGAGGCGCCGCGCGAGCGCCCGCCGGCGCGTCTCCGGGGGTCCCGCTCACCCGTACATGGCGTTCGGCAGGAACGTGGCGACCCGCGGGAACATCGCGATCAGAATCAGCGCCGCCAGCAGGGCGAGCCAGAATGGCAGGACGCCGCGGAACATCGTCCGGACCGGCACATCGGGGGCGACGCCCTTGACCACGAAAATGTTCAGCCCCACAGGTGGCGAGATCAGTCCCATTTCGAGCGTGATGACGATCATCACGCCGAACCAGATCATATCGATGCCCAGCGACGCGAGGATCGGCTGGACCAGGGGAACCGTCAGCACGAGCATGGCGAATCCGTCGAGGAACGTGCCGAGCACGACGAACATGATCAATACGAGCGCTACCACCTGCGGACCCGAAAACCCCTGTTCGCCGACCCACTCGGAGGCGACGAACGCGATGCCGGTGAGGCCAAGGAAGACCTTGAACACGAACGCGCCGAACAGGACGAGAAAGGCCGTGCCGCTCGCCTTCAGCGTGCCGCCGACGATCTCGATCACGGTCTTCCGGTTCAGCGTTCGCCGCACGCAGGCCGCGACCAGCGTCAGCAGCGCACCCACTCCGGCCGCTTCGATGGCGGAGAAGATGCCGGCGTATATGCCACCGATGGTCACGATGACGATGCCCAGGATCCACCCCGATCTCGCGGTGGCCCGGAAACGCTCCCGCCACGTAACGGGCGCCCCGGCGTGCGGGGCCTTGTCCGGGTCCCGCCTGACGACGATCCAGACAGCGAGGACGAAGAGAATCGTGAGCAGAATCCCGGGCATCACGCCCGCCATGAACAGGCGACCGATGCTCTCTTCCGTGATGATCCCGTAGATGACGAGCCCCGCCGAGGGTGGAATCAGTATTCCGAGCGTTCCGCCGGCGGCGATGGCGCCCGTCGCCAGCGAGTCGTCGTACCTGAACCGCCGCATCTCGGGAAGCGACACGCGGCCCATGGTGAGCGCGGCGGCCAGCGATGAGCCGGAAAGCGCCGAGAACCCGGCGCATGCGATGATCGACGCGGACGCGAGGCTGCCCCGCACACGCCCGAGCCAACCGTGTGCGGCGCGGTACAGATCCTGACTCATCCCGGAGACCACGGCCAGGTTCCCCATCAGCATGAACAGCGGCAGGATGGTGAGCGAATACCGCGAGGCGACCGCGAATACCTCTCCCGCCAGAACCGGCATGACGGCGCCCGGGCGGATCACGGCGATTCCGGCCACGCCCACGATCAGCATCGCGAGCCCCGCGGGCACCCTGATGAGCAGCAGAACGAAGAGGGCGAGAAAGCCCAGAAGCGCGATGCCGCTTCCGTCCATCATTCGTCCGGCTCGTTGGGGTCCTCGGCGTTCCACGTCGCAAGCCCGAGGAGGAACTGGGATGCGAGCAGCAGGCCATAGGCGGCCAGCGACGCGCCGAGCGCGTAGTAGAACGGCAGGTGGGGGATCGACACGCTCCCGGTCACCGCGCCGCAGGGAAGGCCGCAACTGCCGTGCACGAACAGGGCGGCCGCGGCCACGGCGGTCGCTCCCACGCCGAGAAGCCGGGCAGCGGCGTCGGTGACCCGGGTCACGCGCCGGCCCGCAAGGCGCGCGATGAGGTTCACCGAGACGTGAGAGCCCTCGCGCGCGCCGTACGCGACCGCCGCCGCAACCACGACAGCCAGCGACATCGTGGAGAGGTCCTCGATCCAGAGGAGTGAGTCGTTCAGGACGTAGCGCCAGAAGACCTCGGCCACCGTGACGGCGAGCAACACCGCGAGCGCGATGCCGCCGGCCACGGCGAACGCCGACGCCACGCGGCCGCAGTACGATTCGACGCGTGCGAATCGGTCCAGATGTCTCTCGAAGAATCGCGCTCCGGACGGGTCCATTCAGAAGATGATGCTCACCGCGCCGTGCCAGGAGAGGTCTTCGAGGTCGAGCACCGCGCGGCGGTACGCTATCCTCAAGTCCCCGCCGTCCCTCCTGAGGATGTACTCGATCGTGCCGACGTACGGCGCTCCCTCGCCGCTGCGAAACCGGTAGACCAGGACGTTCGCGGAGACCCGGAACTCCCCGTCGCCGGCTTCTTCAACCCGCACGTTCGAAACGAACCGGCGGGTCCGGGATCGCGGACTCTCGCGGTGGGAGTGGCGGCTGTTCAACCGCGCGACGCGAGCGCGCAGGCGGATGATGTCGTCGTCAATGAACACCAGGTCGCTCCGGGGATCCCCTTCCGGCAGATCCGTAGAGGGGACCACGTACCGGGCGTCGTCCGTAAACAGCTTGACCCAGTCCTCCAACTTCCAATCGTCCAGGAGCGCCGCTTCCCTGTACAGGAATTCCTCTACGGCCTCCCTGAGCGCGGAGCCGCCGTTGGCCGTCATCGTTCGCCCGGTCCGCTCGCGGCATGGCCGCCGGCGTCCGAGGCCACCGCTGCGCGCGACGCCCCGGACGGCCCGTCCTGTACGTTGGCGGCGTTCAGACCCTGCATGTGGGCGTGCCACTGCCGCCAGAAGCCCCGCATCTGGAGTTCATCCGACGTGCCCGGGCACGGATTCAACATGCCTCTGGAGATGTCGGACCACTCGGTCCCGGTGGCGCGGAAGCCGGCCTGACACGACTCGAGGACCTCCACGTCATCCGGCGTGGCGAAGCCGCCCGGTCCGAGGAAGGTCAGGTAACTGTCGAGTCGGGTGGCCAGAACGGGACCCGACTCCTCCCTGGGGACGAGATGCCAGGCCGTGACCTCCATCCTGTCCGGCGCCACCGGTTCGATGTACCTGATGCTGATCGCCACGAAGTCCATGATCAGCAGGTTCGGATAGATGAGCAGGTTGCGCGACGTGTCGGCCATCCGGTACGTGCGCTCTTCTCCGTATTTCCGCACCAGACGCCGGCGCACTCGCGCGATGCGCTCCCTGGCCTCCTCGCCGAAGATCGGGTGCCAGCGGGCGATGGGACGGCCGTTCCGGGAGATGTTCTCCGACACGCAGTGGCCGCGGCCCAGGGCCCTCGCGACGCCGGGAGGGCGGGCGGACACCTTCTCTCCACTGTCGTCCGTCCCGAATCCGGCGATGTAGTCCACGTAGGTTCGATGCGTCGGAACCAGGTGGTATCCGTCGAGGCTGTTCTCGGCCAGCAGCTTCCAGTTGGCCCTGATGGCGTACTTGTTGGAACCGGGAATCACCCGCATCCCTTCCTCGGCCTGGTCGACCACCAGGTCCAGGTAGTCCCTGGCTCCCGCCAGGTAGGTGACCAGGTCCTCGACCTGCGGGTTGAAGCTCACGAAATGGAAGCCCCGGTAGCTGTCGACCCTGGGTGGTTCCTTCAGGCAGAACTCTTTCCGGTCGAAGTCGGGGCCGTAGGCATCCTCCCCGGGGACGCCGATCAGATCGCCGTCCGTGTTGAAAGACCAGGCGTGATAGAAGCACTGCAGAACTTTCGCATTGCCGGCGTCGCGACGGCAGATCAAGGCGCCGCGGTGCGGGCAGGAATTGAGGAACACCCGTACCCGGCCATCCCTGCCGCGGACAAAGAAGAGCGGCCGGCCGGCGACCGTACGGCGGCGGTAGTCGCCGGGGGCCTCCACTTCCGATTCATGTCCCAGGTAGATCCAGCACCGGTCGAGAATCCGTTCCCGTTCCTGCCGGAACAGATCGTCGGAAGTCATGCACGACCGGTGTACCCTGAAGACCCCGCGCTCCCGGTCGTCGATGATCAGGTCTTTGATGTCCATGGCCTACCGACCGAGACCGCCCCGGTATCGCCGAACGTCGATTCGAAGCCGATGCCGGCGTCCCGTCACGAGCGGACTCCGGAAGCCGTGCGATGCGACCGGAAGATCAGCCGGGGCGTCCCGTGGTCCAGTCCCACGCGTGGACATGGCATTCGGCGAACACGTTCGCCTTGCCGAACGGGCTGTCGGCCAGGAACGCGCGCGCCGCCTCGACCGAGGGAGCCTCCAGAAGAAGCACCCGCCCGACGATGCTCTCGCCGTCGTCGGCGAGCGTCGGCCCGCCATGATGCACGACGACACCCGGATGGGCCGGATGGCTGCGGAGGTACTCCAGGAATGCCTCGCGCGTTTCGGCCCGCGCCGGCTCCGCGTCGGGCTTATCGGTGACGAATGCAGCAACGTACATGGGCGTGCCTCTCCGGACGGTACTCCACTGCGGACGGTGCTCCACTACGTCAAGCTGAGGTCCCGGTTGGCGTCACGCAACGTTCCCGCTCCTGCTCCCGTTGTCGCCCCGGCGGGAACGCGTGATCGCCGCGGACGAGCACTCGGAACGCGATCCCTACTGGCTGCGGAGCGCGCCGATGCGGCGGGCGACACCCTCTTCGTAGTCGGACTCCTCGAAGCCCTCGCGCTTGAACTGAATGAGCCCCGACCGATCCACGTACAGCGTCGTCGGGTAGGCAAGGATCTCGTAGTCCAGGGCGAGCCCCTGCTCGTCGAAGAGGACGGGGAAGGTGAAGCCGCCCTCCTCGATCTGCTGGGCGACCTGATCTCGGGGCGACCCTGCGGTGGCAACGGTCAGGAACACGACGTCCTCGTCGGCCTCATACGTCTTCAGGAGTTCGATGAAGTGAGGGAATTCCTCGATGCACGGGCCGCACCACGTGGCCCAGAACTTGAGCACGACGATCTTCCCCTCGAGGTCGGCCAGCCGCCATTCGACGCCGGTCTGGTCCGCGAGGGCGAACGCCGGGGCCTCCCGCTCGATGCGCTGGCCGAGTTCCCGCTGCTCCAGCTCCCTTTCGACCACGGGGGTCCGCACGGCGAGCCTCTCCTCCACGGCCTCCTCGGACAGGCCGATCGCCTCGGCGGTCTCCACGGCGGCGGGGCGATACCACGCGCGGAATGCGGTGGCTTCCACTAGGACGTCCAGCGCCTCCTCGCGCCGACCTTCGCGCAGGAGGTGCCGACCGTATTCCGCCAGCGTCCAGCTTCGCCGGGACTCCGTGGCGAGCGCCTCGAACAATGCGCCGGCCGCCTCGATCTCGCCGAGCTGGGTGAGCGCTCGGGCCTGAATCACGCGGGCCTGGTCGATGAAGCTCAGGCGTGACGTCTCCCGCTCCTGGCCCCGGCTTCCCGCATACAGGTATCCCGGGCGGTCCGCGCGGAGCGCCTCCTCCAGCGCGATCGCCCGCTCGAGCACGACCTCTGGCTGGATCCCGAATTAGAGCAGCGTGAGGAGCGTGTAGCCGTAGACGCCGTCCTGCCACCGGATCTCCTCCAGCGCGGCGCTCAACAGCGACTCGGCGGCCTCCGGATCGAGCGCCGGACCCGGCGGCTCGGCCGCGCCGAGCGGGTAGTTCAGTTCGTCGGACGACGGCGCCGGATCCAGCGAGGCCATCACCTCCGCCCGCACGGTCACGTAGCGCCGGGTGGCCCATGCGGCCCGTTCTCCGAGCTGCTTCGACCTCAGTCCCCGAGCGACGACCCGGGACACGTCGTCCCACCGTTCTCGCTCGCCTTCACCGCCATCGCCACTTTCGCCACGATCGCCGTACAGGGCGTCCTGCCACTCGATGGCCAGATCCCAGTAGCGAAGATCGTCCGCCAGGTCGCCGCGGTCCGGGGCGGCCTCCAGGCGCTCCAGCCAGCGGTCCGCATCGTCCTCCCGCCTGAGCATCGTGAAGTCGTAGCCCGCCGCGAGCCGATACAGAACCGGTGCGGGAACATCCGGATCGCCTTCGGCCTCGGCGGCGAGCGCGTCGAGGACGGCCCGGATCGAATCCCGCACGGCCTGGCCCCGGTCGCCCTCCTCCTGCTCGGCGCGCGCGATGTGGAGCGACGCCAGGGCGTGCAGCAGGATCTGGTTGTCCGGCCGCATGGCCTCGACCTCGGCCAGGATCGCGGCGTAGGCCTGGAGTTGTCCGAGGTCCGACGCCGCCTCCTGGGCATCGTCGTAGAGGACGGGACGATCCGGCGCGTTGCGGAGCGCCTCGGGCAGAACCTGGAGGATCTTCTCGCCATACCGGCGGTCGGTCTCGAAGATGCCGGCCCAGCGGAGGGCGCCGATGTACGCCTCCCAGTCGGCAGCGCGTTCGGGTTCCAACGCGAGTGCGCGCTCCCACGCCTCCGCGGACTCCGCGTTCAGGCTGAAGTAGTTGGCGAGCCTCGCATACTGCCGGTGCGCTTCGGCGTCATTCGGGGAGGCGGTCCGGGCGGAGTCGAAGCGGACCATCGCGCGTTCCAGCCGGATCGCTTCCACGTCGGCGGCCGCATCGGCCATCAGTTCCGCGTGCGGGCGGGACTCCGCGCAGCCCGTAACGAGGGTCAGACCTGCCGCGAGGAGAATCCCATGAAGCTCCAACGCCTTCATCGCCGCCTCCATCTTCTCTGCCTGCGCACGCTGCAATCCCGGGGCATGTCACGTTGACCCGACGCCCGGCGCCCCTCGGCGGGACTTCGTACCGTCGACACCTGATGCTTGGACGACGGTTGTCAGCGGAGCGTTTCAGGTGGAAGGTAGGTTGCCCGGGAGCGCACATCACAACGCAAACGGAGGACTGCATGCCGTCTCCCGTGATCATCGGCGTCGTCGTCGCCTATCTCGTCTTTCTCCTCCTCATCGGCGTATGGGGCGGGAAGGAATCGCACGACGTGAAGGGGTACTACGCTGCGGGCAAGAAGCTCCCATCCTGGGTCCTCGCCTTCTCGTCCAACGCGACCGGGGAGAGCGCCTGGCTCCTGCTCGGGCTCACGGGGATCGGCTACGCGCTGGGCATGCACGCGCTCTGGGTCGTGCTCGGTGAAGTGCTGGGCGTCGCCCTCGCCTGGGCCTTCGTAGCCCGGCCGTTCAAGGCGTTCACCGACCGCTACGGCTCGATCACCGTCCCCGACTACCTCGAGGACCGCTTCCGCGACACCCGGCACGCCTTCCGGATCGTCGGGGCCGCGATCGTGCTCTCGATGGTCGCCTTCTACGTGGGGGCGCAGCTCACGGCGACCGGCAAGGCGTTCGACTCCTTCCTCGGCACCGGATACCACGCGGGCGTCTACCTCGGCCTCGCCGTGGTCCTCTTCTACACGGTCGTGGGCGGCTTCAAGGCGGTGGCGTACTCGGACTTCGCGCAGGGCGTGCTCATGTTCACCTGCCTGCTCGTCCTTCCCTTCGTCGGGATCACGGCGGTCGGCGGCTGGGGCGCGCTCCTGGAGGGCCTGAGGGCGGCCGAACCGCTGGCCTTCTTCAGCGGGATGCAGGCGTCGGGGTCGGACCTGCTGCGGCTCGACGGCGGGCTCGGGCTCACGCCGGCCGGGATCGCGAGCGCGGCCGGGTTCGTTGGGGTGGGCCTCGCGTTCCTCGGCGCCCCGCAGCTTCTGGCGCGCTTCCTCGCGGCGCGCGACCAGCGCGAGATCCGGAAGGCGGGACCGATCGCCGTCGGCTGCATCATCGTGTTCGATCTGGGCGCGGTGGTCACGGGGATGGCCGGGCGCGTGCTCTACGAGGGGCTCGCCGACCCGGAGACGGTGCTGCCGGCCATGGCCGCGGGGCTCCTGCCCGACCTGTTCACCGGGCTCGTCCTCGTCGTCGTCCTCGCCGCCATCATGTCGACGGCGGATTCGCTGCTGATCCTTGCCTCCTCCGCGGCGGTGCGGGACGTGTATCAGAAGATCTTCCGCCCGGACGCCGGGCAGCGCGCGCTCTCCGTGCTGGGCAAGGCCGTAACGGTCGTGCTCGGGCTCACGGGTCTCGTGCTCGCACTCACGGCGGAGCGCGCGATCTTCTGGTTCGTCCTCTTCGCGTGGTCAGGTCTCGCGGCGGCCTTCGCACCGGTCGTGCTGTGTTCGCTGTTCTGGGCGCGCACGACCCGCGCCGGGGCCCTCGCGGGCATGATCGCCGGCTTCCTCGTGACGATGCTGTGGGTCGTCCTCTTCAAGGAGGGCTTTTACAACCTGTACGAGATGCTCCCGGGCTTCGCGGCCGGCTTCGCCGTCACGATCGGCGTGAGCCTGTTCACCCAACCGCCCGACGGCGCCGCCGAAGAACTCGCCGCGATCCGCGAGGAGATCAGGTAGCTTTAGGGTCCGGTCTCGAAACTACGGGAAGGAGCGCCCAGTGTCCGAGCGCGAGCGAGGGAAGTCCAAGGTAGTCCTGAACATCGACGACACGTTGCTGCGGCGTCTGCGCGAAGAGGCCCAGCGGCGGCAGACAACCGCATCTGAACTCCTGGAGGCGGGGCTGAGGCGCGTGCTGGCCGAGCCGAGCACGGTCGACGCCGATCTCGACGCGCTGAAACCCCTTCCAACCTGGCGTGGCGGCGAACCTCTGGTCGACATCGCCGATCGGGACGCGCTCTACGGCGTGATGGAGGAGGAGTACGGAGTTGTCCGGCTGTAATCTGCACCGCTTGGGATGGCTTGGCCGTTGTTTCGCGCGAATGTATGCTTCAAAGGCGATGCAACCTGTACCGGGGATCGTCCGCTCATGCTAGGGACGGAGGGCGACGGAAGCCCCTTATCGGTTCATCTCGGAGCCTTCTAATCTCCCTGCCAAGGAAAAGCCTACTACTCGACCATCAGTAGCTTGCAGGGCGAGGGATCAACGCTGATCTGGAGCGGTCTGGCGAGGCTTGTGAAGGAGATGATTGCTTGGCCGGGTGCGAGGGAAGGTACGTTTTTCCAGAGAGCCTCGCTGATTCCACCGATGGAGCGCCGGAGACGGTTCACGACGTTCGCATCCCCAATCTTGTGGAGGACCCAGTTGAGTAGCGCAGAAACTGCTGATCCTCCTTCGGCAGTTGCTTGCGCACGGCAGGGAGCCGGATTCCCGTGATCTTATCCTGCGCTTTCTCGAGTACTCGATTTGCGGTCGACTCTAGCGGTTCCTTTGGTAGAGTCCGTGTCGCAACCCGGCTCAAGAGGACGGCAAAGGGATCGCGATCAAAGCCGATTCCTTGTCGCCTCAAGCGCTGGGCCGCGATCAGGTGCTCGGCAACACCAGCAGGCATGCGCGCCGGAAACGGGTGCAGAGAGACCGCACTGATTCCCTGACCCTTGGCGTCGACTCCCTCAAGCGCTTTGAGCGCATCACGCACCCGCTCATCTGTCAGAGTGCTCATACCGCGGAGAGGGTCATAACTGTCAATGGGTCATCCGCTTGAACCGTATATTCTACAGGTAGAAGATTCGTAGTATGGCCCATCCACGTGACTCCGGCGGCTGCGCGCCCACGCCGATTGGTGGATTGACACCCTCGCGGAGCGCTATACGCGGGCGGCGATGACTCCGAGGAGGCGGTCGATGTCGTCGCGGTTGTTGAACATCGCGACGGCGGCGCGGAGGAGTGCCCCTCCCTCCTGGTAGGTGAAGAAGACGCCTTCCGCGCGCAGGGCGTCGCCGAGTTCATCCGGGTCCATCCCGTGGTAGAAGCTCACGATCGCCGAGGGGTTGGCGGGCGGCGTGAAGAGCTTCATTCCGAGTTCCGCGGCGCCCTCCCGGAGCTGGCCCGCGAGCGCGTGCGTGTGCTCGGCGATCCGTTCCAGCCCCACCTCGCCGAGGAAGCCGAGGGCGGCGTCCATGGCCGCGATCGGGCCGTAGGCGGGGTTCGCGTACTCGTACTTCTGCGCGTCCGTCTTCAGCCGGTACTGGTGCTCCGGGAGCGTCTCCGCGACGTGCCCATGCCCGAAGCGGTCGGGCTGCATCCACTCGTGGTGCTCCCGACGCACGTACAGCGGCGCGCATCCGAAATCGGCGAAGAGCCACTTGTAGCCGTTGCCGCACGCGAAGTCTACGCCCTCGTCGTGCAGGTTCGTGGGGAACGTGCCGAACGCCTGGATCCCGTCGGCGAACAGGTAGCCACCCCGGGCGTGCACGATCTCGCCCAGCGTCGGCAGATCGTGCCGGAACCCGTTCCGGTTCGAGACCCACGCCACGCTGATGAGGCGCGTGCGGTCGTCGGTGTAGGCGTCGTAGTCCTCGGGTTGGGCGCGCCCGTCGCGAGAGGGGATGATCCGGAGTTCGACTCCGTGGCGCCGCTCGAGCTCGCGGTAAACGACGAAGGCGGTGACGAAGTGGAGTTCGTCGATAACCACGTTGTCGCCCGGCTGCCAGTCGACCGCCTTCGCCACCATGTTCTCGCCGTCGCTGGTCGAGAACAGGAGCGCGATCTCGTCCTCGTCCGCCCCGAACAGGCTCGCGAAGCGGCCGCGGGCGCGGGCGGTGGCCCGGCCGCGGCTCCCCGGATCGTTGTAGCTCAGCTTCTCGTCTGCGTACGCGACGAGCGCCTCGTGCACCGGACGCGGGAGCGGCCCCGTGGAGGCCGTGTTCAGATACGCGAACTCCTCCGTGACCGGGAACTCGCCCCGGATTCCCAGCGGATCATCGTCCGAACGGGAACCGGCTGTCGGACCCGCCCCCAGTCCGATGCCAGCGGCCCGCGGATCGGTCGCGGCGAGGGCCGGCGCGGCCGGGAGCGCGAGCCCTGCGGCGGCGGTCACCTTGACGAAGTTTCGGCGGCTCCACTCGGTCATCCGTCCCTCCTGATCCGTCTCGTGTGCGGTCTGATGCAGACCCCAAAACGACCCCCGGAAGGTACGTCCGCAACCCGTTCGCGGGACAGCGACGCCCCCCGAACAAGTTCCCGCGGGAACGCGTCGAAGATCGCGCTATTCGCCGTACATCCGGGTGATGACTCGGCGGAGTTCGGCCGCCTTCCCGGGGGAAAGCCGATCGATCTGGCGACGAAGCCGACGCTTGCTGACCGCACGGATCTGGTCCACGGCGATCTCCGCGTCCTGCCCCGCGCACGGAGTCTGAACGCGTGTACGCCACGTGGGATGCAGTGTCGTGGTCAAAGGGCATACGACGACGGTTTCGAGCAGTCGATTCATCTCGTTCTGACTGACGACGACGACCGGCCTGACCTTCCTGATTTCGGCGCCGATCGTCGGGTTGAGGTCGGCGAAGTGGATCGTGTAGCGCTTGGGGAAGTCCCCCATCAATCCAGACCATCGGCCATGGTGGCGTCAAAATCGCTCCAGTCTTCAGCCTCCGCCGCCATGGCTCGATACGTATCCTCCCAGGAGGTTCGGGGCTCGGTCTCCCGCCGGAGAATCAGCCCGTCTTCCGCCTCTTCCATGACGACAGACTCTCCCCAACCGTACTTGCGCAGCAGGACCTTCGGCAGCCGGATGCCCCTCGAGTTCCCGATCGCCACAAGCTTGACAGTGCGGGTCGTTGATGCTCGCCCCATGGTTGGATTCTCCTCTCTGCGAGTTGTGCGGTAATTACTGTAATTACGCTCCGTCGCCAGTCAAGCCGCGAGCCCAGGCGTGGACCGGGACCCTCGGCCGTGCTTAGTGTCGTGGGCGGTCTCATCTCTCCATCAATCGAAAGACCGGAGCCAGACCATGTCGAAGCTGATCGTCGTCGCCCTCGCGGCAGGTGTCCTGTGGAGCGCGCCCGGCGACAGGCCGGACAACCCGCCGGCCACGTACATCTCCGCGGCCGACATCCTCGCCACGATCGCGAACGCGCCCGAGGGCCGGGTCAGCGACCAGCAGATCCGGCATATCGACGCGGGGGGACACAACGCCGGCGTCGGCGTGGTCCAGCGCCCGCCGACCACGTCGCTCGGGGCGATCCAGCACCATCAGCAGACCGAGGTCTACTACGTCGTCTCCGGACGCGGGACTTTGGTGACGGGTGGCGAACTGTCGGACGCCCGCGAACTCGACCCCGAGGGCCGAACCGTGCTCACGCTCACCGGCCCCAGCGCCGTGGGCGGGATCGTGGGGGGCCGGAGCCAGGAGATCGGCCCCGGCGACATGCTCATCATTCCGGCGGGCTCGCCGCACGGCTTCAGCGAGATCACCGAGACGATCACCTACATCGTCGTGCGCGTGGACCCCGAGCAACTCGTCGAGCTGAAGTAGGAGGCACGGTATGGGCGACTTCACGCGGCGTGACTTCATGGCGGTCTCCGGCCTCGCGGCGGGAGGCGCGGCGCTTGCCGGCTGCGGGCCCGGGGGCGCCGGCGGCGGATCCGGCTCCGCCGCCGGTACCGCCGCGGGTGGCCACGCGGATATCGTCGTGCGCGGCGCGACCGTCTACACGGTAGACGACGACCTGCCGCGCGCCGAGGCGTTCGCCGTCAGGAGCGGCCGCTTCCTCGCCGTGGGATCGAGCGACGACGTGTCGAACCTCATCGGCCAGGGCACGGAGGTCATCGACGCCACCGGCCACACCGTCGTCCCCGGCTTCATCGACGCCCACAACCACCCGTTCTACTCCGGCACCAAGCACCTCAAGCAGGTCAGCCTCGACGTG
Source organism: uncultured Gemmatimonadota bacterium (assembly GCA_964509895.1). Classification (GTDB taxonomy): domain Bacteria; phylum Gemmatimonadota; class Gemmatimonadetes; order Palauibacterales; family Palauibacteraceae; genus Palauibacter. The sequence goes on from CAZDZJ010000119.1 coordinate 56,390, forward strand.
CGCTCGATCCAGGGGATCAAGAGCGCGCTCAGCGAGCGCGCCCAGAACACGCCGCCGGGCCAGTGGGTACAGGGCTTCCTCTACGACGACACGAAGCTGGAGGACGGCCGTCCCCTGACCCGGGCCGACATCGACGACGCCGTCCCCGACCACCCCGTCTCCGTCACGCACCGGGGCGGCCACACCGGCGTCTACAACTCGAGGGCGTTCGAACTCGCCGGGATCACCGCCGACACGCCGGACCCGCCCGGCGGCAAGTTCTACAAGGAGAACGGGGCACTCACCGGGCGCGTGGCGGAACACGCCAAGGACCCGCTCGAGAGCCTCATCCCCGCCGGCACGACCCGCGCGGAGCGGCAGGAGAGCATCCGCCTCATCGGCGAACGCATGGCGGCGGCCGGCCTCACCTCGGTCCACGAGACCGGGGCCGGCAACGACCTCGTGAGCTACCAGGACGCCCATGAGGCAGGGGAACTGCACTTCCGCGCCTACGTCTTCCCGAACGCCGGCGACCCCTCCGGCCTCTTCGACGCCCTCAAGGCGGCGGGCATCCGCACCGGCTTCGGGGACGAGTGGGTGAAGGTGGGCGGGATCAAGTACGGGGCGGACGGCTCCGCCTCCGAGCGCACGATGGCGATGTCGACGCCCTACGTCGGGCGTCCGGACGACTACGGCATCCTCACCATGAACCAGGAGGAGATCCACGAGGCGGTGGATGACGCGGTCCGGAACGGTTGGCAGATCGGCATCCACGCCAACGGCGATCTCGCGATCGACATGTGCCTCAACGCCTTCGAGCGTGCGCAGCGGGAGATGCCGCAGGCCGACCCCCGTTTCCGCCTCGAGCACTGCTCTCTCGTGAACGACGACCTCCTGCGCAGGATCCGGGACGTGGGGGCGATCCCGACCCCCTTCTACACCTACGTCCACTTCCACGGGAACAAGTGGGGCGAGTACGGCGCCGAGAAGATGGAGTGGATGTTCGCCCACCGCCGCTTCATCGACTACGGAATCCCGGTGGCGGGCGCCTCCGACTATCCGCCGGGCCCCTTCGAGGCGTTGATGGGCATCCAGAGCATGGTCACGCGCACCGACATGCAGGGACGCGAGTGGGGCCCGAGCCAGAAGATCACGGTTCCCGAGGCGCTCCGCGTGTGCACGATCAACGGCGCGCACGCGGCGTTCGAGGAAGACGGCAAGGGCTCGATCACGGCAGGCAAGCTGGCGGATTTCGTGATCCTGGCGGAGGATCCGCACGCGGTCGATCCCTTCGCGATCAAGGAGATCGAGATTCTGCGCACCGTAGTCGGCGGCCGCGCGACCTACGAAGCCTGAGGGAGACGAGGATGAGCGAGGTCAATCGGCGGGAATTCATGGCCCTTTCGGGGCTGGCGGCGGGTGGCGCCGCACTCGCGGGCTGCGCCCAGTCGGGGCGAGGCGGGGCGCGCGCGGGCGCCGACGGCGGACACGCGGACCAGATCGTGACGAACGCCACCATCTACACGGTCGACGATGACCTCCCGCAGGCCGAGGCGCTCGCCGTGAAGAGCGGCCGCTTCCTCGCCGTGGGCTCGAACCGCGACATCGAGAACCTCGCCGGACCCGGCACCGAGCGCATCGACGCCGGCGGCGGCACCATCGTCCCGGGCTTCATCGACGCGCACAACCACCCCTCGTCCGCCGGCATGCGCCACCTCACGCAGGTGGACATGAACATCCGCACGATCGAGGGGATGAAGTCCGCGCTCCGCGAGCGGGCCCAGAACACGCCACCGGGCGAGTGGGTCGTCGGCTTCCTGTACGACGACACGAAGATCGAGGAGGGCCGGCCCCTCAACCGCCTCGACATCGACGACGCGGTCCCCGACCATCCGGTGCAGGTCACGCACCGCGGCGGCCACACGAGCGTGTACAACTCGAAGGCGTTCGAACTCGCCGGGATCACGGTCGACACGCCGGACCCGCCCGGCGGGCACTTCTACCGCGAGGACGGCGAACTGACGGGCAAGGTGGCGTCACTCGCTCGCCGCCCGCTGCAGCGCCTCGTCCCCGGAGGGAGCACGCGCGACGAGCGCGCGGCCGGCGTCGCCCTCATCGGAGAGCTGATGTCGGCCGCCGGCATCACCTCGGTCCACGAGACCGGCGGGAGCAGCCAGGGCCTCACCGCGCTGCAGGACGCGTACGACGCCGGGGACCTCCGCTTCCGCATGTACTACTTCCCCTCCGGAGGCGGCGGCCTGTTCGCGGCCCTCAAGCAGGCCGGCGTCCGGACCGGCTTCGGGGACGAGAACCTGCGTATCGGCGCGGTCAAGTACAGCGCGGACGGCTCGGCCTCGGAGCGCACGATGGCGATGCGCACGCCGTACGTCGGGCGCCCCGACGACTACGGCATCAGCACCATGAGCCAGGAGGATATCCACGAGGCGGTGGACGACGCCGTCCGCGCCGGCTTCCAGATCGGGATCCACGCGAACGGCGACAAGACAATCGACATGTGTCTCAACGCCTTCGAGCGCGCCCAGCGGGAGATGCCGCAGGCCGACCCCCGCTTCCGCCTCGAGCACTGCTCGCTGGTGGACGATCCCCTCCTCCGGCGTATCCGGGACATCGGCGCCATCCCCACCCCGTTCTACACCTACATCCACTTCCACGGGAACAAGTGGGGCGAGTACGGGCCGGAGAAGATGGAATGGATGTTCGCCCACCGGAGGTTCCTCGACTACGACATCCCGGTGGCGGGCGCGTCCGACTACCCGCCGGGCCCGTTCGAGGCGATGATGGCGATCCAGAGCATGGTCACGCGCACGGACATGCAGGGCCGCGAATGGGGCCCCAGCCAGAGAATCTCCGTCCCGGAGGCGCTCCGCATCTGCACGATCAACGGAGCCCACGCCTCCTTCGAGGAGGACATCAAGGGCTCGATCACGGAGGGCAAGCTGGCGGACTACGTCGTGCTCGGGGCCGATCCCCATACGGCGGACCCGTACGCCATCAAGGAGATCGAGGTCGTCCGCACCGTTCTGGGCGGCCGTACCACCCACGAAGCCTGAGCCTGTCCGGCACCTGAGGACAGGGGTCCGAATCCCCGGGGTCTCGAAGGACCTTGCATAGCCCCGCCAGGTCTCGCGTGATACCGTTCGACCGGCGCACCGCCCGGACCGCCACAAACGCTCGAAACCAGCCAACCTGAAGCATCGGAGTCGTCATGAGTGACGTCCTTCTCGTCGAGAAGCTCGACGGACATATCGCCAAACTCACGGTTAACCGGCCGGACAAGCTCAACGCGCTGAACGGCGCCGTCCGCTGCGCCGTCTTCGGCGCGCTGGACCGTCTTGCGGCCGACGACGATGTCCGCGTCGTCGTCATCACGGGAGCCGGCGACCGCTCCTTCATCGCGGGCGCCGACATCTCGGAGTTCAAGGACGCGCGACCCGTCGAGCAGTACCGCAGCATGGCGCGCGGCGACATCTACGGCGCGGTCGAATCCTTCGCGAAGCCCATCATCGCGATGATCAACGGCTTCTGCCTCGGCGGGGGCTGCGAACTCGCCATGTCGTGCGACATGCGCGTCGCGTCGACCGAGGCGCGGATCGGCCAGCCGGAGATCAACCTCGGGCTCATCCCGGGCGCCGGGGGCACGCAGCGCCTCCCGCGGCTGGTCGGCGAGGGATGGGCGATGCGCCTCGTCATGAGCGGCGAACTGATTTCGGGCGAGAAGGCCGAGCGGATCGGGCTCGTTGAAGCCGCGGTCGCCCCGGAGGAACTCGAGGACCACGTGATGGCACTGGCCGCGAACATCGCCAGCCGCAGCCCGGTCGCGCTTCAGGCAGCCAAGGAATCCATCCTCGCCGCCCGGCGGATGCCGCTGGATGAGGGGCTGAAGTTCGAGCGGAGCTGGTTCTCGCTCCTCTTCTCCACGGACGACATGGCGGAGGGCGTGGGCGCCTTCCTGGAGAAGCGGAAGCCCGAGTTCAGGGGCTCCTGAGGAGGTTCGACGAAACCGTGGCGGCGCCGGGACTGCCCGGCGCGGCTGCAGCCGGTGGCGGTACGGCTGCGAGCGCGCGGCGGGCTGGCGTCGTGACGACTATGCTCCCGGCGTCACCACGCTGACGAAGCGGCGGCCTCGCCGCCGGTGGAACTCCACCTGTCCGTCGGCGAGCGCGAACAGCGTGTCGTCCCTGCCCCGGCCGACGTTGCGGCCCGGGTGGAAGGCCGTTCCCCGTTGCCGGACAATGATGTTGCCGGCGATGACCTGCTCGCCCCCATACCTCTTGACCCCGAGATACTGAGGGTTCGAATCGCGTCCGTTGCGGCTGGAGCCGACACCCTTCTTGTGTGCCATCAGTCGCCTTCCTTCGCCCCAATGGCCTTGTCCACATCGCTCTTGAGGATCCGGCCGTCCTTGCCCGTCCCCTCGATCGTCGCGAGGTCGATGCCGTGTTCCTCGGCCAGCTTCCGGGCCACCGGCGTGATGTCCACCGGCGTGCGCTCGGCGGCCTCGGATTCCGGAGCGGCCTCCGCTGCGGGAGTCGCTTTCGGCTCCGCGGCGGCCTTCGGCTTCGGCGCCTTCGGGGCCGCCTTCGCCTTCGGGGCCGCCTCCTGCGGCTCGTCGGGCAGATCGATGCCGACAATCCGGATCTCGGTGTACCCCTGGCGGTGGCCCTGCTTCCGCCGGTAGCCCTTCCGCCGCTTCATCTTGTAGACGACGATCTTGTCGCCGCGCCCGTGGCTCACGACCTCGGCCGCGACCGAGGCGCCCGTCACGCACGGGGCTCCGACATGCACGTCCCCGTCCTGCTCGGCGAGCAGCACATCGTCGAACCTGACCGTCTCCCCGGGCTCGGCCGCGAGGGAGGGGATGCGGAGCACGGCGTCTTCCACCGCGCGGAACTGCTTCCCCTGTGCCTTGAATATCGCGTACATATCGTCAGATCACTGCTGGAATTCCACGAATTGCGAGCCGTTGAGACTATCCGCGACGGGCGGACGTGTCAAACAAAATCGCGCCCGGAAGCCGCCGGGAGCGGACGGGTCCACAGGTTCCGTCGACCTCCTGCGATCAGCTCGAAATGTACTTCTTCGTAACGTCGGCGTCGGCGGGGTGCGCCAGGAGCCGGAACTCGTCGAGACCGAGTAACGGATCGTCGCGCAGCTCGATCGCGATCCCGCCGTTGCTCCGCATTCGGTCCAGGAACTCGCGCTCGCGTTCCAGCAGGTGGAGGGCGATCACCGGGTGCGTGAGGATCGTGATCCCGCTCTCTCTTCCCGCGGCCGTAACCCGGTCCAGCGCCCGCTCGAGGCGGCGGACGACCGTCTCCGAAGCGAGGATTCTCCCCGCGCCCTCGCAGTAGGGGCAGGGTTCCATCATCCGCTGGTGGAGGCTGGGACTCACGCGCTGGCGGCTGAGCTGGAGGAGGCCGAGTTCGGAGAGGCCGAACACCTTCGTGCGCGCGCGGTCGTGGCCGAGCAGCGTTCTTACCTGCTGCACGACCTTGTTGCGCGACTCTTCCTCGTTCATGTCGATGAAGTCGATGACGATGATCCCGCCCACGTCCCGCAGCCGGAGTTGGCGGGCGATCTCCCCCGCCGCCTCGAGGTTCGTCTTGAGGATGGTTCTTGCCGGATCCTTGCGCCCGGTGTAGCGGCCCGTGTTCACGTCGATCGAGACGAGTGCCTCCGTCTGCTCGATGACGACGTGGCCACCGGACTTGAGATGTACCTTGCGCCGGAAGGCCCGCCGGATCTCCTCCTCGATCCCGAACTCGTCGAAAATCGGTGCGGAGCCGTCGTACCGGCTCACGCGTTCGAGCAGGTCCGGGTCCACCTGCCCCAGGTAGGAGCGGATCTCGTGGTACAGCTCCTGCGAATCCACCGTGAGGAGGTCGATCCGATCGCTGAACAGGTCGCGGATGATGCCCGACGTCAGCCGCGCGTCCTGGTACACGAGCGCGGGCGCCTTCATCCCCTTCTGCCGGCGGCGCGCCTTCGTCCACGTCTTCCGCAGGGATTTCAGTTCCCGCTCGCACGCCTCTTTCGTCAACTCCTCCCCGACGGTCCGGACGATGACACCGCCTTCGTCGCCGAGGATGTCCCGCACCATCTTCCGCAGGCGGGAGCGCGTCTCGCGGTCGTCGATCTTGCGGCTGACCCCGATGTGGGAGGAGTCCGGGATGTACACGAGGAACCGGCCCGGCAGGGAGACCTGCGTCGTGACGCGCGCGCCCTTCGTCCCGATGGGCTCCTTGACGACCTGGACGAGGAGCGTCTGATCCTTGCGGATCGATTCCTCGATGCGTGGCTGGTTGCCGTTGCGGCTGCCGCGACGGCCCCCGTTCCCCTCATCGTCGGCATCCTCATCGGGCTGCAGATCGGAGGCGTGCAGGAAGGCGGACTTCTCGGCCCCGATGTTGACGAAGGCCGCCTGAAGTCCGGGTACGATCGCTTCGACCACGCCGAGATAGATATCTCCGGCCATGCGCCGCTCGTCGGGCCGTTCGTACATCAGTTCGACGAGCTTGTGGTCTTCGAGGATCGCGACCCGTGTCTCGCGGGTCGTGGCGTTTACGACGATCTCGCGGCGCACGTTATCTCAGTGCGCGCACGGGGCCGCCGTGCCCGGTTGCACTACCAGAGGACTGACATCCTGTGAGACTCGATTCTTCGATGCGGACCGCCGGTCGCGCCGACCGGGGGCCCGTGTATGTCTTCGTTGCCGCGCGCCTTATGCGAAGCCTGCTCCGCGCAATCTAATCGAGGGAGCCCGCTTCGCGCAGCATCTCCCGCGAAATGACGATCTTGAGGATCTCGCTCGTCCCCTCTCCGATCTCCGTGATCTTTGCGTCGCGCATCATCCGCTCGACGGGATACTCGCGCGAATAGCCGTACCCGCCGTGCAGCTGGACGGCCATCGTCGTCACGTCCATCGCCGTCTCCGAGGCGAACAGCTTGGCCATCGCGGCCTCCTTCTTGTGCCTCTTCCCCGCCATCCGGAGTCGCGCGGCCTCGTGCATCATGAGCCGCGCCGCGTGAATGCGCGTCTGGGCCTCGGCGAGCATGAAGCGAACGCCCTGGAAGTCGTGGATCTTCCGCTTGAACTGCTTCCGCTCGCCCGTGTAGCGGACGGTCTGATCGAGGGCGCCCTGCGCGATCCCGATCGCGTGCGCGGCGATCCCGACCCGTCCACCGTCCAGCGTGTCGAGGAAGACGGGGAAACCCCGGTCGATCTCGCCGAGCACGTTCTCCTCCGGGACCTCCACGTCCTCCAGTGTGAGTTCGCGCGTATCGGACGCGTTCCAACCCAGCTTGCGCAGCTTCTGGCCCGCGGTGAACCCCGGCATCGCGTCCAGGTCGGGAGAATGGCCGAACCCGACGCGCACGGCATCCTCCAGATCGCACGTCTCCTTGGTGAGGACGAACGCCGTGATCCCGCGCGAGCCCTTATCGGGCGACGTGAGGGCCCCGACGACGAACACTTCCCCAACACCGCCGTGGGTGATCCACGTCTTGCGACCGTTGAGAATCCACCGGTCCCCCGCCTTCCTGGCCGTCGTCCGCATGCCGCCCGCATCGGACCCCGAGCCCGGCTCCGTCAGCCCGAAGCCGCCGAGGACCCGGCCGGTGGCGAGGGGTCGGAGGAAGCGCTCCTTCTGCGCTTCCGTTCCCCAGCGCGCGATCGGCGTCGCGGCCAGGCTCGTGTGCGCCCCGACCATGATCGAATGACTCGCGTCCACGCGGGCAAGTTCCTCGACGGCGATCGATGCGGCGAGCAGGTCCATGCCGGCGCCGCCCAGCGATTCGTCGAACGGAATGCCGAACAGCCCCAGTTCCGACATGAGGGCGCCGGTGTCCCACGGGAAGTCCTCCGACTCGTCGTAGCGGGCGGCGACGGGCGCGATCTCGGCTTCCGCGAACTCGCGCACCATCTCGCGGATCAACCCGTGGTGATCCTCCAGAAAGTGGTCCGAATCTTCCATCCGACTCCTCGGTTCGGTGGGCCCGGCCGGCCTCGGGCTCGACCGGTCTCGGGGTTTCGTGGCGGGCTGACTTCGGGACGCCGCGCCCCTAACGTACCGGAGGCGGGCCCACCGCCGAAACTTCAGGCGGCACCGGACGCGTCACGATAGGACTCCGGCAGGCGTTCACCCTATGGATGGCAAGGGTACAGGCCACGGTGCTATTCGCGTTCCGGTAACGGTGTCGAGAGGAGAACCGTGGACTTCGAGGCGGCGTACAAGAGCCACTGGGCGCCACTCTTCCGGTATGTCGACCGGTTGGTGGGTGACGCCGACCTTGCGGCGGACGTCGTACAGGAGGCGTTCGTTCGGCTGCTGGACCGGAGCCTTCCGAACGAGGAGGTGCGACGCTGGCTGTTCACGGTTGCCACGAACCTGGTGCGGGACGACGCCCGCATGAGCGCGCGACGGCGACGGTTGCTGGCGGAGCGCCACGAGCAGGTGAACCTCGCACACGATCCGGAGGAATTGCCGGATCAGTCGGTCTTGCGGGCTGAGAGGGTCGCGGCGGTGCGCGCCGCGCTGGCACGGATGCCCGAACGTGACCGTCAGTTGCTCCTGATGAGGGAGGAGGGCTTCCGGTACGCGGAGATCGCCGAGGTGATCGAGGTCGCGCCGGGATCCGTGGGGACGCTGCTTGCGCGGGCCCTGCGCCGCTTCACGGAGGCGCTGGATCCGCGAGTTGTGGAGGACGAGACCGGTGGGGGCCGGTGAGGGGTGGGC
>CAZDZJ010000120.1:0-18208 GCA_964509895.1 uncultured Gemmatimonadota bacterium
GCCCTCCAGCACCTCGCCCCCCCGCCCGAAGCCGAGCCGCACGTCCTCGAGAACGAGCGTCCCCGAAGCCCTCGCCAGCCGCTCCGCGTCGTCCGCCTCCACGACCTCGAGCGGCGTGTCGAAGATTTCGTGCACGCGCACGAGCGACGCCCGCGCGCTCGCGAGGTTCGCGTACAGCCCCATCAGCGCCTGCACGGGAAAGAGGAGCCGCATCTGGTACGCCATGAACGCGACGAACGTCCCGAGCGTCGTCGCCTCCGTGATGACCCGGTAGCCCCCGTACAGGAAGACGGCGGCCGTCCCCGTCTGCAGGAGAACCCCCGGCAGGCCTCCCGCCAGGTACGTGAACCACCGCATCGACATCAGGGCCCGCACGAAGCGGTCGTTGTAGCGCCCGAATCTCTTCGCCTCCCGCTCCTGGGCGTTGGAGGCGACCACGGTGCGCACCCCCTGCAGCGTCTCGATGAGGAAGCTCCCGATGTCCGCGCTCCGTTCGCGCAGCGTCGTCACGCGCCCCTCGAGCCGGTTCCGGTACCTCACCAGCGCCCACAGGCTCGGCGGCAGCGCGACGAGCCCGGCCAGAAAGAGCCGCGCGTCGAGATAGATCAGCATCCCCATCGTCCCGATGAGGAAGAGCACGTTCCCGAACAAGCCGAGCGCCGCGTCCGCCGTCACGCGCTGGATCTCGCCGATGTCGCTGTTGATACGCGAGACGATGTCCCCGAAGGGCGTCCGCGCGTAGAAACGCGGCGAGAGCTTCTGCAGGTGGCGGTACAGCGCCAGCCGCATGTCGAACAGGATGCCCGCCGACACCCGCGTGTAGCGCATCCCGCTCGCGACGTTCGTCCCGAAGGCGAGAATCGTGATGGCGATGAAGAGGCCGACGATCTTCAGCAGGAGCGGAAAGTCCCGCCCCAGGATCGCGTCGTCGATCATCGCCTTCGACAGGTAGGGAAGGACGAGCCCCAGCGCGGTCCCGGCCGTGGAGAGAAGGACGACGGGAAGCAGAGCCCCCGCGTACGGTCGGACGTAGGCGAGGGCTCGGCGAAGGTGCGGGTCCCGGATCACCCGGACCTCACGGGAGCGAATTCCGGGTCCGGTGCCCGGATCAACCCGGGTCGGGCACCACGACGACGCTCGTCATGTCCGCGTCCAGCGCGACCGTGCGCAGGAACTCGAACGTCTCTTCGTCGTAGACGTCGATCGTGTTCCCGGCGTTGTAGATGTACAGTTTCTCGCCGTCGGCGCTCGGCATCAGCGCCATCCGCGGTCGTCCCGCGAAGGTCACGCGTCCGGCGACGCGCCGGTCCCGGAGGTCGAACTTCCACATCTCGTAGTGCCCGATCTCGGACTTGAGCCCGTACCCCTTCGTCCCGTCCGGAGAGAGCACGAACGACACGCCCTCGTCGGGTCCGATCGGGTGGAACTCCACGTCCTGCGCGGCCATATCCACGGTCGCGATCCCCATGAGACGGCGGTTCTGGAGCGGATCCGTCATGCGGAACAGGCCCGTGTAGACGCCGTCGACTTCCTGGTACGGACTGGGCGCGAAGGGCAGCCTCATCTCTCCGAGTCCCGGCTCGAACGGCTCGGAGATGTCCCAGCGGTCCACCTCCTCGTACGTCTCGGAATCGAGCACGACGAGATCATCCGCGAACATGTAAAGGAAGTCGCCGTCCGGGGAGAATCGGAAATTGGCGGACCGGCGCAGCGTCTCGCCGGGCCACGGAATCGTGTCCGTGACCTCGTACGTGCTCAGGTCGAAGCGCAGAATCGTCGGCTCGTCGATTCGGTACCGGTCCGCGAGCTTCGTGCGGCTCTGGACGTTCATCGCCATCCATTCCTGGCTCGGATGCACCTGGAAGGAACGGATCCACGTCCGGGTCGAACCCTCGCTCAGCGTGAACTCGCCGATGGACTCCTTGGAGGGGAGCGCGATGATCTCGATCGTCTCGAAGAACGGATCCATCACGTAGAGCCGCGATCGATCCTCGGAGACATCGAGACGGAGGGAGATCGGACGCTTGACCGGGATGCGGTCCACGACCTCCTCCGAGGCCTCATCCCAGACGATGACCTCGTTGCTGTAGTTGCCCATGTACCAGTGGGCGTTGCGGCCGTTCGTCTCCGCGGCGCCGTTCTCCTGCGCCTCCAGCCCCCGGGCCACGCCCGGTGTCCAGGCGGAACCGGCGGCGGCGCAGGCAAGCCCGGCCAGGGCGGCGATGCCCCGCACGCGTCGGATCACGGGAAGACGAGATCCAGCTTGCGCCAGTCCTTCTGCGCCGCGGCGCACTTCGAGGTCCAGTCCGGCGAGTGGTTGAGCTGATCGGGCACGTGCGCGGGCCAGAAGCAGGCGAGGTGGCAGTCGAACAGGTCGCGCTCCACCGGCTGGCACAACCCGGCCGTCCCGCCGCTCGAGTCCACCTCCCAGCCGGGCGCGAACACGAGCGAGCATCCCAGTGGGATGTGAGGCCCCTCCGGACGGCTCTCGAGCCCCACGACATCCATCTCCTCGCGGGCCACCTGCGCCTCGATGCGGCCGGCCTTCTGGTTGATCGGCTTCAAGTGTTTCACGGCTTCCCCCTCCGCATGCGAAGGTCGACCGGGTTAGTGACGACACCAGCGCCCGGCCGCGTCAATGGTCGAAGCGGGCCAGGTACTCCGGGTTCCGCTCCGACAACTCCCCGTAGATCTCCAGACACGTGTGCGTCCACGTCCGCACCCAGTTGCAGAAGTGCAGGTTGGGCGCGGCCGTCTCCCCCGTCCGCGTGTACGCCTCGTGGTAGCAGCCGCCCGAGCAGATCGGGCGGGCCCAGCACGTATGGCAGTCCGTCTTGTTCTTGATGTGGTGATCCTCGAGGAAATCCTTCTGCCGCTCCCGGTCGATTCCCTCCGCCACACTCCCGAAGCTGTGGTCGTTCGAGTAGGCGAAGCGGTGGCAGAGCGACACGTCGCCCCCCGTCGTCACCCCCATGAGCCCGAGCCCGGCCCCGCACGGATACGCCTTGCTCACGCCCTTGTGGATCTCCTCCAGCGTGTCCTTCACGTTCGAGAATCCGTGATGCCGGTTTTCCACCGCGTGATCCAGCCAGTCCCGCGCCAGTTCCCCGAACTGGCGCAGCATGCGGTCGTATCCTTCGTCCTCGATCTCGTAGTCGCGCCCCGAGGACGTCGTGACCGGTGCGAAACCCACCTCCCAGAACCCCATCTCCTCCGTCAGGTGATGGTAGATGCGATGGATGTCGAGGTTCTCGCGCGTGAGCGTCACCCTGGCGCCGATCGGCCGGGACTTGTGCCGCTTGAGCAGTTCCATGATCCGCGGCCGCACCGTCTCGTAGGAGCCCTTCCCGCTGTGGAAGACCCGCATGCGGTCCTGCATCTCCTTCGGTCCGTCGATGGAGACGGTCACGCCGATCTCGTTGTCCGCCAGCCACTCGATGATGTCGGGGCGGAGGAGCGTCGCATTCGTGGTGAGGCTGAACTCGATCCGCTTCCCGACCTCCTCGGCGCGGCGGCGCGCGTAGGCCACGGTGTCCTGGAGAACGGGAAAGTTGAGCAGCGTCTCGCCTCCGAAGAAGGTGAGGTGCGCGACCTCGAGCGGTCCCGATTCCTTGAGGAGGAACTCCACGCTCTCCCGCGCGGTCTCGTCCCCCATGAACTTCGGGTCGTCCGTGCACGTCGTGTCGACGATCTTGTCTTCGCCGTACTCGTAGCAGTAGGTGCAGGCGAGATTGCACTTGTTCGTGACGTTGAGGACCATCGTCGTGAGCGGAAAGCCGTCCGGCGGCAGATCGTTCACGACCTGTTCGACGGGGGCGCCGGCCTCGCCGATGGCGCGGATCTGCCGGAGTTCGAGCAACCCGTCGTGCACGCGCTCCGCGGGATAGCGGTCCGAGAGCGAGTTCACCACCTCGCCCGGCGCGCGGGGTCCGTAGCTGAGGAGATCGAGGATCGCCGCCGAAGCCGCGTCGATGCGGAAGATGCCGGCCGAGGGGACGAGGTAGAGGAACCGCTCGCCCGCCGCCTCGAAGGCGTGGAATTCGCGCAGCGCCACCTGGCCGACGGGCTTGATCACGGGACCAGCCTCCCCGTCGGAACGCCCTGCCAGGGATCGAACTTGAGGTAGAGCGGCACCGTCACGATGAGGTGCGCCCGGGCGCGAAGACTCCGCCCCGCCCCGGGGTCCGCCTCCGCGCCGGCGTAGGTCGCCACGACCCACACGTCGCCGACGTTGTTGCGGCTGCCCGTGCGCTCGGGGTTGGGACCGTCGATGGCGGGCGTGAAGGTCCCGTCGGATCCGAGGGCCCCGACGTACCGGATATCGTCGTCGTCGAAGGTCGCCGTGTACTCTTCCATGCTCCAGGTCACCGGCACGCGCCCCAGCCGGAGGTCGTCCTCGGTGTTCGGCTCGCCGTCGGGGCCGTCGTCCCACCCGATCGCGTCGTAGGGCTGATAGCCCTTCGGGAAGGCCGCGCCGCCGATGCGGGCCATGCCGGCGCGCGGTGTCACCTCGAGGCGGTCCACTCCGTCATGGACCTGAATCGCGCCCCTCAGGCTGGCGCCGCCCGCGAAGAGGTCGCGGCGACCGACCGGCGCATCGTCGTCGACGGAGAGGCGGAGCGTGACCTGGTGCCCGTCGCCGCCCGTAGCCGCCTCGACGCGGACGCCGGGTCCGAAATCGAAGTCGCCCGCGTCGGGGTTTGCCGGGAGGTTGACGCCGTGGACCCGGACTTCGGCGGACGTGGTGCCGGCCCGAACCGCCCGCGGGTGCACGCCCGACACGACGGGACCGCCGCCGACGCGGGTCAGCGTCACGTCCGGGCCGAACTCGTCGTATGCACCCGTGAACCAGCGGCCCGTCATCTCCTGCCAGTCGCGGTCGACCGTCATCACCTCGCGAAGCTCGTCCTGGGTGCCGGGGTTCGAACGGCCGCGCCACTGATAGCCGGTATAGACGATGGACTGTCCGCTGCGGGCCACCTCCTGCCCCGACTCCGCGTACGTGTAGGCGCTCGCGCTGCGGAACTCGTCCGGAGCGTCGCCGGCGGAGATCTTCACGGTGCCGAAGATCTGGCCCTTCCCGGGCTCGAACCCGGCCAGCGCCCACGTGCCGGCGAGGCGCGGCGTCCGCATGGAGGCCGACCAGGCGGACCATTCGGGCGTCTCGAGCGGGAAGGCCTCGGAGAGATGATCGATCGCCTCGTCCACGGGCTGCGGTCCGTCGCCCCCGCCCTGGAAGGCCTGGAAGTCGACGAGCGGATAGAGTCCGCGGTGGGTCGCCATGAGGAGTTCCCACTCCTCGCGCGTGCGCCGTTGCGTGATGACGCGCCCCATGCTGTGGCACTGGATGCAGGTGTTCTCGACGTCGCGGTCCGCCTCGTACACATGCTCGATGAGCCGGCGTTCGACCTCGAAACGCCCGGGCTCGAGTTCCTCGGGCGCAAGACCCTGCCGGTTGGAGAGATAGCGGACGACCTCGCGCGCTTCGTCCGGGCCCAGCGAGACATCGTTGAGCGCCAGCATGCGGCGAATCGACGTCTGCCAGCCCTCCGGCGTCTTGCGCTCGTAGGAGATCCGCGTCATCCGGCCCTGTTCGTCGCGCTCGTGACAGCGTTGGCAGCGGCGAATGATGATCTGGTTGTCGATCGGATAGCCGTCGTCTTCAGCCCGGAAGGTCGTTGGAGCGGTGCCGCCCACCGGAGTGGCGACGGGTTCGGCGGCGGGCGCCGCGGGCATGCCGGGCACCTGCGGGAGGGTGCGGGCGCCGAGGAAAACCAGCACGCCAGCGGCCATTCCGGCCGCCAGCACCCCGTGAAATGTCCCCCGCACGGTAACCTGGCGTCTCATCCATCCTCCGTTCCGAACCGGCTCAATTGTGCGCCCACCGACAGGCCTGCGCCAGTCCGAAAGGCACCTTCGGCGCGTCCCGGGCACGTCCCGGGAACACCCGCCGGCCTCCGGTCAGTCGTCTGTCGCCCCACGCGTCAATCGTCGGCCAACTCGAGGAAGCCGGCACCCACGGCGTAGGAGAGGGCGGTGAGAAAGTTCGGTAGCGGCGCCTCCGTTCCGTCCCGGTTGTAGGTCTCGAACAGGTCGGGGACCTGATCGGCTGTCGGTGCGATCTCGACGAGCCGCCGCAGATCGACGCTGCGCACGTAGCGGACGCCGTCCGGAAGCCGATCGGAGATGAGGTGGGCCTCCAGGGCGATCCGGTCGTCGACCACGGCAGGGCGGTGTACCGTCGCGAGTCCCACGGCCGGGCGGAGATGCACGGTCGGCAGCGAGCGGATCGTCTCCCACGCCGCCCGCACCTCCGGGCTCGCCAGGAAGGCGTCGGCCCGGCGTTCGGCGAGCGAACGGTCGCCGGGCTCCGCCACCGCGGCTGCGCCGGCAGTGGGCGCAGGCTCGATGACGTCGGCGCCCGCCTCACGCGCGGCGGAGAGACGGACGTCCCAGAACGCGTGCCCGGTCGCGACCGCAGCCTGCTCGAGGAAGGGGACGGAAAGCGCCCGGTACGTCCGGTACACCTCGCGTTCCCTGTCGTCGTAGAAGTCGCAGGCCGGCCCGGCCATCGTCTCGTCTTCGAGTCCCGTGTGGGCGACGATTCCGGCGAGCCAGGCGGAGGCTAGCGCCTTCTTGACCCCGTACGAAGAGAGGGGGTCGATGAAGGAGCCGGCGTCGCCGACGAGGAGCTGGCCCGGTCGTCCGTGCGAGGTCGTGCCGTAGAGCGACGCGGGACATGCCCGCACGGGTCCTTCCAGCCGTCCCTCGGCGAGGCGCCCGCCGAGCCGCGCCGCCTTCGCCAGTTCGGCGCGCCACATGCCGTCGAGGCCCCGTTCGCGCGCCAGTTGCGTGCGGCGCGGGTCGACCATGGCCGTCACGCAGCGGGTACGCTCCGAGGTGGGGACCGACCAGGCCCACCCGTCCCGGTAGCTCTCGATGAGCGTACAGCCGGGGTCCGGGGGCGCGTGGCCGCGGGCCGAGGTCCAGCGGCCGATGAGCGCGAGCGTGGCGATCCCGCGTTCGCGCGTGCGCAGCCCGCGTCGGGCGAGTACCCCGGCGCGGCCGGACGCGTCGAGTGCCCACCGGGCCCGGTAACGCGCGGTCGCGGTGCCGACGCGCCATCCATCCGGCCCGTCGGCCGTGTCGATCACCGGTCCGTCCGTCACGAGGTGTACGCCCGCCTCGATGGCCACGTCGTGAAAGGCCGCCTCGAGCGCCGCCCGGTCCGCGTGAAAGCCGCGTTCAGGCGCCCTGAACCTCTCTTCGCGACGCGGCATTCCCGCCCACCAAACGGTATTGCCCTCGTTCGGCACGAGGTCCGCCGCGTCCAGGGCTTCGAGCGCCTCGACGCGTTCCAGCAGCTTGCGGGCCGAGGCGGGGATCGACTCGGCGAGCCACTTCGCCGGCGGGGCCGGCCGCGTGATCAGCGCGACATCATGCCCGCGCCGCGCCAGCGACGCCGCAGCGGCGCAGCCGGCCGGCCCCCCACCGACGACAAGGACGTCGTATGGCGCGTCCGCCAGGTTGGCTTACCGCTCCCGCCGCTGATCCAGCTGCCGCAACACGTCGCCACCGCTCGGCCCGTCCGTGGCGAAGCAGTAGAAGCGGCCGTCGCCACCCGTCCCTCGCAGGTTCTCGAGGCTGCAGCCCCGCGAACCGTGCGCCTCGTTCCACGACGTCGGGTTCTGTCCGCCGCCCACGCGGTCGTGGTGCCCGACGAGGGCGCTCCCCTCGCCGCTCGACGTCCAGTTGCTGCACGTCGTGTCCCCGTCCGCGCCCGACGCCATCCCGTTCATGAGCGAACCCGTGAGGATGTCGTGCTGGTTCGGCTGGTCGCCCCGACCGTTCACCTCATCTCCGTTCTCGGTGAGGATCGTGGCCTTGGTCAGGTTCGGGCCGTTGCTGTGCAGGTGCTCGACATCCCTCGCAATCATCGTCCCGGCGTGGTTGTACCACGGCCCGTCGCCGATCCGGTCGCGCGCGTTCACGCCGCCGTCGCCGGTCGTGCTCAGGTAGGCCCGCCACATCCGGTCGGGCAGGCCCGCCGCCTCGGCCAGCGTCTCGCAGTACGCGTCCGCGCCATCGAGACCGCCGAGATCCGCGCCATCGCCCGGATTCGAACTCGTGATGAAGAAGCTGATGTTCTCGTCCTGCGCCGCCGCCCCGTTCGCGCCGAACGCGATGAGGAGGGCCAGAAGGCTGACTGTGCGTTTCATTTCACAACTCCTGTCCTGGTAACTTCGTACCACTCGCCCGGCACCCCGCCCGCGGCACTACACTAGCGCCGGATGTACTTCCGCATCTGCCGGGGGCCGACCTCGGCCCCGTACAGGTTCCCGTGCGCGTCGACCGCGATCCCCTCCGCGCCGCTCGTCCCGGAGGCGTCCTGATTCGGCTCCGGATCCGGGATGAAGGCCGTCACCCAGCCCGTCGCCGCATCTCCGATGTAGATCCCGCGCAGCCATCCCTTGTTGCGGCGCGCGTTCGATTCCGAGTCCGTCGCATAAAGCACGTCGTTCTCGTCGATAAAGAGGCCGCTGGGGCGCCCGAACTGGTACCACGTCTCCAGGTGGTTCCCGTCCTGATCGAAGATCTGGATGCGGCTGTTGCCGCGGTCGCCGACAAAAAGGCGTCCCTGCGAATCCATGGCCAGGGCGTGCGGATCCCGGAACTGGCCGTTCGCCGTCCCCATGCTCCCCCACTCCATGAGGAAGGTGCCGTCCGCCGCGAACTTGACGATCCGGTTGTTGCCGCCCGCGTCGTGGCCGTCCGCCACGAAGATGGTGCCGTCGGAGGTGACGAGGATATCCGAGGGCTTGTTGAAGTGCCCCGCGCCGTCGCCCGCGACGCCCTTCTCGCCCAGAACCATCAGGACTTCGCCCTCCGGGCTGAACTTGTAGATCACGTGTCCCCAGCCCTCCGGCACCGGCGCGTAACCCACGGCGTCGGCCACCCACACGCTGCCGTCCGGCTCGACGAACATTCCATGCGGCCACGCGATCAGTCCCGAGCCGAAGCTCCGCACGAGGTTGCCCTCGGTGTCGAAGAGCAGGATCGGGTCGACGTCGCTCTCGACGCACAGGTTCGCGCCGCACCGCTCGCCCACCCAGATGTGTTCGCCATCGGGTGTCGGGTAGACGGCGCTCGTCGCGCCCCACTGCCGGCCATCCGGCAACTGTCCCCACCCGTCGATCGCCATGTACGGGTTCGGCGCCGTCAGCTGTGCCCGGAGCGCGTCCGCGCCCGGGACGGTGGCGGCCATCGCAAGCACTGCGGCGAGTCCGATTCGACCTGTTCCTCGCATCCGCCCTCCTTCCGTGTTGGGACCGCAGAGGATGGGACGGGATCGGCAGCAGGGGCAAGCGGCCCGCGTTCCCGCGGGAACGCTATCCCGCGTCGACCGCGCCGGCGGGACCGCCCTCCGTGGCGTCCATGGCCCGGCCGCTCCCTTTCGCCCTCGCCGCCAGCTTGCCGAAGGGACCGCTGATCGCCCACGCCGCGCCCGCGACGATCAGAGCCAGCGCCCCCCAGCGCATGAGTGCGGGAAGCAGCGTCGAATCGAGCGCCGGCCACTGGAATCGGTAGGCCATCAGCTCGGATCCGCGGTCCGTCATCCAATGCCAGCCGGTGTGTGCGAGGATCGCCGACCCGAGGATCGTCCCCATCCGCTCCGCTACGACCTTGCGGAAGAGCAACTCCACGACGGGCACCGCGAGGGCCACCACGAGGAGCTGCCCGAGTTCCACCCCCACGTTGAAGGCGAGCAGGGAGGTGAGCAGGTGCGCTCCGGCGAACTGCAGCGACTCGCTGAGTGCGAAGGAGAACCCGAAGCCGTGGACGAGGCCGAACCCGAACGCCACCAGCCAGCGTTTCCGCGGTTTCGAGCCGACGATGTTCTCGAGCGCCATGTAGACGATGGAGAGCGCGATGAGCGTCTCGATCAAGGGCGGGAACCAGAGAGCGCGCGGCGCGATCCCGAAGGCGGAGGCGATGAGCGTGATCGAGTGGGCGACGGTGAACGACGTGATGACGGGCACCAGACCCCACAGGGTCCTGAGCGGGATGACGAGGCAGAGGAGGAAGAGCAGGTGGTCGATGCCGTCCAGGATGTGTGTAAACCCGAGGGAGACGAAGCGCAGCGCCGCCTGGTGCCAGCGCGGATCGAGCCGCACGAGTCCCGGATCGCCGACGTACTGGAAGACACGCTCCGGCCGGTCCGGGGGCCGTAGCCGCAGTACCGTGACCGTGCGCAGGCCAAGGTGCGCGAACGCCGGGTCGATGGAGAAGCGCGACGCGTCGGACTCGATCTCGTACTCGAGGAGCACGTCGAGCAGTGCCTGCCGCCACGGAAGCTGGAGCGAGGGGTCGAGCGGCGGGTCATCGAAGTGCGCGAGCGCGGCCTCGTAGCTGGCGAAGGACCGGTCCGAGGGGAGCGACACCCGCGTCGCGACGATTCTGGGCGCCGCCAACTGCCGGTCCTCCTCGAAGAACGTCACGTAGTCGGCGAGCCACAGCTGCGCCGCGTCGACCAGGAAGGGGCCGGCCCGCTCGAGATCCAGGTAGCCGAGTCCGTACCTCGGAAACTCGATGTCCCGCATCGCCTCCAGCGGCGCCCGCACCAGAAAGCGAAGCCGCCGCCCCTCCGGCGAAACGAAGGCCTGCACCGTGACGTCCGCCGGAATCTCGTGCGGCAGGGTGGGTGCCGCCTCGGCAACACCGGACGTCGCGAGCAGGTCGGCCGCGCGATCCGGCGCGGCCCGCGCCGCGCGGGTCAGGCTCGTGAGGCCATACAGTGCGACGATGCAAACCATCCACGGCGTGATCCATGGCGTGGTGCGCCACCCTCGTTGCCTCGCGTTACCCGGCTTCATACAGGATCCCTGCATTCCATGGAATTGGTCCTGGACGACCCGCCCCCCGGACGATGGTACCGCCGGCTCGCGCCGTCGAGATCTCTGGACGCGAGCGGACGGCATCTTTACCGTGAAACCGACCGGCCGGGTCACGGCCGGGCAAGGCAGGACCGATTCGGGATCGGCAAGGAGAGACAGTCATGAACGGGAAGCGGCGAATCCTCATCCTGGGCGCGGCCGCAGGCATTGTCATCGCGCTCGCGTGCGGCCAGGCGGCCATGGACGACGGGGCCCAGGCCAGCGAGGGGCAGGGCGTCGAGGCGCCGATGTTCGAGGTAGACCCGTTTTGGCCGAAGCCGTTGCCGGATCACTGGGTGCTCGGCTCGGCCATTGGGGTCGGCGTGGACTCTCGTGACCACGTCTTCATCGTCCACCGCGGCAACCTCACCGAGCGCACCGAAGGCGGTGCCGACGCCGATCCGCCGATCGGCGAATGCTGCCGTGCCGCGCCGCCCGTGCTCGAGTTCGATCCCGACGGCAATCTCGTCAACGCCTGGGGAGGGCCCTCCGACGACTATGTGTGGCCCGGCTCGAACCACGGGATCACCGTCGACCACATGGACAACCTGTGGATCGGCGGGAACGGGCCGAACGACACGCACGTCCTCAAGTTCTCGCGCGACGGCGAGTTCCTTGCGTCCTATGGCGAGCCGGAAGCCGGCCCGGAACCCGACAGCAACAGCGAGACGCGCTTCAACCGTGTCGCCAAGCTGGCCTTCGATGCCGCGGCCAACGAAGCCTACCTCGCGGACGGCTACGGCGGGCGCCGCGTCGCCGTGCTCGACGCCTCTACCGGCGCCTTCAAGCGCTACTGGGGCGCCTACGGGAACGCGCCCGACGACACGCGGACGCCGCCCTACGATCCCGACGCTCCGCTCATCCAGCAGTTCCGGACCCCCGTGCACTGCGCGGAGCCTTCGCTGGATGGCCTCGTCTACGTCTGCGACCGTCCCAACGACCGCATCCAGGTCTTCCAGACCGACGGCACCTACGTCGACGAGGTGCGGATCGCGCCGCGTACGCTGGGAGACGGCTCGACGTGGGACATCGCCTTCTCGCGCGACGCGGACCAGAAGTACATGTACGTGGCCGACGGGAAGAACATGCGGGTCTACATCATGGACCGCGCCTCACTCGAGATCCTGACCAGCTTCGGCGACGGCGGACGCCAGCCGGGCCAGTTCTTCGCCGTGCACAGCATCGCGACGGACTCGAACGGCAACATCTACACGACGGAGACTTACGAGGGGAAGCGGGTCCAGAAGTTCGTGTACATGGGCATGGGTCCGGTGCCGGCCGAGCACCAGGGTCCTCCCTGGCCGCGCGGCGACCAGTAGCGCCCCCGGGTCGGGGACCGTGGCGTCTGGATCGACGAAGGAGAGCGTCATGAACCGGAAGCGTCGAACCCTCATCTGCGGCGCCTTTGCTGCGGGCATCATCGCGCTCGCCTGCGGGCAGGCGGCCATGGACGACGACGCCGGCGCCGCCGTGGAAGGTGGCGCCGGCGTTCAGGCGCCCATGTTCGAGGTCGATCCGCTCTGGCCGAAGCCCTTGCCCGAGCACTGGCTCCTCGGCTCGACGATCGGGGTCGGCGTCGACTCCCGCGACCATGTGTTCATCATCCATCGGCGCGCCTCCATCGACGCCCGCACCGAACTGGGCGCCTCCGCCGACCCGCCGATCTCCGAGTGCTGCAACCCCGCGCCCGAAGTGCTCGAATTCGATCCGGAGGGCAACCTGGTGAACTCCTGGGGAGGCCCATCCGACGACTACGTGTGGCCCGAGTCGAACCACGGGATCACCGTCGACCACATGGACAACATCTGGATCGGCGGCAACGGGGCGAGCGATTCGCACATCCTCAAGTTCTCGCGCGACGGCGAGTTCCTCGCCTCCTACGGGCAACCGCAGGTGGGGATGGAGCCCGACAGCCGCAGTGAGACACGGTTCAACCGGGTGGCCGAGGTCGGCTTCGATGCGGAGGCCAACGAAGCCTACGTCGCGGATGGCTACGGCGGCCGCCGCGTGGCGGTGCTCGACGCGTCGACCGGTGCCTTCAAGCGCTTCTGGGGCGCCTATGGCAACGTGCCGGACGACACCCCGCCGCCCCTGTACGATCCGGACGCGCCCCCTTCCCAGCAGTTCCGGACGCCGGTGCACTGCGCAGAACCCTCGCTCGACGGCCTGATCTACGTCTGCGACCGCGCGAGCGACCGGATCCAGGTCTTCCAGACGGACGGGACGTACGTGGACGAGGCGTTCGTCGCGCCGCGCACCCTCGGGGCGGGCTCGACATGGGACCTCGCCTTCTCGCGCGACCCGGAGCAGCGGTACATGTACGTCGCCGACGGGTCGAACCACCGGGTCTACGTCATGGACCGCGCCTCGCTCGAGGTCCTGACCAGCTTCGGCGACGGTGGCCGGCAGCCCGGACAGTTCATCGGCGTCCACAGCATCGCGACAGACTCGAAGGGCAACGTCTACACGACGGAGACCTACGCGGGCAAGCGGCTCCAGAAGTTCGTCTACATGGGCATGGGCCCGGTCCCGGCCGGGCACCAGGGAACGCTCTGGCCGGACCGCTAGTGTCCTGACACTAGTGTAGTGTCGCAGCGAGCCGGGCGTACAGGTAGCGGCCGTTGAATCCCATGGCCGAGAACGACCGGTAGGGGAAGATCCCTCCGAACGCGTCCACGCGGGAGGGGAAGGCGTCCAGGAGGTTCTCGCCCCCGACCGTCAGTCGCCACCTCTCGGCAAGGTCGGCGTGGATGCTCACATCGATCGTCACCTTCGGGTCGAGACGCCGGATCCTGTGGGGATGTTCGCCGACGCCGAGCGCGCGCAACTCCTCCTGCGCCCCGTAGTAGTTCGCTCCGAGCCCGAACTCGAACGCGCCGGTCGTGAACGCCGTCCGGAATACGCCGCGCCAGTCCGGGCGTCCCTCCTCGAGGAAAAAGACATCGAACCCGTCATAGATCCTGTATGACGCTCCGCGCAGCGCCTCGTTCTCCTTGACGCAGGCCGCGATGTCGCCCTCGGGGCAGCGCCCGCGAACCTGTCCCCAGTTCACCGACGCCCTGAACTCGATGTTCGAGGTTTGGCCGAGACGCCGTCGCCACGAAAGCGCCGCATCGACGCCGTAGGAGCGCAGATCGATCGCGTTGGAAAAGAAACGAACGGACTCCACGGCGAAGTCCGCAAGCAGATGATCGACGAGATCGCCGGCACCGGTCACGAGCCGGTTGGAGAGGAGGATGACGTCGTCGATCTCCGTCACATGGCCACCGAGCGAGAGGTGCACCTCACGGGACGGCCGGAGCGAGATCCCCGCGCCGAGGGAGCGAGACTTCTCCGCACGGAGAGTGGACGCGCCGACTGCCCGGGCTTCCGGCGCGTCCACCGGAAACGTGCCCGACTCCCGCGCGAGGATCACACCCGCCTCGTCCGGATCCCCGCCGCGGCGCGCCGTTACGTGCGCGTAGCGGGACTGGCTCAGAGCGGGGGGGCGGAAACCCGTGGATACGTCGGCGCGGAAGACGGCGACATCGGAGACCGCGTAGCGCAGCCCGACCTTCCCCGTCAGCGCGGAGCCGACATCGGCGAAGCGTTCGTAGCGCCCGGCGGTGGAGGCCAGGAGATGTCGCGTCAGGGGCGCGTCGACCGCACCGTGCAGGCTGAAACTCGCACGGTTCCAGCTCCCGGCCTCCTCCGGCCGAAACCCGGTGAAGAGCTGGGAACCCGCCGCCGCGACGCCGCCACTCTGGCTCGGGTGGAAGCCATCGATCCGGGACGCGCGTTCTCCCTCCAGCAGCCGGTAACCGTCCAGCCGGAACGTTGCGCCAAGCGCGAGGCCCAGCGGTCCCGCGCCGAATCCCGCATCGATCCGGCGCCCCACGTCACCGTTCACGAGGAACTGCCGGTTCGCGAGCGAACCCGTCGAGAACCGCGTCCGGTTCGGGAGCCCCGGGTCGTCCGCCGTCCCGAGGATTCCGTCCGCCCCGGGCGCGCACGGGGACTCGAGGCAGGGGCCGAGCGACGGATTGAGCGTGTCGAAGAGGTCGGTGTCGACCCGGTTCGAGCCGTACTGCGCGTTCAGATCCCACGTCCACCCCATGCCGGAGGTGGCGCCGGGCCCGGCCCCCGGTCGATGCTCTCCCACCCCGTGGAAGCCCGCGGTGCCC
This sequence comes from uncultured Gemmatimonadota bacterium, assembly GCA_964509895.1. Taxonomy (GTDB): domain Bacteria; phylum Gemmatimonadota; class Gemmatimonadetes; order Palauibacterales; family Palauibacteraceae; genus Palauibacter. The sequence continues at coordinate 15,098 of CAZDZJ010000120.1, forward strand.
CCGCGAACACCCGCGACGAGGGAGAGATCGCGGGTATCGGAGTCGAACCGGGGAAGGAAGCCGAGCGGATGGATCGCGGGCCAGTTGCGGTCCTCCATCGAGCGCACGAAGTAGCCGGCGTGCAGATCGCGGCGCTGGCCGTAGCCACCGAAGGCGTAGAGTTCGGCGACTCCGAGGGCGCTCCGGCCATCGGGACCTCCGGGCGCGCCGGGATCACGGGCGGCGCGGGGCGCGTCTCCGAGAGGGAGTTCGAAGTTGGCGAAGAGCATGTGGTTCGAGGACTCGCCGTCCCCCCACAGGTGGTTCGGCTGCGCCACCTCGTTGTGCTTGCGGATGACGAGCCCGTGGTCGACGAAATCCCCATCGCCGGGGAAGAGTTGGTCGCGGCCATCGGCGCCCGCGCGGTTCGTCGGCTCGCGCTGACTGAACGCGGCCGTGAGGTTCAGCACGCCCCGCCGACCGATCCCGAGTCCCCAGTTCCCCGAGATGTCATACCGCAGGCCGTCGTCCCCCCACTCGTCGGGGAAGTGGTGGCCGACGGAGGCGATGAACTCCGGCGCCGAAATCGTGTTCCGGAGCCGCAGGTCGATGACGCCCGCGAAGGCGTCGGAGCCGTGTCTCGTCACAGCCCCTCCGCGGAGGACCTCCGCACGGTCGATCGCCTGCAGCGGGAAGGCGTTCAGGTCCACGCCGCTCGAGCCCGGAAAGGCGCCGGCGCCCAGCGCATGCACGACCGCCGTCGCATGGCGTCGTTTCCCGTTCAGCAGAATGAGCGTGTGGTCCGGCGAGAGGCCATCGAGCTGGAAGGGCCGCACGCCCGAGCTGAGGTCCGCGACCTGCGGCCGCGGGAAGTAGGCGAATGGCAACAGTTCGTTGAGCGCGGAGGCGAGTTCGACCTGTCCGGTCCCGAGGATATCGGCTCGCGAGAGAGTCCCGGGGGGCTCATCCCCCGGCTCGGGGGTTGCGCGCGTAATTGTGTCCGCGCGCAGACGACCCTGCGAACTCGACTGCGCCGCGGCGCCCGGGGGATCGGCGGCCGCGACCGCCACGGCGACGGCCAGGGGGAGCAGGCCGGGCGTCAACCGCCCGCCGTTCAACCGGAGCCGCTCCACGAGACGCTATCCGGGATGGTTCTCGAAAAGGAAGAGGAGGTCGTCGATCTCGTCGATCCCCGTGATGTCGAGGTCTCCATCGTTGTCCCGGTCGTGGAGTATCGCGCACGAGGCCGCCGTGCGGGCCGCGAGTGCCGCGGGGTGCCGCCGAAAGCGTCCACCCTCGTTCTCGAAAACGAGGAACTGGCCGCTGTCGAAGTCCGAGGTGACGATCTCAAAATCCCCGTCGCCGTCCAGGTCACCTGCGTCGATCGCGAGCGGAAAGCCGTCGAGCGGGTGTGTCTCGACGAGGCTCAGCGCCCCCCCGGCGCCGCTGCGAAGAATCGACAGTGAAGCCGCCGCCCCGTTAACGGCCGCGACGTCGATCCGGCTGTCGCCGTCCAGATCGCCCGAGGCCAGCATCCAGGCGTCGCCGGAACGGATGCGCCCCACTACCTCGAAAGTGCCATCGCCCAGCGAGGCGAGCGTCACGACTTCATTGGAGCGCCGGGTGCCGAGAAACACATCCATGAAGCCGTCTCCGTTCAGATCTCCCGGCGCGCAGGACCACTCGCCGTCGCCCACATCCATCGTGCCCGCTGACGTGAAGGTGCCGCCCGAGTTGCGGAAGAAGGCGACATGGTTGTCGTTGAAGGCGGTGGCTACGAGATCCGCGTCGCCGTCGTTCTCGAAGTCGATGAGGCAGACGCCGCGCACGCCCTGTCCCACCTGGAGGTTCTGGACGTGAGCCATGCCTCCCGCCCCATCGCCGTGGAAGACGGCGGCGAGGGAGCCGCGCGCGTTCCCGACCACGAGGTCGATGTCGCCGTCGCCGTCGAGGTCGGCGCCCTCGTTCGTACTCGGGTCCACGCCGTCCGGCACCGGGATGACCTCGAAATTCTCGTATCCGCCCGCGCCGTCATTCAGGAAGATCCGGAGGTCGACGGACTGTTCGTTGGGGAGGATGAGATCGGACCAGCCATCGCCGTTCAGGTCGCCCGCATAGGCGCCGTAGGTCTGGATGTGGGGCTCCCCGGGTCTCCGGACGGGGATCGTGGCGACCCCGCGCTGGGCGAGCGACCCCGGCGCGGAAGCGGTGCGGAAAGACCACGTGTGTCCCGGGCCGCTCTCGCCGTCAGCGCCGCGGTAGGAGTCGGCGACGAGGGTCACGGTGACGCGCTCGCCCGCCGCCAAGGGCCTGGAGGGCACGGCCCGAAGCGACCGGCCGTCCTCGCCGTAACCGACCGCGACCTCCACGACGCCGGACCAGCGCCCGAACACGCGCACGTCGGGAGCGGGCAGAGACCGGTCGAGCGGCCGGAGGAACGTGATGCTCAGCTCGCCGTCCCGAGGTGCAGCGGTCGTATTGGGTGATGGTGCGAGCGCCTCGACGGCCAGAGGGGGAGGGTCGGGGTCGGGGCCCGGGAGCGAGTCGCCGCCCCCGCCGCAGCCGAACGTGCTCGCCGTGACGCACGTCACTGTGGCGGCGCGGAAGACCGCCGTCCTCGGGAGCGGGATCCTGTGGTTGGTCATCCCGCATGTTCTCACGCGCTCGCACCGAGCGCCAATGCGGCCTGCTAGCGGCGGTACCAGCCGGTTCGGAAGCCGCCGTTGCCACCGAAGCGCCCCGATCCCGGGAGTCCGACACCGATTCCGCCTCCGATACGGCCGCCACCGGCGGTAATGCAGTCCGTGCCGATGCCCGTCACGGTCACCCCTCCTCCACCGAAGCCCCGTCCGGAGCCGGTGCCGGCGCGCCCGCCCCGGCCCGGGAACGGGCCGGCCTCGGGCCGGCGGCGGACGATGCCCCGGTTCGAGGCCGGTCGGGAGCGTTGTTCCGGCGCCACGGTAAGCGCGGGGAGTGCCATCGGCGACGCTGGTGCCGCCGCGAACGTCAGGAGCCCGGAGCCGTTGCCGGCCGAGGTGGGCATTGAGACCGGCGGGAGCCGCACGGGCACCGCGGCCGCCGGGGCCGCGCCCCCTCCCGCGGCGCCGTCCGCCGAACCGGCCGACCCGCCCG
>CAZDZJ010000121.1:0-31660 GCA_964509895.1 uncultured Gemmatimonadota bacterium
GCGCTGGACAACCGCCGCCGTGGCGCGCTCCTGACGTAGCAAGTAGCGGGAGCCAACCAGAGGGAATCACACCCCGTCACGCATGCAACCACAATCACCACAACCAGATACGAAAGCTGCCGGCCGCTGCCGGGCCGGCAACTGACGATGAGTTCGAAGGTGCCGTCCTCTCCGATTTCAAGCTCGCCCGCCTCGACGTAGCCGGTGGGAGGCAGGCCTCCGCTCTGCCCGTAGTGCCCGGCCTGCGTGCCGAAACCGAGGTACGTGACGGTGTTGCGCCGCCCGGAGATCCGATACTCGAAGTCACCGTGGATCGCCGCCGTCTGGTAGTAGTTGTCCGGGTTGTCGCTCCCCAGCTTCACGGTCTCGTGGGCGACGCGGTGCAGCACGGGCACCCGCGGGTCGGCGTGTTCCACGAAGGCCATGAGCCCCCCGCGGGCGAGGCGGCTGAGGTAGCGGTAACCCTCCGCCTGGTTGAAAGGGTCGCGGGGCGCGCCGGGAAAGTTCAATGCGGCTCCGGCCGCCTTGAGCGTGTCGCAAAATTCGTCCCACGACGTCCCGCTCACGACTCGGCGCGCGGCGGCGTCCGCCGGGGTCCGGCCCGGCAGCTTCCGCGCCGCGAGCGAGAGGCGCCGGAAGAGGCCGAGCAGTCCGATGACGAGCTTTCTCATCGCGTCTCCTCTCCGCCCGGAGCGGCCGGTCCACCCCGGGGCAGCCGGCTAGCCGGTCTCCGCCTCGGCGATGAGGGCGGCGATGCTCTCTCGCAGGGTGTCCACCCCGGCGCCGGTGCGCGCGGACGTCTCGACGAACTGGTCCGCATCGACGTCGAGCGCCTCGCGCAGCTTCGAAGCCGCCCGTTGCCGCCCCGACCGGTTGAGCTTGTCCGTCTTCGTGAGCGCGAACAGCGTCGGCGTGCCCGTCGCCCCGAGGAACTCGATCATGCGCTCGTCATCGGCGGTCAGCCCGCGCCGCGCGTCCACGAGCAGCACGAGGCCGAGCAGCTTCGGCGTCCGGCGCAGGTACGCGTCGACCAGCCGCCCCCACTTCTTCTGCACCGTCTTCGGCGCCCTGGCGAACCCGTACCCCGGCAGATCCACGAGCATGTATCGGTCGTCGACGAGAAAGAAGTTGATCTCGCGCGTCCGTCCGGGCTGCTTCGAGGTCCGCGCGATGTTCTTCCGCCCCACGAGCCGGTTGAGCAGAGAGGACTTGCCGACGTTGGAGCGCCCCGCGATCGCGATCTGGGGGAGGTCGCGCGGAGGCTTCTGTCCGGCCGCCCCGACCGCGCCGACGAACTCGACCGTCCGAACCGGGGCTGTAACGCTACGCCTCCCGGCGCTTGGCCCCGGGCTCGAGGATGAGGAGCGGCTGGTTGACCTCCTCGACGGTCTCCTTCGTGACGACGACCTCGCGGATGTCCATGCGTCCCGGCAGGTCGAACATCACGTCGAGCATGATGGACTCCATCACGGCCCGCAGTCCGCGCGCGCCCGTCCCCCGGTCGATCGTCTTGCGCGCGATCGCGCGCAGCGCCTCCGGGTCGAGCGTGAGCCCCACCCCCTCGAGTTCGAACATCTTCGTATACTGCTTGAGCAGCGCGTTCTTGGGCCGCTGCAGAATCTCCACGAGCGCGTCCTCGTCGAGGTCGTGGAGCGCCACGAGCACCGGCAGCCGCCCGACGAGTTCGGGAATGAGCCCGTAGCGGAGCATGTCCTCGGGCTCGACGCAGGCCAGGAGGTTCTCCTCGTCGTTCGCGGCCGCATTCCCGGCGATGAGGTCATCGCGGAACCCGATCTGCCGCCGCCCCTGCCGCTCCTGGATGATTTCCTCGAGCCCGTCGAAGGCGCCGCCGCAGATGAAGAGGATGTTCCTGGTGTCGATCTGGATGTACTCCTGCTGCGGATGCTTGCGCCCGCCCTGCGGCGGCACGGACGCCACCGTCCCCTCGAGGATCTTGAGCAGCGCCTGCTGCACGCCCTCGCCGGAGACGTCGCGCGTGATCGACGGGTTGTCCGACTTGCGGGCGATCTTGTCGATCTCGTCGATGTAGACGATGCCGCGCTCGCACTCGGCGACGTTGTATTCGCCCGCCTGCAGGAGCCGCACGAGGATGTTCTCGACGTCCTCCCCCACGTATCCCGCCTCGGTCAGCGTCGTCGCGTCGGCGATCGTGAACGGGACCTGGAGAATCCGCGCCAGCGTCTGCGCGAGCAGCGTCTTGCCCACCCCGGTCGGACCGAGCAGCAGGATGTTCGACTTCTCGATCTCGACGTCGTCGACGAGACTGCGGTGGTTGATCCGCTTGTAGTGGTTGTAGACGGCGACCGAGAGCGTCTTCTTCGCCATCTCCTGCCCGATCACGTACTCGTCGAGCGTGGCCTTGATCTCCGATGGCGTCGGGATCTCCGTGAAGCGCCCGCACTGTTCGCGTTCCTCTTCCTCGGCGAGGATCTCGTTACAGAGCGAAATGCATTCGTTGCAGATGTAGACGTTGGGCCCGGAGATGAACTTCTGGACGGCGTCCTTGGACTTGCCGCAGAAGGAGCAGCGCAGGTGCTTGTCGCTCGGCATCGTCGCCTCCTCTCGGTCCCCCGGTCCTCCGGTGCTACTTCGCCACGGCGGGGCCGGGCCGGCCGTTCGTCGCGTCGACCTCCGCTTCGCGCGTGACCACGAGGTCGATGAGCCCGTAGTCCTGCGCCTCCTCGGGGGACATGAAGCGGTCGCGGTCGACATCCTCGGCGATCCGATCGAGGTCCTGTCCCGTGTGTTCCGCGAGAATCCGGTTCAGCCGCTCGCGGGCGTTGAGGATTTCCTTCGCCTGAATCTCGATGTCCGCCGCCGTGCCGTATGAGCCCCCCGACGGCTGGTGGATCATGATGCGTGCGTTCGGCAGCGAGCGCCGCCTGCCGGGCGTGCCGGCGGCGAGCAGGAACGCACCCATCGACGCGGCCATCCCCATGCACATCGTCGCCACCGGGGCGTTCAGGAACTGCATCGTGTCGTAGATCGCGAGTCCCGCCTGGACGCTGCCCCCCGGCGAGTTGATGTAGATGTTGATCTCCCGCTCCGGGTTGTCCGCCTCGAGGAAGAGGAGCTGGGCGATCACGACGTTCGCCACATCGTCGTTGATCGGAGCCCCAAGGAAGACGATCCGGTCCATGAGGAGGCGCGAGAAGATGTCGTACGTGCGCTCCCCGCGGCTCGATCGCTCGATGACGTACGGCGCGAATATCGTGCTCAAGTCAGTTCCTCGTGTGGTTTGTAGGCCCGTCAGCTCACGTCCGAGCCATCGATCAGAAACCGGAACGCCTTGTCGATGGCGAGACGTCGGCGGAGGGTGTCGAGTTGCTTCTCCTTCGCGAGCTCGCGGCGCACCTCCACCAGGCTCTTGCCCCTCGCCTTCCCCATCTCCGCCAGCCGCTCGTCGAACTCCTCGCTCGACAGATCGAGGCCCTGATCCTCGATGAGCCACTCGAGCACCAGGTCCCGCTTGATCTGACGCTCCACCGCGGGAGCTACCGACTTGCGGGCTTCTTCGACCTGCTCGGGATCGGCTCCCTCGGGAGCATCGATCACCCGGTCAAGATAACGCGACGTGAGACTCGGCGGCACCTCGAAGGCGTTCGCCTCGATCACGGCGTCTACGAGCTGCTCGCCCAGTTCCTCGTCGGCCTGGCGCTCGCCCCGGGCGCGGAGTTCCTTCTCGACGGCTTCCCGCAACGCTTCCAGCGTCTCGAAGTCTCCCATCTCGCTCGCGAACGCGTCCGTGAGTTCCGGCAGTTCGCTGGCCCGAACGTCGTCGAGCCGAATCCGCAGCGAGCGGGTCGTCCCCGCGAGCGCCGCCGATGCGAAATCCTCGGGATAGGAGACCGTGAACGTCCCCTCCTCCCCCGATTCGAGGGAGAGGATCGCCTCTTCGACGTCCGGAATCGCGTACCCCGCTCCCAGTTCGAACCGGTAGGGCTTTTCCTCCGCGCCATCGCCTTCCGCTTCCTCCCGGATGGCCACGGAGACGACATCTCCCTCCTGCGGCGCCCGGTCCACGGGCTGAAGCACGGCGTGTTCCTTGCGTAGGTTCTCGATGATCTCGTCGACGTCGGCCTCCTCGACCGTCACCTCGCGCCGCTTGATGCGGAACCCTCCGATGCGCGCAAGCTCGATCGCCGGCATCACCTCCACGTCGATGCGGAACGAGAGCCGCTCGCCGGGCGCGTAGTCCAGTTCGCTCACGACGGGCTCCCCGACCGCGGAGAGATCGTGACGCTGAACGGCGTCCCGGTACGCCCGGTTGACGAGCGCATCCACGGTCCGTTCGTCGATGAGCGGTCCGTAGCGCTCCTCGACGATTCGCACCGGGACCTTCCCCTTCCGGAAACCCTTGATGCGCGTCGTTTTTCGGAGTCTGGCGGCCTCCTTGCGACGGGTCGCCGCCACCTGTGCGGGGTCGACCGTCACATCGAGACGGCGCAGGTAATCGTTCTCCCGCTTCAGTGCTACGTCGAACGAGTCTGTCGCGGCGGCTTGTGACTTGGCTGCGCTCAAGGTCGGTATGGCTCCCGCTCGTGTGCCCGGACGGGCGAAGCTGTACGGAACGAGGTGCGAAAGGGGGGACTCGAACCCCCACGGCCAAGGGCCACCAGCTCCTAAGGCTGGCGCGTCTTCCAATTCCGCCACTTTCGCGCGACGCCGCGCGGTCGGACGCGGGCCGGATGGGGCGGGAATCTCGGGGCCTGCCGGGACAGGGGCAAGCAAACGTGCCCCCGCCCGATCCGGCCACGCCGGCTCAACGTTCCGGGATCACCACACTCCGGAAGACGTTCTGCCACCCCCCATCCTGCGTACGGAAGCTGAACTGCAGGCTCACGGCGTCCCCGGGTCCAAGTCCGGAGACGATTCGCTCGTAGTCGGCCGCCGTGCGGACCTCCTCGCCGTTGATGTCGACGATGAGCGCGCCCTCGGGAGTGATGCCTGCCCGGCCTACCGCGCCCCGGGAATCGGCGGCGACGACGACGACGCCCGTGAACCCGGGGTCGATCCGGTAGCGCGCATGGTCGCGCGCTTCCAGACCCGCATCATCCCGGACTTCCAGACCGAGGACGTCACCCGTCGGCTCCGGCGCCTCGGGGCGCGTCGCAACCTGGAGCGGCGAATCGCCCTCCGCCGAGATGAGGCGGACACGCGCCCGGTCGCGCTCGAGCGTGGCGCGGCGCACGACGTCCAGTTCCACCGTCTCCCCCGGCTCGAAGGCGCGGATCCGCCGCTGAAGCTCCGAAACGCCGGAGACGGGCTCTCCCGCCACCCCCACGATGACGTCTCCGCCCTCCAGGCCGGCCAGCAGCGCGGGACTGTCCTCGAAGGAGAACGTCTGGATCTTCGCCCCCTCGACCCGTTCCAGTCCGTAGAAGGCGGCGTCCGCGGCGTCGACATCCGTGATCGACACGCCGATCAGCGCCCGCCGAACCTCGCCGAACTCGATCAGGTCGTCCACGACTTCGCGCGCGAGCTCGATCGGCACCGCGAAGCCGTACCCCTGGTAGTTTCCGGTCGTCGAGAGGATCGCGGTGTTGATGCCGATCACCTCCCCGGCGGCGTTCACGAGCGGACCGCCCGAGTTGCCCCGGTTGATGACCGCGTCCGTCTGGATGAAATCCTCGATCGCGAGGGGCGTCCGGTTCTGAAGGATGCGGATGTTGCGTCCCTTGGCGGAGACGATCCCCGCCGTGACGGACGACAGGAGCGGACCGGTCGTCGTCCGGAAGCCGGGGCTCCCGATGGCGAGAACCCACTCTCCGACCGCGGTCTCGTCGCTGGACCCGATCGGCAGGACGGCGATGTCGTCCTCGTCGAGCCTGAGGAGCGCCACGTCGGTCTGCGGATCGCGACCGACGAGTTCGACGTCTTCGAACCGCCGCCCGTCGTGGAGTTCGATGTCGATGCGCTCGGCGCCCGCGACGACGTGGTTGTTCGTCACCACGTAGCCGTCCTCGGAGACGATGAACCCGGACCCGCTCCACGAGTCCCTGCGCGTCGGCGGGTCGGCCCCCGGCGACTCATCCTCGGCCGGGGGCTCATCGTCGGAGGGCGGTCCGTAGCCCGGAGGAAACTCGAAGCCGGGGGGGAACTCGAAGCCGGGCGGCGGCTCGAAACCGGGCGGCGGCTCGAAGCCGGGCGGCGGCTCGAAGCCGGGCGGGAACCGGCCCGCGGTCACCTCCCGCTCGGCCGTGAGGTAGATGGTCACGACGGCAGGAGCCACCCGGCGCGCCACGTCGGAGAAGCCGTCTTCCATGGTCACCGCGGCACCCGAGGGAGCGCCGACCACCCACCCCGCATCCCGATCCGTGTCCGCCGCGATCGAAACCGGGGTCAGATCCAGAACCGAGGCAAGTCCCACCCCGAACGCGAACGCGATCGCCGTGGCGATCAGCAGATTCAGTCGAGTACGCAACGATTCGCTCATCTCTCTATCTCCCTCTCACCGGCCGCGACCCCACGGCCGAAAACCGAATATAGCAGACCGAACCATGGGATGAACGGCGCGCGACCCGGGGTTGCCCGTGGGCCGGGCTCCCGGGTCGCGCGGTGAGACGTTGCGGGCGGAGGGGCTACTTGTCGTCGGACTCCTCGACGATTTCGTAATCCGCCTCGACGACTTCCTCGTCGCCGTCGCCGTCGTCGTCCGCCTCGACCTCCACATCCGCGTCTCCCTCGTCGGCACCGGGCATGTCGCCCGGCGAGGCGTCGGCGCCCATTCCGGCGGCCGCGTACATCTTCTGCGCGGCCGCTCCGACCGCTTCCTGGATCGCGGTCGTGGCCGCGGCCACCTCCTCGGTGTCGTCCTGCTTGAGAGCCGCACGGCCCCGCTCCAGCGTCTCCTCGATCGTGGACCGGTCCGCGTCGTCGAGCGACTCCTTCCAGTCCTCGAGGTTCTTCTCCGTCTGGTACACGAGCGAGTCGAGCCGGTTGCGCGCCTCGACGGTCTCGCGCCGCTCCTGGTCCTCGGCGGCGTGCGACTCCGCGTCCCTCACCATGGTCTCGATCTCGGCGTCGGAGAGCCCCGAGGAGGCCTCGATGCGGATCTTCTGCTCCTTGCCGGTCGCCTTGTCCCTGGCGCTCACGTGCAGGATGCCGTTCGCGTCGATGTCGAAGGTGACCTCGACCTGGGGCACGCCGCGCGGCGCGGGCGGAATGCCCGTAAGCTGGAAGCGGCCGATCGTCTTGTTGCCGCTGGCCATCTTCCGCTCGCCCTGGAGGACGTGGATGTCCACCGTGTTCTGGTTGTCCTCGGCGGTCGAGAAGATCTCCGACTTCTTGGTCGGGATCGTCGTGTTGCGCTCGATGAGCGACGTCATGACGCCGCCGAGCGTCTCGATCCCGAGCGAGAGCGGGGTCACGTCGAGGAGGAGGACGTCCTTCACGTCGCCGCCGAGCACGCCGCCCTGAATCGCCGCGCCGATGCCCACGACCTCGTCCGGGTTGACGCCCTTGTGCGGGTCCTGGCCGAAGAAGTCCTTCACCACATCCTGGATCTTGGGGATCCGGGTCGAGCCGCCGACCAGGATGACCTCGTCGATCTCATCCACCGAGAGTCCGGCGTCTGCCAGCGCCTTCTCCATCGGCGGAATCGTGCGCTGGATCAGATCGTCCACCAGCTGCTCGAACTTCGCGCGCGTGAGGGAGAGGTTGAGGTGCTTCGGCCCCGATGCGTCGGCCGTGATGAAGGGCAGGTTGATGTCGGTCTGCATCGTCGAGCTGAGCTCGATCTTCGCCTTCTCCGCCGCTTCCTTGAGGCGCTGCAGGGCCATCGGGTCGGCCGAGAGGTCGATCCCCTGATCCTTCTTGAACTCGTCCACGAGCCAGTTGATGAGGCGCTGGTCGAAGTCGTCGCCGCCGAGGTGCGTGTCGCCGTTCGTGGCCTTCACCTCGAACACGCCGTCCCCGAGCTCGAGGATCGAGATGTCGTACGTGCCGCCGCCGAGGTCGAAGACCGCGATCTTCTCGTCCGACTTCTTGTCGAGGCCGTAGGCAAGCGCCGCGGCCGTCGGCTCGTTGATGATCCGGCGGACGGTGAGCCCGGACACGCGGCCCGCGTCCTTTGTCGCCTGGCGCTGGGCGTCATTGAAGTACGCCGGAACCGTGATCACGGCCTCGGTCACTTCCTGGCCCAGGTAGTCCTCGGCCGTCTGCTTCATCTTCTGCAACACCATGGCCGAGAGTTCGGGCGGCGTGAAGGTCTTGTCCGCGTGGGCGATCCGCACCTGGACGCGGTCCTGGTTGTCGCCCTGGATGTCGTAGGTGACGAGCTTCATCTCCTCGCCGACCTCGGACCGCTTGCGGCCCATGAAGCGCTTGATCGAGGCGACCGTGTTCAGGGGGTTGGTGACGGCCTGCCGCTTGGCGACCTGTCCCACGAGCCGCTCTCCCTCCTTCGTGAAGGCGACCACCGAGGGCGTGGTGCGCGCGCCCTCCGCGCTCGGGATGACAACGGGGTCTCCACCTTCCATTACCGCGACGACCGAGTTCGTCGTCCCGAGATCGATTCCGATGATCTTGCCCATTCGTTTTTCCTTGGCTTGTGCTTGTCTGCTGTTTCCGCTGGTTCCGTCCCGGGTCCCAGCCGCACGGGGTGACGCTTCCCTTCGGCGCGCGCGCCCGCGATTCCGGAAGGGGGTTGCAAGCGCCGTGCCGCGCTGCAGGCGCCGTGGCAGGCGCCTCTTCCGACAGAATGGCACATCCCGTCCTCGCCTTCCGGCGTGAAGTGCCAAATCGGCATGAAAGCGAGCGAGGCCGTGGCGCGGAAGACGGGACGGGGTATGTTCCTGCCCTGCTGCCCCGCCAACCCTCAGCCGGAGTGCGCCGATGTCCCAGCGTCGCGACGAACCCCGCCTGGCAGCCTCGGCATTGGGACGGGGGCTCGGGCTGGTCCCGATCGTGGCGGCGGCGCTTTGCGTCGGCCTGGCCGCGGATGCGGCCCCGCTGGCGGCGCAGGGACTCGAAGGCGTCGGCGGCGCGATCGACGAGCCGTTCTTCTCCCGCCTGGCGCGGGGTCTGCTCGGGATCGCCTTCCTCCTCACGACCGTGTGGCTCTGTTCCGCGCACCGGAAGTCGATCTCGTGGCCGCTCGTCGCGAAGGGGCTCGGGCTTCAGATCGCCTTCGCGCTCCTCGTCCTCAAGACCGGCGTCGGGCGCGGGTTCTTCGACGCCGTCAACGACGTGTTCGTCGCCCTCATCGGCTACACGAACGAGGGATCGCGTTTCGTGTTCGGATCGCTCGTGGACTACGGGACTCCGGTTGAGGGGGGCGCCGGCGGTATCGTGAACATCGGGGCGAACTTCGCCTTCAGCGTCCTGCCGACGATCATCTTCTTCTCTTCTCTCATGGCCCTCGCCTACCACCTGAGGATCATGCAGCGCGTCGTGCGGGGCGTCGCGTGGGCGATGCAGCGCACCCTCGGGACGAGCGGCGCGGAGACGACCTCGGCGGCCGGCAACATCTTCGTCGGCCAGACGGAGGCGCCGCTCCTCATCCGGCCCTTCGTGGACCGGATGACGATGTCCGAACTGAATACGGTGATGACCGGCGGGTTCGCGACCGTGGCGGGCGGGGCCATGGCCGCGTACGTGGCGATCCTGGTGGGGGTGTTCCCGGGGATCGCGGGGCACCTGCTGGCGGCGAGCATTATGGCCGCGCCGGCGGGGATCGTGGTCAGCAAGATGCTGATGCCCGAAACGGAGGAACCCGAAACGCGCGGCACGCTGGACATCGACCCGCCACAGGCGCACGCAAACGTGATCGACGCGGCGGCCGGGGGGGCCGGCGACGGGCTGAAACTCGCCCTCAACGTGGGAGCGATGCTCCTCGCGTTCCTCGCGATCATCGCCCTGGGCAACGGCATCCTCGGCTGGGTGACCGGGCTGTTCGGCGTTGAGGGGATCACCTTCGAGCGGATCTTCGGCTGGATCTTCGCCCCGGTGGCGTGGCTCATCGGCGTGCCGTGGGCCGACGCGATGGAGGTCGGAACGCTCTTCGGCGTGAAGATGGTCGCGACCGAGTTCCTCGCCTTTACGAATCTCGGGGCCGGACTCGCCGGCGACCTCCAGCTCTCGAACAAATCGCTCATCATATGCACGTACGCGCTGACGGGGTTCGCGAACTTCAGCTCGATCGCGATCCAGATCGGAGGCATCGGGGGCATCGCCCCGGGCCGCCGCGGGGACCTGTCGAAGCTTGGTGTGCGCGCGATGCTCGGGGGTACGGTCGCCACGTGGATGACGGCGACGCTGGCCGGCGTGCTGGCGTGACGCGCCCGGCCGACCTTCAGGCTGCCGTCGAGGCGGCGGCTGCGGCGCTGCGCGCCCGGATCGAGGGGCGGCTGGGAGACGCCGTTCCGGGCGTGGCGATCACGATGGGCTCGGGCCTCGGCGGCCTCGGGGAGGAGATCGAGGAGCCCGTGCGCGTACCGTACGAGGACCTTCCCGGCTGGCCGCGCCCGACGGTGATCGGGCATGCCGGGCACGCCCTCATCGGGACGCTCGGCGGACGGCCCGTGCTGGGCCTGAGCGGGCGCGTCCATCTCTACGAGGGCGGACCGCCGGAGCGGGTCGTCTTCTACGTGCGGGTCGCGGCGGCGCTGGGCATCCCGGTGCTCTTCCTCTCGAACGCGGCGGGGGCGATCCGCGAGGGCTGGCACCCCGGCGAACTGATGCTGATCGCGGACCACCTCAACCTCACCGGTACGAGCCCGCTCATCGGTCCCGTGGTGGGGAGGGAGAACCGCTTCCCGGACCTGACGTTTGCCTACGACCGCGAGCTGCTGGAGATCGTCCGCGAGACCGCGTCCGCACTTGGCCAGATGCTGCACGAGGGTGTCTACGCGGCGATGCACGGCCCCGCTTTCGAGACGCCCGCGGAGATCCGCATGCTGCAGAAGCTGGGCGCCGACGCCGTCGGCATGTCCACGGCGCCGGAGGTGATCGCCGCCCGCGCCCTCGGCATCCGCTGCGTCGCGGTCTCCTGCCTCACGAACTACGCCGCGGGAGTCCTCGACGAACCCCTCAATCACGAGGAAGTGCTCGAGACGACGAAGCACGCGCAGGCCGGCTTCCAGCGCCTGGTCGCCGAGTCGATCGCCCGGTTTCCGTAGCCCCGTGCCGTGCATGCGATCCTGGACGGTGATGTCGCTGTTGGCCGCGACAATGGCCGGTTGCGACCGGCCAGGCCCCGCCTCTTGTGAAGTCACGGGCACCAACGGCCCGGTCGCGACAAACACGGGTGCCGGGGTCTGGCCCGCGGAACTGTCCTGGCGCGAGGTGTGGCGCGTCGGAGGCGCCGATGAAGCCGAGGCGTTGGCCTTTCCGGCCGACGTCGCCGTGGGTCCCGACGGGTCGGTGGCCATCGCGGACTGGCGCCTGGCCGAAGTGGTCGTGGTCGAGCCCGATGGAAAATGGCGGGGGGCCGCCATGACTCGCGGCGAAGGCCCGGGCGAAGTCCAGGCGCCGGCCGCGGTGACCTGGGTGGACGCCAACACGCTCCTCGCCCTGGACCTCGGCACGTTTCGGCTGACTGCCCTCGACCTGGCGTCTCGTTCGACCAGCGTCACGGCGGTCGATCCGGCGTTGCTCACGCCGGTGATCAGGTCCGGTGAGGTCGGGTTCCTCTCCCTCCAGCCGGACCGCACCGTGTGGATCGAATCCCCCGGCCCGGTGGAGGATGGCTGGGAGGAGCGGTCCTTCGTCCGCTGGTCTCCCGCCGCGGCCGCGCACGACACCGTGACGCGATCCCGTGTGAGGGTGCCCTCCCTGGCACTCTCCGCCTGGCCGCGGTCGCTTCTCGGTGTCGGTGCGGAGATCTGGGTCGTCTCCGACCCGGATGGGCGCTACGAACTGGAGGTCTTCGATCGGGATGGCACGAGTCTCGTTCGGTTCTGCCATCCGGGGGAGCCGCTCCCGCTCTCGCCCGCGGAGCGCGGGGAGGCGTTCGATGAAGAGATGCCCGACGCGTTTCGGAGCACCCTCGGCGAAGCCCTCGCCGCAGCCGGTGAACCCCCGGTGCCGGCGATCATCTCCCGAATCGTCGTCGATGCGGACGGACGCATCTGGGTCCAGCGGGACCGCCCGGCGCCCGGCACGGGCAACCGATACGGGGTATCGGGAGCCATGCACGACGTGTTCCTCCCGTCCGGGCGATTCCTCGGCTCGATCCGCCTGCCCGAGGGCCAGCGACTGGTGGACGCGAGAGGCCGCAGGGTGTGGACGTTACACACCGGCAGCCTCGACGAGTCCTCCATCGTGGCGCTGGACATCGAGGGCCTCTGAAGTCCGGAGCCGGAAGACCCCCGCGCCGCGCCCCGGATCAGGCCAGGTCGTAGCGGTCGAGGTTCATCACCTTGTTCCAGGCGGCGACGAAGTCCCGGACGAAGGCCTCCTCTCCGTCATCGCACGCGTAGACCTCCGCGAGGGCCCGAAGTTCGGAGTTCGAGCCGAACACCAGGTCCACCTCGGTAGCCGTCCACCGGACATCGCCTGAGACCGCGTCCCGCCCCTCGAAGGTGCCGTCCGAAGACGCCCGCCACTCCGTGCTCATGTCGAGCAGGTTCACGAAGAAGTCGTTCGTCAGCGCTCCGGGCCGGTGTGTGAACACCCCGTGCGCGGCCCCCGCGGCGTTCGCGTCGAGGACGCGCATGCCGCCGACGAGCGCGGTCATCTCGGGCGCGGTCAGCGTGAGCAGGCAGGCCCGCTCCACCAGTTGCTCCGCTGCTGACGCTCCGTTCCCATCCTTCACGTAGTTGCGGAACCCGTCCGCGGCGGGTTCGAGCACGGCGAACGATTCCGCGTCCGTCCACTCCTCCGAGGCGTCCGTGCGCCCGGGCGCGAAGGGAACCTGTGCGGCGTGTCCGGCAGCGCGCGCCGCCTCCTCGACGCCCGCACACCCGGCGAGCACGATCAGGTCGGCGAGGGAGACCCGCTTTCCGCCGCTCTGCGCGTCGTTGAACGCCGCCTGGATCCCCTCCAGCGTCCGCAGCGCCTCCGCCAGTGCGGCCGGGTCGTTCGCTTCCCAGTCCTCCTGCGGTGCGAGGCGGACGCGGGCGCCGTTCGCGCCCCCGCGCTTGTCGGTGCCGCGGAACGACGACGCCGACGCCCAGGCGGTCGCAACCAGCCGGGAGACGGACAGGCCGGAGGCGAGGATCCTGGCCTTGAGGTCCGCAATATCCCGTTCATCGATCAACTCGTGGTCGACCTCGGGCACCGGGTCCTGCCACAGCTGCGGCTCCGCGGGGACGAGCGGCCCCAGGTACCGGCTGCGCGGCCCCATGTCGCGGTGCAGCAGCTTGAACCACGCCTTCGCGAAGGCGTCCTCGAGGTCCGCCGGGTTCTCGAGGAAGCGCTTCGCGATCGGCGCGTAGGCCGGATCGACGCGCAGCGAAAGGTCCGTCGTGAGCATCATGGGGGCGTGCTGCTTGTCCGGATCGTGCGCATCCGGGACCGTGGCCACCTCGGAGGCGTTCACGGGCGTGTACTGCGACTTGCCGGCGGGGCTCTTCGTCAGCGCCCATTCGTGCTCGTGCAGGTTCTCCATGAAGTTGTTGTCCCACCGCGTGGGCTCGGTCGTCCAGGCGCCCTCCAGCCCGCTTGTGATCGTGTCCCCCGCCTTGCCGCTGCCGTGGCTGCTGTGCCAGCCGAAGCCCTGCTCCTCCAGGCCGGCGCCCTCCGGTTCGGGGCCGACGTGGGACTCGGGGCCGGCGCCGTGCGCCTTGCCGAAGGTGTGGCCGCCGGCGATGAGCGCGACCGTCTCCTCGTCGTTCATCGCCATGCGGGCGAACGTCGTGCGGATGAACTTCGCGGCTGCCGCGGGGTCCGGGTTCCCGCCCGGCCCCTCCGGGTTCACGTAGATCAGACCCATGTGGTCGGCGCCGAGCCCTTCCTGGAGTTCGCCGTCGTCGTCGTGGCGCTCGTCGGCGAGCCACTCGGTCTCGGAGCCCCAGTCCGTCTCGTCGGCCTCCC
Organism: uncultured Gemmatimonadota bacterium; assembly: GCA_964509895.1. GTDB lineage: Bacteria > Gemmatimonadota > Gemmatimonadetes > Palauibacterales > Palauibacteraceae > Palauibacter. Next base: position 13,999 of record CAZDZJ010000121.1, read on the forward strand.
ACACATCCGGGCGCCCGAAGCCGAAGCCGAAGGTCCTGAAGCCCATCGACTCGAGCGCGCAGTTGCCCGCGAAGATGATGAGATCGGCCCACGAGAGGCTGCTGCCGTACTTCTGCTTGATCGGCCACAGGAGGCGCCGCGCCTTGTCGAGGTTCCCGTTGTCGGGCCAGCTGTTGAGCGGCGCGAAGCGCTGGTCGCCCGATCCGCCGCCGCCGCGTCCGTCGGTGATGCGGTAGGTGCCCGCGGCGTGCCACGTCATGCGGATGAAGAGCGGCCCGTAGTGGCCGTAGTCCGCCGGCCACCAGTCCTGCGAGGTCGTCATCACCTCTTCGACGTCCCTCCTGAGTTCTTCGACGTCGACGTTCCCGAACGCCTCGGCGTAGTTGAAGTCCCCGCCCATCGGGTCCGAGGCGGGGGAGTTGCGGCGAAGCGCCTTCAGGCTCAGCTGATTCGGCCACCAGGTTTCGTTCTTGGTCATGGGATCTCTCAGTCGAATGGTCGGGCGGGTGCTCCTCCAGCCCCTGACTCCGGACCTGTATATTGGCGAACTGCCCCGGAGCGCGACCGGGGTGCTGCGGCGGCAGCTTCGGCCCGTGGAGGCCTGTCGTCAAGGAGCCGGCGGCGCTTCATGGCCACCGCTCGCCCGTTTGGGCAGAGCGAACGATATTCGGATCATGACCAGGACACCGAAACCGGGTCTCTCGACCCATGCCGCAACGCGGTCCGTCCGCCCTGCTCGCAGGGCCGGAGATGTTGACGTCGTCCCCATGCGCGCGCGCAATGCGGGAATGCCGCTCGATCCGGACCTGATCCGGGGTCAGGCCGCGAACCGCAGCGCGATCGAACGCCGCGCCGCCACGCTGGGGAAGCGGCGCAGCATCAAGAAGGAGTGGCAGGCCGCCTGGCTCCTCCGCGCGGTGACGATGATCGACCTCACCACGCTCTCCGGCGACGACACTCCGGGACGCGTGGCCCGCCTCGCCGCGAAGGCCCGGCAGCCGGTGCGGCCCGATCTGCTGCGCGCGCTCGGGGCGGACGGTCTCGGCCTGAGGGTGGCGTCCGTCTGCGTCTATCCGACGATGGTTCCCGCCGTCGTGGAGGCGCTCGCGGGCGACGACATCCCGGTGTGCGCGGTCGCCGCCGGCTTTCCCGCCGGACTCACGCCGTTCGCGCAGCGCGTCGAGGAAATCCACGAGGCGGTCGGGGCCGGGGCCCGCGAGATCGACATCGTCATCACCCGCCGGCACGTCCTGACGGGCAACTGGCAGGCGCTGTACGACGAGGTCCGCGCCTTCCGCGAGGCGTGCGGCGAGGCGCACCTGAAGACGATCATGGCCACGGGCGAACTCGGGAGCCTGCGCAACGTTGCCCGCGCGAGCTGGACCTGCATGATGGCCGGGGCCGACTTCATCAAGACCTCGACGGGCAAGGAGAAGGTCAACGCGACGCTTCCGGTCGGGCTCGTGATGGCGCGTGCGATCCGGGCCTACCGGCGGCTCTCCGGGTTCCATGTCGGCCTGAAGCCGGCGGGCGGCGTGGGGAAGGCGAAGCAGGCGCTGGAGTGGCTGATCCTCGTGAAGGAGGAACTGGACGGGCCGTGGCTCGACCGGTCGCTCTTCCGCTTCGGCGCGAGTTCGCTGCTCGCGGACATCGAGCGTCAGCTGGAACACCAGGCCACGGGGCGGTACTCCGCGTACCACCGGCACCCGCTGGGATGAGGTCGGGGACACGGGTCGGGATGAGAGGGGGCTGAGGGAGATGCCGAAGATCGCGGAACTGTTCGAGACGATGGAGTACGGGCCCGCACCGGAGGCCGCGGACGAGGCGCGGGCGTGGATCGCCGAGCGTGGCCCCCGCTTCAGCCACTACATCGGGGGCGGCTGGTGCGAGCCGGCGGACGGAGAGTTCTTCGCGACGCTCGATCCGGGCAGCGAGGAGCAGCTGGGCGAGATCGCGCAGGGCGGTGCCGCCGATGTCGACCGCGCGGTGGCGGCGGCGCGGGCGGCCCGGGCCGGGTGGCGGGACCTCGGGGGACACGGGCGGGCACGCTACCTGTACGCGATCGCGCGCCACCTGCAGAAGCACTCCCGCCTCTTCGCGACGCTCGAAACACTCGACAACGGGAAGCCGATCCGCGAGTCGCGAGACATCGATATTCCGCTCGTCGCGCGGCACTTCTATCACCACGCGGGGTGGGCCCAGATCATGGAGACCGAGCTGGCGGATTACGAGCCGCTCGGCGTCGCGGGCCAGATCATCCCCTGGAACTTCCCGCTGCTGATGCTGGCGTGGAAGATCGCGCCCGCCCTTGCCACCGGGAACACGGTCGTCCTCAAGCCCGCGGAGTTCACGTCGCTGACGGCGCTCCGGTTCGCGGAACTCTGCCACGAGATCGGCCTGCCGCGGGGCGTCGTGAACATCGTGACCGGCGATGGGCGGACGGGCGCGGCGATCGTCGAGCACCCGGATGTCGACAAGATCGCCTTCACGGGCTCGACGGAGGTCGGGCGCATCATCCGGGAGGCGACAGCGGGGACCGGGAAGAAGATCTCGCTCGAGCTGGGCGGGAAGTCGCCCTTCCTCGTGTTCGACGATGCGGATCTGGACAGCGTGGTCGAGGGGGTGGTCGACGCGATCTGGTTCAACCAGGGCCAGGTGTGCTGCGCCGGCTCACGGATCCTCGCGCACGAGGGGATCGCGGAGGAGCTGGCGGACCGGCTGCGCGCCCGCATGGAGACGCTCCGGATGGGGTCGCCGCTCGACAAGGGCGTCGACATCGGGGCGATCATCGCGCCCGTCCAGTTGAAGAAGATCGAGTCGCTGGTGGAGGAGGGGCGCGAGGACGGCGCCACCATCTGGCAGCCCTCGTGGAGCGTCCCGCAGGACGGCTGGTTCTATCCTCCGACGCTCTGCACCGACGTATCCCCGGCCGCCCGGATCGCACAGGTCGAAATCTTCGGCCCGGTCGTCGTGCAGATGACGTTCCGCACGCCGGCCGAGGCGGTCGCCCTCGCCAATAACACGCGCTACGGCCTCGCGGCGAGCGTGTGGACGGAGAACGTGAATCTCGCCCTCGACATCGCCTCGCAGATCAAGGCCGGGACCGTGTGGATCAACTGCACGAACGCCTTCGACGCGGCGTCCGGCTTCGGCGGCTACCGCGAAAGCGGATTCGGCCGCGAGGGTGGCCGGGAGGGGCTCCGGGAGTACGTCCGCCTCCGTCCGGAAGTCGCGGGACGGGGGACCGGCGAGGGCCCGCCGCCGGCGGAAGGGTCGGCGGACGTCCGCGCACCCGGCCCCGCCGCCGGGGGAGCCACCGGCCGACCCCCGACGCCCGCGGTCGACCGGACGGCGAAGCTCTACATCGGGGGCCGGCAGGCGCGGCCCGACGGCGGATACAGCCTCAAGGTCCTGGATCACGAGGGCCGGGCCGCGGGAGAGGTGGCGCGCGGCAACCGCAAGGACGCCCGCAACGCCGTGGAGGCGGCCCTCGCCACCGGCTGGGCGCGCACGACGGCCCATCTGCGGGCGCAGATTCTCTACTACGCGGGCGAGAACCTCGACGCTCGCCGCGCGGCGTTCGAGGAGCGGCTGCGGGCGCTCACCGGCTGCGACGCACGGGCGGCGCGGCGCGAGGTCGAGGCCTCCGTGCGGCGCCTGTTCACGTACGCGGCGTGGGCGGACAAATGGGATGGGGCCGTCCACCGTACCCCGTTCCGGAACGTGACGCTCGCCATGCCCGAACCGTTGGGCGTGATGGCCGTGGTCTGTCCGCCGGAGCCCGCGCTGCTCGGCTTCATCTCCACGGTGATTCCGCCCGTCGCTCTCGGGAACTCCGTGGTGGCGCTCGCGTCGGACCGCTGGCCGCTCCTCGCCACGGACTTCTACCAGGTGCTCGAAACCTCGGACGTGCCGGCGGGAGTGATCAACATCCTGACCGGCCTCGAGGAGGAAATCAGCCCGACACTGGCGGGGCACGATGCGGTGGACGGGATGTGGTACTTCGGGACCGCGGAGGGAGCCGCCGACGTGGAGCGGCGTTCCGCCTCGAACCTCAAGCGCACGTGGGTGAGCGGGGGAACGGGCCGGGACTGGTACGGCGCCGGGGCCGAGGGCCGCGAGTTCCTCCGGCACGCCTCACAGATCAAGAACATCTGGGTTCCCTACGGCGAGTAGTCCCTTCGGAAGCAGGGAAGTCTCGGCCTATTCGCGGCGTCCCGCAGCGGAAAGCGCGTCAGGAGCCGCCCAGTGATCGAGGGGGCCGCGGCCGGCGCCGAGGCCCGGCGCCGCGGCGATGGCGGCGTGCGTGAAGGCGAGTCCGCGCTCGATCGCGGGTTCGAGCGCGAGTCCCGAGGCGAGCCCGGCCGCGATCGCGGCCGAGAGCGTGCAGCCGGTCCCGTGAGTGTCCGTGGTCGGGATGCGGGGCGTCCGCCACGCGCGCTCGACCCTTCCGCTCCGGAAGAGATCGATGACTTCCTCACCGCCCAGGTGCCCTCCCTTCAAGAGCACGGCGCCGGCTCCCCGCGCCAGGATCGAGCCCGCGGCGGCGGACATGTCCGCTTCGGTCTCCACGGGCCGCCCCGCGAGGATTTCGGCCTCGGGCAGGTTCGGCGTGACGAGGGTGGCCAGGGGAAGGAGCTCGTGCAGGATCGCGTCGACGGCCGCCGGATGGAGGAGCCGGTCGCCGCTCGTCGCCACCATCACCGGATCGACGACCAGTGGCGCCTCGAAGTCGTGAAGCGCCGCGGCCGCGGCCCGAACGATATCCGCGTTGGCGAGCATCCCGGTCTTCGCGGCAGCCGGCGGCAGATCCGCCCGGACCGATTCGATCTGGCGCCGGACGATGGAGGGATCGAGCGCCTGCACCGCCTGGACGCCGACCGTGTTCTGCGCCGTCACGGCGGTGACCGCACTCGTTCCGAACACGCCGAAGGAGTGGAAGGTCTTGAGATCGGCCTGGATGCCGGCTCCTCCCCCCGAGTCGCTTCCCGCGATCGTAAGGGCGATCGCCCGCGCCCCCTTCCTCTGTTTCACGTATCCTCTCCGTCCGCTCCCGCCGAATCCCGGCGGGCCCCTCCGGGTTCCCCGCCCGTTCCGCCTGACCGCGCCGGTCCCGCCCGACTTCACCGAATCGGCCTTCGCGATGACACTGCGTTGTGGCTCGCCGTAAAATAAGGGCATGCCGACGCGCGCGGAGATCAAGGCCTGGCGGACGTTGCACCGCGGCCGGGGACGCCGGGAAACCGGGTGCTTCCTGGCCGAGGGGCGGCGGCTCGTGGGCGAGATGCTGGAGTGGCCGGGCCGCACGGTCGCGGTGCTGCACGCCGACGCGGCGGGAGACGAGCCCGATCTGGAGGCGCTGCTCGCGCGCGCGAAAACGCAGGGCGTGCGCACGGAAGCGGTGCCCGAAGCGCTCATCCGGACGCTGGCCGATGCCGCCACGCCCCAGCCCCTCATCGCCATCGGCGTGATACCGGCCTGCGGCTGGGCTGATGTGGGGGACGGCACGACCGTCCTGCTCGACGGCGTGCAGGATCCGGGCAACGTCGGCGCTCTCGTGCGCACCGCGCTCGCGCTCGGAGCGGCCGCCGTCGTCGGCGTCGGGGAGACCGCCGATCCGTGGGGGCCGAAGGCGCTCCGGGCCTCGGCGGGAGCGTCCTTCCGCGGCCCCGTCTTCCGCACGGACACCCGGGATGCCGTGGAGCGGCTGGCGGAGCGCGGCATCCCGGTCCTGGTCGCCGCAGCCGATGCCCCGCCGCTCGATCGTCCGCCTCCCGGGCCGGTCGCGCTCGCGCTCGGGAGCGAGGCGCGCGGCGTCTCCGCCCCCCTCCGTGCCGCTGCCAGTCGCGCCGTCTCCGTGCCCCTCGCCCGGGGCGTGGAGTCACTGAACGTCGCCTCGGCGGGTGCCATCCTGCTCGACCGACTGCTGAGCCGGATGCCCTGTTGACGGACACCGTGACCGTCGGCGCGGCCGCCGTCTTCGGCGCGGCGCTCGGCTCCTTCCTGAATGTGTGCGTCACCCGCATGCCCGCCGGCGCCAGCGTCCTGCGTCCGCGCAGCCGCTGCCCGGAATGCGGGGCGGCGATCCGCTGGCGCGACAACATCCCCCTTCTCTCCTGGATTCTCCTCCGGGGACGGTGCCGCGACTGCGGCCGACGGATCTCCTGGCGCTACCCCGCCATCGAGGTGGCCACATGCCTCATCTGGGGCGGCATGCCGTGGGCCTACGGCACCTCGGCCACCGCGCTGGCGGGCGCGATCTTCTTCACGCTGCTCCTGGGCATCGCGGTCATCGACGCGCGCCACTACGTCATTCCCGATGCGCTCTCACTCGGCGGGTGCGCGGCGGGCCTCGCGCTCTCGGTGCTCCCGGGCACCGTGTCGCCGCCCGCGGCGCTTCTCGGGGCGCTTCTCGGCTTCGGCCTCCTGTACATCGCCGGCTTGCTGGGCGAGCGGGCGTTCCGGAAGCCCGCACTCGGCGGCGGCGACGTGAAAATGATGGCGATGGTGGGTGCCTTCCTCGGCCCCGTGGGCGCGCTCCTCACCATTTTCCTGGGGGCGCTCGCCGGGTCCCTCGTCTACGGTCCCGTCTCACTCCGGACGGGGAGGCCCGTGCCCTTCGGCACCTTCCTCGCGCTCGGCGCCGCCGTCTCGTTCCTGTTCGGGGACGCACTGATCGACCGGTATCTGGGGTTGGCCGCGACCGGCGCCTGATCGACGCTTCGGCGCGAGCGACGATCGAGTGTGGACCAGCGCCGCGTACTGTCGGTTTCGTCCAACCCGTCTACCAACTGCGGCTGTGTGCGATCAACTCCGCGACGATGTCGTCCGCGGTCTTCCCCTCCGCCTCGGCCTCGAACCCGGGAACGACCCGGTGCCGGAGGACGGCAGGCGCGACCGCCCGCACGTCGTCGAGATTGGGGGCCGGCCGTCCGTCCAGCGCCGCGCGCGCCTTGGCCGCCAGCACCGTGTGCTGCGAGGCCCGCGGTCCGGCGCCCCAGCTCACCATGCGGCGCACGAAATCCGGCGAGGAGACCTCGCGCGGCCGCGTGGCCCGCGCCAGCCGCACCGCGTAGTCGACGACGGACGGAGAGGCCGGCACCCGCTGCACGAGCGCCTGGTAGTCGAGGAGCTGCCTCGCCGTCACGACGGGGTTCACCTGGGCGGGCGGGCCGCTCGCGGCCATGTCCGCGATGACCGACTCCTCTTCGGCCGTCGGATACCCGATCCGAAGCTCGAACATGAAACGGTCGAGCTGGGCTTCGGGAAGGGGATACGTGCCCTCCTGCTCGATCGGGTTCTGCGTCGCGAGGACGAAGAAGGGCCGGCCGAGCGGGAAGGTCTCGCTCCCGGCGGTGACCTCTCCCTCCTGCATCGCCTGCAGGAGCGCGGCCTGCGTCTTGGGCGGCGTCCGGTTGATCTCGTCGGCGAGGATCACATCGGCGAAGATCGGCCCGCGGACGAAGACGAAGCGGCGCTCCCCCGTGCGCTGGTCGTCCTGGAGGACCTCCGTCCCGGTGATGTCGGACGGCATCAGGTCCGGCGTGAACTGGATCCGGCTGAACTCCAGGTGCAGCGCCTCGGCGAGGGTGGAGACGAGCAGCGTCTTGGCGAGGCCGGGCACGCCCACCAGGAGCGCGTGTCCATCGGCCAGCAGCGTGATGAGCAGTTTCTCGACGATCTCGCGCTGCCCGATGATCCGCTTCCCGATTTCCTCCTCGACCCGGAGCCGGGCATGGCCCAGTTCCTCGAGCAGCCGAACGTCATTCGTCTCGACCTTTCGACCGGCTTCCAAGGTTCAATCGGCTCCAGGCGTGAGGGGGGCGCGGGACGCGAAAACCCGGGCTTCGGCGAGGCCATTTCGGACTTGGCGAGCGGCCTCCAATATGGTGGCAGCAACCTAGGCCCTCAGTGCCCAGCGTCAAGCGAAACCGGGATTGCGAAATTTTTCACAAGCGGACACATTGGGCTTGGGAAATTTTTCACAAGCGGTCGGCGCGATGCCTGCAGGGGACCAAGACGACGGAGATGTCTCCCCATGCGCCAGCCGCCTCCCGGTCCGAACCGGCCGGAACCCGAAAAAACCGAGGAGAACATCGGCCGCCGGTACGCGAAGGCGGCAGGCTCGGAATTCGCGAGTCTCGGCATCGCGATGGGCGTTTCGATCGCCCTCCTCGCGGTCGGCGGCAACTGGCTCGACAACCGTCTCGGGACCGCGCCTCTCTTCGTGCTCCTCGGGGTGTTCGCGGGGTTCGCGGGGGGATGCTACAGCATGTTCGGCCGGCTGGCGGCGCAACGGAAACGCGCTGGAGCCAGGGAGAAGCACCGAGAGACGGACCGCGGGACGTGAAGGGTTTCTCCGCCGGCTGGACGCGGCGAACGCCGACGTATGCGCTGGCGACGCTGGCGCTGGCGGTCGCGGCGGCCGCGTGGCTCGGCGATGGCGAGCGGAGCCGGGGGATCGGCGCGGCCTGGTTGATCCAGGTCGTCGCGGTGTGGCCGCTCAACCGGGCGCTTCTCGCCGGACGGAGGGCGACCCGGGCGTGGCTGGGCGGCATCGGCCTACGCTTCGGCGGCCTGGTCGTGACGGGCGGGCTGGCGTGGATGGGGTCGGCGACGCCCGATCTGCCGATCGCGTACGCGCTCGCGCTGCTGGTGCTGTTGTGGGCGGAAGCCCTGTGGTTCGCGCTCGGGCGCGCGAAGACGAACTCGAAGACGAACTCGAAACGGAACGCACAACCGGATGAACCCGGTGCTCGATAGATCGATGGCCCCCTTCCGAAGTCTCGGCGGCTGGCTCCAGGAGCACGCCGCGCCCGCGGCGGCTGCCGCCCAGGAACACCACGGCGAGACCGCCGCGGCTGGCGAGCATGCCGAGGAGTGGGGCACGGAAGTCATGATGCACCACGTCGTCGACTCGAAGATCTGGGAGTTCAAGCCCTTCGGCGAGGTCCCGCTTCCGGAGTTCCCCGCGTTCCATATCGCCGGACTCGAGATCGACCTCTCGATCACGAAGCACGTGCTGTTCCTGATGTTCGCGGCCATCCTCACGATCGTGACGATGTTCATCGCCGCGCGCTCGGCGGAACGACTCGAGGGGGGCGAGAAGGCGCCGGGAGGACTCCTCAACGGGATAGAGGCCTTCTACCTCTACCTGCGGGATGATGTCGTCATGGCCAACATCGGCCGCGGGGGAGAGAGGTTCGTCCCCCTCGTCATCACCTTCTTCTTCTTCATCCTCTACGCGAACCTGCTCGGCCTCATCCCCTTCGGCGCGACGGCGACGGGGAACATCATGGTTACGGCCGCGCTCGCGATCATCGCGCTCGTCGTGATCGAGGTCGCGGGCTTCGTCGCCCTCGGGCCGGTGGGCTACGCGAAGACGGTCTTCTTTCTGCCGCCGGGGCTGCCGCCGGCGCTCAAGCCGCTCACCCTGCTCATCATGGCCCCGGTCGAACTGATCGCGAAGTTCTCGAAGATCATGGCGCTCGCGATCCGGCTCTTCGCCAACATGACGGCGGGACACTTCGTCATCCTCGCGTTCATGGGACTCATCCTCACCTATGGGTCGATGGTGAACGACGGGAATCTGTTCGGCCTGGCGGTCGGCGGCGGTACGATTCTGGGATCGATGGCACTCGCGCTGTTCGTGATGATGCTGGAGATCTTCATCGCGCTCCTGCAGGCGTACATCTTCGCGATGCTGGTCTCGGTTTTCATCGGGTTGATCCGGCACGCACACTGATCCGCGAGGGTTCTCGCGCAACTTCCGCGCCAGGGATGCGCGGACGGAACGGAGGGCGTCGTTCGAGCCCCCCGACAGAGAAAGGAAACTGGAGCAAACGATGCTGAACATGTTGATGCTTCTGCAGCAGGGGATGTCGACTGGCCAGGGTCTCGCGATCGGTCTCGCGATCGTCGGGGGCGGGCTCTCCGTGCTTGGCGCCGGTGTGGGAATCGGTCTCATCGGCGGGCGCATGACCGAGGCGATGGCCCGGCAGCCCGAGGAGGCGCAGACCATCCAGACGGCCGCGATCGTGCTTGCCGTGTTCATCGAGGGTGTGGCGCTGTTCGGACTCGTGATCGCCGGCTTCATTCGGGGCATATGATGCGTTCCGTCGGACTCGCCGGAATCGCGGCGTTCGCGACGCCGGCGGCGCTGGCCGCCCAGGAGGAGACGGGGATTTTCTCCCTGAATCTGGGGCTGTTCGTGTGGACGGTCGTCCTCTTCTGCCTCACGCTCCTCGTCCTGGCGAAGTGGGTCTTCCCGCTCATCGCGGGCGGACTCGAGAGCAGGCACGCGAAGATCCAGGGCGCCATCGACGATGCGCTCTCCGCGCGCGATGAGGCGAAGGGACTGTTCTCGCAGCAGGAGGCGGCTCTGGAGGCGGCCCGCAGCGAAGCGCGGGAGATGCTGGAGAATGCCCGGCAGCACGCCGACGGCCTCCGCAAGGAGATGCTCGAGGAGGCGCGGGCACAGCAGGCGCAGCTGCTCGAGGATGCGCGCCGAGAGATTGGACACGAGCGGGAACGGCTGCGCGACGAGATCCGGCGGGATGCGGTGGATCTCGCGCTGGCCGCCTCAGAACGGCTGATCCGGACGCGGCTGGACGCCGAGGAAAACCGGCGTCTCGTCCACGAGTTCGTGTCGGACGTCTAGCGCGCTCCCGTGATGATGTCCGGTGGTCCGGTGAGAGAGCGATGAGCGCGTCGGCGGTGGCCCGCAACTACGCGGCGACCCTCTTCGAACTCGCGGCGCGGGACGGGAGCGAGGCGGAGTACGGACGCCTGATCGAGGAGATCGGCGAACTGTACGCGAACGTCCCCGAATTTCAGCGTTTTCTGGAAGTGCCCGCGGTGTCGCTGTTCGAGAAGAAGGAGGCGATCCAGGCGGCTCTTTCCGGAAGGGCGCCGGATCTCTTCGTCCGCTTTCTGCTCATCATCCTGGATCGCCACCGGCAGCGGGCCCTCCCGGGGATCGCTCGTGCCTATCGGGATCTCCTGGACGACCGGGCCGGGCGCGTTCGCGCCACCGTGACGCTGCCGTTCGAGGCGGACGAGAGTGTGCGAAGCGAGGTCGTGTCGGCCCTCGAGCGGCGCTTCGAGTGCGAGGTCGTCCCGGAGTTCCACGAGGATCCGAGGATTCTGGGCGGCGTGATCATCCGCGTCGGCGACGAGTTGCTGGACGCCTCTCTGCGGCGGCAACTCGAGCAGATGCGGCGCGAACTGTACTGAAGCGTTCCGGGCCGGGACGTTTCGGGCCGGGATCGGTACCGAGAAACGAGATAGAGAAGAGAAGAGAAGAGCGATGACAGTTTCCGACAGCACGCTTCGAGCGAGCGAGATCAAGAAGGCGCTGCTCGAGCAGATCGACCGCTACGAGGAGGAACTCCGCGTCGAGGAGGTGGGCGAGGTCCTCGAGGTGAAGGACGGCGTGGCCCGCATCTGGGGTCTCTCGACGTGCGTCGCCAACGAGATGCTCGAGGTCACGTCCCGCGACACGGGGGTCTCGGTGATCGGTCTCGCCTCGAACCTCGAGGAAGACAACATCGGCGCCGTGATCCTCGGCGACTACCTGGCGCTGAAGGAGGGCGATCCGGTGCGCCGCACCGGCCGCGTCCTCTCCGTGCCCGTCGGCCCGGACATTCTCGGCCGCGTCGTGGACACGCTGGGGGAGCCGCGGGACGGCCGCGGACCGATCGACACCGTGACCTACATGAAGGTCGACCGGAAGGCTCCCGGCATCGTGTACCGGCAGCCGGTGAACGAGCCGCTCCAGACGGGCCTCAAGGCGATCGACTCCATGATCCCGATCGGCCGCGGCCAGCGCGAGCTCATCATCGGGGATCGCGGCACCGGCAAGACGGCCGTGGCGATCGACGCCATCATCAACCAGAAGGATGAGGACGTCATCTGCGTCTACTGCGCGATCGGGCAGAAGGGTTCGACGGTCGCCGGCATCGTCGAGCGGCTCCGCGAGGAGGGCGCGCTCGACTACACGGTCGTGGTGGCCGCGAACGCCGCGGACCCGGCTCCCATGCAGTTCATGGCCCCTTACGCCGCCTGTGCGATCGGCGAGTACTTCATGTACGAGGAAGGGAAGGCGGTCCTCGTCATCTACGACGACCTGACGAAGCAGGCCGACGCGTACCGCGAGGCGTCGCTCATCCTGCGGCGGCCGCCGGGGCGGGAGGCGTATCCCGGGGACGTCTTCTACCTGCACAGCCGCCTGCTCGAGCGTGCGGCCAAGATCAGCAACGATCCCGGGGCGATCGCCGGCCACCCGGACATCAGGAAGCCCGGCGGTTCGCTCACGGCGCTCCCGATCATCCAGACGGCGGCGGGTGACGTATCGGCGTACATCCCGACGAACGTGATCTCGATCACGGACGGCCAGATCTTCCTCGAGACGGACCTCTTCTACTCGGGCGTGCGCCCGGCGGTGAACGTGGGGATCTCCGTCTCCCGCGTGGGCGGAAACGCGCAGATCAAGGCGATGAAGAAGGTCGCCGGCCGTCTCCGTCTGGACCTGGCGCAGTTCCGCGAGATCGAGGCGTTCGCCCAGTTCGGCACGGAACTGGATGCCGCGACGCAGCGGCAGCTGGACCGGGGCCGGCGCACGGTCGAGATCCTGAAGCAGGGACAGTACGAGCCGATGCCGGTCGAGGAGCAGGTGATGGTGATCTTCGCCGCCACGCAGGGCTTCCTCGACGACCTCGATGTGTCGCGCATCCGCGGCTGGGAGGTCGGTTTCCTCGAGTACATGGGCACGAACCATCCGGAGGTCGGAGAGGCGATCCGGGAGGAAAAAGTCATGTCGGACGAGACCGAAGCCGCGCTCCGCGAGGCGATCGAGTCGTATTCCGGCACCTTCGTCCACGATGGTGCCCCCGGCGGGGAGACGGCGGACGCCGCGGCATGAGCAAGTCGAGGGACATCTATCGGCGGATGAAGTCCGTCGACAGCACGAAGAAGATCACGCGCACCATGGAGATGGTCGCGACCGCCAAGCTCGCACAGGCGCAGGGGCGGGTGATCCGCGCGCGTCCCTACTCGGCGCAGCTCATGGACATGATCGCCAGGCTCGCCACGCCGGATCTGGCGGAGTCCCAGCCCCTCCTGCGCCAGCCTGCCCGCATCGAGCGGGCCGCGCTCGTGCTCGTGACGAGCAACCGGGGTCTGTGCGGCGCCTTCAACGCGAATCTCATCCGCACCGCACAGGCGCAACTTCAGGAGTTGGGAGACGTCGGGGCCGAGGTCGAGTTCCACGTCTACGGGAACAAGGGGATCTCCTATTTCCGCTTCCGGGGCGTCGAGATGGCGCTCACCCGCAACGACCTCGGGGACCCTCCGGCGGTGGAAGATGCGCGGAGCCTGATCGAGGACCTCGCCGCGCGCTTCGTGGCGGGCGAACTCGATGCGGTGCGACTCGTTTTCGCGGAGTTCCGGAACATGGTCAGCACGCCACCCGCCGTCCGACAGGTCCTGCCGGTCGGCGTGGGTGAAGCGCGAAAGGGTCCGCAGCCCTTCTACATCCTCGACCCCTCGGAGGAGGGGATCCTGGACCATCTCCTCCCGCTCTACGTCACGAATTCGACGTACAGCGCGCTGCTGGAGACGGCGGCGGCGGAGCAGGCGGCACGTCGCACCGCGATGAAATCGGCGACGGACAACGCGAACGAGTTCCTCGACAACCTGCGGCGGACGTACAACCGCGCGCGGCAGGCCGAGATCACGAATCAGATTGCGGAAATCATCGGTGGCGCGGACGCGCTCGATGGATAGCAGGCACGGGCGGCGACGCCGCTCGCGAACCCAATAGCCATGAGGCTCAGACATGTCTGAAGGATCGACCGAACGAGGCGTCGGCAAGGTCGTGCAGGTCATCGGACCCACGATCGACGCCGAATTCGAGCCCGAGCACCTGCCGGAGATCTACAACGCGCTCAGCCTCTCGTGGGAGGACGACGACGGGACCGCGCACGATCTCGTGTGCGAGGTGGCGCAGCACATCGGCCGCAACCAGGTGCGCGCGGTCGCCATGGACGCGACGGACGGCGTGACGCGCGGGATGGAAGTCGTGGACACGGGACAGCCGATTTCGGCGCCCGTGGGCGAGGCGTCGCTGGGCCGCATTTTGAACGTCCTCGGCGAGCCCGTGGACGAGATGGGGCCGGTCGAGGCGACCGAGCGCTGGCCGATCCACCGGAAGTCGCCCACCCTCCAGAACCTCGAGCCCAAGACGGAGATCTTCGTCACGGGGATCAAGGTCGTGGACCTCATCGCCCCCTACGTGAAGGGCGGCAAGACGGGCCTCTTCGGCGGGGCGGGCGTCGGCAAGACCGTCATCATCATGGAGCTCATCAACAACATCGCCCAGGAGCACGGCGGACGCTCCGTCTTCTGCGGCGTGGGAGAGCGCACGCGCGAGGGGAACGACCTCTGGCTCGAGATGAAGGAATCCGGCGTCATCGACTCGACGGCGCTCATCTACGGGCAGATGAACGAGCCGCCGGGCGCACGCCTGCGCGTGGGACTCACCGGCCTCACCGTGGCGGAGTACTTCCGGGAGGTGGAGGGACTCGACGTCCTCCTCTTCATCGACAACATCTTCCGCTTCAGCCAGGCCGGGTCCGAGGTGTCCGCGCTGCTCGGCCGCATGCCGAGCGCGGTGGGCTACCAGCCGACGCTGGCCACCGAGATGGGCAACCTCCAGGAGCGCATCACGTCGACGACCCGGGGCTCGATCACCTCGGTGCAGGCGATCTATGTGCCCGCCGACGACCTCACGGACCCGGCGCCGGCCGCGGCCTTCACGCACCTCGATTCGCAGACGGTCCTCTCGCGCCAGATCGCCGAACTCGGCATCTACCCGGCCGTCGACCCATTGGACTCGAGCAGCCGCATCCTGAGCGAACAGTTCCTCGGCGAGCGGCACTACCGCGTCGCGACGGCCGTCCAGCGGACCCTGCAGCGCTACAAGGACCTGCAGGACATCATCGCGATCCTCGGCATGGACGAGCTCTCCGAGGAGGACAAGGTCATCGTGAACCGGGCGCGGCGGATCCAGAAGTTCCTCTCGCAGCCCTTCCACGTGGCGGAGCAATTCACGGGCATCCCGGGCCGCTACGTTCCGCTGGAGACGACGATCGAGTCGTTCGAGCGCGTGGTGGAAGGCGAGTTCGACCACCTGCCCGAGCAGGCCTTCTACATGGTCGGCGGGATCGAGGAAGCGATCGAACAGGCAAGGAAGCTGGAGGCCGAGGCCGCATGACGGCGGTCGGTGCCTCGGGTGGGCGGCGGCTCACCGTGACCGTGATATCGCCGGGGGCGTCCGCGTTCTCGGGGACGGCCACGTCGGTGATTGCCCCCGCCCACGATGGCGAACTGGGCATTCTGTATGGTCACGCGCCCATGGTCGTCCTGCTCGGCGAGGGCGTCCTGCGCGTGCGCACGGACGACGGGCCGCAGCATTTCCGCGTGGCCCGGGGCTTCCTGCAGGTCCTGGACAACCAGGTCGCGGTGCTGGCGGAGGAGGTGGAGCCGGCCACCGGAAGCTGACGTCTCCACGGGCCGTCGCGCGGGTTCCTTCGCGAGCCTCCGTGGAGGTTGACGCTCTCCCGTAACGACCTTATTTTACCTGTCTTCCCCGCGCGCGCCTTGGGGCGTTCTGCGGGGGCACGCTTTTTGACAATCTGGTAGCGAATGAGAGTGCTGGGCGCCGAGTGCGTCTGAGGTGCTTGATGCCGTCAACGAAGATGGATCAAGCAAGTAAGGGCACAGGGTGGATGTCTAGGCACGGACTGGCGATGAAGGACGTGGCAAGCTGCGATAAGCCAGGGGAAGCTGCAAGCAAGCTTTGATCCCTGGATTTCCGAATGGGGAAACCCGGCCGGGGTGATGCCCGGTCATCCCTTCGCTGAACACATAGGCGTTGGGAAGCGAACCGAGGGAACTGAAACATCTAAGTACCTCGAGGAAGAGAAAACAACCGTGATTCCCTCAGTAGCGGCGAGCGAACGGGGAAGAGCCCAAACCATGGAGGTGCCAAGGCGGCAGCCGTTGCTTCCATGGTGTTGCAGGGTGGTTCGTGAGAGTCTGCCGGCTCTCGGAGCGTCGCGCGGCGGTGAGTCGAATCCGTCTGGAAAGCCAAGCCATAGAGGGTGACAGCCCCGTAGGCGAAGCCGACGTCGCGATCTCTGGACCATTCCTGAGTAGGTCGGGACACGTGAAATCCCGATTGAATCCGGCAGGACCACCTGCCAAGGCTAAATACACGTCCGTGACCGATAGTGAACGAGTACCGTGAGGGAAAGATGAAAAGTACGCCGGGAGGCGGGTGAAACAGATCCTGAAACCGTGTGCCTACAAGCGGTGGGAGCTCGACCCTCTCTTCGTGAGAGACGTCGGGTGACCGCGTGCCTTTTGCATTATGATCCGGCGAGTTGTTCCTCAGTAGCGAGGTTAAGCCGTTCAGCGGCGGAGCCGAAGCGAAAGCGAGTCTTAACTGGGCGTAGAGTTGCTGGGGACAGACCCGAAACCAGAGTGATCTATCCATGGCCAGGTTGAAGCGAGGGTAATGCTTCGTGGAGGACCGAACCGTTGTGGGTTGAAAACTGCTCGGATGAGCTGTGGATAGGAGTGAAAGGCCAATCAAACCTGGAGATAGCTGGTTCTCCCCGAAAGATATTTAGGTATCGCCTCTGAGTGTAGACTGCGGGAGGTAGAGCACTGGAAGGGCTAGGGCCCTAAACCGGGTACCAACCCCTACTAAACTCCGAATGCCCGTCAGTTGGTCTCAGGGAGGAAGTGCACGTGCGATAATGTTCGTGCGCGAGAGGGAAAGAGCCCAGACCTTCAGCTAAGGTCCCCAAGTGCTAGCTAAGTGACAAAGGTGGTGGATTTGCGGAGACAACTGGGAGGTTGGCTTAGAAGCAGCCATCCTTGAAAGAGTGCGTAATAGCTCACCAGTCAAGCGGGTCTGCGCCGATAATGGTCGGGACTCAAGCTAGCCACCGAAGCTAAGGCTGCGCGCATCTGCGCGCGGGGTAGGGGAGCGTTGCCTGAGCCGTGAAGCGGGGCCGGAAGGCTACCCGTGGAGCGCAGGCAAGTGAGAATGCCGGAATGAGTACGCGATAAACAAGGTGAGAACCCTTGTCGCCGTAAGCCCAAGGTTTCCTGAGCCATGCCAATCAGCTCAGGGTTAGTCGGCCCCTAAGGTGAGGCCGAAAGGCGTAACCGATGGAAAACGGGTCAACATTCCCGTACCACACGGCACTGCGCTTGAGTCTGCGGAGGGACGCAGAGGTGAAAGGTCCGTCGTTTCCATGGACATGAACGATGTAAGGAGGTAGGTGTTTCCGGGTAGGTAAATCCGCCTGGTGAAGCCGAGATCCGATGCCGAAGAAGTCTTCGGACTTCGCTAAGGGACCGTAATCGTACTGCCAAGAAAAGCTTCGTAGACGAGGAGTACGTGTGACCGTACCGTAAACCGACACAGGTGGGCGAGGCGAGTAGCCTCAGGCGCTCGAGTGAGTCTTGGTTAAGGAACTCGGCAAAATGTCCCCGTAACTTCGGGAGAAGGGGAGCCGGCAGTAGGTGACCCTGCCTCGCGCAGGAGAGCCGAAACCGGCCGCAGAGAATCGGCCCAAGCGACTGTTTA
>CAZDZJ010000122.1:0-6073 GCA_964509895.1 uncultured Gemmatimonadota bacterium
ATTCCGTGGTCCCATTAACCGGGATGTCACCCAGGCCGTGGTCGAGCGGGTGCGCACGGCGGCGTGTCCGGTCCTTGTGCTCACCGTGGATCTGCCGGCCGGCAGCAATCGCCTCAGGCGTACACCGTACCGTTCGCTCCGCGGCAACCCACTGACCGATCACCCCGCAGCCGAATGCTCCAACCCATGAGATCACGCTCGACGCTCCCCCGACCGCGTGCCACGCGGTCGTTCGTCCACCACGCGCGATTGGCGTTGCTCGCCTTGCTCTTCGCGGCGGTACCGGCCTGGGCCCAGACGCCCGCACAGCCGCGCGGGATCGGATGGGCCACCATCGAAGACCTGAACGCTGCGTTCGATTCCGGCGAACTGACCTCGGAACGGCTCATCGAGATGAGCCTGGCGCGGATCGAAGCCTACGACCAGGCCGGTCCCGAGCTCCACGCCATGCTGTGGCTGAACGATAAAGTGCTCGAGCGGGCCAGGGAGCTCGACGACGAGCGCAGACGGAGCGGGCCGCGGTCGCTTCTGCACGGCATTCCCGTGGTGCTCAAGGACAACATCGACACGGGCGACATGCCCACCACCGGTGGCTCGGCGCTGCTGGCCGGCGCGATTCCCCCCGACGACGCGTTCATTGTCAGGAAGCTGCGCGACGCCGGGGCGATCATCCTCGCCAAGACCGCCATGAGCGAGCTCGCGTCCGGCGGCATCCTCAGCTCCGTCGGCAACTTCTATCCCAAGAACCCTCACGACCCCGCGCGAACGCCGTCCGGATCGTCGACGGGCGCCGGGATCGCCGTGGCCGCGTCCTTCGCCCAGCTGGGTGTCGGGACCGACACCGGGGGCTCGATTCGCGGACCCTCGGCGGACAACGGAATCGTCGGGCTTCGCCCCTCGCACGGCCTGTTGAGCCACGACGGCATCATCCCGCTGTCGATCACGCTCGACATGGCCGGGCCGATGGGCCGTCACGTGTACGATGTCGCGGCGATGCTGGGGGTCATGACCGGCGTCGATCCGGCCGACCCGACCACGCAGAAGAGCGAGGGCCGGTACGAAACCGACTATACGCGGTTCCTCGACTCCGGCGCGCTCGAGGGTGCCCGCATCGGGATCGCGCGCGACCTGCTGGGGAACGACGACGGGGTCACCTGGGTCATCGAGGCCGCGCTGGCGACCATGCGCGCCCAGGGGGCGACAATCGTCGACGTGAGCTTTCCACCGTGGCTTCTGACCGTCAAGGGCGACTGGTACTTCACGGTTCGATACCCGGATTTCCGGTCTCAGATCGAAGACTACCTCGCGACCCTCGGGCCCGAGTACCCGAAGACGCTACGGGAGATGATCGACCGGTCGGACAGGATTGTCGCGCCCATGCCGGACGGATCCCGCCCGAATCCGGTCCGCTGGAACCTCTTCAGACAGGAGGAGGCCGGCGGCGAACTCACCGACTACGAGTATGTGGCGATGCGCGAGCATGGCTTCCCGATGGCTCAGGCCATCGTGCACGGAATGCTGGACTCCCGGGATCTGGACGCCATCGTGTACCCCACCTCGAACACGCCGCCCCCCCTGCGTTCCGCCGTCGATCACTTCGGCGGCATGGTGGGCACCAACATCGCGAGTATCGCGGGCGTGCCCGACCTCGTCGTCCCCGCGGGATTCACACAGCAGGGTCTGCCCGTCGGGATTTCCTTCCTCGGTCGCGCCTTCGGAGAGTCCGGGCTGCTCGCCCTCGGCTACGCCTTCGAGCAGGCCACAAGCGCGCGGCGGGATCCTGTCTACACGCCGCCGTTGCCCGGCGAGGAGGTGCCGCGTGCGGCGGGGTCGGGTTGATTCGGCAGGGCCGCGCATGCTGAAGTCGTCCTAAAACAGCCCCTCGGCGGCGGCGGTCCGGGCCCGTTGGATTCCCGCCGAGATAGCGCGAGACGCCCTGAGCCCCGCTCACTCGTATCGCAGCGACTCCACCGGATCGAGCCGGGCCGCCTTGCGCGCGGGCAGTATTCCGGCCGCGAGCCCGATCGCCATGAGCATGCCGACGCAGATCGACGCGATCGGCAGGGACAGCTTCGGGTTCAGGATGTACTCCATGGCCGGGTTGTCGCTGGGAATGCGGTCGATGCCGGTCACCAGGAGCGCGGCGATGGCGAGTCCGAACAGACCCCCGCCGACCGCGATGAGGATCGCCTCGCACAGGAACTGGTTGACGATGTGGCGACGGCGCGCCCCCACGGCGAGCCTGATGCCGATTTCCCGTGTCCGCTCGCGCACGACGACATACATGATGTTCGCGACGCCGACGCCGGCGACCAGCAGCGTGAAGGCACCCACGAGCCCCAGGAACACCTGGATGCCGTAGCCGATCTGGCCCACCACCTTCTCATCCTCGATGAAGTCCCAGATACTGAGCGCCCGTTCGTCCGCCGGATCGAACCGGTGTCGGCCGCCGAGGACCCGGTAAAGCTCCCGCTTGGCGACCGGTGCGTCTGCAACGTTGCGCGGTCGCACCAGAAGGTGGTTCACGAACTCGTTGCCGTAGATGCTCCGGAAGGTGGAGGCAGGAATCACGGCCCGATCTTCATCCGGACCGTTGTTGCTCGAGTCCTGGAACTTGGATTCCATCACCCCGATTACCCGAAACGAGAGCCCGTCGAGCAGCACGGTCCGCCCCACGGGCGGCGTGTCGCCGAACAGGCGCGCCGCGATCCCGTCGCCGAGGAAGAGCACGCGCCGCCTCTGATCCAGGTCGCGCTGATTGATGAAGCGTCCGCCGGGAGCCGGGAACATGCGCCGAAGCTCGGAGAAGATCGGGGCCACGCCCTCCATGTAGGTCGTGGTCTGGTTCTCGCCCGCCTCGATATGCGTCCTGCTGCGTCCGTAGGAAGGGCTGCCGAACTCGAACTCCGGGATCGCACGGAGGACCAGGTCGAGATCATCCTCCCGCAGCCGTACCCGGCGTCCCTTCGAGAGACCCTCGTGCTCGAGGCTCGTCTGGCCGCCGTAGACCATGAAGATGCGCTCTCCCGCGTTGAGCAGGCCGACCGAGACCTGGGTTCGGAGTCCCTGGCCGAAGGCAAGCAGCAGGACGATCGAGATCGTGCCCCACACCATTGCGAAGATCGTGAGCAGGGTACGGGTGCGGTGAGCCCGCAGGTCACCGAGAACCTCTGCGAGAAGAGTCCGCCACATCGGTCAGCCCACCCTGCGGGCGCGGTGCGCCGACGCTAGTAGCGAAGACATTCGACTGGATCCAGCGCCGCAGCGCGACGGGCGGGCAGCAGGCCGGCGAGCATCGCGACGAACGCGAGCAGCGCCATCGTCACAAGGGCCACCTGGAGCGAGATCACGGGCGTGCCCACGATCTCCTGCATGGACTCCTGCATGGGGAGCATGGACATCGCCTTCACGATGCCTGCCGATACCGCGACACCGAGCGCGGCCCCGACAGCCACGATGAGAGCGCTCTCCGCGAGGAACTGCCAGAGAATCGACCGCCGGGTCGCGCCGACCGAGCGCTTGATCCCGATCTCGCGCGTCCGCTCGTGCACGACGATGTACATGATGTTCGCGACGCCGATCGCGCCTACGCTGAGCGTGAAGCTCCCCACGATCGCGAAGAACAGCTTGAACCCGAGGAACAGGAAGCCGAACATGCGCTCCCATTCGGCAGTGTCCCAGAGCTCGAGTGCGTCCTCGTCCTCTGGATTGAAGCGGTACTTCCTGCCCAGCACCTCGTAGACTCGCGCCTCTACCGCCTCGGTGCGCGAAGCGTCCGCCGTCCGGTAGACCAGGTTGGAAACGAAGCGCGAGCCGAAAAGGGCTGCGTGCGTGCTCGCCGGAATGAACACCCGGTCCTGGTCACGCGAGTTGTAGGAGCTGTTCTGAATCTTGGGCTGGAGGACGCCGATTACGGTAAAGGGGGAATCCCCGATCCGGACCTGCCCCCCGACGGGATCCTCGTCACCGAAGAGGACGCTGGCGACCTCGTTGCCGAGAAACACCACGCGCCGCCGCTCTTCCTGATCCGGCTCGTTGATAAACCGGCCGCCCGGAAGCGGGATGATGTTCCGCATCTCGCCGTACACGGGATGAATGCCCGTGATATTGGGATTGAGTCCGTTCCGGCCGCGGCGGACGGGGGCTGCGCGCGTCGAGTACTCGGGGCTGATCATCGTGATGTCGGGGATCTGGCGGGCGAGGACCTGGGCATCCGTTTCCCGCAATCGGATGGTTCGCCCCTCCCTGAAACCCGCGTGTGCCAGCACGGTCCGTCCGCCGAAGAGCACGACGATCCGGTCGCCCAGCCCGTGAAACCGCTTGATCGTCTGGCGCTCCAGCCCGACCGAAAAGGCCAGCAGAATGACGACCGCCACCGTGCCCCAGGTGATCCCCAGTACGGTCAGGATTGTCCGCAGACGCTGCGCGGAAAGATCCGACCACAATTGGCGGACCCCGTCGACCAGCCTCACGGCGTCTCCACTCCCCTGCTAGGTGATCTCGCGCCGCGGGGGCTCCATGACGCGCTCGCCCTCCGCCAGACCCTCGAGTACCTCGACACTGATCCCGTCGCTGAGACCCGTCCTGATCTCGCGCTCCTCGGTCTCCTCGGGCCCCACGTAAACCGTCACGAACGTGCCCCCCTCCTCGAATCTGACCACACGCTCCGGGATGATCAGAATGTCCGAGCGGCGCTCGATGATCACCTGGGCGTTGGCCGAATAGCCGGCTCTCAGGAGGATGCCCTCCGCGGGGACGACCGCGATTTCGACCGGAAAGGTGGTGGCGTTCTCCTCGTCGCGTCCCGTGAGCGAGATCTTCGTCAGCCGCCCCTCGACGCGCGCGTCGGGAAGAGCCCCGATCGTGACCTCGACCGGCATTCCTTCCGTCAGGCGACCCACATCGATTTCATCTACCGTTCCCCGGAATAGCAGTTCGTCCATCTCGGCCATCGTCATGAGGACGGTGCCTTCCTGGAACGTCGTGAGCGGGACCACGGGATCCCCGATTTCGACCATCTTTTCGAGAATGAAGCCCTGGATGGGGCTTTGGATGACCGTCTCCACGGCCTCGTTCCCGATGGTCACGCGCCCCTCCGAGAGCAGGGCCAGACGTTCCCGGGCGATCTGGAGCTGGAGCGAGACTTCGCTCGCCGAGTAGTCGGCATCCTCGAACTCCTCATCCGATGCGAGCCCCTGCTCGCGCAGCTCTGCCAGCCGATCGCGACGCCTCTCGAGTTGCTGCAACTCGATCTCACGCAACTCGATGGCGCGGCGCGCCTCGACCAGCTCGATCGGCGTCGGGTTGGGCTGGACCTCGAGCAGAGGCTCACCCCGCTGGACGTATTGGCCCGGTTCCTTGAACATCCGGCGCACGACGCCCGCGAGCTGGGACTTCACGCTCACTTCGACGAGCGGTTCAATGCGTCCGACCGCGAGGGCGCGGTCCACGATCTCACCCCTCTCCACGGCGACGGTGGCCACTTCGGTCTCGCCGCTCCCGGCCGCGAACATTGCGAACGCCGAGGCTCCCAGGCCTCCGGCGACGATCGTGCCGACAAACACCTTCGTGCCTGTTCCCATGATGACTTCCCGCCCGAGTCGCACCCATGAGCGAACTGGCCCGATTCGTTGCAGCACCGCCCATGCCACACTGGAGACCTACGGCTCGACCGGGGGGTCGGTTTCGCGTGATGACGGTGCGCTGGCCGGTTGTGGCCAGCGGCCTTCACCGCGGCAGGCGGAAACGGAGAGAGACGACCGAGTGCACCTCGGTTGTCGGGTCCATGACGACACCGACGATGACGTCTTCGCCGAAGAATGGCGGTGGATCGGCGAGCAACGGGGCCGGTACGACGACGGTGGCCCGGTAGCGCCCGTCGTATTCCAGCACGTCAAAGTACCGCGACGATCCCATCCCTTCCGGGGGCCAGCGCTCGACCCAGATGCGGTCGGAGGCGCCTACGTGGAGCGACAGTACAGCTGGCAGCGAGTCCGGGATTTCTCCCCGCAGAATCTCCGGCGCGACATGCAAGACGTCTTCCAGGGGGACGGGGAGGGAATCGATGCGCGCC
>CAZDZJ010000123.1:0-38086 GCA_964509895.1 uncultured Gemmatimonadota bacterium
GGCAAGAACCGGGACGGGGCCTCGGGCGATGTCCTGCGCCTGCCCGTCCCCCTCGGGACGCTGGTGCGCGACGTCGATACGGGCGACCGGATCGGTGAACTGCTCCACGAGGGCGATGAACTCGTGGTGGCGCGCGGAGGACGGGGTGGGCGCGGAAACGCGAGCTTCGCGTCGCCCACCCGGCAGACACCGCGCGAATGGGAACCGGGGGAGTGGGGAGAGGAGCGGCACGTCGAACTGGAGCTCAAGCTCATCGCCGACGTGGGGCTCGTCGGTCAGCCCAACGCGGGGAAGTCGACGCTCCTCGCCCGCGTGACCGCGGCGAGGCCCCGGGTTGCGGACTACCCCTTCACCACGCTGAGGCCCAACCTCGGCGTCGTGGGTCTGAGCGGGAGCCGCTCGTTCGTGATGGCGGACATCCCCGGGATCATCGAAGGGGCGCACGAGGGGCGGGGACTGGGAACGCAGTTCCTCCGCCACATCGAGCGCACGCGCACGCTCGCTCTGCTCGTGCCCGTGGACGACGACGATCCTCAGGCGACGTACGATCTGCTGCGGGAGGAACTGCGGGCGCATGACGCCGCGCTCGCCGGCATATCGCACTGCGTTCTCCTGACGAAGGCCGATCTGCGTCCGGGGACGGCGGGGTCGGCCGTGTCGATCGATGCGCCCGGGAGCTGGGGCCAGTTCACGGTCTCGGCCGTTGCGGGCACCGGCGTCGATGGCGCGCTCGAGGGGCTGTGGTCGCGCGTGCAGGCGGAGAAGGCGGCGGCGGAAGAGGGGGAAGCGGATCCATTCGACGCCCGGGCGTGGCGTCCATGATGGGGGAGCGTTCCGCGGCGAAGCGGGCGACGGACCGGGAGCTTGCGGCGCTCCTCGTACTTGCCCGCGCGCCGGGCCTCGGGTTGCGCACCGTCCGGCGCCTGGTCGATCGGCACGGGGGTGCGACGGAGGCGCTCGGGGCCCTGCGCCGAACGCGGAGGGACGAGTTGCGCGCACTGCGTCACGGTGCCCGGGTCCCGTTCGCGAAGACGGTGCGGGCTCTCGAACCCGCCGCCGAGGAGGCGGCGCGGTCGCTGCTGCGGGAGGCGCGGGCGAAGGGGCTTGGCATCGCGGGATACACGCGCCGCGGAGGGGCCGACTATCCTGCGGGTCTGCACGACCTGATCGACCCGCCTCCGCTTCTCTTCCAGCGCGGGGACGGACCGCCGGACGCCGGGCAGGCGGTCGCGGTCGTCGGCACGCGCGCCGCGTCATCGTACGGACTGCGCACGGCGTATGCCCTGGGCAGTGAACTCGGACGGTGGGGCTGGACGGTCGTGAGCGGAATGGCCCGCGGCATCGACGCGGCCGCCCACGCGGGCGCTCTCGATGTCGGGGGGCGGACCATCGGCGTGCTCGGAACCGGACACGATCACGAATACCCGGCGGAGAACCGGGACCTGTACCGGAGGATGCGCTCGCACGGGATCCTGCTGAGCGAATTCGAACCGGGAGCGCCGCCGACCCGTTCGGCGTTCCCGCGCCGAAACCGTGTGATCGCCGCGCTCGCGCGCGGCGTCATCGTCGTGGAGGCGGGCGGGAAGAGCGGGGCCCTGATCACGGCGGACCACGGCCTGGATCTGGGACGCGAGGTGCTCGCGGTGCCCGGCCGGATCGACGACCCGGGCGCCGCCGGGTGTTTGCGGCTGCTGCGCCAGGGTGCGGGCCTCGTCGCGGGCGTGCAGGACGTGTTCGACGCGCTCGGCTGGCTGCGGTCCGATCCGGCGTCGCCCACGCCTGACGGGGATGCCGCGACGGCGACGCGGGCGCCCTCTCGTGACGTCCGCCTCCTCGGAGCGCTGTCGCGCGGACCACGGTCGCCCGATGAACTGGCCGTGGATCTCGAGATGTCCGCCACCAGGGTGCTCGGCGGACTCGGGCGGCTGGAACTCGAGGGGTGGGTCGAGCGCCGGCCGGGAGGGAACTTCGCCGCGGTCCGGCAGCGGAGCGGCAGGTGATGTCCGGTCCGTCGCCGCCACGCGCCCTGTACGTGCACTTTCCGTTCTGCGCGCATCGCTGCCACTACTGCGATTTCTCCGTGCGACGGGCACCGGACCCGCCCGTGTCTCGCTGGCTCGCCGCGATCGAACGGGAACTCGCGTGGTGGTTCGAGCGCAACCGGTGGGAACCGGGAGGCGTCCTCGACACGATTTTCGTGGGCGGGGGCACGCCTTCGCTGATGGGAGCCGCGGGGATGGAAGGACTCGGCTCGCGAATCGCGGTGTGGTTCCGCATCGATCCGGCGCGCACGGAATGGACGGCCGAGGCGAACCCCGCGTCCTTCGATGCCGGTCTCGGATCGCGTTGGCGGGCGACCGGCGTGAACCGGCTGAGCCTGGGCGTCCAGGCGCTGGATGACGCGGTACTGGCCTGGCTGGGCCGACTGCACGACCGGCGGCGGGCGGCGAAAGCGGTGGCGGCGGCGCAGGAGGCCGGCTTCGAGCGGGTGAGCGTGGATCTGATCTTCGGCCTTCCCCCGGAAGTGTCACGGGACCTCGAAGCGGAGGTGGCCGCGGCTTCCGCGCTTGGCGTGTCCCACCTGAGCCTCTACGGACTGACGGTCGAACCGCGGACGCCGCTCGCCGAATGGGTCCGCCTGGGACGGGTGGGAGCGCCCGACGAGGATCGTTACGCGGATGAGTACCGGCTCCTGTCGCGCGACCTGCGCGCGGCCGGGTTCGACCACTACGAGGTGTCGAACTTCGCCCGCCCGGGGCAGCAGTGCCGCCATAACTGGTCGTACTGGAACCGAACGTCGTATCTTGCCCTCGGCCCGTCCGCGCATGCATTCCTCCCACCGATCCGCAGTTGGAACGTCTTCCGCTGGGACCGGTATGAACGCGCTCTCGCGGCGGGCTCGGGCCCGCTCGAGGGATGGGAGCGGGTGGGTCCGGAGGAGGAGGAACTGGAACGGATCTGGCTGGGGCTTCGTACGGTCCGCGGGCTCACCCGGGCGTTCGTTCGCAGGATCGCGCCGGACCGGCCCCGTCTCGAGGATCGGCTCAGGAAATGGGTCGAGGCGGGGTGGCTAGTGGAGCGGCACGAAGGCTGGATGGCCACGACCGAGGGCTGGCTGCGTCTGGACGAAATCGCCGCGGAGTTCGCCGGGGCCGAGAGGGCATGACACTACCAACGCTGACAGAGCGCGAGCAGGCCGTCCTTGCGGCGGTCATCGACTTCTTCGTCCGAACAGCCGCCCCGGCCGGCTCGCGGAGGATCGGGAAGGACTACGCGCTCGGCGTATCGCCCGCCACGATTCGAAACACCATGGCCGACCTCGAGAGCAAGGGGCTGCTGACGCATCCCTACACCTCCGCCGGGCGGCTGCCGACGGATCTTGCCTACCGGTACTACGTCGATGCGCTGATGCGCTGGGGCGACATCCGGGCGCGCGACCGGGCGAAGATCGAGCGCGAGTTGCTGGATGCCGACGCCGGGGGTGTCGAAGACCTGATGGGCAAGGCGGCGCGCGTCCTCAGCCTTCTCACCGGGGAACTCGGCCTCGCGGTGGGCCCGACGCTCGCGACGGCGACGCTCGAACGCCTCGAAATCGTGCCACTGTCGAGCGAGAAGGTCCTCCTCGTCTTCACCATCGAGTCCGGCGTGGTTCGCACGGTGTATGTGGACGTGACGGCGCGGGTGCCGCGGGCGACGCTCCAGGCGGTATCGCAGGCCTTGAACGAACGGCTGGCGGGGAGCGCGATCTCCGAGATCCAGACGACGCTGCGCGAGCGGCTGGGCGACCTGAGTTTCAACAACAAGGGGGCCGAGGAACTGATGAACATCTTCGTGCACAGCGGCCCCGACATCTTCGAATGGGCCCGCCGCGAGCGCGAAGTCCACCTCGGGAGTGCCGCGGCGCTGACCGAACAGCCGGAGTTCACGACGAGCAAGCGTCTCCGGCAGCTCCTGCTCCTCACCGAGCGGCGGGAGTTGCTCGCCTCGGTGCTGGGGGATCGCGGACGCTCGGACGGTCCCCACGTGACGATCGGGGCCGAGCACGGGCAGCCCGAACTCGAGGAGTTGACGATCGTCACGGCCAACTATTCCGTGGGCAGTCTGCAGGGCACCGTCGGCGTGATCGGGCCGACCCGCATGCCGTACGACAAGGTCGTTTCCATCGTCGACTGGACCTCCGATCTCCTCACGCGGCTGACTCCGTGAGCCCGAGCCGCGACTACTACGACCTGCTCGGCGTTGCCCGCGACGCCGATGCGGATGAGCTGAAGAAGGCGTACCGCCGGCTCGCGATGGAGGTTCATCCGGACCGGAACGACGCGCCCGACGCGGAAGAGCGTTTCAAGCAGGTTACGGAGGCGTGGGAGGTGCTGCGCGATCCGGGCAAGCGGCAGCTGTACGACCAGTACGGGGAAGCGGGCGTGCGTCGCGGCGGTGGCGGAGAGGCGCCCTTCCAGGGATTCAACAGCTTCTCGGACGCCTTCGACGTGTTCATGAGGGAGTTCGGGGGCGCCGGATTCGGAGGCGGCGGTTTCGGCGACCTCTTCGCGGATGCGCGCTCCCCGAACCAGCCGCGTCGCGGCTCGACCCTCAAGATCACCGTCACGATCACGCTGGAAGAGGCTGCGAAGGGGGCCCATCGCTCCCTGCGGATCTCCGCGCTGGATCCGTGCGGCCGCTGCGACGCGACGGGGGCGGAGCCGGGCAGTGAAGCCTCGACGTGCGCTACGTGCCAGGGCGCCGGCGAACTACGCATGGTCCAGCGCTCCATGCTCGGACAGTTCGTCTCCGTGCGGCCCTGTTCCGCCTGCGGCGGAGAGGGCACCTGGATCGCGGACGAGTGCGGCGATTGCCAGCGGAGCGGGAGGGTGCGGGTCGACCGGTCCGTCGAGATCGACATTCCCGCCGGGATTTCCTCGGACGACTATCTGAAGCTGCGGGGGCGCGGGAATTCCGGCCCGCGCGGCGGCCCGGCCGGGGATCTCATCGTGCAGGTGGAGGTCGAACCGCACGACCGCTTCGAGCGCAGGGGCGATGACCTCGTGCTCGACCTGCCGGTCACATTCTCGCAGGCGGCGCTGGGCGACGAGCTCGACGTGCCGACGATCCTCGGACAGGCTCGGCTCAAGGTGCCCGCGGGCATCCAGGCGGGTCAGATCCTGCGACTTCGGGGCCAGGGGATGCCGCGGCTGCGGGCCGCGGGCCGCGGCGACCAGCTGGTACGCGTGCACACGTGGACGCCGAGCGAACTCTCCCGCCGCCAGCGCGACATCCTGGAGTCTCTGCGCGAGGTCGAGGATGCGCCGCCCGAGCCCCGCCGGGGCGAGGATCCGAGCTTCTGGGAACGCGTGAAGGCGGCGTTTACGGCGTAGCGGACCCCGATGCGGCGACGGCCGCGGGCCGCTGTGCCATCCGCTCCTCGAGACTCGCGAGGAGCCGGTCGAAGGGGACGGCGAACTTCTCGACGCCCTCCGCGAGGAGTTGATCCGTGATTTCGCCCAGATCGATCCCGAGGGCGGCCAGCCCGGACATGGTTCGGCGGGCTTCGTCCAGTCCTTCGCCGAGGGTGCCGGCCACGCGTCCGTGATCCCGGAAGGCGTCGATCGTCTTCTCCGGCAAGGTGTTGACGGTCAGGTCGCCGATGAGCGGCTCGACGTACATCACATCGGAATACGCAGGGTTCTTCGTGCTCGTGCTCGCCCACAGCATGCGTTGCGGGCGGGCGCCCAGCCGGGCAAGACGGGCCCACCGGTCCGTCGCCAGCCGCCGCTGGAAACCGACGTACGCGAGTTTGGCGTTGGCGATCGCCGCCCGCCCGAGCAAGGCCTCGACGCGCGAGCGGTCGCCCTTGGAGGCGTCGGCGAGCGCGCCGAGCCTTCGGTCGGTCAGCCCGTCGATGCGGCTGACGAAGAAGCTGGCCACAGAGGCGACATCGTCGACGGTCCGCCCCGCCTCGATCCGCTGCTCCAGCGCCTCCATGTGCGCATCCGCAACCGCCTCGTAGGCGGCGATCGAGAAGAGGAGCGTTACGTTCACGTTCACGCCCTCGAACAGCGCCTGCCGGATGGCCGGGACGCCGGCCGGGGTTCCGGGGATCTTGATGAGGACGTTTTCGCGGCCCACGGCCTCGTGGAGACGCCGGGCCTCCCGCACCGTCCCCTCGGTGTCGTTGGCCAGATGGGGAGACACCTCGAGGGACACGTATCCGTCGACCCCCCGGGAAGTCTCCCACACGCCCCGGAGGACATCGCACGCGCCCTGGACATCGGCGATGGTCAGCCGGTCGTAGATTTCCACGACGCCGAACCCCTGGGCGGTGAAGCGGGCGATGTCCTCGTCGTACTGCGCGCTCCCGGCAATCGCGTCATGGAAGATCGCCGGGTTCGAGGTGACCCCCCTCAGGCCTTCCGTCTCGACCCGCCGGGCGAGGTCTCCGTCGACCACCATCCCGCGCGTCAGGTTGTCGAGCCAATAGCTCTGACCGTGTTCCTGCAGCTGAAGCAGCGCGCTCATCTCTCTCCGCCTCCCCCCGCGGTGTGTCGTGGCGTTGCGTGTCTAGCGTCGCGTCCCGGGAATACCACGGCTATTCGAGCGCCGATGCATCCGGTTCCGCGGCGTTGCTCCTCCTCGAAATGGCGCTGCCATTCCTCGTCGGAGCGCCTTGCGGAATCGGCGCCTCGGCACTCTCGGTAGCTCGCGTATTTCCGGGACACGACACTAGGTATCCGATTTCAGGTGTCGGGCTTCGATGTCGAGGACCTTGCCGAGCCGGCGCCGATGCCTCGGCTCGGCCGAAAAATCCGCGGCCAGGAACGCGTCCGTGATCGCGCGTGCGAGGGCGATCCCGATCACCCGCTCGCCCATGCAGAGGATGTTCATGTCGTCGTGATCGACGCCCTGCGCGGCCGAGTAGGTGTCGTGGCAGACGCCCGCCCGCACGCCCGGCACCTTGTTCGCGGCGATGCAGACGCCCACGGCGGATCCGCAGATGATGATGCCGCGTTCCGCGTCGCCGCGCGCGACCTGCTCGGCGACGGCGTTGGCAAAGTCGGGGTAGTCGACGGAATCCGTTCCGTGGGTGCCGACGTCGACGACCTCGTGTCCGGCCTCGCGAAGCTCGGCGGCGAGCGTGTCCTTGTAGCCTACGCCCGCGTGGTCCGCGCCAATGGCGAGCTTCACGCCGGCCCGTCCGCCGGGAGCGCGTCCAGGGCTCGCGCCACGAGGGCCTCCGCGGTGAACCCGAAGCGGGCGAAGTTGTCCGCGGCCGATGCGGACTGGCCGAACCGGTCGATCCCGATCACGGCGCCGCCCGGCCCGACCCATTCGGACCATCCGAAGGTGGCCCCGGCTTCGATCGCGACCCGCGGGACTCCGGGGGGCAGCACCCGGTCCCGGTATCCTCGCGGCTGTGCGCGGAAGAGCTCCCAACTCGGAAACGAAACCACCCGCGCCGCGACCCCCCGGGTTTCGAGCGCTTCCGCCGCTTCGACGGCCACCTGCAGCTCCGACCCGGTCCCGAGTAGCACGACCTGCAGGGGGCCGGGTTCCGGCCGGAGGACGTAGGCTCCGCGCGGCACGCCGTCACGGGCGGCGTCGGCGCCGCGCACGAGGTGGGGGACTTTCTGGCGCGTGAGCACGAGAATCGTGGGTCCGGCATCGCGCTCGATGGCGACGCGCCACGCGTGCACGGTTTCCTCCGGGTCGGCGGGCCGCAGCGTGACGACCCCCGGCATGGCCCGGAAGGAGGCGAGATGCTCGACCGGCTGGTGCGTGGGGCCGTCGGCCCCGAGGCCGATCGAATCGTGCGTCATCACGTAGATGTTGGGCAGTCCCATCAGGGCGGCGAGACGCATCGAGGGCCGGGCATAGTCCGTGAACGTGAAGAAGGTCGCGATGTAGGGTCGGACGCCGCCGTGGAGGACGAGCCCATTCCCGATGGAGGCCATCGCGTGCTCGCGCACGCCCCAGCGAAGGTTCCGGCCCTCGGGTTCGTGTCTCGAGAAGTTCGGCGAATCGATGAGGGTGTTGTTGGACCCCGACAGGTCGGCGCTTCCACCGACAAGTTCGGGGAGTCGAGGAGCGAGTGCGGTCAGAATCCTGCCGGACGCCGCCCTCGTGGCGATCGCATCGTCGCCCGCGTCGAACCGGGGCAGATCCTCATCCCACCCGGGGGGCAGACCCGAGCGGATCCGGCGCTCGAGTTCCGCGGCAAGCTCCGGGTGCGCCTCGCGATAGCGCTCGAAGCGCTCCCTCCACTCCGCCGCAAGCGCTTCGCCGCGGGCGACCTGCGATCCCATGTGGCTTCGGACGGCGTCCGGCACGAGGAACGCAGGCTCGGCGGGCCAGCCGTACACCTCCTTGGTCAGCCGTATCTCCTCCTCGCCCAGCGGCGCGCCGTGCGCGGCGGCCGTGTCCTGCTTGTTCGGCGAGCCGAAGCCGATGTGCGAGCGGACGATGATCAGGGATGGACGGTCCGCCTCTCCGCCTGCCGTCTCGATCGCCGCGTCGAGCGCGGCGAGGTCGTTCGCGTCCGCGACGGACTGGACGTGCCAGCCGAGGGACTCGAAGCGCCCCCGCACGTCCTCGGAGAAGGCGAGGTCGATGTCGCCGTCGATCGTGATCCTGTTGTCGTCGTAGAGCCACAGGAGCTTGCCGAGACCCAGATGTCCCGCGAGCGAGGCCGCCTCGTAGGAGACGCCCTCCATGAGGTCGCCATCGCTGCAGATGACGTAGGTCCGGTGGTCGATGATCCCGTGTCCGGGGCGATTGAACACCGCCGCGAGGTGGGCTTCGGCGACGGCCATCCCCACGGAATTCGCGACGCCCTGCCCCAGCGGGCCGGTCGTCGTCTCCACGCCGGGCACGTGGCCGTACTCGGGGTGGCCCGCCGTGCAACTCCCCGCTCGGCGGAAGTTGCGGATCTCATCCAGCGGGAGGTCGTACCCCGTGAGGTGAAGCACCGCGTACTGCAGGATCGCCGCGTGACCGGCGGAGAGCACGAACCGGTCGCGCCCGAACCAGGACGGGTCGCGCGGGCTGTACCGCATGTGGCGCATCCACAGCGTGTACGCCACCGGGGCAAGGGCCATCGCGGTCCCGGGGTGTCCGGAGGCGGCCCGCTGGACGGCGTCCATGGCGAGCGTGCGGATGGTGTCAATGGACTGGGATTCTACGGAGGGATCCGCGGCCGCAGCGGCAGGTCCGGGGTTCGCTTCGGCGGTCCTTGTCTCGTTCAATAGCCCCCTCGTGCGAGTCGGGTCGCCCATGGCTGGCCCACGATGCCGGGAAGCCGGAGGCCGCGCGAGACAACTCGTTAAGGGCGGGCCGCTTCGGCGCAGCGAACATAAGGGATTCGGGCGCCCTCGGAAAAGCCTGCGCCATGAAGCCGGCGAGGCCGGTGGCGATAGTCCGGCGACGACGGATACGTTGCCCCTTGTGAGCGCTCCAGCAGACGGCCGGGGTGGGGAATCGCTGCTGCTCGGGACGTCCCTTCAGACGTTCTTCGCCGACGCCCTCGCAGGCCTCGAAGCCGGCGCGCGGGTCGAACTCGCGCACGACGAAGTCGGCCATGTCCGCGCCGCCCGGATCCGCCCCGGCGATCGCCTCGCGGTCATCGATGGCACCGGGAACCGGTGGGAGGCGGAGCTCGCGCGAATGGATCGGCGCCGGGCGCCTTGCCGGCTGCTGGCGCCTCTCCCCGTGGCCCCCGCGCTCCCTCTGCATGTCTGGGCTCCCGTAGCCAACCGCGATCGCAGCCTGTGGCTGGTGGAAAAGGTCGTGGAGCTCGGTGCCGCCACGATAACGTGGATTGAATGGGAGCGGTCGCGCTCCGTCGCCGATGCGGGCCGCTCCGACGGCTTTCTTCGGCGTGCCGGGCAGCGTGCGCGGGCGGCGCTGAAGCAATCGGGCGGCGGCTGGCTTCCGCGCCTCGGAGGGCCGGTGAGGCCGGAGGCGGCGCTCGGCCGCCATGAGGGCGCCGGCTGGCTCGCCGATGCGGAAGGACGACCTCTGCTCGCCGGCGGGCTGCCGCGCGGGACGGAGGGGCGACCTGTCGGACATCGGCTGACCGTCGTGGTGGGGCCGGAGGGCGGCCTGACGGGCGCCGAGCGGCGGCGCTGCTCGGCGGCTGGCTTCGAGCCGGTCTCCCTGGGCGCGGCGACGTTGAGGTTCGAGACCGCGGCGGTCGTGGCGGTGGCCGCGGCAGCCGCCGTTCTGGCGGCCGACGACCACGAGGCGGACGGAGAGGGGACGATATGACGGAGTGCGTTTTCTGCGGCATCGCATCGGGGGCGATCGGGACGAAGCTGGTCGCCGAGACGGACGACTGGGTGGCGTTCCGCGACCTCGAGCCTCAGGCGCCCGCGCATGTGCTCGTCGTGCCGCGGGCGCACGTGTCGGGTCTCGCCGCCCTGACCGAAGGCGCCCTCGGCGGCGAGCTACTCCTCGCGTGCGCCGCCGTGGCCCGCGCGGAGGGACTGGAGGGCGGCTACCGCGTCGTTACGAATGTCGGCGAGGACGGCGGCCAGGCCGTGCCTCACCTGCATTTCCATGTGCTCGGCGGCCGTCGCATGGGTTGGCCCCCGGGGTAGCGGCGTGGATCATGCCCTGCGGGTGATCGAGTTCGACCGCGTGCTGGCGGCGATCGGCGAACGCGCCGTCTCCGAACCGGGGCGGTCCGCGGTGCTGGCGCTGCGGCCGCTCCCCGGGTCGGCGGCGGCCGGGCGGGCGCTCGCGGCAGTGGACGAACTGCGGGCATTGCTCGAGGGCAGCGATGGGTGCGCGCTCGACCCGATCCCGGTGCTGGACGGGGCCCTCCGTCGGCTCGCGATCGAGGATGCACCGCTGGAGGCGTCCCAGTTGCGCGCCTGCGCCCGGGTCATGTCCGTGGCTCGGGCCGCGCGCCGCCTGGACGCGCGCCTCGATCCCGAGGGTCTGCCGGCGCTGCACGTGGGCCGTCTGTGGGGGGAGGCGGCGCTCGAGAAACGGATCGTGCGCACGTTCGACGCGGCGGGCGCCGTGGCGGATGGAGCCTCGCCGGAACTTCGGCGCATCCGGCGGGCGCTGGGAACGCGCCGTGGCCGTCTCGTCGACGAACTCACCAGCTACGCAGGCTCGCTGCCGGAGCGCGTTCGCGTGCCCGACGCCTCCGTCACCGTCCGCAACGGCCGCTACTGTATCCCGGTGCGCCGCGAGGGGAAGGGCATCGCGGGCGGCCTGGTGCATGACGCGTCCGCGAGCCGCCGGACCCTCTTTGTGGAGCCGGAGCGCGCGATCGGGGCGATGAACGAGATCCGCGAACTGGAGCTGAGCGAGGCTCGCGAGGTGGAGCGGATACTGCGGGATCTCTCGTCCGCCGTCCGCGCCCGCTCCACGCAACTCGCCGCCTCGTACGGCGCCCTCGTGGAACTGGATGCCCTGCGCGCCCGTGCGCTGTTCGCGAGCGAGATGAACGCGTCACCTCCGGCCTTCGGCACGCCGGCGCCGGAACCGATCCGGATCCGGGGGGCGCGTCACCCCCTCCTGGCTCTGGATGCGGGCGGAGCCGTCCCGTTCGATCTCGATCTGTCCGCCGGCGAGCGGGTGATCCTCGTGTCCGGCCCGAACGCCGGAGGAAAGACGGTGTTCCTCAAGACGCTCGGCCTTCTGTCCGCACTCGCGCAGAGCGGTGTCGTGCCGCCGCTCGGGCCCGGAAGCCGGATCCCCTTCTTTCGTCGCTTCTTCGCGGTCATCGGGGATGAACAGTCGATCGAAGCGTCTCTATCGACCTTCGGGGCGCAGGCGCGGAACCTGGCGGAGATCCTGCACGAGGCGGGGGAACGGGACCTCGTCCTCTTCGATGAAATCGGGAGCGCCACGGATCCGGTCGAGGGAGGGGCGCTCGCCGCCGCCTCGCTGCGGCGCCTGGCGGGACAGGTCCGTCTCACGGTGGCGACGACGCACCTCGGCGACCTGAAGCGCCTTGGCGACGAGAGGGCGGCGGCCGTGAACGCGTCGCTGGAATTCGATGGGTCGCGCCTGGAGCCGACGTACCGACTCGTCCGGGACCGGCCCGGCCGCAGCTACGCTCTGGTCATCGCGGCGCGGCTGGGGGTCCCGGAGGACGTGCTCGCCGACGCGCGGGACCGTCTCGGACCGGATCACGTATCACTGGACACTCTTCTCGCCCGCCTCGAGGCGGAGCGCGGGGAGGTCGAAGATCTGCGCGCCCGACTCGAGCGGCGGGCCGGAGAGACGGCCGAGCGCGAGCGGAAACTCGATTCCCGGGAGACGGCGCTGGTCGACTCGGAAAGGGCGGCGGCCCGCCGACGGGAGGCGGAACGGCGGGCCACCCTGCGCGAGGCGCGAGAGCGCGTGGAAGCCGCCATCTCGCGTCTGGAGTCCGAGTTCGCGGTGGGCGACGGGGCCCGCCGACGGGAAGCGAAACGAGCCGCGCGGGGGGAGGTGGAGCGGGCGCTCCGGGCGTCTTCCCGCGCCCTGCGGGCAATGGGCGAGGCCGAGCCCTCCCCGGGCGGCGGAACAGCGAGCATCGGAGAGGTCGTGAAATGGAGCGCCTCCGACCGACCGGCACGCCTCGTCGAGATTCGGGAGGATCGCGGCGTCATCGAGGTGGGCGAACTCCGGCTGGAGGTACCGCTGCGGGACCTGAGCCCCCATCCTGGGTCGGAGGTCCGTGCTCCCGGGCCGAGGGGGACCAGCGAGTCCGGCCGCGCGGCGGAGCGCCGGCCGGATTTCGACGTCGCCACGGAAATCGATCTCCGCGGGCTCCGGGTCGATGAGGTGGATGGGACGCTCAACCCGGCCGTCGATGCGGCCGTGGTCGGGGATGTCCCCTGGCTCAGGATCATTCACGGGAAGGGGACGGGCGCGCTCAGGGCGCGGGTGAGGCAGTTGCTCGTCGGCGATCCACGGATCCGGCTCTTCAGGGCCGGTGAAGCGAACGAAGGAGGCACCGGCGTCACGGTCGTGGAATTCGAGTGAGCGCGCGCTGCGGGAGGCATGCGAGATGACGGGCTGGTCCGATCCGGGCGCCGCGGAGGCGAGCCCGTGGTGAGCGACGCCCTCGTCGAGGACATCCGCGCGAGGGCGGACATCCTCGAGATCGTGGGAGAACACGTCCAGCTTCGACGATCGGGGAAGAGCTACCGCGGACCCTGCCCGCTGCACGGCGGAGACGGCCCGAATTTCGCCATCGATCCCCAGCGCCAGATCTTCAAGTGCTTCGTGTGCGGGGAGGGCGGAGACGTCTTCGGCTTCATGATGAAGCACCTCGGATTCGAATTCCCGGAGGCGGTGCGCCACGTGGGCGCCAGGGTCGGGATCGAGGTGCCGGACCGCGAGGAGCGGCGCGAGGATCCGCATGCGCCGCTCCGCGGGGTGCTCGCCTTCGCGGCCGAGTGGTTCCGGAGTCGCCTGCGCGAGCCCGCCGGCGCCGACGCCCGCGACTATCTCCTCGGGCGAGGTCTGTCGGCGGAGGAGGCGCTCGAGTACGGGCTGGGCTACGCGGACGACGAGTGGAGGGCGCTGCGGACCGCGGCGATGCGGCACGGCATCGAGGAGCCGATGCTGCTCGAACTCGGGTTGCTGGCGACGAGCGAGAGGGCGGAGGAGCCGTACGACCGCTTCCGCGGGCGGCTCATGTTCACGATCCAGGATCTGCGCGACCGGCCGATCGGCTTCGGCGGCCGCATCCTCGACCCGGCCTCGGATGCGCCCAAGTACATCAACTCGCCCGAATCGCCGGTCTTCCACAAGGGAGAGGAGCTGTACGGACTCAACCGGGCCCGGCATGCCATGCGTCGCGAGGGCCACGCGGCGATCGCGGAGGGATTCACCGACGTCATCGCGCTCCACCGGGCCGGACTCGGTTTCGCGGTTGCCGGGCTCGGCACGTCCTTCACGGCGGACCAGGCCCGGCGCATCGGCCGGTACGCCAGGAAGGCCTATCTCCTCTACGACAGCGACCTCGCCGGCCTGCGCGCGACGTTTCGGACCGGGGACATCCTGCTCGCCGGCGGCATCCATCCGCTGGTCGTATCGCTCCCCCCCGGCGAAGACCCGGATTCCCTGATCCGCCGGGACGGGCCGGACGCCATCCGGCACCTGATGGACGACGCGGTGGACCTGCTCGAGCGCAAGCTCCAGATCCTGCGCCGCGAGGGATATCTCGACCGCGTCGAGGGGCGCCGTCGCGCGGTGGACGGTCTGCTCAGCACCCTGCGGGCGGTCTCCGACCCGGCGCTCCGCGACATCTACGTCGATCGGGCGGTGGAGGGCCTGGGGATACGGCGCGAGACGCTCGTGGATGAGATCGCGCGACTGGAGAGTTCCGGGATGCGACGCCGTCCCCCGGCCCGCGCCCCGGAGCGGTCGGAGCGGGGCCGGCATCCGGCATCGCGCACGGAGCACGATTTTCTGCTCCTGCTCGTCAGGGATCCGGGTCTCGCGCGGCAGGCCGTTCGGGTCGGACTGTCACCCGATCACATGTCCGATCCACGGGCTCGCGAGCTCGTCGCGCTGCTCTCCGCGGCTGCCGATGAGGGGGTCGATTCGCCGGCCTGGACGTCCGTCTCCACTGCTGCCCAGGCGTTGGCGAAGGCGCTGGGAGAGTCCGACCGGGAGCTTCCGGATGCCTCCCGAGTATTCGAATCCGTGGTACGTCGACTCCTGTATCGGCGGCATCGGGAACGGATAGAGGAAATCGGGCGCGCGATCGCGCTTGCGGAGCCGGAGCAGCAACGTCGATTGTTGGGTGAGAAGCAGGAGCTCGTGCGCGAACTTCGTGCCGCGGGAGAGTCGGGGGCGTTCATGCCCGTGGTCGAGACGAGACGCCCGCGGTCAGGGGATCGATCCGGGGCTGGAGCGGCCGGCAGCGGGCTGCCAGCCGACTAACGCAGGCCACGGCCATGCAGTGACGACAGCCGGAGAGAGTATGCAAGGGAGCGATACCGTCGCGGAGTTGCTCACCCTTCAGGAGATCGATCACCGGATCCTGAAGATAGAAGACGAACTCGAGGGTCTCGGTCGGGAGGTGGCCGGACTCCGGGAAACCGTGGAGACGCTGGAGGCGGAGGAGGCGCGGATCCGGGCGGAGGTGGAGGAGGCGGAGGGGCGCGTACGACAGTTCCATCGGGCGGTGGAGGCCGGCAGGGCCACGCTCAAGCGTCTCGAGGCACGCTCCGTCGCGGTCGCGAACATGCAACAGCACCTCGCGGTGCGGAGCGAAACGGACACGGCCCGGAGAAACCTGAGGGCCGCGGAAGACGACCAGCTCGACGCGATGCTGGATGTGGAGACCGCCCGAGGGGCTCTGGCCTCGGCCGAAGCGGAACTGCGAGCCGCCAGCGCGCAGCTGGCGGAGCGGAGCGCGGCGGTGGACGGACTGCGCGCGACGCTCGAGGGGGATCTTCAGCACTGTGGCGCCAGCCGGGAGACGCAGGTCGGGCGGCTGGACCGGCGGGCGCTGCAACTCTATCGCTCTGCGGGCGGAGGGGGACGTCAGGCGGCGCTCGCGGAACTCACGATCGACGGGGCGTGCGGCCGCTGCTACACCGCCATACCCAAACAGCGTCAGGCCGAGATCAGGGCGCGAAGGCACCTCGCCGTCTGCGAAGGTTGCGGGATCATCCTCTACCCGGGGCTGTCGGGCTGAAGCCCTCCGCGACTTGAAACTGCGCATCATCGCGGGAGACCTGGGCGGCCGCTTCATAGACGCTCCCCGGGGACGGCACACGCGTCCCACCGCCGAGCGCGTGCGGGAAGCCTGGTTCTCCGCCCTCGCCCGCGATGTCGAGGGAGCGCGCGTCGCCGACCTCTACGCCGGCTCCGGGGCGCTGGGCATCGAAGCGTTGTCGCGAGGTGCGGCGCACGTCCATTTTGTCGAGTCGGACCGCCGGACGGCGGCGCTCCTGCACCGCAACCTTGCGGTCCTCGACCTCGCGGACCGGTCCGTCGTGGTGCGCGGCGATGCCATCGGCTGGATCGACGATTTCGATGCGACGGAAGACGGGCACGGCCCGGGCGCGCCGCTCGATCTGGTCCTTGCGGATCCACCGTACTCGTCCGGTGGGGGCGCGCGCCTCGTAGAACGCTTCCGGGGCCGCCCGTTCGCCTCGCAGCTGTGGGTCGAGCACCGCCACGGCGCGGAGTGGGCGGCGGCAGCCGACTGGACGAGGGAGTACGGTGACACCTGCGTGAGCCGGTTCCGGGCCCCGGCCGGCGCGTCAACCCGAACACTCTGACGGGGACTCGAGGAATTCGATGAGTTCGATGAACAGTGCCGTCGCGGTGTACCCCGGATCGTTCGACCCGCTGACGGTGGGACATGAAGACATCGTCCGCAGGAGCCTGGGGGTGGTGGACCGACTCATCGTCGCCGTGGCCAGGACGGCGACGCAGGCCAAGTCCGGACTCTTCGAGATCGACGAGCGCGTGGACCTCATCCGCGAAGTCTTTGCGGACGAACCCCGCATCGAGGCGACCTCGTTCTCCGGCCTGCTCGTGGACTTTGCGCGCTCGCGCGACGCGCGCATCATCGTGCGCGGACTCAGAGCCGTGAGCGACTTCGAGTACGAGTTCCAGATGGCGCTCATGAACCGTTCGCTCTGGCCCGAAGTCGAGGTGCTGTTCATGGCGCCCTCCACCCGTCACACCTTCCTGAGTTCATCGCTGGTGCGCGAAGTCGGACGCCTGGGCGGAGATGTGACGGATTTCGTGAGCCCGGCCGTCAAGGCCCGCATGGATCGCGCGTTCGGGCTCGAAGCGTCGGAGTGAGGCCAACGCGGGCCGAGCCGGACTTCATCGACCGGCTGCGGGCGCGCGCCGGGGTCCTGGAGCGGCGCATCGGTTTTCCGGAAGCGGAAGAGTCCCGGACGGCACGAGCGATTCGCCGGTTGCGCGACGGGGGGTGGGTCCGTCCCGTCGAAATCCGGGTTGGCGCGGACGGCCTGGAGAACGCCGCCCAACGCCTTGCGGAGGGGGAACTGGACGGCATTGTGGCGGGTGCCGTACACCCGACGGCGGCCGTCATTCGCGCGGGTCTGCGGGTCGTTGGGCTTGCCCCGGGCGTGGAGACCGTTTCCGCCGCCTTCCACATGGTCTTCCCCCCGCCGGGGGAGCGCGTGCTCACGCTCACCGACACCGCGGTCGTTCCGTCCCCGACCCCGGTCCAGATGGCGGACAGCGCTTCGGCGGCCTGTGACGCGCGCCGAGCCATCGCGGGAGACGAACCCGTCGTCGCCTTCCTCTCATACTCCACTCACGGCTCGGCCGCGGGGCCGGCAGTCGACCGGGTGCGCGAGGCGCTGGAGATCTTTCGCCGCCGCCGCCCCGACATCGCGGCGGACGGGGAACTGCAGGCCGACGCGGCGCTCGTCCCGGAAATCGCGGCCCTCAAGGCGCCCGGATCTCCGGTGGCCGGCCGCGCCAATCTGCTCGTGTTCCCCGCGCTGGACGCCGCCAACATCGCGTACAAGCTCATCGAGCGACTCGCCGGAGCGCGCGCGCTGGGACCGATCCTCCAGGGGCTTCGGCGGCCTCTCAACGACCTCTCCCGCGGCGCGTCCGCCTCCGATATCGTGGATGTCGCTTGCATCACGGCCCTCATGTCACCCGGGAGCGAAGGATGACGTTTTCGATTGGACAGTCGGGCACCACGACGGTCGTCGCGGTGGCCGGCCAACTCACGATCAACAACCGCGGCGAATTCAAGGAGCGCGTGCTCGCGCACCTGGCGGACGGATACACGGACTACGTGATCGACTTCAGCGACGCAGACTACATCGACTCATCAGGCCTGGGGGTTCTCGTCAGCCTCTCGAAGCACATCCGTGACGCGAGGGGACGCCTGACGCTGGCGGGGCTGAACGACGATCTTCAGCGGCTGTTCGCGCTCACCAGACTGGATTCCCTGTTCGAGATCGCCGAATCCCGGGCGGCCGCGCTCGGCGAGTCCTGACGGGGGCCGCCGCTCCGGCATGAAGGACGGCGACCCGGCTCGCATCCTGGTGCTCTCCAGCCGGCCGGACATCCTCCGGGCCGTCGCGGACGCCGCTGCGGAAATCGAAGCACCTCCCGAAGTGCGGGGCCTGTACGGGCGCCCGCTGACGGTGCGT
This sequence comes from uncultured Gemmatimonadota bacterium, assembly GCA_964509895.1. Taxonomy (GTDB): domain Bacteria; phylum Gemmatimonadota; class Gemmatimonadetes; order Palauibacterales; family Palauibacteraceae; genus Palauibacter. The sequence continues at coordinate 18,111 of CAZDZJ010000123.1, forward strand.
CCGACGGACCTCGTCCTGGTGGACATCGCCGAGCCGCGCGCCACGATGCCGTACCTGCGTCGGCGCTTCGGGCCCGCGCCCGCCCTCGTTGCGCTCATCGAGGGGGCCTGGATCGACCGGCTCGGCTCGGCGCTGGCCGAGGACTGGACCGACTACCTTTTCTTTCCTCTCAACGCGGCCGAACTCGGACTCGTGTGGCGGAAGCACACGACGCCCGCGGAGGCGCCCGACCTGAATCTGGATGTCGACGAATCGGGGCGGATACGCGTCGTCTTCCCATCGAACGTGCGCTACCAGCGCGCCGTCGTGGACCGGGTCGTCGTCGCGTGCCGTCACCTCGCGGACCTGGATGGCGAGACGGCGTTCAGACTGCGCGTCACCCTCGGCGAGGCCGTGGCCAATGCGATCCTTTACGGGAGCGGGGATCGCCCCGGCGCCGTTGTACGCGTCTCGGCGACATTGGCGGCGGACGGCCTGAGTGTGAAGGTCTCGGACGAGGGAAGCGGGTTCGATCCGGAGGCGGTTCCCGACCCGATTTCCAGGGATGGGATCGGTCGCCCACGCGGGCGCGGCCTTTTTCTGCTGAGGAAGCTGGCGGATGGCGTCTCGTTCAACGAGTCCGGCAACAGGGTCACGCTCACATTCCGGGGCGCGCCGGATCCGCTCGCAAGGATCGAACCTCTCGTGCGCCGCTTCGCGGAGGTCACCGGCCTGAGGTTCCGGCTCGACAGGCTGTTCGAGGACGGTGCGCAGGTGCTCTTTGACGCCTGGGAGGACGACGAGGGGTTGAACGCCCCGACGGCGGTTCACGAGACGTGGCCGCTGGGCGAGTCGGGGCGACTGCGGCTGATGTACGTTGCCGGTGGCAGCGACGATACGATGGCGACGCTCCTGGCGGGCTGGATCGGCGCCGTGGCGGAGGGAGAGCAGTCACGTGAACGACTCCTCGCCCGACGGCTGCGCCGTGAGCGAGTGCTCGCCGAACTGGAGATCGCGCGTGACCTGCAGCTGAAACTCCTGCCGCCGCCGCAGGATTTTCGGGATCTCGGACGGGTCGCGGCGCGCTGCGATCCGGCCCTCTCCCTGGGCGGCGACTTCTACTACCTCGCCCGGCTGCCCGGCGGTTGCCTCGGCGTCATGCTCGGCGATGTGAGTTCGCACGGACCGTCGGCGGCGCTCATCATGGCTCGCACGCTGAGCGCCGTGGCGGTGGCGACGGGCGTGGAGGCCGAACCCGCGGCAGCCCTGGATGCCATGCACGGTCAGCTCCGCGCGGCGCTGGAATCGACCGAGATGTACATGACGCTCTTCTACGGGGTCATCGATCCCGGACGCGGCGAACTTCGATACGCGAACGCGGGCCATCCGTATGCCTACCTGCTCGGATCCGAGGGGATACGCCGTCTCGTCGCCCTCGATCCACCCATTGGGGTCGCCGCGGTCCGAGCATACCGGGAGGAGCGGCTTCCGCTTGCGGGCGAAACGCTGCTGGCCTTCACCGACGGGCTCGCCGAACTCAGCGATCCCCTCGAAACCCCGGACTCCCGCGTTCGGCGCCGAATCGATCGCGGGAACCTCGATCCCGCGACGCTCGTGGCGGCGCTCTTCGCGGACAGCGACGACGAGATGAGGCTGGACGACCGGACGGCCGTCGCGGCCTCCCTGTGACCGGCGGGCGCGCCGACACACCGCGGCCAAAGCGGGCGCTCGGCCAGAACTTCCTCGTCGACCCCAACATCCAGCGCAAGATCATCAGGGCCCTCGATCCCCGGTCCGGCGACACGGTCCTCGAGGTCGGCCCGGGACACGGGGAATTGAGCCAGCACCTCGTCGGCCGCTGCCGCCGCCTCGTCCTCATCGAGAAGGACCGGGCCCTTGCCTGCGGGCTCCGCGAGCGCTGGGACGACCGGCCGGACGTGGAGGTCGTCGAAGGAGACGCACTCCGCCTGCGGCTCCCGGATTTCGTGCGGAAAGATGCGGCCGTGCGCGTCGTCTCGAATGTTCCCTACAACATCACGTCGCCGCTCATCTTCTCCTTCCTCGAACTCGATCCCGCAGCCGCTCGCATCGTCCTCACCGTCCAGAGGGAGGTGGCGGAACGGATCGTGGCGCCGCCGGGCATCAAGGCATACGGCGCGCTTTCTGTCGGTGTGCAGGCTGTCGCGCACGCCTCGCTCGCCTTCCGGGTCGGTCGCCAGGCGTTCCGTCCCGTCCCGGCGGTCGATTCGGCGGTCGTGCGCATGGAACCGAGGCCCGACGCCGGCGAAGTGGACCGGGCGGCGCTCAGGATGCTCACGCGCGCGTGCTTCAACCGCCGCCGAAAGCAGCTGCAGAAGACGCTGCGCACGGCGCCGGAGCTGGGATTCAAGGGAGATGCGGCAGCGGTGCTCGCTCGGCTCTCGATCGATCCCGAGGCGCGGCCCGAGTCGCTGGATCCCGCGACGTTCGTTCGGCTGATGGAGGCGCTGCGGGGGGTGCAGGGAGGGGAGCTGTCGCGTTGAGTTGAGCACGGGCCCGCCCTATCTTGGTTTGTGAAACCTTTCACAAGGGCGGGCATGAGCGGCAGAATTTCCGATTCGACGGTCCGGCGCCTTTCCCTGTATCTCCGCATGTTGCGCGACCTCGAGCGAGCCGGCGTCGAGTTCGCGTCCAGCGCTCAGCTTGCCGAACCCTCGGGAGCCACCGCCGCCCAGCTCCGGAAGGACCTGAGCCACTTCGGTTCGTTCGGGAAACGGGGGCGAGGATACTCGGTCGAGCATCTCGTACTCGCTCTGGAGGAGATTCTCGGGCTTTCGCACAGCTGGAGGCTCGCGCTCGTCGGCGTCGGCAAGATCGGATCCGCGCTCCTCGGATACGGCGGGCTCGCCGCGCGCGGATTCGATGTCGTCGCGGCCTTCGACAACGATGGAGCGAAGATCGGGACACGGGTTTTCGGGCTCCGGATCCGTCCGATGGCGGATCTCCGGGCGGTCATTGCGGAATGCGGCGTCCAGATCGGCGTCCTCGCGACGCCGGCGGAAGTGGCTCCGGAGATCGCGGCCGAACTCGGGCGCGCGGGTGTGGGAGCGATCCTCAACTTCGCGCCGATCGAACTCGCCGACGTGAACGGCGTGCCGATCCGGACGGTAGACATCGTGCTCGAGCTGGAGGGTCTGAGCTACCTGATGTCCGAGGCGGACCGGCGCACCGGGAGCGAAACGTGACGGGGGTGCACTTCTCGCCGGATGGGTTGCTGGTGCGCGAGGCCCTGCGCCGCCTCGAGGACCGTCCCCGTTCGTCCGTGGATCTCGCGGCCGAGGTCCTCGGGATGCGCGGGTGTCCGCCCACCATGGCCGGCCGGCTCGTGGCACAGTTGCTCGAGGGGATTCCCGAGGTGACACGCGATACCGAAGCGGGCGATGTCTGGCGGCTGGCGCGGCGTGGAGCGCGGGTCCGGAATCGGACAACAGGCAGATTGCGCGACCTCCGGTACGCGGTCGTGGATGTGGAGACAAACGGCGGCACCGCCGGGGCGAGCGGCCGGGTCGTGGAAATCGCGATCGTGGACGTGGACCGTGGCGCCATCGGGGGGTGCTATTCCACCCTCGTGGACGCGGGCGTTGCGATTCCCCCGTGGATCACGCGCCTGACGGGCATCCGCACCGAGATGACGCGGGGTGCGCCGACCTTTTCGCAGATCTGCGATCCGGTGCGCGAGCACCTCCGCGGGCGGGTTTTCGTCGCACATAACGCGGCGTACGATTGGGGATTCCTGCGTGCCGAAATGCGGCGGGCCGGGGCGAACGTCCCGCGCGGGCCTCGCCTGTGCACGATCCACATGGCGCGCCGGCTGCTCCCCGGGCTCGAGCGTCGCGGTCTGGACGCGGTCGCCGGCTACTACGGGATCGAGATCCGCGAACGTCACCGCGCGCGGGGCGACGCGGTCGCGACGGCTCGCATCCTCGTCCGCATGCTCGAGGACGCCGAGCGGCGGGGCTGGACGACGTGGCCGGCGCTGCGCAGGGCGCTGGGGCCGCCCGCGCGCAAACGGCGCGGCGGGCTGATGGACCCGAACACGAGTGATGGAACATGAGCGCTAAAGAGAGGACTCCGGTCATCGTGTCGGCCGCCCGCATCCCTACGGGTCGATTCATGGGCGGCCTGTCTTCCCTCGCGGCCCCGGACCTCGGCGGCCTGGCCATCGCGGCGGCGGTCGAGCGGGCCGGGATCGATGCGAACGAGATCGACGACGTCATCATGGGCAACGTGGTGCAGGCCGGCGTCGGCCAGGCGCCGGCCCGGCAGGCGGCGATCCGGGGAGGGGTTCCCGTGACGGTGCCGGCCGTGACCGTGAACAAGGTCTGCGGCTCCGGGCTCAAGGCCGTCATGCTCGCGGCGCAGGCGATCAGGGCCGGGGACGCGCGGGTGGTCGTGGCCGGCGGGATGGAGTCGATGTCGAATGCGCCCTATCTCCTTCGGGGTCATCGGGAGGGGGTGAAGTTCGGCGATCGATCGCTCGTCGACGGCCTCATCCACGATGGGCTCTGGTGTGCGTTCGGCACCTGCCACATGGGCGGCCACGCGGAGTACACGGCCTACAAGGCCGGCGTGAGTCGGGATGATCAGGACGCGTACGCGCTCGCGAGCCACGAGAAGGCGATTCGAGCCATCGACGGGGGGGAATTCGCGGCGGAACTCGTCCCCGTCTATGTGGAGACGCGCAGGGGAAGGGTGACCATCGACACGGACGAACCGCCGCGGCGCGGCACGTCGCGGGAGGCGCTCGCGAAGCTGCGGCCGGCCTTTGCGGGAGACGCTCCCCCGGAAGTCACCGAGCCCAGCGTCACGGCCGGAAACGCGCCCGGCCTGAACGACGGGGGGGCGGCTACGCTCGTGACCTCCGAAGCGTACGCCGAGGCGCACGGCCTCCCGGTTCTCGGGCGAATCCGGGCCTATTCCGTGGGGGCGACGGAGCCCCGCGACCTCTTCTTCGCGCCGGTCGCCGCGGTGCGGAAGCTCATGACGCTCGATGGAACCGTGGTCGCCGACTACGGACTCGTGGAGATGAACGAAGCATTCGCCGTGCAGTGCCTGGCGGATGCCCGCGCACTGGGACTGGATCTCGATCATGTGAACGTCCGCGGCGGAGCGATCGCGCTCGGCCACCCGATCGGAGCTTCGGGCGCGAAGATCCTCACCACGCTCCTCTACGCGATGCGCGACAGGGATGTCGAACGAGGCATGGCCACCCTGTGCCTCGGAGGGGGCAACGCCGTCGCGATGAGCGTAGAGCGGCGGTGAACGGAAGACCCGAAGGATGGGCCTGGGCCGGGAGGCTGGCGGGATTCGGCGGCCTCTTCATCGCTTTCGGGCTCGTGCTCGCGCTTGCGGCCGCCTTCATCGCCCGTCTGCTCGGGGCCGAGATGACGGCGTCCGTCGACTGGTGGACGGTGACGCCGCCGCTGCTCGCGGCCGGCGCGGCCACCTGGGCGCTGACCGTCGGCATCGATGGGCGTCCACTCTCCGCGCTCGGCCTGAGAGGCGGGCGTACAGGACTCGCGGAACTCGGTTACGGCACGCTGGCGGGATTCGCGATCATCGGCGCCGTCATCGTCGCGCTCGCGGTGCCGGGCTGGGTCTCGTGGACCGCCCCGGGCGGCGCGGCCGCCATCGCGGGAGTGAAGGTCTCGGTTCTCCTTCTGGGAGCTGCATTCGCGGAGGAACTTCTCTTCCGCGGGTATCCGTTCCGCGTCCTCCAGGTCAGATTCGGCCCGGTTCCGGCGGTTGCGGGAACATCGGTGGCGTTCGGCCTCATGCACAGTGCGAACCCTGGAGTCACTGCGCTGGCGCTGGGCAACATCGTCCTCGCCGGCGTCCTGCTCGGCGTGGTCTACTGGCGTACCGGAAGCCTCTGGTTCGTCACGGGCGTACACTTCGGCTGGAACTGGGCCATGGCGGCCAGCGGGCTGCCCGTGAGCGGGCTCGACGTCCCGATCTCGGGCCTCGAAGCTGCGGTCACGGGCCCGGCCCTGTGGACCGGCGGCGCCTTCGGGCCCGAGGGCGCGCTGCTGGTCACTTTCGTGACCGTATTGGGGACTGTCTGGCTGTGGCGCGTTGCGGCGCCGCGGGATCGACCGGGTGCACGGCCGGCGACAGGTACGGGAACCGGGGAGGGCGATGATGAGGGGGCGCAATGAAAGCGGCTGATGTGTCGCGCATCGGTGTCGTCGGGGCAGGTACGATGGGGTGCGGCATCGCGCACGTCTTCGCCCTCGCCGGCGTCGAAGTCCGACTCGTGGATGTCGCCGCCGAGGTGCTCGACCGGGCACGCGCTTCCATCGAACGGAATCTGGGGCGACAGGTCCGCCGCGACGTGATCTCCGGCGGAGAGGCGGATGCGGCGCTCGGCCGGATCAGGCCGGAGCCGTCGTTGGCGGCGCTCGGGGAGGCGGAAGTCGTGGTGGAGGCTGCCAGCGAGGATCCGGCGCTCAAGTTCCGGCTCTTCGAGGAGTTGTCCGACGTCGTGAACTCCCAAACGCTGCTCGCGTCGAATACCAGTTCGATTTCCATCACGCGCATCGCCTCGCACACGTCCGATCCGGCCCGCGTCATCGGCATGCACTTCATGAACCCCGTCCCCGTGATGCGACTCGTGGAAGTCATCCGCGGGCTCGAGACCTCTGACGAAACAACGGACCTCACCCTCGGCCTCTGCGAACGGCTGTCGAAAACGCCGGTCCTGGCGAACGACTACCCCGGATTTGTCGCCAACCGCATCCTGATGCCGATGATCAACGAGGCCGTGTACTGCCTCATGGAAGGCGTGGCGGAAGCGGAGGCCGTGGACACCGTGATGAAGCTGGGGATGAACCACCCCATGGGACCCCTCGCGCTCGCCGACCTCATCGGCCTGGATACGTGCCTCGCCATCATGCGCGTACTGCACGCCGAACTCGGCGACTCCAAGTACCGGCCCTGCCCGCTCCTCGCGAAGTACGTCGCCGCCGGGCGGCTGGGCCGCAAGACCGGCCGCGGCTTCTACGACTACGGGGCGCCATGACGACGGGACGCCGCTCCTGGTCCGCTCTCGGCCTCTCGTCCGAGGCCGAGCAGATTCTCGCGCTCGCCCGCCAGTTCGCCGAAGAGCGACTGAACCCCACGGCCGAGGCCCGGGACGCGAACGAGGATCGCTTCGACGCCGAGATCCATCGAGAACTGGGAGACCTCGGGTTCCTCGCCATGCGGGTCCCGGAGCGCTACGACGGTCTCGGTCTCGATCTCCTGACGTACCTCTACGTGCTCGAGGAGCTGGCCTGGGGAGATGCGGGGGTCGCGGTCTCCGTGAGCATCCACAACTCGCTCGCCGTGCGGATCCTTCTCAGGCGCGGAAGCGAGGCGCAGCGGGATTACTGGCTCCCGCGCATGGCCAGCGGCGAGGTCCTGGGCGCCTTCTCGCTCTCCGAAGCCGGCGCCGGCACCGATGCCGCGGCCCTGCGGACTCAGGCCACGCCCACCGAAGGGGGCTGGATTCTCAACGGCGAGAAGATGTGGGTGACGAACGGCGCGTCCGCGGATGTCGTGCTGATGTTCGCCAGGACGGACACGGCGGAGGACCGGCGCGGATCGCGGGGCATCAGCGCGTTTCTGGTGCCGGCCGGGACGGAGGGCGTATCCGTCGGCAGGAAAGAACGAAAGATGGGACAGAGAGGTTCGGAAACGGTCGCGTTGTCGCTCAAGGATGTCTTTCTTTCACAACAGCTTATGGTCGGACAGGTGAACCGTGGCTTCAGCTATGCGCTGGAAGGGCTCAAGGCGGGCCGGCTCGGCATCGCGGCGCAGGCGCTCGGCATCGCGTCGGCCGCGGTGGACGCCGCGTTCGAATACGCGCACACCCGGCAGCAGTTCGACCGCCCCCTGCGGGAATTCCAGGGGATGGAGTTCAAGCTCGGAGACATGGTGACCCGGCTGGAGGCGGCGCGGGGACTGCTCGAGCGCGCTGCGGCTGCACAGACTCTGGGAGATCCCCGGGCGCGCCGGCTGTCCAGCGTGGCCAAACTGTTCGCCACCGAGACCGCGATGCAGAATGCGCGGGAGGCGGTGCAGGTCTTCGGCGGTTACGGGTACTCGCGCGAATACCCCGTGGAGCGTCTCTTCCGGGACGCGAAGGTCACCGAAATCTACGAGGGAGCCAACGAGATGCACCGCAGCCTGATCGCGCGGCAACTCTACAGAGAGAGGGGATACGTGTGAGTCCCACTGCGGAGCGCGGGGCGGTCGGCGCCCTGGACGCGCGCCCGCTGCACGAATCGGATCCTGCGGTGGCGGCGTCGATCGACCGGGAACTCGAGAGGCAGCGCACGGGCCTGGAGCTCATCGCGAGCGAGAACTTCGTGTCCCGCGGCGTCCTCGAGGCGACCGGCTGCGTCATGACGAACAAGTACGCGGAAGGCTATCCCGGGCGCCGCTACTACGGCGGCTGCGAATTCGTGGACGAGGTCGAGAACCTGGCGCGCGAGCGCGCGCGCCGGCTGTTCGGGGCGGATCACAGCAACGTCCAGGCGCACAGCGGATCCGGTGCGAACATGACCGCCCTGCAGGCGCTCACGGAGCCCGGGGCGACGCTCCTCGGGATGGATCTCTCCCACGGGGGACACCTGACCCACGGCTCGCGGGTCAACTTCTCGGGCCTCTGGTACCGCGTCGTTCCCTACGGCGTACGCGCCTCCGACCGTACCATCGACTATGACGCCCTTCGGACGACCGCGCTGGAAGTGCGTCCCTCCGTGATCATTGCGGGGGCCAGCGCCTACCCCAGGCGGATCGATTTCGAGCGCTTCGGGGAGATCGCCGCGGAGTGCGGCGCCCGCGTCCTCGTGGACATGGCGCACATCGCCGGCCTCGTGGCGACCGGTCACCACCCCTCGCCGGTGCCCCACGCCGATGTCGTGACGACGACGACGCACAAGACGTTGCGCGGGCCGCGCGGCGGGCTTGTCCTCTGCCGGGAGGAGCACGCGAAGGCGATCGACAAGGCCGTTTTCCCCGGCTTGCAGGGCGGCCCGCTGATGCATGTCATCGCGGCAAAGGCTGTCGCGCTCGGGGAGGCCCTGCGACCCGAGTTCGGCGAGTACTCGGAGCTCGTCGTGCGCAACGCCCGCGCGCTCGGCCGGCGCCTCGCCGAGCACGGCTACGATCTCGTGGCGGATGGCACGGACACGCACCTCCTCCTCGTGGACCTCCGGACGACGGACCTTACCGGCAAGGATGCGGAGGCGCTGCTGGGGCGTGCGGGGATCACCGTCAACAAGAACACCGTGCCCTTCGAGACCCGGTCGCCCTTCGTGGCGTCCGGTATCCGGATCGGGACGGCGGCCGTTTCGACGCGCTCGATGGGCGAGAGCGAAATGGGGAGAATCGCCGATCTCATGGACCGCGCGCTGCGCTCGGAGGGCGACGGAGCGACGCTCTCGGCCGTGGAGTCGGAGGTCCAGGCACTGTGCACGGATTTTCCTCTCTACCCCGAGAATGAGGGGGCTGTCTGCGCGGGCGCAGCTTGACGCCAAGTTTTTTTCCTGTCTAACTTTGCCGCCAATGTCCTTGCGGGCAGTGCGCATCGCGGCCGGGAAAGGGGCCTGGGACGAGGTGAGAAGAGGTGGAAACAGCGGGCGTTCCAGCGGGCATCAGGAAGGGGAACCCCAGGTATACGGAAGCCGCATACCTGTTCCTGCTCTCCGCCCTGCAGCGCCGGTTGTCCAGCCTCGAGCTGCCTCGGCACATCAGCGGCGCCGAGGTCGCGGACGCGGTGCGGGAACTCGCGCTGGAACGGTTCGGCCCCCTGGCGCGGACCGTTCTCGAGCACTGGGGCGTGCACGGCACGACGGACATAGGCGAGATCGTCTTCGCGCTGGTTGAGTGTGGCGTTCTGGTCAAGCAACCCGACGATTCGCGAGAGGATTTCGAGGGTCTCTTCAGCTTCGATGAAGCGTTTGAAGACAGCTACCCCTGGAGCGCGTAGGGGAGGCACTGGAGTCGACCGCGCAGCCGGTGGGCGGCGGGGACGGCAGGCGGCGGTGGCCGGCGGACGGCCGGTAGCGCCGCCCAAACTCGGGGAGGGGTGAACGCGTGGCCGATTCGGGGTCTTTCACGGAGTGCCTGAGCTGCACGAAGGGGGTCATGCTCCCGCTTTCGGACTATGGACGCGATGGGGCGCCGATCCGGTACAAGGCATGGGTCTGCTCGAACCCCGACTGCGGGTTCAACATCCGGATCGACAACGGTGAGATCAGCTTCGGACGCAACGTCCAGCAATCCTACAAGTAGCCTGCCCGCCGGGGATCCCGGCGCACCCGGCAGGAGTTCCGCGGCCCGGGGACCCGCCTTGCCGTCATCCGAATGGTGGCGCTGCGCCGCCAGCGAGGTGTGGCTGCCGACCGCTGCCGAGATGGCGGAGATCGACCGCGTCGCGGTCGAATCGGGGGCCATGCCAGAGCGCGCGCTGATCGAGAACGCGGGGCGGGCCCTGGCCCGCCATGTGCACGAACGGTTCCCGAGCGGCCGTATCGCCGTGCTGGCCGGCAGCGGACACAACGGCGCCGACGCCCTGGTGGCGGGACGGACGCTCTCCGCCTGGGGACGGTCCGTGGGCTTCGTCCGGTGCGGGAGCCGGGCCCCGGATCCGGATGTCCTCGCGGGCTGGGCCCTGACGCTGGAGCCCGCGGCGGCGCTGGAACGGGAACTCGCCGAAGCGGGGGCCGTGATCGACGGCATCCTGGGCACGGGTCTGACGACGGCGCCGCGCCGGCCCCAGGCCGAGATCATCGAACGGGTGAACGAGGCCCGGGCCTCGGTGGTGGCGGCGGACGGTCCCAGCGGCGTGGACTTCACCACCGGGCGGGTGCCGGGCGCCGCGATTCGGGCCGATCTCACGGTCACGTTCGGGTGGCCCAAGGCGGGGCTGCTGCGCTTTCCGGCCCGCGAACGCATCGGCGAGCTCGTGTCGGTCGAGATCGGTTTCCCGCCCCCCGACCCGCCCCCGCTGGCCCGCGCCGTAACCGCCGCGTGGGTGACCGACCTTCTGCGCGCGCGCCGCGCCGACGGTCACAAGGGCGATGCGGGCTATCTCGCGATCATCGGGGGAGAGGAGGGAATGGCCGGCGCCGCGGTGCTTGCGGCCCGCGCCGCGATTCGGGCCGGGATCGGCATCGTACGCGTGGTGAGTGCTCCGGGGAACCGGGAGATCGTGCAGGCCGGCGTGCCGGAGGCCGTATTCGTCGACTGGTCCGACGCCGGAGCCGTCCGGGCGACGCTTCGATGGGCCGGAGCGGTCGCGCTTGGACCGGGTCTGGGGACGGGACCGGCGCGGGCGAGGCTCGTGCGGCGCGTGCTGGAGGCCGGGAACGGGCCGCTGGTCGTCGATGCGGATGCTCTGAACGTGCTCTCCGCGGGCATCACGCCGGAGGCCCCGCTCGGTCCCCTGGCGCCGGACCGTCCGGTTCTGCTGACGCCTCATCCCGGCGAGATGGCGCGCCTCCTCGGGTCGTCCATCGCCGCAGTTCGCGAGGATCCTCCCGCGGCGGCCCGGCTGCTGGCGAATGCGACGAGGGCGGCGGTGCTTCTCAAGGGGGCGCCGACCTGGGTGGCGCGGCCGGGGGGCGAGCTGCGCGCGACCACGCTGGTGAGCCGGGCGTTCGCGAGCGGGGGGATGGGCGATGTGCTGACCGGCGTCTGCGGCGCCTGTCTGGCGTCGGGCCTCGGTCCGGCCGACGCGGCCTGCGCCGCCCTTACGCTGACGGCTCTCGCGGTCCTGCGCGGGGTGGACGAGATCGGCGGCTCCGCCGCGGACGTGCCGGACGCACTGCCCGGCGCACGCCGCGCGCTCGAAGAGTCGTCGCCGGGGCGCTGGTCGGGTGTGAACCTCGCTCTTCCGGCGGTGCCGGCCGCAGCCGTCGCGGAGGGGGCCGGATGACCCTGACCGTCCCGGCGCTCGCCGAGGGACCCGAAACGGCGCGCATCCGGGCGTTCCTCGACGGAGCCGGCGCGGACGGAGGCCGGCGGGATCCGGTGGTCGCCGTGACGGTCCCGGCCGGGGATGACGCGGCGGCCTTTCGTCCTCCCACGGGAACACAGGTCGTGGTGAGCTGCGACGCGAGCGTGGAGGGCATCCACTTCCGCCGCGAATGGATGACATGGGAGACGATCGGCTACCGCGCCGCGGCTTCGGCGCTCAGCGACCTCGCCGCCATGGTCGCCTCTCCCGCCGGCCTCGTCGTGGCGGCGGCGCTCCCTCCCGAGCTGGATGCCGAGGTCGCCGCCCAGCTCGGCCGGGGGGTCGGAGAGATCGCCAACCGGGCTGGCGCCGAGGTTCTGGGCGGCGATCTCGTCGCGTCACCGGGCCCCGCCTTCCTCGACGTCACCGTCCTCGGCGTCACGGCGGCGCCGGCGATGCGGCACGGGGCCCGTCCGGGCGACGAGCTATGGGTGACCGGCGAACTCGGTGGGGCCGCAGCGGCCCTGCGCGACCTCGAGCGCGGATTGGAGCCGGACCCCCTGGCCCGCCGCGCGTTCGACCGTCCGCGCCCCAGGATCGAGGAAGCCCTGTGGCTCGGGGAGCGAGTCGAGATCCACGCGGCGATCGACCTCTCGGACGGCCTGATGCGGGATGCGCGCCATCTCGCGGCGGCTTCCGGCGTGTCCGTGGAAATCGACGCGGATCGCCTGCCGGCGGCCCCCGCCCTCGATGGCTTCCGCCGGACGCCGGCGGGCGAACGCGTCCTGCTTGCCGGCGGCGAAGACTACGAACTCCTCCTTGCCGTTCCGGCCGGTGCCATGGGGGGGAGGGAGTCGGACTTCACCGTCGCGTTCGATCTTCCGCTGACCCGGATCGGGAGTACCCGTGAGGGGGAGGGACTGATCGTGAACGGACGCGCGGACCCGACGCTTCCGTCAGGATTCGACCACTTCGAGGCCGGGCGTTGATCAGGACGGCGCTCTTCTACCTCACGCTCGTCCTTTCGACGGTCCTGTTCGGAGCCCTGGCGGCCGTCATTTCGCTCCTCGGCGGCGGCCGTCGCTGGATGGATCGGGCCAACCGCGGCTGGTCCCGCTCCATGCTCGCGGTGGCGGGTGTGCGCGTGCGGGTCCACGGACTCGAGCACCTCGACCCCTCGGGCGTCCAGATCATTGCCGCCAACCACCAGTCGTACTTCGACATATGGGTGCTCATGGCTGGTCTTCCGGCGTCGGTACGCTTCATCGCGAAGCGGGAATTGGCGAACATCCCGATGCTATCGGTGGGGATGCGCAGTTCGGGGCATGTGCTCATCGACCGCGACCGCGCCCGCAGCGCGCGGGACACGCTCCGGGAAGCGGGCGAACGCATGCGGGCCGAGCGCCTGACGCTCGTACTCTTCCCTGAGGGGACGCGCTCGCGCGATGGGCAACTGGGACGGTTCCTGCGCGGTTCCTTCGTCCTCGCCCTCGAGACCGGCATGCCCCTGGTCCCGGCCGCGATCGTGGGTGGCCGACGGGTGTATCCGCCCGGCGCGAAGCGGGTGAGACCCGGGCCGATCACGGTGCGGCTGGCTCCGGCGATCCGGTTCGACGGAGCGAACGGGGCGGATCGGGCGACCGTGCTGCGCAGGACGCGCGCCGCGATCGAGACGATGCTCGCGGAGGAAGGAGCGAGGGGCGCCGCGTCCGGGTAGCTCACGCGCCGTCCGCCCGCGACTTGTTCCGGGCGGCCGGGGCCCTATTTTTTTGTACGGGTGGAGGAAGGAGCGATCGTCCGGTCGCCGCGGGGAGGGGACTCGCCTGCATGAACGGCTCCATACATCACCGAGACGGGTGCGTCCAATGACGAGCATCGCGCGCGTCACCGGCCGTGAAATCATCGATTCTCGCGGCAACCCCACCGTCGAGGCCGATGTCCGGCTCGAGGATGGCGCGACCGGCCGCGCGGCCGTACCGAGCGGTGCATCGACGGGAGAACATGAAGCGGTCGAATTGCGCGACGGCAACCCGGCGCGCTACGGCGGCAAGGGTGTGCGGCGTGCCGTGGCGAACGTCAACGGCGAGATCGCCGATGCCGTGCGGGGGCGGGATGCCGCGGATCAGCGCGGGCTGGACTCCGCCCTCATTGCGCTGGACGGGACGCCCAACAAGAGCCGCCTGGGGGCGAACGGGATCCTCGCCGTCTCGATGGCTGCCGCGCGCGCGACCGCGGTCTCGGCGGGCACGCCCCTCTTCAGACACCTCGCCGACGGAGATCCGCAGGTCCTGCCCGTGCCCATGCTGAACATCCTCAACGGAGGCGCGCACGCGAACAACACGGTCGATATCCAGGAGTTCATGGTCCTGCCGCTCGGCGCGTCGAGTTTCGCCGAGGGCCTTCGGGTCGGGGTGGAAGTGTTTCACGCGCTGAGGTGCCGGCTCTCGGCGGCGGGCTACCCGACCGCGGTCGGAGACGAGGGTGGGGTGGCCCCGGACCTGTCTTCGAATCGGGAGGCGCTGGATCTGATCATGGCCGCGATCGTTGACGCGGGGTACGAACCCGGCGCGGAGGTGGCGCTCTCTCTCGATTGCGCGGCATCGGAGTTCTTCCACACGGACGCCGGAGTGTACCGGCTCGAGAGCGCCGGTGAAGCGGGAGAACTCGACGCGCAGGCCCTCGTGTCGCTCTACGAAGACTGGCTGGACTCGTATCCCATCGTCTCGATCGAGGACGGGCTTCACGAAGACGACTGGGACGGCTGGGCGGCCCTCACGTCCCGGCTCGGGGACCGCGTCCAGCTCGTCGGCGACGACCTCTTCGTGACGAACGTCGACCGTCTCTCGCGCGGCATCGAGGGCGGGACCGGGAACGCGATCCTCATCAAGCTCAATCAGATCGGGACGGTGAGCGAGACGCTCGACGCGATCCGGCTCGCGGCGGAGTCCGACTTCGGCGTCGTCATCTCTCACCGTTCCGGAGAGACCGCCGACACGTTCATCGCGGATCTCGCGGTGGCGACGAGCGCGGGTCAGATCAAGACGGGAAGCGCCTGCCGGTCCGAACGCGTCGCCAAGTACAACCAGCTCCTACGGATCGAAGAGCGGCTCGGTTCGAGGGCGACGTACCCCGGCTCCGCCGTATACGGAGGTTGACGATGGCGGAAGCGACGACCCGCCGGCTTACCCGGGCAATCGCCTTCGTCGCCCTTGTCGGCGCGGGGTACTACTGGATGGTGGGCGGGGAGTACACGAGGGCCGGCATGCATCGCCTCGAGCAGGAGGTGGCGTCCCGCAGGGCCGAGGTCACGGCCCGCGAAGGCGAACTTGCGGCGCTCCGGGCGTGGGCGGACAGTCTCGTGTGGAACCCCTGGGCGATCGAACGGGTCGCGCGGGAACGGTACGGCTTCGTGCGTCCCGGCGAGATCCTGGTGCGTTTCGTCGAACTCGGAAACGAAGGAGAGCCGGCGTCCGCGACGGGCACGCGGGCGGACGCGTCCTCGACTCCCTGAGCCGCGCGGCCGTCGGGATTCGGCGCCCCCGCCGGCTTGCCCCGCGCGCCGGGAGGTGTAGGATAGCGGACCCGCAGGTACGGCAGGGTAGCTCAGCCTGGTAGAGCAAGGGACTCATAAGCCCTGGGTCGGGGGTTCAAATCCCCCCCCTGCCACTCATCAGCCCCGCCGGCCCTGCGCCCGACTCCCGCTCGGGGGTTTCGCTCCGCGACATGGGCGTGCCCGGCGAGTTTCCCGACTCTCGGCGTCCGCTGTACACTGTCGCCATGACGAAGCACGACGAGTCTCGAGCGAGCGGCGATCCGAAGAACGATGCCGTCGCGACGCAACCTGAGCCCACTGGAGCCGGGGCCGTTCGGGCGCTCGTGCGCTTTTCGGGCGAGCTCTCGACGAAGGCGCGCCGTACGCGGTCCCGCTTCCAGAACCGGCTCGCGCGCAACCTCCGGGATGCGTTCGACGCCGAAGGGGTGGACGCGGCCCTCGAGCCTGGCTGGAGCCGCGTTTACATCGAGAGTCCGGACGCGGCTTTTGTCGATCCGCTCCTGCGCACCTTCGGCGTGTCCAGTTGTTCGCTCCTGGCGGGCGAGTGCGAGGCGGATCTCGACACGATCGTCACCGCGGGCACCGCACTCTTCGCCGAGGTCGTGCGCGGCAGGAGCTACGCGGTGCGCGCGAGGCGCTCCGGCGTACACGACTTCTCCTCCTCCGACGTCCAGCAGCGGCTGGGGGCGGCCCTGAACCCGGGGGCCACCGTCGACCTCGGGAACCCCGATGTCACCGTGTTCGTCGAGGTGCGAGACGAACGGGTCTTCTTTCACGAGGACAGGATCCCGGGTCCGTCCGGTCTGCCGCTCGGCGTCCAGGGGCACGCCCTCGCCCTCATCTCGGGCGGGTTCGATTCGGCCGTCGCCGCCTGGATGGCGCTGCGCCGGGGGATCCGCCTCGACTACATCTTCTGCAACCTCGGCGGAAGCGCGTACGAGCGCATGGTCGTGGAGGTGACGAAGGTGCTTGCGGATCGGTGGAGTTACGGGACGCGCCCCCGGCTCCACGTCCTCGATTTCGGCCCGGTCGTGGAGGCGATGCGGGCGCGGTCGAAACCCGCGTACCTGCAGGTCGTTCTCAAGCGGATGATGTACCGGGCGGCGGCGGAGTTGGGGGAGCGCATCGGAGCCGAGGCCATCGTCACGGGCGAGTCCGTCGGGCAGGTCTCATCCCAGACGCTGAGCAATCTCCGGGCGATCGAGAACGCCTCCTCGCTGCCGGTTCTCCGGCCCCTGCTCGGGTTCCACAAGGAAGAGATCCTCGACCGCGCGCGCGAGATCGGCACCTGGGATCTTTCCGCGCGGGTGCGCGAGTACTGCGACCTCGTGCCGCAGCGCCCGGTCACCGCCTCCTCGCCGGAAGCCGCCGAGGCGCAGGAGACGGCCGTGGGGTACGAGGAACTTCAGGAGGCGCTCGCCGGCGCGGTCGTGCACGACGTGCGTGCCCTGCGGCCGGAATCCATGGTCGGAGCTTCCCTCTACGTCGCCGAGGTGCCGGAAGGGGCCGTCATCATCGACACACGTTCGCGGGATGCCTTCGAGGCGTGGCACTGGCCGGGGGCGACCCTCCGCGACCTTCCGCAACTCGAGCGCGCCTTCGGCGACCTCGATCGCGACGCGACGTACGTGCTCTGCTGCACGGAAGGCGTGCGGACGGCCTACCTGGCGGAGGTCATGCAGGGTGCGGGATACGAGGCGTACTCGTTCCTCGGCGGAGCTCCGCGCATGCGACGCCTCGCGGGGGAGCGGACGGAGAGCGTCTGATCGCGGTCCGCTTTGACACTCCCCGCCACGCGGGGCGAGCTTGGGCCGCATGAGCGGTGAGAAGAGCGGCTTGACGGCGACGCTGGAGACCGTGCGACAGGGGGAAGTGCCAACCCATGTTGCCGTCATCATGGACGGGAACGGCCGCTGGGCGAGAGGACGCGGCCTGCCGCGGTGGGAAGGGCACCGGGCGGGCATGAACGCGGTGCGCGAAACGATCGAGGGGGCGGCGGAGGCCGGTGTGGCCCACCTCACCCTGTACGCCTTCTCGGACGAGAACTGGTTTCGGCCTGCGATGGAGGTGGAAGCGCTGATGACGCTCCTCCAGGAGTACGTGAGGAGCCAGCGCGAGGCGCTGATCCGGCACGAGATCCGGGTCACCGTATTCGGGGACCGGCGGCGGCTTCCGGAGGAGGCCCGGCGGGCGATCGCGGAACTCGAGACGTCGACCGAGGGCGGGACGGCCCTCGAAGTGCACCTCGCGATCAGCTACGGATCGCGGGCCGAGCTGGCCGGCGTGGCACGGGCGCTGGCACAGCGCTGCCTGGAAGGGGAGCTGGCGCCCGAGGAGATCAGCCCCGAGATCTTCGAGGCCGAACTCCTGACGAAAGAGTGGCCGGACCCGGACCTGCTGATCCGGACCTCGGGGGAGCAGCGCATCTCCAACTTTCTCCTGTGGCAGCTCGCGTACGCGGAACTCTTCGTGACGGACGTGCTGTGGCCCGACTTTACCCGCGAACACCTCTTCGGTGCGCTCGTCGACTATCGGCGCCGCGAGCGCCGATTCGGGATGGTCGAGACATGAAGCGGTCGAGTCCGCCATGAGTCCCAACCTCCGCAAGAGACTCGCGGTCGCGGGTGTCGGGGTCCCCCTCTGCGCTCTGGTCACCTACGCGGGCGGGTACGCGTTCGCCGCCGGGCTCGGCGCGGCGGCCGCGCTCGGCTACCGTGAATTCGCGGCGATGCTGCGTGGAGCCGGTACGCGGGTCCTCACGCTGCCGGGGACGGTGGCGTCGTTCCTCTTTCCGCTCGTCGTCCTCACCGGCGGCCTCGAGGGGGGCGGTCTTTATGCGGCGGCTCTGATGCTCGCGTTGCCCGCGCTCGCCACGGCGACGGTGGACCTCTCCGAGCGGCCGATCCGGGCCGCCGCCTGCACGACCTTCGGCGTCTTCTACGTCGGCGGCCTGCTGGCGCTGGGCGTACCCCTGCGCGAAGGCGGAATCCTGCTCGCGGAAGGCGCCGATGCGAACGCCGCGCGGGTGGCGGGTACGCTGCTCTTCTTCTTCCCGGTCGTCATCACGTGGCTCGCCGACACCGCGGCGTATCTGGGCGGACGGGCCTTTGGCAAGCGCCCCCTTGCGCCGCGCGTGAGTCCCAACAAGACGGTCGCGGGAGGCGTGTGCGCACTGCTGGCGGGCCTCGCCGTGGCCGTCCTCTATCCGCGCCTCCTACTGGCGGAGGTCTGGGTGCTGGACCTGGTTCGCACGCTGGCCTTCGGGCTGGCCGTGGCGGGCCTCGCGATCGTCGGGGATCTTGCGGAATCGGCCCTCAAGCGCGAGTGCGGCGTGAAGGATTCGTCGCGTCTGCTCCCGGGGCACGGCGGAATGCTGGACCGGATGGACTCGGTCCTGTGGGCGGTCCCGACCGCGTTCCTCTTCCTGTTGCTCGCCGCGTGAGAGCCGGAGGCGGAGCGGATCTTCTGGAAGCGGCGCCTTGAAGAACGTTGCCGTCCTCGGCGCCACGGGATCCGTCGGAGCAGGTACCCTCGAAGTCATTCGACGCCACCCGAACCGGTTTCGAGCCGCCGTTCTGACGGCGAACCGCCGGTGGGAGGCGCTCGACACCCTGGCGCTCGAGCGGGATCCCGATTTCGTCGTGCTCGGCACTTCGCCGCCCGACGGTTTCGCGCCGCAATGGGGCGGCGAATGGCGATTCGGCCCCGACGCGCTCGAGGAGGCCGCCGGTTCGCCGGCAGTCGACATCGTGCTGAACGCGGTGGTCGGGTTCGCCGGGCTCGGGGCGACGCTGGCCGCCCTCGCCGCCGGGAAGCGTTTGGCGCTCGCCAACAAGGAATCGCTGGTGGCGGGAGGCGATCTCGTGATGCGGGCGCTGCGGCGCGGCGGCGGCGAGCTTTTACCGGTGGACAGCGAACACTCCGCGGTTCACCAGTGCCTGGCCGGACGTCCGGTTGCGGAGGTCGCGCGGGTCACGCTCACGGCCTCGGGAGGCCCGTTCCGCGAGTGGCCGGCCGGGCGTCTGGCCGCCGCGACGCCGGCGGATGCGCTGCGTCACCCGACGTGGTCGATGGGAGCCAAGATCACGATCGACTCCGCCACGCTGGCGAACAAGGCGCTCGAGGTCATCGAGGCGCACATGCTGTTCGACCTTCCGTACGATCGGATCGCGGTCGTCGTCCACCCCACATCGATCATCCACTCGCTGGTCGAGTTCAGGGACGGCTCTTCGCTCGCGCAGTTGGGTCGCCCCTCGATGGAGATTCCGATCCTGTGGGCCCTCGGCTACCCCGACCGCCTGGACGACGCCTGTCGCGAGGCCGGGTTCGACCCTTTGCGGGACGGTCCGCTGGAGTTCGAGCCGGTGCGGGAGGAAGATTTCCCCCTCTTCCCAGCGGGGGTCGCGGCGGGGAGGGCGGGGGGCGAGTATCCGGTGGCCTTCAACGCGGCGAACGAGG
>CAZDZJ010000124.1:0-59297 GCA_964509895.1 uncultured Gemmatimonadota bacterium
GCGTTCTCGGGCAGCGCGAAGTCCATCCCGTAGTTGTCGGGGCCCACGGCGTCGACCCGGGCCACGATCACGCCGAGGTCCTCCCGCTCCATCGCTTCAACGAACGCCTCGCCGAACGCCATCGGCGAATCGACCGAGACGACGTGCTCGACGCCGGCCCCGCGCGCGATCGCGGCGAGGTCGGTGATGCCCGACGTGGTGTGCGACTCGAACCCGCCGGTGGAGAGCAGGCTCCCGTTGTCGAAGATGATGTGGACGAGGTTTCGGGGCCGGTAGCGCGCCAGCGTGGTGAACGTGCCCAGGTTCATGAGCGCGGAGCCGTCCCCGTCGAGCACGATCACCTTCTCGTGCGTGAGGTGGCTCGCGAGGCCGAGCCCGATCGAGGAGGCAAGCCCCATCGCATGCTGCAGGTAGAAGAAGTTCTCGCGGTGCCCGAGGTCGTAGACGCTGATCCCGATGATCTTGCAATTGCGCGCCGCGAACGCGTCCTGCAGGGCTGCCACCGCTCCGAGTTCCGTCGTGCAGACCGGCGTGAAGTCCTTGGGATGGGAGAAGAGCAGCGCCCATCCGTCCCCGATCCAGTCGTGAAAGTTGATCCTGCCCTGCGTCGTATCCGCCGTGAAGTCCGGCGCCGTGTCGTTGATGCGCAGCGTCATCGAATTCCCCCGCTGTTCTCTTTGCGAAAGTCGTTCTCGGGGGGCAATGATCGGCACTTTTGTCGACCCTGACAACGCCGGTGGCTGGCCCGGGCCGTTCGGCGCGGTACATTCCGTGACGCGCCGCAATCGGCGCAACGACCTCATATGCCGTGAACGCCGGGAGAAGTGAGAATGAGAATCGGACGCCGCGTCCTGTTGACCACCGCCGCGCTCACCGTCGCCATCGTCGCGACGGCGCGGGCACACACGATGTTTCTGAAGCTCGAGAGCTTCTTCCTGGAGCCGAACTCGACGAACGTCGTCGCGCTCTTCAACGGGGATTTCGACAAGAGCGAGAACCACATCACGCGCGACCGCATGCTCGACGTCCGCATCGTGGGACCGGATGGGGTCGTGCACCCGCCGACCGAGGCGTGGCGCGATACGGCCATGTTCCACTGGCACGCGGACAGCGTCGACACGGCGCTGCTGACCTTCGAGACCGGCTCGGCCGGGACCTACACGATCGGCGTGTCGACGGCGGCGCGCGTGATCCCGCTCGATGCGGCGGCGTTCAACGAGTACCTGGTTCACGAGGGACTGGTCGACGAGATCGCCGAGCGAGAAGCGGCCGGCAAGACGAACGACGATGCGGCGGAGCGCTACAGCAAGCACGTGAAGGCGATCGTCCAGGTCGGCGACGACCGCAGTGGCGAGTGGGCGACGGAACTCGGCTATCCGGTCGAACTCATCCCGCTACAGAACCCCTACGATCTCGTCGTAGGCGACGACCTCCAGGTGCGCTTCCTCCGCGCGGGCGAGCCGGTCGAGAACGCGCTCCTTTACGCGAACTACGAGTTCAATCCCCACTCGCACGACGATACCGGTGCACACAACGAGGCGGTCGAGGCTCGCACGAACGCCGACGGGGTCGCGACGATCCCGCTCGTTGGCGGGGGCCGGTGGTACATCCGGACGATTCACATGGTGGAGACGCCGTCCGAGTCGGACCTCGACTACGAGTCGAACTGGGCCACGCTCACCTTCCAGGTCCGGGGCGGATAGACGGAAGCTGCCCCGGGGTCCGTCCGGGGTCTGGCTGCGGGGCGCCGCCGGCTAGTAGCCCCGCTCCCGGTCGACGACGGCGAGAAGCGGCTCGCCGGCCACGAATCGCCGCAGGTTCTCGCGGAAGAGGATCCACATCCGCTCCATGTGCCCGTCGGAGTCTCCGCCGAGATGCGGCGTGATGAGAACGTTGGGCATCCCCCATAGCGGATGGTCGGACGGGAGCGGCTCCGGCTCGGTGACGTCGAGGCCGGCCCCGCCGATGCGCCCTTCCCGCAGGGCGTTCGTCAGTGCCTCCGTGTCCGTGGTCCGCCCCCGCCCCAGCGTGATGTAGAGGGCCGTCGGCCGCGTCGCCTGGAAGAAGGCTTCGCCGATGACGCCGTCGGTCTCAGGCGTCAGGGGCAGGGCGTTTACGATGACGTCCGCCTCGGGCACGAGATCCAGAAGTTCCGAGGCCAGCCCGACGCGCTCCACGAAGTCGGGGCCCTCCCGGCTGCTGTTACGCGTGGCGATCACCCGCATCCCGATGCCGTGCGCGATGCGGGCGGTTTCTGTCCCGATCCCGCCGAGGCCGATGACGAGCATCGTGCGACCCCGCAGTTCGAGCAGTTCGCTCCCCTCGCCGCGGTAGGGAGAGGGCCCGGTGAGCGGCCGGATGTCCCAGCGTCGCTCGCGCTGCAGGTCGAGCGCCGTATGGAACCGTCGCGCAAGCATGAGCGCCATCCCGAGCGCGTGCTCCGCACCGCCCGGGGCGAAGATCCGCTGCGCGTTCGTGATGACGAGATCCTCGGCGTCGGCGAGGCCGGGAATGGCCAGGTAGCGTTCGACGCCGGCGGAGGCGAGTTGCACCCAGCGGAGCCGGTCGCCGGCGGCGAGGATGTCCGCGTTCAGCGCACCGAGGACCGCGTCGGCGTCGTGCGCTTCGGCGGCGGCCGCCTGCGAGTCCTCGACGACGACGAGGTCCACGCCGGGCGCGACCTCCGCCAGTTCGGCCGTGCGGCCGGGCCAGAGATCGGCGGCGACAACTTTCACGGGCGGCTCCCAGTCAGGAGAGGATCGATCGGGCGAGGGGCCCGGACGCAGGCCGAACACCCCGGCCGGGGCGCGCTCCGCTTCCGCGGCGCGCTCCGGCGGACGATCGGCGGCGCAACCCGCGATCGCCAGCGCGGCGAACAGCGAACACAGACGGCCCGTCGAAGGGGCTACGGATTCCCCCCCATCCGCTCCTGATAGCGCGCGCCGCTCAGCACGTTGAACATGGCGTAGTTGCCCTCGTGGCACGCGTATTCGTAGAGCAGGTGGTCGAAGCGCTTGAAGGGAACCTGACCGCCCCACGGGCTCGTGTACACGGCGGGATCGTCGATCGTGAACTCGTAGAGGATCGTCTCCTCGTCCACGCGCGTGAAGCGCTCGGTGACCTTCCGGTCATTCGAGGGCGGAACCCCCCGGAACGCGTGCTCGGGATTCAGGTTCGTCGTCTCGACGACCAGCGTCCCGTCCTCCCACCACCCGACGGAGTTACCGAACCACGGCGTGACATTGTCCGGCGCGGGCCGCGTTTCGAGCGGTTCCTCCGGGTCCCGGATCGGGATGATCCGCGCGTCATGCACCATCTCCGCCATGATGACGATGAAGTCCTCGTTCTGCGCGATCGTGTAGCTGTTGTTGTACCAGTAGTTCGGGAGCATCGGCGGACCCGCGCTCGATCCGAACGACACGATGCAGCGTTCCGCGAGCGGCCGGAGTTCCGGGTGGTCGTACTGGCCGAACCGGCCGCGGAAATCGGCCGCCGCCTCGAGCCGCTGGCGGGCCTCCGGCGTGAGCTCCGGAATCCGCCCGTCGGGCGGGTCGGTGACGAGGGAACTGCGCGCCTCGCCGTTGACGATCGCGACGCGCTCGCCCGGCTCTCGGTAGAACTCGTCGTAGCACGTCGTCGCCCCATCGATGCAGACGCGGTGCTCCCCCCCCGGCGGCAGCGGCCGATCCGGATCGACCGGGGCCGTTCGCTCTGCGACGACCTCGGCCTGACCTCCCTCGATCGCGACGACTTCTTCCGGGCTCAGCACGGGGCCCCGGCCTTCGGGGCGCTCGAAGGGAGTGAGCGTCTGGTTCGTCCAGTTCCCCTGCAGGTCGGGGTGGCCGAACGCGGTGAGCGGGACTTCCCAGTCGCCGGATGTGGTCTGAGTGCGCGCCGCGTCAGGCTGAAAGAGAACCGCGGCGGCCGCGAGGGCGAGGATGCCCATCGAAAAGTACAGGAACGGACGCGCGGCGAGGTGATTCCCCCTCATTGTTCCTCCTCGGAGCCGGCGTGGCATTCGGCGGCAAGTCCTCAATCTGTGCGGGCGGAACCGCGGGCGCGAGACGTGGAACGCAAAAGGGCCCGGCGAACCGGGCCCTTTTCGAAGAGCGAAGCGTCAGACCGCAGGGCGTGGGGCTCAGAGGCCGCCGCCGCGGCGTGCCGCGCGCCGAACCGGCGGCCGGCTCGATGAGCCGGTGCTGCGGCGGACGGATCCGGAGCGGCTCGATGAGGAACCCGTCGACCTTGACGCGGAAGACGAACGCCCGCTGCTGTAGCCCCGTCCGCTGACGACTCCGGAGCTGCTCTTCGGCCTGGGGGCGGTCGAAATCTGCGGGCCGTCATCACCGCCGCCGCGTCGTCGTGCCGTCCGTCCCGTCGACCGGCCTCCCGACCCGGACGAGCCGACCGAGGCCGTCCCCCTCGATCCGCCGGTCGACCGGGAGCCGATACCGGACCGCCCGCTGCTGTAGCCCCGCCCGCTGATCACGCGGCCGCCGCTGTTCTCGCGGCCGGTGCGAACGATCACCGGGCCGTACCCATACCCGTACCCGTACCCATAACCGTAGCCGTAGGGATATCCGTACCCGAAGCCCAGGGGCGAGTAGCCGTATCCGTACCGGTAGCCGAAGCGGCCGAAGTACGGATAGCCCCAGCCGTAGCCGCCGTAGAACGGGTCGTAGTATCCGGCGTAGCCGAGTCCCGCCCTTCCGCCGCCGTCGCCACCCGAGGACACGGCGAAGTGCTCCGGATAGCTCCGCGCGACCATCATGTCGATGACCCCTTCGGAAACTCCGGCATCGGCGAGCTGAATCAGCCGGTCGGCATCGACCGCGAGGGGCATCTCGTGCTCGACGATCCACGCCTCCACCGCCTCCGGAGCCACATGCGCCTGCGCCTCGATGATGTCGTCGACCGAGTAGCGTCCCGAAGCGGCCAGCCGCAACGCCCGCACCGCCATGCTCTTGTCGGCCGCGATATCGCCCAGCCCTGCGGCCTCCGCCTCGCTCTGCGTGGCCAGCCGGTACCGGGTGACCCACGTCACCGCCTCCCCGCCGACCGTGACGACGCGCGCATCGATCCAGGACTCGGAGGAGATCATGGCGAACATCCCGCTCGACGAGCGGTCGACACCGCCCTCGCAGGCCTGGTTCACCTCCATGAAGACGCGGCCGGGTCGGGACGAGAAAGCCGCGCGTCGAGATCCATCGCAGCCCTCAAAGGACGACTCGTGGGGCTGTCCATCGCCGCGCACGACCTCTCGTGCCGTGATTTCACCGTCTTCCACCGCGAGCATCTCGACGCCCGCGCCCTCGGCCGGCGGCCGGAAGCAGAGCAGCGACTCGGGCGCGTCGGCGCTGTTTGCGGTGCGGACCGGCTGCCAGCACCCCATCCAGGCGAGCCAGCGCTCGTCCATCTCCTGCGCCGCCGCGATCGAGAGCGGTCCGGCCGCGAGCAGCGCGCCAACCGCAACGAGAAAAGCGGAGCCGATTCCAGCAGTTCGCTGTGCCTTCATGTGACTTTCCCTCGAGGTTTACAGCCGTACCGAGAAGCCGAACGCGGCGCGGAGTCCGTTCAGGTCGATCTTGTCGAACCCGATGAAGTCGTCGCCCATCCTGGCGCTGGCCCAAGAATAGCGGGCTTCGGCGGTCAGAATCCACCGCAGCCCGAGAGAGTAGTCGAATCCCGCCGTCAGGTAGGCGAGCGCGGATCCATCGCTGGACGTGAAGTAGTCGTAGAAGATGTCCAGCGTCTCGTAGTCGACGAACTCGCCCTCCTGCACGAATTCATACCATACGTAGCCGGCACCGCCTCCGACAAAGGGCGCGAACTTGCCCGGGATCCAGGCGAGATCGCTGATCCGGCGTCCGCGGTCCGTCAGATACGCCTTCAGGCCGACCGTGAACGGGATGCGGCGGAAATCCGTCGTCTGCAGGATCGGCAGGTCGTCGTCGCCGATGAAGTCCCGCGATTCCGAGTCGATCTCGCTGTTCTCGTACCCGAGGCCGAAAGAGAGGTCGACCCGGTCGGTGAGCCGAACGCCGAGGTCCGCGACGAACGAGACCGCGTTGAAGTCTTCTTTCTCGATCGTCAGCTCGTCGCGCGTGAAATCGAAGATCTCGCTGTCGGCGCTCGGTATCGCGTATCCGATGCGCGCGCCAAACGTCACGGACGGACGCTGAAACAGAAAGTCCTGCGCCGCGGCGGCCTCGGCGGTCGCCCCTCCCGCCAGGAGCGCGAAGAGCACCGCCGGAATCGACCGTTTGGCCTCGTACGTCACGCTACCCCCTTTATCCCGGACGCCAGCGGCGTCCCACCCGATTCTCGATCTTACACCCCCTAACACGAGACGATCGCCGCTCGCGTCACATCCGGAATCAGGGGGGTCCGGGTGCCAGGGACCGCCGGACTGCTAGCTGCCGCTCGTCACGACGACGGGGACTTCCTGCTGGGCTTCGCCGCCGTCGGAATCCATCGCGGTGACCGTCAGCGTCGTGCTCCCGACCGTCACGCCCACGACCGTGAGCGTGCTGCCCGAAACCGCCCCCACCGCCACCAGCGTGTTGCCCGTCGAGACGCTGAACGTCAGGTCGCCGCCCTCCGGATCGCTGAAGTACGCCGACAGGTCGATCTGGTGCACCTGTCCCGTGGTCAGGCCCAGTGCCGGGAGCGGCTGGGCAATCACGGGCGGCTGGTTCGGCACGGTGATGAGGAAGTTCTGCAGGGCTTCGCCTCCGGCCGCATCGCGGGCGAAGAGGAACCCGCCCGCCTGACCCGTCCCGACCCCGACCACGGTCATCATGCTCCCCGCGACGGAGACGCCCGCCACGAGCGCGTTCGAGCTTCCGGCGCCGTAGAGGAGCGGGTCGCCATCGGGATCCTGGAAGAAGCCCGACACGTCCACGATCACATGATCGCCGGCGGCCACGGTCACCGGCGGCACGACGCCTACCGCGACGGGGGCTTCGTTCACGGGCGTGGGCTCCATCGTGTCTTCGCTCTCGATGCATGCCCCGGTGACGAGAATGGACAACGCCACGGCGACGCAGACGCCCGCGCGTCCGATGTTCAGATGTTCACGAACCATGTTCTCTCTCTCTTCTTCCTTCCGCTCGTTGCGAAGGGTTCAGTTTCCATGCGAAGGGTTCAGCCTGCCCGGAACGGCCGGCGTGGCCGTCAGGGCAGGGCCAGCGCCGCGAGTCCGTCGGTCAGCTGGATGATGACATACTGCCTGCCCTCGTGGACCCAACTCGACATCCCGTAGCGCGTGTTGCCGGGAAGCTCCACCTGGCCCACCCGCTCGCCCGTCCGCTTGTCGATCGCGAACAGGTGCGGCGTTCCATCACTCGTCTGTCCAGACGCGAGAAGTAGCGTCGGAGTTGCAACCATGGCGGAATGGCCGCGCCGGCCCTGGTTCGGGTTCACGTCCACTTCCTGGAGCATCGGGTGGTCGCGGATCACCGCCTGCTGCCGCTCCGGCGCGTCGCCGTTCGGGATCATCCACAGGTGTTCGCCCGTGTTCACGTCGATCGCCGTGATCCGTCCCACCGGCCCCTTCCAGATCCGCAGCCCCTCGACGGTCGCCTGGTCGGCCGTGTTCTCGGTCACCACGCCCGTGGCCCGGGAGAACTCCGAGTGCGTGACGCCCGTCTGGTCGGGGCCATCGAGATCCGACTCGATCCCCGGCGCGACCATCACCGGAGAGCAGCCGCTGGTCGAGGTCACGAAGACGACGCCGTTCACCGGGTCGGCCGCCGGCGGACCCGTGATGTTGGCGCCGCCCCCACCGCCGGGACATATGAGCGCCGCGCCCTCGCCGTCGGGGTTTCCGACGTGCGTCGGCGGGTTGAAGAGCGGCACGAAGAGGTCGTTGTCACGCGCGTACTCGAGCGCCATCTCGCGCAGTTCGGGCGTGTAGTCGATCAGATCCTGCTCCGTGCGGCCCTGCAGGTCGTACGGCAGGGGCCACGTCGGGTGCGGCTGCGTTTCGGCGAGCTTCTCGCCCGGCACCTTCGACTGCGGGACCGGCCGCTCCTCGATGGGCCAGATCGGCTCGCCCGTCTCGCGGTCGAGCGCGTACAGCCACGACTGCTTCGTCGCCTGGAAAACGCCCTTGATCGGCCGGCCGTCCACGACGACGTCCATGAGGATCGGCGCGGTCGGCGTGTCGTAGTTCCAGATGTCGTGGTGCACGAACTGGAAATGCCAGCGGCGCTCGCCCGTCTCCACGTCGAGCGCGACGATGCTCGTGCCGAAGAGGTTGTCGCCGGGGTGGAAACCGCCGTAGTAGTCGATCGTGGCGCCGTTCGTGACGAGATAGACGAGTCCGAGTTCGGGGTCGGCCGAGAGCGGTGCCCACGGGGACACGTCACCCGTCCACTGCCAGGCGTCGTTCTCCCACGTCTCGTGCCCGAACTCACCCGGGCGCGGGATGATGTGGAACTTCCACTTGAACTCGCCGGTGCGGGCGTCATAGGCCAGGATATCGCCCGGGACCATCTCTTTCCGGGTCTGGTTGTAGCCCTGCTCCGCGGAGTTGCCGACGACGACCACGTCGTTGACCACGATGGGAGGCGACGACGCCGTGATGTAGCCGATCTCGAGCGGCATCCCCTGATCCGGGTCGTACTCCTGGTTCAGGTTCTCCCACGGTCCCCAGCCGTCGATGAGATCCTTCACGAGGTCCACCGTCCCCGAGGACGGGAATCCCGGCAGAGGCACCGGTTCTCCCCAGTTCTCCAGCGGCCGGCCCGTGTCCGCGTCGAGCGCGTAGAGGAAGAAGCCGGGGCTGATGATGTAGACGACGCCGCGGCCGTCGACTTCCGCGTAGGCGACACCTTTGCCGTACGCCTTCCGCATCGAGTACTCGTGGCGCCAGGTCATGGGCTCGGAGAAGCTCCAGAGGAGCCGTCCGTCGGAGGGATCCAGGGCGATCACGTGCCGGTTCTCGCCGGTCACCGTGATCATCTTCCCATCGACGTAGGACGGCGTGGCGCGCGCCGTGCTGGGTCCGAAGCTCGAAGCGTCCCAGCGCCACGCGACCTCGAGGCTCTCGAAATTGGAGGCGTCGATCTGCGTCGCCGGCGTGTAGCGCGTGTGCCAGGCGTCGCCGCCGAGGTAGGTCCACGCCGCCCCCTCGACGCCGGGACCCTGCGCGGCGAGCGGACCGCCCGCGACCATACCGAACACGAAGGGGAGAAGAAGGGCGGAGCCCCGCCGGGACCGCAAACTCCAGTCGTTGTTCATCATCGATGTGCCCTCGCTGTCTCGCTTGAGCCGTGCCCGCGACCCGGCCGGCACGTTAACACTTCATCGTGACCGGACGTTTCGCGGGACGCAACGGCTTCTTGCACGCGAGGGTGGTTCCTGCGCACTCTACCAGTGAACCGGCGAGGAAGCCGGGCGCTCCGCAGGAGGAACATCTTATGCGTGGATCGTGCGATCGCTCGAACCATCCCTGGTCGCGCCTCGCGGCGCTGTCGGCCCTCATCATCCCTCTGACGCTCGGTCTCGCGGTCGGCGACCTCGCCGCGCAGGGTCCGACCGCGAACGGCGCCCACGGCACGGAGGCCGACGTCACGTTCTCGAAGGACGTGGCGCCCATCCTCCAGGCGAACTGCCAGATCTGCCACCGGGAGGGATCGGTGGGGCCGATGTCGCTGCTCACCTACCGCGACACGCGCCGCTGGGCGTCGCGCATGAAGGATCTGGTCTCGAAGCGGCTCATGCCGCCCTTCCACCTCGACACGGGCGTCGGCATCCAGGACATCAAGGATGACTGGCGGCTGCGTGACGAGGACATCGAGACGATCGTCGCCTGGGCCGACGCCGGCGCGCCCGAAGGCGATCCGGCCGACATGCCGCCACCGATCGATTGGCCGACCGAGCAGAAGTGGCAGCTCGAGGACCTCATCGGCCCGCCCGATCACGTGATCAAGTCGAAGCCGTTCGACGTGCCGGCCGAGGGTGGCGACACCTGGTGGCGGCCGCGCGTGCCGACGGGCCTCGACGAGGATCGCTGGGTGATGGCGTTCGAGACGCGTCCCTCCTTCCCCGCCGGGCGTCAGGTCGTGCACCATGCGATCCCGCGACTCCTGAGACTCAATGAAGAAGGCGAGTACCAGCGCATCCAGAGCCTCTCCGAATACGCGATGGGCAAGGTCGGCGAGATCGTGCCCCACGATGCGGGCCGGATGCTCAAGGCGAACGACATGATCGAGTGGGACGCCCACTACTATCCCATGGGATACGACGTGCCCGGCGATCAGGTCGAGCTGGGGATCTGGTTCCACGAGGAGGGCTACGAGCCGGAGTTCCAGCAGGATCTGCGCCTCTATCCTCTCAGGGGCGACATCGCGCTGGCGCCGGGAGGGACCGCGATGACGCAGGGGTTCCAGCGCTGGGACCACCCTGTGAGGCTCGACAGCTTCCAGCCGCACGGGCATGTGCACCTGCACGCGATGTCGATCCAGGCGCTCTACCCGAACGGCAGGCTCGAACTCATCAGCATGGTCACGGACTTCGACGCCCGCTGGCATCACAGCTACATCTACGAGGATGACGTCGCTCCGCTGCTTCCGGCCGGGACGGTCCTCGTCATGACCGGGTGGTACGACAACACGGCGGAGAACGAACTGACCCCGGATCCCGAGATCTGGTATGCGCGCGGCTCTCGCACCGGCGATGAGATGTCGCATGCGTGGCTCGCCGTGACGCACCTCACGGAAGAAGGCTACCAGCGCCT
This sequence comes from uncultured Gemmatimonadota bacterium, assembly GCA_964509895.1. GTDB lineage: Bacteria > Gemmatimonadota > Gemmatimonadetes > Palauibacterales > Palauibacteraceae > Palauibacter. The sequence goes on from CAZDZJ010000124.1 coordinate 10,745, forward strand.
GGTCGAGGAGCGGGAGGCGAAGCTCACGACCGACGAGGACGGCGCCGCAGGCAACGACAACAACAACTGACCGACGGCCACTGAGGAACATGCGGATCGCAAGTGTCGCGGCCGTCCTGGTCGCCGCGCAGGTGGCGCCGGTCGCCGTGGTCGGGGGGCCGGCGCCCGTTCACGCCCAGCAGGTGCAGCGGCTGCCGCTCGCGCCCATCCCGCCGAAAGGGGAGCCCGTGGCCCCCTTCTTCGAAGGCTGGTACCGGAACGACGACGGCTCCTTCACCTTTTCGTTCGGCCACTTCAACCTCAATACCGAGGAAGTCATCGACGTCCCGCTCGGCGCGGAGAATCACATCGAGCCGCACGAGTTCGATGGGATGCAGCCGACGCACTTCCCGGTGCGGCCGCGCCGCGACCGCGGTGTGTTTTCCGTCACCGTGCCCGCGACCTGGGAGGACGGCGAGCAGCGCGTCGTATGGACGATCACGACGAACGGGGTGACCTACTCGGTGCCGGCACGGGTTTTCGCGCCGGCGCTGCAACTCGATTACGGGCCGCGCGCCATGGGGTCCGTGCCGCCCCTCGTCCGCTTCGACCCGGAGGGAGAGGCGGGCCAGCACGTCCAGGGCGTGTGGGGCGAGCCGCGCACCGCGCAGGTGGGTTCGCCGCTGACGCTGCAGTTGTGGACCGAGGAGGTTTCGGTCCGGGACCCCGAGGATCTCGTGAACCAGGTCGTCGATGTGGAGGTGACCTGGTTCAAGCACCAGGGGCCGGCCGCGCCGGTGGAGTTCGAGCCGTGGCAGATCACGGTCGCCGGCGGAACCGGCGAGACGACGACGGCCGCTACCTTCACCGAGCCGGGCGAGTACGTGCTGCGCGCGCGCGTGGACAACTGGGACGCGAACGACAGCACCGGCGGCGACCAGTGCTGCTGGAGCAACGCCTACGTCCGGGTGACCGTCACCCCCTGACGCCCTGCATGGCCTGACAGGAGGGCACCATGACGGCCTCGACATGCCGCGCCCGCGCCGTCGCCCTTCTCGCCGTCTGCGTGGCGGCGTGCGAGGCCTGGCCGCCCCCGCCGGCGACCGCCCGGCTTCCCGTCGTCGACACCCTGCACGGCGTCGAGTTCACCGACGACTACCGGTGGCTCGAGGACCAGGAGAGCCCCGACACCCGCGCCTGGATCGACGAGCAGAACGCCTACGCGGAACGCATCGTCGGCGACACGCCGCTCCGGACGGAACTGGCGGGGCGCCTCCGCGAGCTGATGGACGTCCCCGGGGCGATCTTCCCGCGCCGGGCCGGGGAGTACGAGTACTTCTCCTTCCGGAAGCCGGGCCGCGAGGTGGGCGCCATCTACCGCCGGCCGGCGCCGGAACCTGCTGAAGACGGGCGCCCGGACGCGCCCATCGACCCCGAGGGCGAGTTCGAGGTCGTGATCGATCCGCTCGACCTCCGCGCCGACGCCACGACCAGCGTGAGCATCATCGACTTCTCGCCGGACGGCGGTCTCATGATCTACGCCATCCGGGACGGCGGCCGTGACGAGCGGGAGTACCGCGTCCGCGACCTGGAGAGCGGCGAGGACCTGCCCGACCGCCTGCCGACGTACCTGTACGGCAACGTCTCCTTCGATCCCGACGGCGAGGGCTTCTACTACAGCCGCCGGTCGCGGGAGACCGGGGCACGGATCCGCTATCACCGGCTGGGGACCGACCTCGAAACAGACAGAGAGCTGTTCGGCGAGGGACACGGGCCGGAGCGGTTCGTCGGCTTCTCGCAGGGGGGCGATGGCCGGTGGCACGTCTACACGGTCCAGCACGGCTGGGCGCGGACGGATGTCTACCTGCGCGACCTGCGCTCCGGGACGGCGCCCGCACCGCTCATCGTCGGCGCGCCCGCCCGCTTCAGCATCCGCTTCGTCGACGACGAACTCTACCTGCTCACGAATCTGGACGCGCCGAGGAACCGGATTCTGGCGGTGGATCTCGAAGATCCGGATCCCGACCCGGCGCGGTGGCGCGAGGTGCTGACCGAGGGGGAGGACCTCCTCACCGGATACCGGTTCATCGGCGACGATCTGTACGCCGACTACCTGCGCGACGTGAGCAGCCGGATCGTGCGCTACGGTCCGGACGGGGCGGAGAAGGGCGAGATCCCGATCCCGGCGCACCACGTGGCGACGCTGCGCTCACACGGGGAGGACGAAGACGAGGCCCTCCTGACGCTGACCTCGCTCCTCACGCCCTCCACGATCCTCAAACTCGATCTCGAGACGATGGAGACGGAGGCGTGGCGGCCGTCCTCCGTCCCCTTCGACGGTTCGGATTACGAGCTGAAACAGGTGTGGTATACCTCGGAGGACGGGACGCGGGCCCCGATGTACGTCGCGCACCGCAGGGGACTCGAACTGGACGGGCGAAGTCCCGCCCTCCTGTACGGATACGGCGGCTTCAACGTGAACCTGCTGCCCCGTTTCGACACTCGCGCCGCGGCATGGCTGGAGCAGGGCGGCGTGTACGCGATGGCGACGCTGAGGGGCGGTGGGGAGTTCGGCGAGGCGTGGCACCGGGCCGGCATGCTCGAGAACAAGCCGAACGTGTTCGCCGACTTCATCGCGGCGGCCGAATGGCTGGTCGACAACGGCTACACGAACCCCGAGCGGCTCGCGATCCGCGGCGGCAGCAACGGCGGGCTGCTCGTCGCCGCCTCCCTCACCAAGCGGCCGGACCTCTTCCGCGCCGTCTACTGCGGCCTGCCCGACCTCGACATGGTCCGCTTCTACCAGTTCACCGACACGAACAACATGCCGGCGCTCCTGGAGTACGGGAACGCGGCGGTGGCCGAGGAGTTCGAGGTCCTCCGCACCTTCTCCCCGTACCAGAACGTGCGCGACGGCGTGGCCTACCCCGCGGTCATGCTCACCCAGGGCGACCTCGACACCCGCGTGCCCCCGCTGCAGGCCCGGAAGATGGCCGCGCGCCTGCAGGCGGCGTCGAGTTCGGGACTGCCCGTGATCCTCGACTACGACGCGCGCACGGGCCACGCCGGCGGCCGCGCCTTCAGCCGCAACGTGCGCAACGCGGCGATGGAACTCGCCTTCCTGCTCCAGCAACTCGGCGCGTCCTGACGCCCGCCTGCCTCCCAGGTCGTCCATGGCCGGGAACCGAGTTCCGGCCAGCGTGCAGATCACCCCGCGCGTTGATATCTTGATGATACCATATTGGCATCATTCATTTCCATGCGAGAGACTTCGTTTTCGGCGGGGCGGGCGGCGCCGCTGCGGCCGACCTCCTCCGGAAGGATCCGGAATGGGCCGCCCCCGTCATTCTCCCAAGCGAGTTGCGCAACGCACTACTCGGCGTCGTGCGTCGCGGCGCCGCGACGTCCGAGCAGGTCAAGGCGATGGGTGATGACGCGGCACAGGTACTCGGGAGCAGAATTGTCGGCGTCCCCGGCGGGCTGGTGATCGACATCGCCCTCGAGTGCGGCCTCACGGCCTACGATGCCGAGTTCGTTGCCGTAGCTCGCGCCCTGGATACCCGCCTGATCACATTGAACCGGGAGATCCTGCGCGGCGCACCTGACGTAGCCATCCCGCTCTGATGCACGCGCCCGTTGGAGGCGGCGACGTTCAATTCTCGACGCGTTACGCCGCCGGGAGGCGGCGGAAGAGGCGAACCACGACCACGAAGGCCGTCGCGTACATCACGGCGCCAAGCAGGAACGGCGCCCCGGGCAGCTGGACCGGGGCCGCTGCGGACGTGAAGTAGCCGAACAGGCCGGTGGTGAAGATGAGGGGGCTCAGGATGCTGGTCAGGCTCATGAGCGACTGGAGGCCCCCCTGGACCTTTCCCTGCTCCCGGGGTTCGACCGCGCCCGCCACCATGCTCTGGAGGGCCGGGCCCGCGACGCCCCCGATGGAACCGAAGATGATGAAGGCGATGAGCATCCAGCCCTGCGTCGCGAGGCCGTAGCCCAGGTAGGTGATCACGGCCATGACCAGTCCGCCGAGGATGGCGCGGCGCTCGCCGATGCGTTTGATCACCGGCTGAACGAGTCCCCCCTGGACGATGACCGCCATGAGTCCCACCAGCGCCAGCGACAGGCCGTTGGCGAGTTCGTCCCACCCGAACTTGTGTCCGGTGTAGAGCACCCACACGGTCTCGAGGCCGCGCTGGGCCAGGATCATGAAGACGAAGGACACGGCGAGCCCGGCCACGAGGGGATATGCGCGCAATACGGCGAGGCTTCCGACCGGGTTGGCCTTCTCCCAGCGGAAGGCGTCGCGCTTCCCGGGCGGCAGCGATTCGGGGAGGACGAAGATCCCGTACAGCGCGTTCACCAGGGCGAGTCCCGCCGCCGCGAAGAAGGGGAGCCGCAGGTCGATGCCGCCCAGGATCCCACCGATGGCGGGGCCGAAGATGAATCCGAGGCCGAAGGCGACGCCCACGAAGCCGAAGTTCCTGGCCCGCACCTCGGGCTCCGACACGTCGGCGATGTAGGCGTTGGCGGTGGTGATGCTCGCGCCCATCACGCCGGCGACGAGCCGTCCGACGAACAGCCAGCCGATGGACGGCGCGAGCCCCATGATGATGTAGTCGATCCCGAGCCCGAAGAGGGCGATGAGGATGACCGGCCGCCGCCCGACCCGGTCCGAGAGCGCCCCCAGGACCGGTGCGAAGAAGAACTGGGTGACGGCGTACGTCGCGGCGAGAACGCCGAACCAGCGCCCCGCCAGCGCGGTGCTCCCTCCCGTAAACTCCTTGATGAGCTCGGGGAGGATCGGGACGATGATCCCGATCCCCAGCACGTCGATGAAGACGGTGATGAGGATGAAGACCATCGCCGCCTGGCGGCCCCGCCCGGGTGTTCTCAAGCAAATCTCCTCGCCATCGGTCGTGGCAACCGCCGCGCCGGCCACCACCAGAGGGGAAACGCGCGGGACGGGCTCCCCGCGTCAGGCCGGCTGGAGTCCCAACGCGACATTTGCTCCGTAGTGTCCCGGTTCGTGAAGCAGCAACGCGATGGGAAACGCGATCGCGCCGCTACCCACCGCGGCCCACCAGGTGCCGTTTCTCAACTGCTCTCGCATCGGAACGTCAGGACTCGATGTCGTAGAAGCTCTCCACCGGGGGCGGAATCGCCGGGACGGGATCGCCTTCGAGCGCGTCGCGCATCGCGGGTGACATCACGGGGGCGGACCGGGTGGCGGCGACCCGTCCAAACGCGGCGTCGTGGTCCGCCATGGCGGCGAAGAGGCGGCCGGCGCGGTCGAGCCGGGTCGTGATCTCCTCCTGGATCGGCTCGAGACTCCAATCGCCGCGCTCCATCACGTGCCCGAGCGCGATGCCGTCGGAACGCGGGAGGACTCCGATGCGGCCGCCGCCCGGCACGCTGCCTTCGAGGCTGTAGTCGATCTCGGGCTGCGGGGCCAGGAAGGTCAGTTGGCCCTTGATGGGGGTCATCGTCTCATCCCCGAACAGGGCGCGGGAGCCGAGACCCGTGCAGTTCGCGATGAGCGGCTCGTCGAGCGACATGAGGTCGCGGGGGGCCTCGAAGTCCCGGATCCGCACGCGTCCGCCGAAGAGGAGGAACTCCTCCATCAGTTCGTCGAGATAGATCGACGGTTCGATGCTCAGGGTCGGCCTGCGGAGGGCATAGGTGCCGGGGAAGGGGTGTTCTCCCGGCTGCAGCACCGTGGCGCCCACGTCGAGGCCCGGGTCGAGGCCGCTCTCGGTCTCGTCGAGTCCGGCGTCCTCCCGCCGTGGGCCGGAGAGGCGGTTCCTCCAGGAATACGTCGTCATCCACGACACTCCGCGGCCCGCCCCGGCGAAGAGTTGAAACTGCTCGTAGGACGCGCGGACGGCCCGGTCGAACTGGGCATCGAAGGCCGGGGTCCGTTCCGGCGCCGACACGAGGTTGGAGAGCGGCGAGAACCCGGCGTAGGCCATGTTCGAGGTTGTGTCGGGCGGGAGGGCGCGGGCATGAATCGTCACTTCGAAACCGCGGCGCTGGAGTTGCCGCGCGGTGGCGAGTCCGACGGCGCCGGCTCCGATGACCCCGGCCTGCCGTGACGGATGGTCTTCGGCCAGTTCGGCCACGAGCAGTCCCGTCCCCCATGAAAGGGAGATTCCCGCGCCGCCGTGCCCGTAGTTGTGGATCACGGTCTTGTCGTCCAGCCGCTCCCCGGCCACCCGGAAGCCGGCGGGCCGGAAGGGCCTGAGGCCCACCGTGGTGCGGATGACACGGTCCGCCGAGACTCGGACGAGCGGCAGGCGCGCTGCGCCGGCAGCCGGCGGGTAGCGACGCCAGGCGGGGGAGCACGCGCCGAGCCCCGATCCGATGGCGGCGGTTCCCATGGTCTTGATCAACGTTCGTCGGTTCATTCAATAAGACTGACGCCAACCCACCGGTGTCGGCCAGAGAGCGCGTCGAGGCGTTCCCGCGGGAACGTCCGTGGAGGGACGGGATGCCGGAAAAAACGATTGAGACATCGGAAGATCTCGCCGAGGGCCTGGATGCATTGGTGCGGATCGACGGGCGACTGGCCATCGTGGTCGAGAAGGCGGGGCCGGTGCCGCTACGGCGGAGAACCGCCGGCTTCGAGGGTCTCGCCCAGGTCATCGTTTCGCAGCTGGTGTCGAAGGCGGCGGCCGCCGCGATCTGGGGGCGGCTCGTCGATGAAGCGGAGGGTTGCGCGCCCGAACGGATCGTTCGGCTTTCCGATGCGCAGTGCCGTCGGATCGGGCTCTCGCGGTCCAAGGAGATGACGCTCAGGGACACCGCCGGGGCGGTCCTGAGCGGCCGTCTCGATCCGGAGGCGCTGTGCTTCATGCCGGCCGAGGCCTCGATCGCCGCCATGACGGCCTTCAAGGGGATCGGCGTGTGGACGGCCGAGGTCTATCTCCTGTTCTGCGCTGGCCATGCCGACATCTTCCCGGCGGGCGATCTCGCGCTGCGGCGCGCGGCGGGACATGCGCTCGCCCTCGAACCACGGCCCCACGAGAAAACGCTTCGCGAGATTGCCGTCCGCTGGCGACCCTGGCGGAGCGTGGCGGCGCGTCTGCTGTGGGCGTACTACGCCACGGAGATGCGCCGGCAGGACGTCGTGCCGCTGGACTAGTCCCGCGGCATTAGATCGTCTCGAGGTCTCCGGCTCGGACCCAGCCGACCTTGCCGTCTTCCAGCACGATCTCGAGCCAGTCGCTCGACCGCCGGTCGATCCGGACGACGGCCCCTTCGTGAATCGTGAACAGTTGCAGCGACGGGTCGTCGGAGGGCGCGCTCTGCACGGTGGCCTCCGTCTGCAGAATCACGCCGCGCTCGGCGCGCCCCACCCCGAATTCACGGATCAGGAGGTTGGTGCCGACGACGAAGGTGAGCGTGGCGGCCGCCACGGCGGCGTGTCGGGTCCAGTTCGGCGGTCGGCCGGCAAGGAGCCGGTAGAGCAGGAAGGACGCCAGCCCGAGGTAGCTCAGCGCCAGGATCGCAATGAGCCATCCGCGCGGCACGAGTTGCACGGCCCAGTTGACGACGCGAGGGACCCAGAATCCCGGAAGCGGCGTGATCTGGTCGGCGGTCAGGGAGCGTGCGAGTTCCAGATTGCTGCGCACGTTGTCATCCCGGGGTAGTCCGATCCTGGCGCGCTCGAAGAAGAGGATCGCTCGGCCCAGCTCCCCGAGTCTGAAATAGGCGTTTCCGATGTTGTAGTGCAGTTCGCCGCTCTCGAGCCCGTCCTCGTACAGCCCGAGGTAGGCGTCGAGGGCACCCTCGTAATCTCCCGCCTGATAGAGGCTGTTCCCCGTCTGGAACCGGTCGGCGGGGGCCTGTGGGGGAGCGGTTTCCTGGACGGCTGCCACGCTGGCCGCCACGGCCAGAGGGAGTGTCGCGGCCAGGAGCGCGCGCGGACGGCCGGTGGATCGCCGGGCCATCAGCGGAGTTCTCCCGCGATTGCGGAGAGCACGGACTCGGCGCGGGCCAGGAAGGCCCGGCGTTCCTCGATCTCTGCGCCGACCGGGGCGTAACGCTGCCGGTCGCAGGCCTCCAGGGCCGCGAAGTACTCGTGGACGGTGGGCTCGCGGGCGCCGCGGCGGAGCAGGGCGGCCCGCAGATCGTCGCGGATCATGCCGGCGGCGGAGGTGTCGAGCTTGTCGGCCACGAACCCCTCCAGCGCCTGGGCCGTCTCGGCGTAGAAGGCCCGCGCATCGTCGCCCCCCGCGAGCCCGGCTGCCCGGGCGAGGCGCTTCTTCGCCAGGCGGGCGGCCCGGCGATCCCGGGCGTAGGCCTGGTCGCCGGCCAGCCGGTCGCGGCGGCGCCGCAGCCCGGCCGCGCCCGCCACCATGCCGACCGGCGCAAGCGCGACGACCCAGAACCAGGCCTGGTCGAACAGCGTCTCTCCGCGCCGGCGGAAACTCGGCGTGTCGATCCGGATGAAGCGGATGTCCGAGCGGAGGGCCTCTACCGAGCCGCGCGCGCGTGCCCCGGGCATGGCGTCTTCCACCGCCCGGCCCGTGACCCGCAACTCGACCGGCGCCGCCGAGGCGACCTCGTACCGATCCGCCGGGGCGTCGAAGTACCCCATGTCCACACCCGGAATGGTCAGCGTCCCCGGCGCCCGCGGGATGAGGACGTATTCCCACGTGCGCGTCCCCGTGACGCCCGCGTCCGTCGTACTCACCCGGTCCGTCACCTCGGGCGGAAAGGCCTCCACCGTGGGCGGAAAGGCGAGTTCCGGCGGCGCAAGCGCCTTCAGGTTGCCGGAGCCCGACACCTCCACGCGCAGCGTGACGGCTTCGTTCGCGGCCAGGCTGTCGCGGTCGACCGAACTCTCGACCGCCATCTCTCCCACGAGTCCGGTGAAACCCGCGGGCCGGTCCTCCGCCGGGAGGGGAAGCACTTCGATCTCGACCGGACGCGACGCGGCGCCGGCCGACACGACGTCGCCGAACAGGGAACTGCGGTTGAAGAAGTTCCCGAAGACGTCATCGAAGGGGTCGCGCGACCGCCGCTGCAGGCGGACCTGCGCCTCGATCGCGAGCGGCTCGAGCGTCTTCGTGCCCGGACCCGTCGGATACAGCGCCACCTTCCGGATCACCGCGCTCGCGTAGGCGACCCCGTCGCGCACGACCTGCTCCACCTGCGGCTGCTGCGGCAGTTCGAATTCCTCGACCCAGAACCCGGCCGTGCCGGGAAGCCGCGTCACGCCGTACGAATTCACGTTCACGCGGGTGAAGAGGCGGTACTCGACGATCACCGGTTCGTTCTCGCGCACGCGGCGCTTGTCGGGTTCGGCGACGAGGAAGAGGTCGTCCGGGCCGACCGTCCCCGTGTCGGCTGGCCGCCCCGCGGGCGCTCCTCCCGCACCGGGAGCCGGCGGGGGCGCGGACGACACGCGCAGGCTCAATGGTTCGGTCGTGAGCGTCTCTCCTCCGGCCTCGACCGTCACGGGCCCGATCTCGAACGTCCCTTCGGTCGTTGCCTGAAAGCGGTACTGAACCGTCAGCGTGACCGTCGTCCGGCCGTTGACGATCCGGACCGACGTCTGGGTTCCGCTGCTCAGGAACGCGGCGAAGGCGCCCAGGTCGGGAAGGACCGGATCCTGGTCGAAGCGCTGGACGCCCTCCAGGACGACGTTGAGCGTGAACGTCTGGCCGACCCCGACCTCCCCGCGGTCGAGGTGCGCCGAGGCCGTGACCCCCTGCCCCGAGAGCGCACCGGCGGCGAGGAGGGAGCCTGCGAGCCAGACCGCCGCGCCGACGGCCGGCGAGCGCCCGCCGCGCCCCGCGAGTCGAGAGCTTCCCATCACCAGTCCCTGCGAGGCCTCGTACCCCGCGCCGGCGTCCGGGGCTGGCGGTTCACTTCGTCCTGGTCTTCCTGGATCGCATCCAGCAGACGCTCCGCTTCCTCCCTCGTCATCTCGCCGGGGGGAGACGCCGCGTCCCGAGGCTGCGGCTCGCTCTCGCCCGGATTCTGCTGCGGATTCGGCTCTTGATCCTGCTGCTCCGTCGGATCCTGGTCGGGATCCTGTTCGGGCTGATCCCGGTCCTGCGGATTCTGCTGCGGATCCTGCTCTCCGCCCTGCGGTTGCTGCTCGTTCTCCTGTTGGTTCTCGTCGTCGTTCTCGCCATCGCCCTGCTGCTGCTGTTCCTGCTCCTGCATCTGCTGGAGGACGCGTTCGAGGTTGTGCTTGGCGTCGGTGTCCGCCGGGTTCGTCCTCAGCGCCTGCTTGAAGGCTTCGAGGCTCTCCGGGAGGGCCCCCTGCCGGTAGAGCGTATTCCCGAGGTTGTACCAGGCGTCCGCCGCCACCTCCGGGTCTCCGCTCTCGACCGCGGCGCGGAAGGACTCCAGCGCGGATTCGTAGTTCTCTCCCTGGTAGAGGGCGCTCCCGTCGTTGAACCGGATGATGGGGGAGTCCGGCGCATCGAGGAGCGCCTCGAGGTACTTATCGTGCGCCTCGGCGAACCGTCCCTCCCCGTAGAGCCGGTTCCCTTCGCGCGTCTCCGCCCGTCCCGCCTGTCCCGCCAGCTCCCCCGGTGCTGCCCCTGCGAGGGCCGCGAGAACCGGGAGGGCGGCGATGACGGAGAGCGGCCGGACCCGCCCGGTGCCATGGCGCCTCGTACTCACGAAAACCTCCCTCTCCAAACGGTCGCGGTCTGCTTCCGGTCGGTCCACAGGCCTTCCAGGAACAATAGGAGAATGGCCGCGCCGAGGAATATCTGGAACTGCTCCTCGAACTGCGTGACCTCGCGCGCGTCGATCTCGCGCCCCCCGAGCGCCGCGATCTCCTCGATGAGGGCCGTCAATTCGCTGGCTTCGGGCGTGCTGCGGTGGAGCCGGCCGCCCGTGCGAAGCGCGATCTGCCTCAACGTCGCCTCGTCGAGCCGGGTCGTGATGACGGCCCCGTCCTCGTCGCGCTTGAAACCGGCCGGCCGGCCTCCGGCGTCGTACTCGGGAATCGGTACGCCGTCCGTCGATCCGACGCCGACCGTGTAGATCGTGACCCCGGCCTCGAGCGCGCGCTCCACCGCCGGCGCGATGCCTCCCTCGTGGTCTTCGCCATCGGTGACGGCGATGATGATGCGTTCCTCGACGGGCGCGTCCGAGAAGGCGTCGAGCGCGAGTGCGAGCGCGGCCCCGAGGTCCGTTCCCTGCACGGGCACGAGGTCGGTATCCATCGCGTTGAGAAAGAGGCGCGCGGCCCCGTAGTCGGAGGTCAGGGGGCTCTGGACGAATGCCTGCCCGGCGAAGGCGATGAGGCCGATGCGGTCCCCGTCCAGCCGCTCGATGAGGCGCTGGATCTCCAGCTTGGAGCGCTGCAGGCGGTTGGGGGCCATGTCCTCCGCCAGCATCGAGGTGGAGAGGTCGAGGGCGACCACGATGTCCGTCCCCTCGCGGCGGACGGTCTCCACGCGCGACCCGAACTGCGGCCGCGCCAGGGCGACGACGGAAAGCCCGAGCACGGCGAGGAGTCCGACGGCCTTCCAGGCGCGGGCCCGGTGGTTCACGCTGCGGCTCAGTTGCCGGATGAGGGCCAGATCGCCGAAGCGGGCCAGCGCTCGCCGGCGCCACGCCGCTCCGCGCCACATCAGCACGGCGACCAGCGGAACGATCGCCAGCCCGAAGAGCGCCGTGACGAACCCGAAGCGGAACATGCCTTCTCCTCCCCGCCCGCTACGGCAGCCGTCTCAGGACCGTCTGCGCGAGGCCGATCTCGAGCAGCAGCAGTCCGAGTCCCGCGGCGAGCGGGAAGTGGAAGAGTTCGCCGTACCGCGTGAAGCTCTGCACGTCGATTTCGGTGGTTTCGAGCGCGTCGATCTCTTCGTAGATGCGCTCGAGGCTCTCGCGGTCCGTGGCGCGGAAGTAGCGACCCCCCGTCACCTCGGCGACCTCGGTGAGGGTCGGTTCGTCGACATCCACCGGGATCGAGACGAGGCGCCGGCCGAAGACGGGATCATCGACGGGCACCGGGGCCGTCCCGCGCGATCCGGCGCCGATCGTGTAGACCTTGATGCCGAGCGCCCGGGCCATGCGGGCGGCGGTGGCCGGATCGATCTCGCCGCGGTTGTTCCGGCCGTCGGTGAGGAGGACGACGATCCGGGACTCCGCCTGGCTGGACTCGAGTCGCTTGAGCGCGGTCGCGAGTCCGAGGCCGATCGCGGTCCCGTCCTCGACCATTCCCACTTCCAGTTCCGCCATGACGGAGGAGACGGCGGGATGATCGATCGTGAGCGGCGCCTGGGTGAAGGCCTGACCCGCGAACACGACGAGGCCGATCCGGTCGTTCCGCCGGCGCTCCACGAAGTCCGCCGCGACCTCCTTGGCGGCCTCCAGGCGGTTGGGTGTCAGGTCCTGCGCGAGCATCGAACTGGAGATGTCGAGGGCCATGACGATGTCGACGCCCTCGGTCGAGACGTTCTCGACGGTCGAGGCGGTCTGGGGTCGCGCGAAGGCGACGACGAGCGCGGTGAGCGCAAGGAGGCGCAGCGTCACCGGGACGTGGCGGAGGCGGCCGGTTCGCTCGGCCCCCGCGCGGCGCAGGAGCGACAGGTCCGGATAGCGCAGGGCGCCGGCCCTGCGTCCACCCTTTGCCAGGTGCCGGTACGCGAGCGCCGGGAGGAGGAGCAGCAGGAGCAGGAGGAACGCGGGGTCCGCGAAGCGGTGGATCATGGGACGGCCGCCTCCGTCCGTTCTTCCTCCCTCGGTCCGGCCTCGTCGGCCACGGTGGGTTCGATTTCCTCATCCGCAGTCGCCTCGGACTCCGCGGAGGACGGCGGCAAGTACTTCGTCCGTTCCACGAGTTCGCGGGCGTCGGCGAGAATGCGGCGGCAAGCCGCGTCCCCGGGGCGTACCTTCGCGAACTTCACGAGGTCGCAGGCGTCGAGGAAGTGCCCGAAGGCCGTCCGGATCCCGGGGTCCGCTCCGGCGTGCCCCAGGCTCGAGATCACGTCCGGCGTGATCATCTCCAGCGCCCAGATCCGATATCGGCCCTCGAGGTAGGTCCGGACGATCCGTGACACCTCGATGTGGTATGGTTTGATCTCGCCTCGCTCCAGCAGAGGAGACGCCTCGAGCCGGTCCAGCGCCTCGAGCGCGATTTCGTGCGCGGGCCGGCCGGGGACCGGCGGTCCGGCGTCCGCCCGCCCGGCGTCGCGCCTCCGCCGCCTGCCCCACCAGTACCCCACGCCGCCGAGAACAAGAGCGAGCAGGAGCCAGGGCCACAGGAGCAGCCAGTTGCGCGCGATCGCGCGCGGGCCCTTCACGTCGCGGATGTCGCCCCCCTCATCGAGACCCACGGTGGTCACTCCGATCACGATGGGATCGGTGGAGACCGTGGCCGTCACGTCAACGCCGTCCGTGAGTTCGATGTCGAAGGACGGGATCTCGAGTTCCCCTAACTCGAAAGCGGTCACATGGAGCTGCGCCGGCGTGAGCAGGCCGTCTCCGGAGGCGGCGGGCGGACCCGCCTCGAGCGCCAGCGCCTCGAAGGGGGACAGGGAGAGGGAATCGGGCCACCGCACCTCCAGGTCCGCGGGGTGCTCGACCGTAAGCCGCAGCGTGAGCGGATCGCCCACGTGGATCTCGGTCGTGTCGGGTTCGATCGTGACGCGCGGCGCCTGGCCCCGGAGGTCTCCCGCCCCCAGCGCCAGCGACGCCACCGCCAGCGCTGCCGCCACGCCGGCCGCCGCCGGGCGCCGCCGGGCGGGGGCACGCCGTTCCAGGCCGGGGCAGGCCCCGGATCCGCGCGTCATACGCGCCGCCCCCGTTCCTCGAAGAAGCGCATCAGCGGCCGCAGGTACGGGCGCCCCGGACGGAGATCCACCACGTCGACCTTGCTGCGCCGGAATGTCCGGTCCTGCCGGGCACGCTCCTCCTCCCCCCGGCTCGCGAACGCCGCCCGGAAATCCCGGTTCGAGGTGTCGACGACCAGCCGTTCTCCGGTCTCCGCGTCCTCGAGTTCGACGAGGCCGATCGGCGGCAGCTCCGACTCGCGCCGGTCCCTCACGCGGAGGGCGATGACATCGTGCCGGCGGCCGGCGACCCCGAGGGCCGTGTCGAAGGGTCTCGACACGAAATCGGAGACGACGAAGACCACGGCCCGCCGCCGGATGATGCGGGACAGGTATTCGAGCGCCGCGCCGAGATCGGTCGCGCGGCCCGCCGGCTCGTGATAGAGCATCTCCCGCAGGACCCGCAGGACGTGCCGCCGGCCCTTCCGCGGCGGGACGAACTTCTCGACCCGGTCGCTGAAGATGATGAGCCCGACCTTGTCGTTGTTCCTGATCGCGCTGAAAGCGAGGAGCGAGCACACTTCGACGGCGAGGTCTCCCTTCATGCGCTCGCGGGTGCCGAAATCTCCGGACGCGCTCACGTCGACGAGGAGCATGACCGTCAGTTCGCGCTCTTCCTCGAAGATCTTGACGTAGGGCGTTCCGGTGCGGGCCGTGACGTTCCAGTCGATGGTGCGGATGTCGTCGCCGTAGTCGTACTCTCGGACCTCGGCGAAGTTGATCCCGCGTCCCTTGAACACGGAGTGATATTCGCCCGAGAACACCTGGTCCACGAGCCCCCGCGTCGTGATCTCGATGCGCCGGACCTTCCGGAGGATCTCCCGCGGAATCATCCCTCGATCCCTCCGGTTCCCCGAACGCCTACGGGACCTCGACGCTGTCGAGGATCCGGTTCACGACGTCCTCGCTCGTGACTTCCTCCGCTTCCGCTTCGTACGTGACGAGTACGCGGTGGCGCAGGACGTCGAGGGCCACGGAGCGCACATCCTCCGGCGTGACGTAGCCGCGGTGCCGGAGAAAGGCGTGCGCCCGGGCGGTCCGTGCCAGGCAGATGCTGGCCCTCGGCGACGCGCCGTAGGCGATGAGGTCGGTCAGATCCTCGAGGTCGTGCTCCGCCGGAGCGCGTGAGGCGAAGACGATTTCCACGATGTACCGCTCCACCTGCCGGTCCATGTAGATGAGATCGACGGCCTTCCGCGCCCGCAGGATCTCCTCGGGAGAGACGGCGGCCCGGGGTTCCGGCGCGGAGCCGGTGCCCATCCGCCGCATGATCTCCATCTCCTCGTCCTTGTCGGGATACCCGACGGAGAGCTTGAGCATGAAGCGGTCCACCTGCGCCTCGGGAAGCGGGTAGGTCCCCTCCTGTTCGATCGGGTTCTGCGTGGCGAGCACCAGGAAGGGATCGCCGAGGGGGAAGGTCTCGTCCCCGATCGTCACGGTCCGTTCCTGCATGGCCTCGAGCAGCGCGGACTGGACCTTGGCGGGCGACCGGTTGATCTCGTCGGCGAGGATGATGTTCGAGAAGATCGGACCTTTCCGGGTCTGGAACTCGCTCCGCTTGGGGTCGAAGATCAGCGTCCCGATGAGGTCGGCGGGGAGGAGGTCGGGCGTGAACTGGATCCTCTGGAACCCGGTGTCGATCGCCTGCGCGAGCGTGCGCACCGTGAGGGTCTTCGCCAGTCCCGGCACCCCTTCCATGAGCACGTGCCCGTCGGCGAGCAGGCCGATGAGGAGCCGCTCGACCATGGTTTTCTGTCCGACGATCACGCGCCCCACCTCGTCGACGAGCCGCTCGACGAAGGCGCTCTCCTCGCGGATCTTCTCCTGTACCGCTTCGATGTCGTGACTCACCTCGGTTCTGGCCTCTCCTCTCGGATCGTCTTCCGGAATGGTTCCTCCGAAGCCTCGAAATGGCCTCGGGCGCCCGGCACCGACGGGAATCGGCGCTTGAAAGACATCTTAGCGTTTTTCGGCGTTGCCCGAACGGTCTTCCGCCGCGCGCGCGTTGACGGCGGCTCTCGCGTCGGGCACCGTGGAAGTCCGGATTCTTCAGCCAGGAGCGCCGAATGTACGACACGCCGGAGCCGGGAGCGGAATCCAGGGCCGTCCACCGCCGTGACCTGCTCCGCTGGCTTGCCGCCAGTCCTCTGCTGGGGGCGTTCGCGGGGTGCGGCCCGGGCATCGTCGGCCGCGCGCTCGCGCAGGAGGCGCCGTCCCGCTCGCTCGGCGATCTCGTCGCATCGGCGCAGGAGGCGCTCGATGTCTTCGACCTCGAGAAGGTGGCCGCCGAGACAGTGCCCACCGCGCACTGGGGATACATCAAGACGGGCGTCGACGGGGAGGAAACCCAGGCGAACAACCGGGCCTCCCTGGAGCGGATCTACCTCCGGGCGCGCAGGCTGGTGGACATCTCGAGGCTGGACATGCGCGTCTCGATCTTCGGCCGGGAGTGGCCGACGCCGCTCATGATCGCGCCGGCCGGCAGCCAGGGCGCCTTCCACCGCGACGGCGAACTCGCCACGGCCCGGGCGGCAGCGGCCCGCAACCATCTTCAGACGCTCTCATCGGTCAGCTCCACCGGTGTCGAGGCCGTGAACGAGGCGCGGGGAGAACCGGTCTGGTACCAGCTGTACGCGCCCCGCCACTGGAACGCGACCGCTGCGCTCATCGAGCGGGTGCGGGAGGCCGGATGCCCGGTAATCGTACTCACCGTCGACCTCCTCGGCGGGAGCAACCGGCTCACCCTCCGCCGCTGGGAGCGGATCGACGACCGCAACTGCGAGAGCTGCCACCGGAGCGGCGGACGGGCGGATCCCGTGAAGCCCATGTACGAAAGACTCCCCCAGGGTCCGCCGGACAGCGGGGGGCCGACGATGACGTGGGACTACATACACCGCCTGCGCGACATCACGGACCAGCGGATCGTCGTGAAGGGACTCGTGACCCGCGAGGATGCCGAACTCGCGCTGGAGCACGGCGTGGATGGGATCTGGGTCTCGAACCACGGGGGTCGCGCGGAGGGGAGCGGTCGCGCCACGATCGACGCGCTGCCGGAGATCGCGGAAGTGGCCGGCGGCGAAGTCCCGATCATCGTGGACGGGGGCTTCCGCCGCGGGACGGACATCTTCAAGGGCATCGCGCGCGGAGCCACGGCCGTGGCGATCGGGCGTCCCTACCTGTGGGGGCTCGGGGCCTTCGGCCAGGCGGGCGTCGAGCGCGTGCTCGAGATCCTGATCCGGGAATTGCGGATCACGATGGGCGCCGTCGGCACTCCTTCACTCGCCGACATCGGCCCCCACTCCATCGGCGTCGACTGACGAAGGGGGGGCGGCGGCTTAGCTGCCAACGGATCCGCTGACCCGCAAGCCGCTCAGTAACACTGCTCAAGACAAATCGTAGGAGTCAGCGCCATATGGGTGTACCGGAGAAGCTCCAAACGATCGCCCAAGAGGTTAGGAACACAGGCGAACCTCACACGGTGACAGTTCGCGAATTGCTTCGCTTCTTCAACGCTGAACGTCGCGGCCATCTAGTCGTTCGGATGATTCGTGACGGGCTTACAGAAGCCGGCGTACGAACGGAGCCCGATTTCGAAGGGGAGTTCATCGGGAACGAAATCGACATTGTTGCCGTTTCTCCAGACGAAAGCGGTCCACCCGCGGGTCGTGAGGAGCCTCCAGCCGAGGAGGGTTTGGGGAGCGGTGGAGGTATCGAGGATCCGGGGCTAACCGTGGGGCAGTTGCCAACCGCCAACAAGCCAAACGACTTGGTCAAGATCAGTCGTGACAAGACCGTGGCGGAAGCGGCGACTCTGATGCTTGCCTACGACTACTCGCAGCTGCCTGTCATGCAGAATGACCGCGACATCGACGGCATGATCAGTTGGCGTTCGATCGGCAGGGCAAGGGCAAAGCGTGCCGCGTGCGAGTACGTGCGAGATTGCCTCGAAGAAGCAGAAAGCGTGCGTTGGAACACACCCTTCTGGCGGCCGTCCCGAAGATCGCCGAGAACGATGCCGTTCTCGTAAGGGGGCGTGACAGGAGCGTCACGGGAATCGTTACGGCCAGCGACCTTAGTAGCGAGTTTCGCGCGTTGGCAGAGCCCTTTTTTCTGCTGGAGGAAATCGAGAAGCAGATTCGTCGGCTCATTGACGGCAAATTCGAGCCAGAAGAATTGGCCGCGGCGCAACACCCCCCCGACGAAGGGAGAGAAGTAGAGGGTGCTGACGACCTGACGCTGGGGGAATACCACCAGCTACTGGGCCCAGAGGAACACTGGGAACGGTTGGACTTCGATCTTGATCGAACGCGGTTCCGCAGCCTGCTGGACGATGTGAGAACCATCCGAAACAAGGTCATGCACTTCAGCCCCGATCCACTCTCAACTGACGACCTCGCCAAACTGGGAGCGATGCGGCGGCTTCTGGCACGCATGCACTAAGCCTGGTGCTGCGCGGTAACTCCGCGCTCAGCACGGAGTCGGCTGGCTTACGCACGTTACGGGGGCGTCAGCCAGCGTTTGCTCCCCCGGTCTTGAGCGCGTAGCCGCTCGTCCCCATCATCGCTCCGCTCCCCTGCGTGCGCGGCCGCCGCCTACCAGCATACCGAGGCAACCCCCCTTACGTTGGACGCGACATCACACTTGGAGGAGGTGCTCTGTGGAGGATACTGGCAGGACCGTACCCGACAGCAACCGACGGCGCGTTCGCGTTCCGTGGTTTCCAGTCTACGGGGAGCTACGGCAGCTACTTCGGATTTGGGACGGATCCACCAAGTCGCACGTCACCGGACTCCAGACTACGCTTGCCCAGCTCCGTGGCACACCCCAGAAACCCGTCGACTGGCGAGACCCGGATTCGTGGATTCCAGAGAAGCTTGACGCGGAAGACCGAAAGCTGGCCCAAGTGATCTGGACTGAGAGCGGCAAGTCCGTCAATCCTCGTCACACCACCGGTCATTGGACCCTCAGCCAGAAGTACCAGCTACTCGTGGACCGTGGTGACGGGAATCTTCGATTGACTGAGCGCGGTCGTGACTTCATCGACCACGAGTTGGGGGAAGCCGAGGCGTTTCTTGACCTGCAGGAAGGACTTATCGAACTCCTCACGATCATTGCCGACAGCGGCCCGGCACAGACACGGGCCCTTGTTGATCCGTGGGCCGAGTTCCTCGAACGACGTTCAGGGTTTCGTTCGCCGTCAACCATCCGTGGCACGCTGCAACGTCGCCTGCGCAATCTCCTCGATCGACGCCTGATCGACCGACACGGCCTGAAATACACGGTCACCGACACGGGGCTCCAATACTTGAAGCGCGTTGGCCCGACCCCTCCTGATGCCGAGCTACAAGCCATCCACGACCTGACGAGGAAGCGAGAGGCCACCGTCCGTGAAGACCTCCGTACACACCTCCTTCAGATGGATCCAACCGCCTTCGAACACCTCGTCGCCCAGGTGCTGGAAGCGATGGACTACGAGAACGTCGAGGTGACCGGCCAGTCCGGCGACGGCGGGGTTGACGTCGTGGCGGAAATCGAACTCGGCGTCACATCAGTCCGCGAGGTGGTTCAGGTCAAGCGCCACAAGAGGACCATTCAGGGCAAGGACGTGGCCGCCCTTCGGGGTTCGCTCTATAAGTTCGGAGCGGTGCAGGGTACCATCGTCACGACATCCGGTTTTTCCCGCGGGGCGAAGAAAGATGCCGTCGCTCAGGGCGCGCCACCGATCACGCTCATCGATGGGAAGAGGCTCATTGACTTGCTCATCAAGCACGACCTCGGTGTACGCAAGCGGTCCATCGTCGTGCTCTCCGTTGACCTGGAAGGACTGGCCGCCGTGGAGGACTGAGCAAAGCGGACGATCAAAGCGTTCTCCGCCGCGGGAGTCCCGAGTCGGAACCGTCCGCCAAGGTCCGCAAGGCTGGTAGCACGTCGCGCCGCCGCCTTTCCCGGCGTGCGCGGCGTGCGCAAGCGTTCGATGAAGATGATGGAGGCTCGAGAGCTCAGGAGGGCAACGACCGCAATGAAGGTTCCGATCACGCGCGACCAAGCGCTATGTCTTGCCCAGCACTACTGCGAGCTTCCGTCCTATGAAGCCGGAGTCTCGAACGGTGAGGCCGACGAGCAGATCGAGAGGCGGTTTCAGGTCATCCGTGACCGGAAGCACATGGTGCCGGGAGATCTGCGCCACATCGCAAGGTGGAAGTACCCGGGCAAAGCACTGGCGAACCTCGTTGAGAAGAACACGCTGATCGAAGTAACGGAAATCTCTCGGACGTCGTTCTCCGCTACCACCGAACGGCTACGCATTGGGGCGCTGTTGGCTCTCCACGGCGTCGGATGGCCCATGGCGAGTGTGATTCTCCACTTTGCGTTCCCCGATCGATACCCCATGCTCGACAAGCGCGTGATGCGCGTGGTCGGAGGTCCTGCCGCATATAGCTTCGACCGATGGGTCGAGTACACCGATCTGTGCCGGGAGGCCAGCCGACGTCTCGATGTGAGTATGCGGATCCTCGATCGGGCACTCTGGACTCTGGATCGGACACGCTCACCCGATGGCGTGAGGGCCAAGCAGCAGGGCCCTTCTGTGGACCCGTAGGGGAGCGTTCCCTGCGGAAGGACCTCTCAACTGGGCCTCGGTCGACGCTCGGAGGGGCATTTCGGGCCCGGGTGTCACCCGCTTCTTCTTCCGACGATTCTAGCCTTGCAGTGTTCCTGTAGCCACGGCCGAAGCCTCTGAATCGTGGGCGGCTCGTTGCTGGCAAGAACATGCGCTCCGGCGATCAGCGTGCCGAGCTGGGCTCCGGCCCCCGCAGAATCGAACACCTCGCTTACCGCGCGGCGGCAAATTTCGATTGTCTCATCGAGCCGCCCGCTCCGGAGCCATTGGAACGTGCGTCCCATCAGCCGTCGTGCCCACTGAACATCCGTGTTTAGCCGCAGTTGGTAAAGTCTCTGTTCGTATCGACGGATGCGCCGTCCGCCGTTCGGCCGCTCCTCGGTCGTGACGACACTGAGGTAGTCTCGATCCAGATCCCCAAGGTTTGGTTCGTGGATCGAGCCGAGGCAGACCATGCTGCGGATTCGATCCGATGAACTAGCCGCGGCTAAGACTTCACGTAGCTTTCGTCGTGCCCCCCAACGCGGTTGCTGCAACTGGAAGAAGAACGGTAGGGCGTTCCCTTCATGATCGCGTTCGATAGCTCCCACGTTTGAGTCGGACGCCCACAGAACTCCCATGTCACCGATCAGCGGCATTACTAGATCCCAGATTGCCGTCGAACTCTCCGGTCCGGTGATCCAAACGTGCGGACGCTGGTCGAGAACACCGCAAAACGGGGCAAGCACCGTCCAGCCCGCCAACAAGTAGCCCGAAATCCCGTCCCGCCAACCGAATTCCCGGAAGAGCCAGGCGAACTCCCCACAGTCTGCGTCAGACAGCTCGTTCTCGAGGTTCGGCCCATCGAGGGGAAGGCCAAGCTCATACAAAAAACGGCTGGCCTCAGAGTAATCCACCGGCGGCACGAACTCCGTACCCTCGGGTAGCAGCAGACGGTCTCCCAAGTGGAGTACGAAGCTTCCATCTTCACGCCAACAGCCGCTTCCTCGGACCCGTAGGTGATCGTACTCGCCGGCCGCCTTCGCCGATTGGATCAGATGGTCTGTCACGCGCGTCCAATCGACGCCGTCACCAGTGCTTCTGGGAAACTCCCGCTGCCAGTAATCGAGCGGAGCGATGTAGAGCAGGGTTCCCCGACTGCTGAGCCGACTCAGGCTGAACTCGACAACCTGACCAGCAGCGTACGGAAAGAAAGCAACACGAAGGTCGCTCACCCGCTGGACAGAGCCGACGCTCCGTGCCCGTCGGCGTACCCTGACGCCCAGTACTTCGAACGGCATGGTTGATGTTCGCATAAGCCAGATTCTCCCGTACGACCGCGTGCCCGTAGCCTCTATCCCGCCACCGGAACGGCCCGTCCCGCAGCGCCCCGCCCGGCGGTGATCACCATGATACAGCCTAGCGGGTACTCAGGTTTTGCGGAGTTGCCTCGGGCGCGGTCGGCCTCTCCGACTGGTTCCTCAGGCGGCCGGCGGGGAAGCCGGGCGCTTCGAGATCGCGGAGACGAACCGCGCCCCCGTGATCGCCCCGTACATCGCTCCGAATCCACCACCGTCCCCGACGAGCAGTCCCAGCACGCCCACGCCGAGGGGGCCGGCCGCGACGAGACCCGCGACGCTTGCCGCCACCCACCAGCCGGCACGTGCGACCCGTCGGAGAATCAGCCATTGGACGGTGCCGAACGCGCCCAGTCCCGTGAGCGTCCCCAGGATGGCGCCGAGGGTTTCACTCCCGTTCCCGGACAGAGCGTCCAACAGGCCGAGCGCGACGGCTCCCCCGACGAGTCCTCCCACGATCTTTGCGGTCGCCCACCGGGCGGCCCAGGACAGCCGCCGCCGCATGATGAGCCACTGGACTGTCGCGATCGCGCTAAGGACCCCGCCCAGGGCGACGGCCCCGAGGACGGTCTCGCCCATCGCCGTACCGATGATCCTCGCCGGGACGACGCCCACGGCTCCGCCGACTCCGCTCGCCAGCACCCACACGAGCCAAAGGCTCCATCTCGACACGCGCGACGCGGGCATGGCGCGGTTCGTCGCCGCAGCGGCTGTCAGAGGATTCCGAAGAAGTTCAGGATGAACCCGATCGTGAGAGGGATGATGGGCAGCAGCGTCACTCCGACCGCGACGGTCACGCCTGCCCGGAAGAGGAGGGGGCCGGTGGGAAGGAGCCGTCGACCGAACAGCTTCTCGAGCGTGATCTCGGCCACCGGACCCAGCGAATAACACACATTCGCCCACACGGCCCACCAGATCGCCGCGCGGAACATGTCGACCGGCTGCAGCGTCGCGACCACGGCCGTGAGCGCCGCGCCGAACGTCATCGTCACGAGCCCGGTCCCTCCGACGATGAGGTTGTAGGGGAGGCGGCGTTTCTCCCACCAGCCGATGATCGCCCCGACGCGGCGCTCCGCCGGCTCGGGGTAGAGGAAATCCGCGAGGACGGTGCCTCCCGGGACGATGCCGCGGGTCAGTCCGCCTGCGGGAATCGCGGAGTCGGTTGGGGAATCGTGCTTCATCGCAGGTCCGCTTCGAGGATGGGACGGCTGTCGGTCAGGCTGTCATACGGTTCCGCGGCCCCCCCGGTTCCCCCTGCGGGCCGGGCCCGCAACGCGAAGCGCGCTCCGGGGGCCACGTCGGACCCCCGGAGTTTCCCGCGAAAGGCGTCGTTCAGCGGAGCGAGGCCGTCAGGTCGCGGATCGCGTCGGCCAGCAGCGCCAGGCGGCGGGCATCTCCGGGCCCGGCCGCGTTGGCGGCACGGCGCGCGTCCTCGTCGAGTTCGGCGGCGACCGCGTCCAGTTCATCGAGCGTGGTGGTGCGGTCGGCCCCCGACTGGCTCTCCGCCGTGTCGAGGAGTGCCCCCACCCGCTCGCCGCGTTCGGCGTTGATGCCGCTGCTGCGCTGCATCTGGATCAGGTAGGAACGCGCCACCGCGAAGCTCGCGGGCCAATCGAACCGCTCCTGGTTCTGCACGTTGGAGTCGCCGACCATCACCGACATGGCCGCGTCGATCTCCGCCTGCGACAGGTGCTCGCTGGCCGCGAGCTGGAACACGTCCACGCCGCGGGCGATTTCCGCCCCGTAGATCGCGCCGTTGTGCCAGTACGCCGACCAGTAGCCGCCGCTCAGCATCTCCACCGCGTCGAGTGGGCCGCGGTCGAAGTAGGCGATCTCGAACGGATTCGCCGGGTCCGTGAAGTCGAAGATCGACAGGCCGCCCTGGTACCAGCCCTGCACCATGATGTCGCGGCCCGGCACCGGGATCATGGAGCCGTTGTGGGCGACGCAGTTCTCCTGCTCGGTCTGCGGCACCGGAAGCTTGTAGTAGCCCGCCAGCTCCATCCTGCGGTCGCGGATCGTGAAGATCGCGTTCGCGCCCCACGTCTCCGGGTCGGAGCCGCGGCACCGCGGGGCGCCGCCACCCCCCCATTCGTCGGTGAAGACGATGGCGGTCCCGTCGTTGTTGAAGGTCGCCGAATGCCAGTAGGCGAAGTTCGGGTCGACGACCTGGTCGATGCGGACCGGATTCGCGGGGTCGGAGATGTCCAGCAGGATCCCGTTCCCCGAGCAGGCTCCGGCCGCGAGGCCGAGGTCCGAGCGCACCGTGATGTCGTGGCACTGGTTCGTGCGGCGGGACGACTGCGTGCCTTCGCCGTGGTCGCCTCCCTCCCACAGACCCGCGATCTCCCCCGTTTCGGGATCCGCGAAGATGCGCGGCATGTTCACGACTTCCGCGTCCTCCGGCGCGTCCACCGGAACCTCGATGATCTCGATTCTGAACAGCGCCGTGTTCGCGTCCTCCTCGACCGGCAGTCCGGAGCAGCCCTCGAGTTCACTGGCCGAACGCACGCGTCCCGTGCCCGAGACGTAGATGTAGACGTGGGAGTCGTCGCTCGGGTCCGTGACCAGCGTGTGCGTGTGCGACCCGCGGCACGTCTGGACGGTCTTCACCTGGCGGGGATTCCCGATGTCGGAGATGTCGAAGATCCGGATCCCCTGCAGTCGCACGGTGCTGACGCTGTCCTGGACTCCCTCCGTGCCGCAGTCGAGACGGGCCGAGGTCTGCTGGACTGACATGAAGAGAAGGTTCTCGTGTACGCTGACGTCGCCCTGCCCGCCGGGACACACGACCGCGACCACCAGCTCGGGCTGGGCGGGATCCGTGGCGTCGAACACCTGGAAGCCCCAGTAGCTGCCCTGGAAGACCAGGTTGTCCTGGAAAGCCAGGTCCGAGTTCGTCGGCCCGCGCCCGCCGGCCTCGTCGGTCAGGAAGGGATCGGGCTTCGGGAGGCTGATCAGCCGCTCCAGGTTGCCGATCGCCGTGCCGGCATCATGCAGGCCCGGCGCGAGTCCGATGCGGGGATCCTCGGGGTCCCACTCCCACACGGCCTCCGGCGGCGGGGGCGGTGGATCCTGTGCCGCCAGGACCTGGGCGTTCGCCAGCGAGGCAAGCACCAGCCCCGGCAGCAGAGCTCCGAGGTGAACCATCTCTTTGCGTGACATCCTGCTACCTCCCATCAATGGTCGGCCCCAATCGCGGGCCACCGGCATCACGGGATCCTGCCTAACATGTCGCTCATGCGCAGGATCTCCATGTCCTGGTCCGCGTCCACATCCGCCGCGAACCGGAAGATCTCCGTCTCCTGGCCTCCGCCAGGACTATCGAACAGTTCCGCCACCATCATGAGCGCGCCCTGATGGTGCTTGATCATGCCCTCGAGGAAGAGCCGGTCGAACTCGGAACCGCGTGCCGCGGCGAGCGCGGCCATCTCCTCGCGCGACAGCATCCCCGGCATGAGTTCGCCCTCGTCGAGTCCGTGAGCGTGTCCGGACCCCATCATCGGAGCCGTCTCGCCCCGCCGCTCGAGCCAGCGCGTCATCCAGGCGATCTCGTCTCGCTGGGAGATCTCGATCCGGCGTCCGAGCAGGTGCAGCCCCTCGTGCGCCGTCCGCTCAGCAATGAGCGCGGCCATTTCCAGCGCCTGCGCGTGGTGCGGGATCATTCCCTGCATGAAGCGCACGTCCGCCGGCGTGTGCGTGACGTGCTCCAGCGCTGCGGCCTCTTCCACGGTCAGAACCCGGGAGGCTTCACCGGGGGCTCCGGGCTGGACCGTCCGCACCTCTCCCTCGCTCGCGTCGCCGCCGCACGCGGAGAGCGCGAGGAGCAGGGGTCCGATCCCGCGTCCGCACTTCATCCGGCGTCCCCTATCCCTCGAACTGGCCTTCGTCCTGCGTCGCGAGGTCGGCCTTCGCGGCGCGCACCATCTCGCGGACGTCGGCCAGCAGCTGCTTCGCGTCGTACACGATCCCGTCCTTGATCGTGTACTTGATGCCGCCGACGCGCTCCGTCTCGCCGGTCTCGTCGTTGAGCTTCACGGCTCCGGTTCCGTACAGGACCTTCAGGTTCTGGAGCGGGTTCTCGTCGACGACGACGAAGTCGGCCTTGAGACCCGCCCTGATCATGCCGAAGTCGGGCGGGAGTCCCTTGGGATCGTTCAATTCCTGTGCCCCGTGCAGGGTGGCCGAGCGGATCACCTCCACCGGGTGGAAGCCGGCCTCGCGCAGCAGCTCGAACTCACGGATGTAGTCGAAGCCGTACAGCTTGTAGATGAAGCCCGAGTCGGAGCCCGTGGTGACCCGGCCGCCGCGGTTCTTGTACTCGTTGAGGAACTGCATCCACACCTTGTAGAAGTTCCGCCACGCGACCTCTTCCTCCGTGCCCCAGTAGAACCAGTACGAGCCGTGCGCGGCGCGGCTGGGCTGATAGAACTCCCACTGGCTGGGGAGCGTGTACTCCTCGTGCCAGTCCGCGTTGCGGGCCGCCATCACGTCGCGGCTCGCCTCGTAGATCGTCATGGTCGGATCGATCCCGAAGCCGAGTTCGAGGAAGCGCTCCTGGAGCGCGTTCCAGCTGTCCGAGCCGGGTCCGTCGACCTGGTCCCAGAGCCGGGCCACGTTGCCGAAGCGGTGCTGCTCGTTCTGGTAGTTGTAGTCGAGCGGCCAGTCCTGGACGCTGTAGTCGGCGAGCATCGACTCGAAGAGGCCGTAGTAGTGGGTCATCATGTCGAGCCCGATCTCGGCCGCGTCGAGAGCGGTCATCCGCCCGACGCCCATCTGCCCGAGGTGGGCCACGGTGCCGAGTCCGTGCTGGTGCGCCTCGTCGATGAGCGCTTCCATGATCGGCGGGTCGTAGGAGCCCAGCTTGAGTCCGTCGATCTTCTGCCCCTCGACCTCCTGCGCGGCGGCCCAGCGTACCCACTCCCGCGCCGTCTCCGGGGAATTCACGGGTCCCTCGTCCCACGCTTCGCCCGGCCGCACGTAGGTGTACATGCGCGGGGCGACGATCTCGTTGCGCGCGGCCTTCGCCTTCTCCCCCAGCGCCCACATCATCGGGCCGTGTCCGACGCCGCGGGACGTCGTGATCCCGTGCCCCATCCACAGCTTGTAGACGTATTCGGGCTGCGGCGCCTTGGGCACCCCGCCGGTGTGCGCGTGCATGTCGACGAAGCCGGGCATGAGGTAGTGCCCGGAAAGATCGATCTCGTGCACGCGCGCGTCCGGGCGGTCCTCGATCTCGAGGTCGGGCCGGCGGTCCTCGTTGATGTCGAGTCCGGGGAAACCGACGGTGCTTACGGAGGCGATCCGATCGCCCTCGATGACGATGTCCACGGGGCCCTGAGGGGGCGCGCCCGTCCCGTCGACGATCGTGACGCCGCGCAGAATCAGGCGGTCATAGGGGCCATCTCCCTCATCCGCGCCGCGTGGCGTCGTCTCGGGGCGCCCGTCCTGGGCGCCGAGGGATCCGGCGGCGAGGAGGAACGCCGCGGCGGCGATGAGGGTCCGGCGGAGGAGCCGGTGCGTTCTCGTGTTCGCGTTCATCATCTCTCCATGCTGGTTGCGGGCGGACCGTCAGGTGACGGCCGCGGTCACCGCTGAAATGTTGCTCTGGCGGAGCAGTTTGATCCTGAACTCCGTGAATTCGCCGGGCTCGCTCTCCACCTCGAGGTCGCCCCCGTGTCCGACGACGATGTCGCGGGAGATCGACAGTCCGAGTCCGGTTCCCTGCGTACCGGACTTCGTCGTGAAGAACGGTTCGAAGATCTTCTTGACGATCGAGTCCGGGATCCCGGTGCCGTTGTCCCGGATCGACACGATGACGTGGTCCTCGTGGCCCCTCGTCTTGAGCCCGACGGTGGGCGAATAGCCGGCGCCTTCGTCCTCGCTGCGGGCGGCCGTCGCGTGGCACGCGTTCGTCACGATGTTCAGAAAGACCCGGCTCAGATCGCGGGCGATCCCCGTGATCTCGCCGGCCTCCTCGTCAAAGTCCCGGTCGAGAGTCACGTTGAAGGAGGAGTCGGTGCCGCGCAGGCCGTGGTAGGCGAGCTTGGCGTACTCGTCGACGAGCTGGTTGACGTCGATCGTCTCCGCGTCGCCGGCGTCCTCGCGCGAGTGCGCCAGCATCCCCTCGACGATGCGGTCGGCGCGACCTCCGTGCTCCCGAACCTTGGTCACGTTCATGTCGAGGTCGCCGAGCACCTCCTCGATGAACTCGCGGTCCATCTCCGCGTTCCCCTCCGCGACCTCCTTCAGCTCTTCCTTCAACTCGTCGATCAACTCCCTCGAGAGGGCGGCGAAGTTGTTCACGAAGTTCAGCGGATTGCGGATCTCGTGCGCGATACCCGCCGTGAGGGCGCCGAGCGAGGCCAGCTTCTCCTGCGTGATGACCTGTTGCTGCGTGCGCTGGAGATCGTCGAGCGTCTCTTCGAGCGCCTCGTTCTTGGCCTGGACCTCCTGCGCCAGCTTCTCGACCAGGTTCAGCCGCTGGACTTCGAGGGCGTGCTTCCGAAAGACCTCGAGCGCGTGGGCCATGTCGGTGACCTCGTCGTTGCCCTCGACCTCCACCTTCGCCTCGAGGTCGCCCTCGGACATGCGCCGGGTGGTCTCGAACAGCCGGTGCAGCCTGACGATCACCGGGCGCCCGAAGTGCTTCCAGGCGAGGTTCGCCGACCCGACCATGAACAGCGTCACCGCGAGGAGGAACCAGAAGCCGAGCGTCACAAGCAGGCTCGATCGGTTCGCCGCTTCGCGCGCAGCCACCTGCACGCGGTCCACGAGTCCCCCGACGCTCGACACGAGTTCGGCCGTCGTCGCCCGATTCCGCTCCACCAGGCTGTCGGCCCTGGCCACCTCTTCGAGTTCACGCCGCCGCGTCGCGAAGATCCCCGTGGCGCCGCCGTAGATGTCCTCCAGAACATCGACCTGGAGCGCAAGCGTGTCTCGCATCGGAGGCCGAATCTCGCCCAGAGCGTCGCGCGTATCGCTCAGCGCCGTCTCGAACCGCTCCCGGTCGGCGAGCAGCTGCTCGCTGTCGGTTTCCGTGAAGGCCTGCTGAATCAGACCCGTGGCCTGATTCTGGGAGGCCCTGAAGCTCAGGAGCCCGGAGTAGTGGCCGAATTCGCTGAGCGTCGTGCGCCGCACCATCGGAGCCGGAACGTCGTCGAGTTCGCGGAGCCCGGTGTGGATGAAGAAATACTGGTCGTCGACCTCCTCCTCGAGCCGCGCCTGAAGGCGCAAGTCGGTCGTCACGACCTGATCCTGCATGGTCCCGAGCTGCTCCTGGAGGCTCATGCGGTTGTCGACCGACTCGTAGATCTCACCGAGACTCGTCTGAAGGTCCTGCGCCAGCGTTTCGATGGTGGCGTCGGACTCTTCCCGGACCTGCTCGATCCATACCTGGAGACTGTCTTCTCCGCGCAGGACGCGGGACTGCACGTCCGCCAGCTCTTCCGGATTGGCCGCGGCGAGGAGCTCGGGTAGCGCGCTCGCGAGCGTCTCGCTGTGCTTGTAGAGCTGGTAGGCCGCGACGAGAGCCGGGATCTGCTCCTCCGTAACCTCGCTCTGCCCCCGCTGGACCACGCTCATCAGGAGGATCACGAGAAGGATGGCCCCGATCGTGAGACTGACGCCACCACCAAGCCCGACGACGACCTGGCTGCCGATCCCGAAGCGCCCCCCCGACGCTTCCCGGGCCCACTCGCCGAATCGGCCGGGGATGCGAACCAGTACCCACTCGAACGCCGCTTGTATGCGCTCGTTGACGGTGTTCGCCGGCTTGCCCTCGTTCCCTGCAGGCTCCCCGTCGTCCTGCGTCGATTCGACTCCGTCCTCCAGCGGCGAGTCATCGCTGTCAGGCTGGTCTTCAGCGTCCACCGGCTGTTCCCCGTCGTTCACCGGCCGCCCCTCGTCGTTCATCCGGAGAGGCGGGTCACCGGGACGAAGCGCCCTCCCCGAATCACCGTGAGGAAGACGAGATCCGAGCCCTGGTTGTCCCCTTCGGCGTATTCCACCACGAAGCCGCCGAGGTCGATCGGTCCCGAATCGTTGAGCGTGCGGAGGAAGGACTCCCGGGTCGGTGCCGTCGAGGCGTCTCCGGCCCTCAGCGCCTCCACGACGAGGCGCCCGGCCAGATAACCCTCCAGCGATACGAAGCCTGGCGTCGCGCTCCCGTCGACCTCGCGCAGGGCCGCCTGGTACCGGGCCACGGCCGGGATGTCCGTGTCCCCGGGGAAGGGCACGACCTGCGTCACCACGACGCCGTCTCCCGCGCGGCCGAGTTCGGCGAGGAGGGCGCTGCTGCCCACGAACGAGATGTTCACGAACACCGCGTCGAGGCCGATCTTCCGGGCCCACCTGATGAAATGTGCGACCGGCGCGTAGGCCCCGACGATGATCACGGCCTCCGGATTGCCGTCCCGGATGTCGAGGAGACCCTGCTTCACGGCCAGCGTGTTCCGCATGTACGCGGCCTCGCTGACGAGTTGCATGTTGCGGCCGTCCATCGCACTGCGGACCCCGTTCAGGCCGGCCTGCCCGTAGCTGTCGTCCTGGTAGAAGACAGCGATCCGCCGGAATCCGAGATCCTCGACGAGCCGCTCCACCATCTCCGCGGTCTCCTGGTCGTATGACGCGCGGAGGTTGACGACATGGCGCTGGTCCGGCTCTCGCAGGAGTCCCGCCCCCGTGAAGGCCCCGATGTACGGTACGGCGTAGTCTTCGGCGACAGGGTTGGCGGCGTTCGACGTAGGGGTTCCGACCGCCCCGATGAGGCCGAATACGCCGAGGGTCTCGATGAGGTATCGGGTGTTGATGACCGCCTGCTCGGGTTCGTAGCCGTCGTCGCGCGCGTGAAGCCGGAGCAGGCGCCCGTGAGCGCCCCCCTCCCGATTGGCCTCCTCGAAGGCCGCGCGGATTCCGAGGTTCATGTTGCGGCCCAGTTCCCCCGCCGGGCCATCCAGTGCCGCCGACTGGCCGAACACGATGGAATCCGCGTATACGCCCTCGGTCGCGGCCCCACCCTGCTGGGCAGAGGCGGAAGGGCCGGACAGCGTGCCGGCCACTACGGCGGCGGCGAGCGCGAGCGGCCGGCGGCCCATCAGTCAGGCGCCCCCAGGTACTTGAGGGTCAGGCAGGTGATGTCATCCGACTGGGGCGCTTCCCCGGCGTGCTCCTGCACCGCCCGGATCACGTGGACGTTGATGTCCTCCGCGCTGTGGCCGGCGCATTCCCGCAGAACCTCCGCCAGTTCGGTCTCTCCGAGTTCGGCGCCGTCTTCGTCCATGGCTTCGGTCACGCCATCCGTGTAGAAGAAAATCGCGTCGCCCGGCTCGAGGACGACGGATCCCTTCGGGAACTCGAACCCCGACATGATGCCGAGGACCAGGCCCGGCTCGGAGACGATCTGCTCGACCTCGCCCGATGCCTTGATGAGGAACGGAAGGTTGTGCCCCGCGTTCGCGAACGTGGCGTGACCGTTCACGGGATTGAACTTCGTGTAGAACAGAGTCACGAACATCGACTCCTCGTTCTCGTTGATGAGGAGCTGGTTCACCTCCTCCAGGCACAGCGAGGGGTCGGTCTCGCCGATCGCCGTCCCCTTCAGCAGCGTACGGCTCACCATCATGAAGAACGCCGCCGGCACCCCCTTGCCCGAGACATCGGCCACCACGATCGCCATCTGGTCTTCCTCGAGGCGGAAGAAATCATAGAAATCTCCTCCCACCTCGCGGGCCGGCGTCATCCACGCGTGCAGATCGTATCGGGGATCCGAGGGATAGTTCGTCGGCAGGATCGACTCCTGCATGCGCGCCGCCACCCCGAGTTCCTGGCGGAGCGCGACCAGCGCGTCCCTGTCCCGGAGCGCCGCCCGCATCACCTCCAGGTGTTCGAGCGTCTTCTGGATCGTCGTGTCCAGGTCGGCGAAGTCGATCGGCTTGGTGACGAAGTCGAAGGCACCGCGGTTCATGGCGGTGCGAATGTTCTTCATGTCTCCGTACGCCGTGACCATCACCGCCCGCAGGTCCCGTTCGAGTTCGCTCAACTGCCCGAGGAGCGTCAGCCCGTCCATCTCCGGCATGTTGATGTCGGAGAGGACGAGGTCCACATCGTCATGCCGGTCGAGTTTCCGAAGAGCCTCGACCCCGTTCTGGGCGAAGACCAGCGTGAATTCGCCCGAGCGGATCCGGCGCCGGAATTTCTGCCGGAGCAGCAACTCCAGATCGGGCTCGTCGTCTACTACCAGAATCTTGGGCATCCGGACCTCGGTTGAGGTGAATCGTCGGTTGCGCGCGCCGGCCCTTGTCTGGAACCAAGTAGAGTCGTCATCGTCCCTGTCGATCTGCGGGCGGTCCCCGGGGTCACGGTGCGGGAATCTCCACAAACCGGGACCGACCGCGCAATATGTCGGAGCAGGGAGCAAGAGCATCCTCTGCGGCAGGAGTGCCCCCAACACGTGGGGGGAAACCGTTTCCACAGGAGCGGCACGGGAGTGCGGATCGCGGTCAAGCCGGACCCAAGCGAACCACGTCGCGTGGTGGACGAGGTCGAGCGCTTCTGCATCGAGAACGCTCTCTCGCAGGATGTCATCTTCCGCTTCCAGCTCTCGTTGGACGAGTTGCTGGCGAACATCATCTCCTACGGATTCGAGGCAGTCACGGTCGATCCGGTCATCACGGTGGACATTCGTCTCGACGACGCTGAGATTGAGGTTACGATTCGAGACAACGGCCAGTCCTTCAACCCGCTGGAGGACGCCGAGGAGCCCGATTTGACGCTCGCGGCGGAGGACCGTCCCATCGGGGGGCTTGGCATCCACCTTACGAAGTCTTTTATTGACAAGCTTGCGTACGAGCGGGTCGATGGTTTCAACTGCTTGACCCTGACGCAGCCGCTGGGGGCTGCCGGAAGCGAGGAACCGCCAGATGAACATTGAGACCAGCTATTCCGGAGATACCGCCGTGGGGGTGGTTAGCGGCCGCGTAGACTCCAGCAACGCCAAGGACTTTGATGGTGAACTCTCGGGCATCATCGACGGGGGAGCGACCAATCTGGTCCTGGACTGCGGAAGCCTGCGGTACATCAGCAGCGCCGGGCTTCGGGCGCTGCTGATCGCAATCCGGAAGACCAACCAGGCCGGTGGGGGACTCGCCCTCTGCCACGTGCCGGAGAACATCCTCGAAGTACTGGAAGTCAGCGGTTTCGTCCGCCTGACCAAGGTCTTCGATACGGTCGAAGAGGCTCAAGCGAGCTTCAAGTAGGAATGACAGGATGACGGGGCCGTACCGGATCGCCGGTGCGGCCCCGAGCCGTCCCCCCCCGCCGGCCGTGGCCTTGTCCGGCGCCATCCCTCGTCCTTGGTCGGGTCCCTCAGAAGAAGGCGAACGCCTGGACCTTCCAGGAGAAGTCCGACCGACCGCCTGAACTGTAGAAGTCCACGTTGGTGGAGATTCCGTTCCGGCCGACGAAGTAGAACATGACGCCGGGCGTGATCACCGTCCCCGTAACCTTCTCCGGATCCTCGGCACCCGAATCGGCCCAGCTCACGCGAAGCATGGGTTCGATCCCGGCGATCTGGGACTCGGCGGCCATCGGCAGATACCAGAAGGCCATCATCTGAAAGGTGGAGAACTTCGCGTCATCGTTCAGCTTCCAGTTCCGGCCCTGCAGAACGTTGGCGATCAGGTGGGGGCCGCCCAGCCACGTGCCGAGTTCCACCTCGGCCCCGATGGCGGGGACACCCATGGTCTCGCCCTGGCTGTCCAGCGTCTCGTCCAGGGCGAAGTAGGCCGACAGCCGGGTGGTCCCCCCCGTCGGGAAGAGGGAGAGCTGGCCCGAGGCCGACTTCCCGTTGTTCACGTCCTTGTTGCCGATCCCCTCGCCGTTGGTGAGCGTGAAGCGGTAGCCGAAGCGCTCGCTTACGCGCCCCTGCGCCAGGATGCCGGGCTCGTAGTTGTCCAGCCCCAGCGCATCGGTGAGGCGGCCGAAGGTGCACACGCTCTCGACGCCGGGGCAGTGATTCACGCCCGTGACCCTGGCGTCCCGTTCGATGATCGGGAGCCAGGAGTTCGGCACGAGCCAGAAGTACGACATCCCCTTCTTGAATTGCCCGAGCTGGACCTCGAGTGCGTCGCTGGGCGTGAATTCGAGGTACGCCTCCAGAACCGACGCTCCGTCGATGTTGAATTGTGCTCTGGCTCCGACGAGATCATTCAACTGGCCGTCAATCGTCACCCACGCGCGGCGGATGAAGAAGGAGGAAGGTGTCTCGTCAACGCTCGAGGCCTCGTACTGGGCCTGGACCCGTGCGCCCACGGTGACCGTGGACCCGCCGCGCGCCCGGATTTCCTGCGAAAGGAGGGGCTGAGCAGCGGAGAGCGTCAATCCCAGCCCGAATCCGGCAGCCACTCCGATGGAGCGTTTCCACATGGTGATATGCCCTCTCGTCGAAGATTCCGGTGCAATCCGGTCACCCCGAAGATAATCGGCTCCCGCCGTTCGGCTACCGGACCCCGTGAACCCGTTGCGCGATCCCGATACGGGACGCAACCTAGAACAGCGATCGCGGAGGGCCACGATCGGGCTACGAACCCGTGGAAAAAGGAGCCGCTGTGAGCACCTCTCAAGTACCTTGGTCCCGCCGATTCGCGGCGGGAAGGAGCTTCACGAAGACCGCGCTCCTCGCTGGCGCGGGCCTCCTCCTGGCACCGACGGTTCTTGCCGCGCAGGACGGCGCCGGAGACCTCGGGTTCGTCCTCAATACCTACTCGTTCCTGGTCTGGGGCGTCCTGGTGATGTGGATGTGTGCGGGCTTCACGATGCTCGAGGCCGGTTCGGTGCGGTCGAAGAGCGCGTCGATGATCTGCATGAAGAACATCGGGCTCTACTCGATCGCGGGCCTCATGTACTTCATCATCGGCTACAACCTCATGTACGTCGATGTCGGGAGCGTGATCGGGTCGATCACCCTCTTCTACGGACCCTCCGCCGACGAAGTGGCGCTTGTCGGAGGCAGCGAAGGCGCGGCCGCCGCCGTGACGGAGAACGGCTACGCCGTCATGTCGGACTGGTTCTTCCAGATGGTCTTCGTCGCCACGACGGCCTCCATCGTCTCCGGCGCGTTGGCCGAGCGGGTCAAGCTGTGGACGTTCTTCGTCTTCGTGGCCGTGCTCACCGCGGTCATCTACCCCATCGTCGGCGCGTGGACGTGGGGCGGCGGCTGGCTCAACGAGATGGGCTTCTCGGACTTCGCCGGCTCGACGATCGTGCACTCGACGGGCGGCTGGGCCGCGCTCGCCGGGGCGCTGGTCGTGGGGCCCCGCTGGGGCAAGTTCCGCAAGGACGGCTCCATCAAGGTGACCCCCCCCTCGAACATCCCTGCGGTTACCCTCGGCGTGTTCATCCTCTGGATGGGGTGGTTCGGCTTCAACGGCGGTTCCGAACTGGCTCTCTCGGGCGTGGTCAACGCGGTGTCCATGAGCAACATCCTCGTGAACACGAACCTCGCCGCCGCGGCCGGCGTCGTCACGGCGCTCTTCCTCTCGCGGCCCATTCTCGGCCGCGTCGACCTCTTCGCCACGCTCAACGGGGCGATCTCCGGCATGGTGGCGATCACGGCGGGACCGAACATCACCAACTCGCTGTGGGCGATCCTGATCGGCGCCGTCGGCTCGCTTCTGTGCATGCTCGGGCTGAAGCTGCTGGAAGTACGTCGGATCGACGACGTGGTCGGGGCCGTGCCCGCGCACCTCTTCGCCGGGGCCTGGGGCACGCTGGCCACCTGCATCGCGGCGGGAGGCGACCCCGTCGCGCAGCTGACGGGCATCGTGGCCGTCGGCGCGTTCGTCTTCAGCGCTTCGTGGATCCTCTGGACGGTGCTGGACAGGACGATGGGCGTCCGCGTCTCGAGGAGCGTCGAGACCATCGGTCAGGACGCCGCGGAACTCGGCATCGACGCGTACCCGGAATTCGTCCTCATGGTCGATCCGGACGAAGACGACTACCGCGACGCGGACTGAGCCTTCCGAAGGGAACGTTCGATGTCGGCGGTGAAGTTCGTCGATCACGGCTACGGCGACCCGGACCCCGCGATCTCCGCGGGGTCCGGGCCTTTCCGCCACTACGAGCTGGATGCCGCGTTCCACGATGAGTTGTTTCACGACGACGGCACCCCCAGGGCGCGCGCGCACAGGCTCGGGGCGGCCCTCTCTCGCATCCCGCCCGAGGACCTGGAGCGACTGCAGGAAGGCGTGTACCGCCGCTTCGTCCACGAGGGCATCACGTTCACGGTGCTCGGCGTGGAGGATGTCTCCGAGCAGATCATTCCCATCGACTGCGTGCCCCGTCTCATCACGGCCGAGGAGTGGGATCACATCGAGCGGGGGCTGAAGCAACGCCTGACGGCCCTCAATCTCTTCCTGCACGACGTCTACCACGACGGGAAGTCGCTGCGGGATGGCATCGTCCCCCTCGACCTCGTGCTGGGTTGCCCCCAGTACCGTCTCGAGATGCGGGGGCTGAAGGTGCCGCACGACGTCTACGTCGCCGTGTGCGGGACGGACATCGTGCGCGCGGGCGACACCTTCGCGGTACTCGAGGACAATCTCCGGGTGCCGTCGGGCGTTTCCTACATGCTCGCCTGCCGCACGGCGATGAAGTGGGCCTTCCCGTATCTGTACCGGGCGTACGGCGTGCGCGAGGTGGCCGATTATCCGGAGCGCCTCTACTCGACCCTCGCGTCCCTCTCCCTGGCCGGCGAGGCGCCACGCATGGCGGTGCTGACGCCCGGCCGGTACAACTCCGCCTACTACGAGCACGCGTTCCTGGCCGGCGAGATGGGCGTCGACCTCGTCGAGGGAAGAGACCTCGTGATGCACGACGCGACGCTGTACGCCCGCACGGCCGCGGGCCTGCGGCGGATCGACGTGCTGTACCGGCGGATCGACGACGATTTTCTGGATCCGGTCGCCTTCCGCGAGGACTCCGTGCTCGGCGCAGCCGGCCTCTTCCACGCCTACCGCGCCGGCAACCTCGTGCTCGCCAACGCGCCGGGTACCGGCGTGGCCGACGACAAGGGGCTGTACGCGTACGTGCCGCGCATCATCCGCTATTTCCTGGATGAAGAGCCGATCCTGGCCAACGTGGAGACCCATCTCTGCCGGGAGCCGGACGGCCTCGCGTACACGCTCGACAACCTGGCGGAACTCGTCGTCAAGGAGGTCGGTGGGTCGGGCGGCTACGGGATGCTCGTGGGCCCGCATGCGACGAAGGCGGAGCGGACAGCGTTCGCGGAGCACCTGCGGAGCGACCCGGCGAACTACATCTCGCAGCCGGTGCTGCCCCTGTCCCGCGCGGGCTGCTTCGTGGACGGCCGTCTCGAGCCCCGCCATGTGGACCTGCGCCCCTTCGTCCTCCAGGGGAGCGACGGGCAGCACGTCGTTCCGGGGGGCCTGTGCCGCGTCGCGCTGCGCAAGGGAAGCCTCGTCGTGAACTCCAGCCAGGGCGGAGGCTGCAAGGATCTCTGGATCCTGCGTGAGTAGCGCCCGGGGGAGAGGTGCCGGACGATGCTAGCCCGGATGGCGGCGAACTTCTACTGGCTCGGCCGCTATGCGGAACGGGCCGAGAACACGGCCCGTCTGCTCGAGTATCCGTTGACCCGACTCGTGGATGCGGACGCCACGGAACTCGCGCTTGTGTGGCGTGTCGTGTATCGGGCGTTGAGTCAGGCCCCTCCCCAGGGCCCGTCCGATGTGGACGAGGCCGAGGCGTTCCTCATTGCGGACGCCTACACGTTGACGGGCGGCCTCGTCGAGGACACGACGAATCCGGCGTCGGTGATCTCGTGCTGGGGCATGGCGCGGGAAAACGCGAGGGAGATCCGGCCGCGACTGCCTCTGCGCGTATGGGTTTGCCTGAACCAGGGATTCCTCTGGCTGCAGGAGACGGAGTTTTCCGAGGTGTGGGCCGAAGGGCCGGCGGCCCTCGTGAGCCAGGCCATCGACCGGCTCCGCCTCTTCGCGGGCGTCGTGGACGGCAACATGGCGCGGGACGACGCGTGGCGGTTCCTCGAACTGGGCCGCTATGTCGAGCGACTGCAGCAGCAGATCGTCCTGCTCGACGTGTGGGATCGCATCGGGCGGCCGGAGGGTGACGACGTCGTCCTCTCCTGGGCCGACCTGCTGCGCGTGTGTCGTGCGTTCGAACCCTACCGGCGCGACCGGTCGCTCACGCTGCACCGAAGCCCCGTCCTCGGCTTTCTGATCGGGAACCCGGAGGTCGCCCGTTCCCTGCGCTACGCGGCCGACCGTATCGAGTCTGCGCTGCAGGGCATCGATCCGGCGGGGGGGCGTCCGCCTCTGGCGCCCCCGCACCGCATGGTGCTCCACCTGGCGGCGTCTCTCGAACTCGACGCGGAGGAGGTGGGGAGCGCATCCCGGACCGCATCCGGAGAGGTCTTCGAGTCCCTGACGCGCGACAGCCGATCCCTGCACGACCTCATTCAGGCCGTGTACGTCGACTACCCCGTGGGCGCGGGGCTCCCATCATGATTGCCCGCTACATGATCGAACACGCGATCGAGTTCGTGTACAGCGCGCCGGTCCAGGCGTCCGTCATGACGTTATACCTGCATCCCGTGCGGGACCGCAGGCAGGTCGTGCTCGGCTTTTCGATCGAGACCGATCCGTCCGGCGCCGTGTTCGAGTTCGACGGACCCTTTCACAACCGCGGCCATTTCCTTGATCGGCCCGCGGCGCATCGCCGTCTTTCGATCGTCGGACGTTCGACCGTCGAAGTGGGTCCGATACCGGAGACGCCCCCGGCAGTGGGGAAAGAGGGCTGGGCTCGGCTCGCCGATGCGGCGCGTGCGCCCGAACTCGGACTCATGCTGCAACCGAGCCGTTTCGTGCGCTCGTCGCCGGCCCTGGCCGACTTCATCGCGGGCTGCGGTCTTGAACGTGGGGACGATCCGCTCACGACCGCCGTGGCACTGCGGGGTCGTCTGCACGAGCTGTTCGACTACATTCCAGGCAGGACCGCCGTGGATTCGCCCATCGAACGCATCCTCGACAGCCGCGAGGGCGTGTGCCAGGACTACGCCCACGTCATGGCCTCAATCCTGCGCGGCTGGGGGGTTCCGACCCGCTACGTGTCCGGCTATCTGGGCCCGGACCTCGGGGTCGAGGGGGGCACGACGACCGGAGAAAGCCACGCCTGGGTCGAGAGCTGGTTCCCCGGGATCGGGTGGATCGGCTTCGATCCGACGAACGACACGCAGTGCGATGTACGCCATGTGCGGGTCGCGGTGGGCCGCGACTATGCCGATGTTCCCCCTACGCGCGGCGTCTTCAGGGGCTCGGCGGAGTCGACGCTCCGCACCCGCGTCACCATCGACAGAGGAGGAGAATCGTGTCCGTGATCCGAACTGATGCGTTCCGGCTCCGGGGGTTCGCCGTAGCTGTCGCGGCCCTCTTCGCCGTCGCCGCCCCGGTCCGGGGTCAGTCCGCCTCGATCGGAGCCGATGTCGTGAGCCGCTATGTGTGGCGCGGCGTCGACTTCGGCGAATCCATGGCCGTCCAGCCCGCGTTGACGTTCGCGGCCGGCGGGCTCGAGTTCGGCGCGTGGGGTTCGTATTCGATCTCCGCGTCCGGGGCCTCCGCCAACGAGAACGATCTCTGGGCGACCTACACCGTGACGGCCGAATCCGGCCTCTCGGTCGCGGTCGGAATCACCGACTACTACTTCCCGTCGCCCGACGCCGACTCGGGTTTCGGGGACGGCGATGCCCACACGCTGGAGATGTCGCTCGGCTTCACGGGTCCGGAGACCTTCCCGATCTCCCTCTTCGGCGGCCTGCTGACCGAGAGCAGCGTCCTGTACGCGGAGGTCGGCGTGCCTCTCGAGATCTCCGGCGTGGGCGTCGGGCTGCACATGGGCTTCGTGGGCGGCGAGAGCGACTTCTACGGCACCGATGACGCCGCCCTCGTCAACCTGGGGGTCACGGTAAGCCAGGACCTCGCGATCACGGACACCTTCGCCGTGCCGGTGAGCGTGGCGTACATCCTGAATCCCGATCAGGAGCGCGCGCACCTCGTGTTCGGCTTCAGCATCGCCCCCTGAGCACGCGATGAAGCGCGCGGGGAACCGGACATGACGAGCGTGATGCGGGCCGCCCCGCTCCTGCTCCTTTCCGCCTGTTCCCTGGCTCCGGCGCCGTCCGTTCCGGAGCCGGTGGCGGAGATGCCGGACGATTTCTCGGCCAGGCTGGCACCGGGGGAGTACGAGCCGCTGCAATGGTGGACGACGTTCCGGGACCCCGTGCTCGACGCCGTGGTCGACTCCGTGCTCGCCTCCAACTTCGACCTCGCCGCCGCCGTAGCGCGCGTTCAGCAGGCTCGCGCGAGGGCGCGCATCGCGCGGGCCGATCTGTTCCCGAGCGTGGGGGCGAGCGGGGCCGTCAATGAGATCGACACGCCGACGGACGCCGGGATCGGCGCGCAGATCCAGGCGCTCGGACTCGGCGCCCCGGGGGATACGATCGCCGGATTCGCGATTCCCGACAGAATCGATCTGACGACGTATTCCGTGAGCGCGGATTTTGCCTACGAACTGGACTTCTGGGGGCGAGCGCGAAACGACGCGCGGGCGGCGGGGTCGCAGTACCTGGCCTCGGAGTCGGACTTCCACGCCGCGCGGATCGGCATCCTGGCCGAGACCATCGCCACATACTTCGACATCGTCACGCTCCGCAGGCAGACCGAACTGGCCCGGGAGACGGTGGACGTCCTGCTCGAACGCGAATCCCTGGCTTCGACCAGCTACGACCGCGGCCTCATCGACTCCTGGACCCTCTCCCAGGTTCGGCAGGACCTGCGGAACACGCAGGCGGGGCTGCCGCAGCTCGAGACGGGGGTCGCGAACGCCGAGGCCCGCCTGGCCGTCCTGATGGGCGGCTATCGCGATGATGTGGAAGCGATCGTGCCCGATATGCTCGCGCCGCAACTGGCGGCGGACCCCGTTCCCGCGGGGATTCCGGCGGATCTCCTGTTCCAGCGGCCCGACGTGAGGGCGGCGGGACAGCGGCTCGATGCGGCCCGCTACAGCGTCGGCGCGCGCCGGGCGCAACTGCTCCCGTCGCTCTCGCTGTCCGGTTCCATCGGGCTGGCCAGCGCGGATGCGGACGAACTCTTCAACGCGCAGCAGTGGTTCACGAACCTGCTCTCGAACCTTACCGCGCCCATCTTCCAGGGCGGCCGGCTCCGCAACAACCTCGCGCTGGCAACCGGCCTCTTCGATGAGGCGGCCGCCGC
Organism: uncultured Gemmatimonadota bacterium; assembly: GCA_964509895.1. Taxonomy (GTDB): domain Bacteria; phylum Gemmatimonadota; class Gemmatimonadetes; order Palauibacterales; family Palauibacteraceae; genus Palauibacter. Next base: position 51,789 of record CAZDZJ010000124.1, read on the forward strand.
CTATGGACGGACGGTGGTGACGGCAGTGAATGAAGTCGAGACCGCGCTCACCGGTCTGGACAACGAGACCCGGCGGCACGCGTTCCTGACCTCGCAGCGCGAGGAGGCGCAGGCGACGATGGAACTGCAGTCGCAGCGATACGAATCGGGTGTCGTGGGCTACACCGACTACCTGGACGCGCTGCGCACGCTCCTGAACGTGGAGGCCGCACTGGCGGCCGCCACGCGCGATCTGGCGCTGGCGCGACTGGCCGTCCATAGGGCGCTGGGCGGCGCCTGGGCTCCGGCCGAGGCCCTCCCCGAGCCCCGCATGGTGCCGGCCAACGGCAATCTCGAAGAGGGAAGACGATGAAACGACGCAGTGTCCTGCTGGCGCTCGGCTGGCTGATCGCGGTCCCGGCGGCGCTCTCGGCGCAGAAGGCGGTCAGGGATCTCCCGGACCCGAACTACCTCGGGACCTACTCGATCATCGGGCGCGATCCCGCGACGGGCGAACTGGGGATGGGCGTGCAGTCGAAGGCCTTCGGGGCGGGGAACCGCGCGATGCACGCGAAGGGCGGGCTCGTGATCATCGCCCATCAGGCCGCGGCCAACCCCATGTACGGGCCGATCGGCGTCCAACTCCTCCAGGCCGGCTACTCACCGGAGGAGGCGCTCGAGATGATGGTGGCGAGCGATGAGGGCCGGGACCGCCGTCAGGTGGCGATCCTCGACCGGGAGGGACGCACGGCAGCATGGACCGGGACCGGCGCGAGCGACTGGAAGGGCCACAAGTGCGGTGTGGACTACTGCGCGCAGGGGAACATCCTCACGGGGCCCGAGGTCGTCGACGCGATGGCCGCCTCGTTCGAATCGTCCACGGGACCGCTGGCGGAGCGCCTCATGGATGCGCTCGATGCGGCGCAGGCGGCCGGCGGCGACGCCCGCGGCATGCAGTCCGGGGCCATTCTCGTCGTGGCCCCGCGCGTGAACGGAGGCTACAGCGACCGCGTCGTCGACATCCGCGTGGACGACCACGACGAACCGCTCGTCGAACTGCGCCGCGTCCTCGACATGTACCGTTCGGGTCAGATGCTGCGCGAAGCCGCCCGGCTGCGGCGGGACGGCGACCTGCGCGGCGCCGCGGGCGTCGCACGGAGGGCTTCCGCCAGGTCGCCCGAGAACGACAACGCCTGGGTGTCCATGGCCGCGATCCTCGTCGAGGCCGGCCGGGAGGACCTCGCCTTCGACGCTCTGGAGAGGGCGGTCGAGCTGAATCCCGGACGCCGACGCACCCTCCCGAACGATGACAACTTCGAGAGCATCCGCGACGATCCCCGCTTCCTGAGCATCATCGGCCGCTGACGGCGCCGGCGCGGCCCCGGGAGGCGGGGGGTCCGGCGCACTACACTAGTGGTGGTCGGACTCCTCGTAGTGGCGTGCGAGCGCGTCGCCTCCGAAGTCGTTCTCCAGATCCCGCCACACCGAGTGGACGTGATTCGCGTCGTTCTGCGTGTTGTCGTACTCGATCAGGAAGGCCGGGGCGTGGACCCGGTAGTAGTGCCCCTCACCGGGCTCCAGCGAACCCGCCCACGCGAAACGAATGTCGCTCGCGGGAATCTCGTTCTCGATCCGCACCATCCATTCGAAGTCCGTCGTCGTGTTCCCGACGTATTCGTGCACGATCTCGAAGAGCAATGCCCGCTGCTCCTCCGTCATGGCGTCCGCGGAGAGGCCCTCGAACGCTTCGAGCCGCGCGTGGCGGTCGTTGCCGGTGAGGATGTCCCGTGGCGCCTCCGCCGCGATCGTCGCGCGCTCGCGCTGTTCGGGGGAGAAGCTCCGCATGAGCGCGCGCGCCAGGTCTTCCTCCCGCCCCAACGGGCGCCAGCCGGTCTTGGGTCCCGACGGCACGCGCGCCGGATTCGCGCCGAAGAACGCCGGCCCCGTCACCGTGAGCAAACCCGAGGGCGACGAGAAGTTGAGCGAGAGGTGGTGTCCCTCGAACCGCCAGGCCCACGGCCCATCCGACGACGGATCGCCGAAGATCGCGACGTAGTAGCCCTCAGGGTCGCGGCGCTCCGGCCGGCCTTCCAGGAGACCGAGGATCCGCTCCAGTTCGATCACCGCGCTCGCCTTGAGGAATCCCTGGCTGCTCATCGCGGCCTGCAGAAGATCGTGCGCCGCGGCCCGCTGCTCGGTCGTCATCTCCCGCAGCGGCAGCCCGTTCCGTTCCCTCGGCACGAAATGCCAGTTGAAACGCTCCTCGTCTTCGAGGGCGAAGAGGGCCTTCTCGCGACCCGCGTCGTCAAGCACGGAGAGGAAGGCCTGTGCGGCGGAGGCGGAGTCCAGTCGCTCGCCGGGCTCTCCTCCGGCTACAAGCGCGAGCGTCGCCATCGGAACGAGGAGGCAGGCGGTCCACGTGACCCGTCCCATCGTTCGATTCCTGATCTTCATCGTTCCTCCTTCGCTCGGCACAGCCCGCGTGCCCTCGCGGATTGGTGTCGCCGGCTTCAAGTTGGTCGCCCGAAACGGGGCTGATCACCAACGCAAACTCAGAAGAACGGGGCGGAATCGCCAGATGATCGCGGCTTCCAGCGAGGCGCAAAGCGACGGAAGCGCCATGCATGTCGAGTTCGAGGGCGTGAGCAAGAGCTATGATGGCCGCACGCTCGTGGTGGACGATCTGAACCTCGGCATCGGCAAGGGCGAATTCGTGACCCTGCTCGGACCGTCGGGCTCGGGGAAGACGACGATCCTGATGATGCTCGCGGGTTTTCAGACCGCGACTTCCGGCGCGATCCGCATCGCCGGCCGCTCCGTCCAGGACCTGCCGCCCCGCAAGCGCGGGATCGGGATGGTGTTCCAGAACTACGCGCTCTTCCCGCACATGACGGTCGGCGCGAACCTCGCGTTCCCGCTGGAGGTGCGTGGAGTCGCAGAGGAGCAGCGCCGCGGGCGGGTGGCGCGCGCCCTCGATCTCGTGCGTCTGAGCGGGCTGGAGGAGCGGCGGCCGGGCCAGCTCTCCGGCGGGCAGCAGCAGCGGGTGGCGATCGCCCGCGCCCTCGTATTCGAGCCCGACCTCGTGCTGATGGACGAACCGCTCGGGGCGCTCGACCGCAGTCTGCGCGAGGAGATGCAGTACGAGATCCGTTCCATCCACCACCGGCTGGGGGTGACCGTCGTGTACGTCACCCACGACCAGCAGGAGGCGATGGTGATGTCGGACCGGATCGCCGTGCTGAACGGCGGCCGGATCGAGCAGATCGCCGGTCCCGAAGGGCTCTACGAGGAGCCCGAGCGCGCCTTCGTCGCACGCTTCATCGGCGAAAACAACCGACTTCACGGCCGCGTGGTTCGTGTCGATGACGACCTGTGCGAGGTGGATGTGGGGGGCGAGCGGATCCGTGCCTTCCGGATCGTTCCCTGTGCGCCCGGTGACGCCGTCACGCTCTCCATTCGCCCGGAGCGCATCGCCATCGGGCCCCGCGAGGGGCTCTACCACAACGTCGTCGACGCCACGGTGGAGGACATGACCTTCCTCGGGGACCACCTGCGCGTTCGTCTCGCAGCCTGCGGCCGCCGCGATGTGGTCGCCAAGATCCCGAACATCGTCGGCCACGGCGCCATGATGGTGGGCGACGCCGTCCGGATCGGCTGGACGGTCAACGACTGTCGCGCGCTGGACTTCGAGGGGGAAGAGAAAAACGCATGAAGAAGCGATATCCGAAACACGGCGTGCGCGCCGCGGCCCTTCTCCTTGTCGCGGCCGCGGCGCCCGCGCTGATCCTCGCCTGCGGACCGCAGGGTCTCGCGGGTCCGTCGATCACTGCCGTGTCGTGGGGCGGTTCGTACGGCCGGGCGTACCGCGGCGCGATCCAGGTCCCGTTCATGGAGGAGACCGGGGTCCGCGTCGACATGGAGGACTACAACGGCGGCCTGGCCCAGATCCGGGCACAGGTCGATGTCGGCGCCGTCTACTGGGATGTCGTGGATCTGGAGATGGCCGACGCCATGCGCGGGTGCGATGAGGGTCTCCTGGAGCCGGTCGACATCGACATGCTGCCGCCGGCCCTCGACGGTACGCCCGCCAGGGAGGACTTCTACGCGGAGATGCAGGGCGAGTGCGGGGCCGGGATGCTCTTCTACTCGACGGTGTACGCGTACAACGCCGACCTCTTCCCCGATGAGAAGCCCGCGACGATGGCGGACTTCTTCGACCTCGAGAGGTTCCCGGGCCGCCGCGGCATGCGCCGCGTCCCGCAGGTGAATCTCGAATTCGCCCTCATCGCGGACGGGGTCCCGCTCGAGGAGGTGTACGCCACGCTCGCGACAGCGGAAGGCCTCGACCGCGCCTTCGACAAGCTGGATACGATCAAGGACCAGGTCGTCTGGTGGGAGGCGGGCGCGCAGCCGCCGCAGATGCTGGCGGACGGCGAGGTGGTCATGAGCACGGCCTACAACGGGCGCATCTTCAACGCGCAGGTCCTCGAGGAACAGCCCTTCGTCATCGTGTGGGACGGCCAGGTGCTCGACTACGGCCAGCTGAGCATCGTGGCGGGCACGCCCCGGCTCGACCTCGCGCGTCAGTTCGTGGCCTACGCGACGACCGGGGAAGCTCTCGCGCGGATCGCGCGCCGGATCTCGTACGGCCCGGCCCGCAGGTCGGGAGAGCCGCTCGTGACCACGCACCTGGCGACCGGCGTCGAGATGGCGCCGCACATGCCCACGAGCCCCGGGAACATCGCGCGCGCACTGCGGAACGACTGGGAATTCTGGGTGGACAACCAGGACGCGCTGAACGAGCGCTTCAGCGCCTGGCTGACCCGTGCCAACTGACCGGATCTCCCGGGCCGCGACGCGGACCTGCGCGCTCGCGGCCGTTCTCGCCGCCTGGCTCGCGGGGCCGGCGACCGCACAGTCGATCACCGCCGTCTCCTACGGCGGCTCCTACCAGAAGGCGAGCACGGAGGCGTGGTACGAACCGTTCGCCGCCGCCACCGGGATCCGGGTGGGCGTCGAGGACTTCAACGGCGGCCTGGCCCAGATTCGGGCCCAGGTGGAAGTGGGCAGCGTCTATTGGGATGTCGTCGACCTGAACGCTTCGGAAGTGACGCTCGCCTGTGACGAGGGACTGCTGGAAGACCTCGATGCGGCAGCGCTGCCTCCCGCGCCCGACGGCACGCCCGCGGCGGAGGACTTCGCGCCGGGAACCCTTTCCGACTGCGGGGTCGGAGGCGTCATCTGGTCCACGATCTACGCGTACGACGCAAACCGATTCCCCGGCGTGAAACCGGAGACGATCGCCGATTTCTTCGACATGGAGACGTTCCCCGGGCGACGCGGGATGCGCCGCGTGCCCATGGTCAACCTCGAGTTCGCCCTCCTCGCCGATGGTGTGCCGGCAGAGGAGGTGTACGCCCTTCTGGACACGCCGGAGGGGTTGGATCGGGCGTTCCGGAAGCTCGACACGATCAAGGATCAGGTCGTGTGGTGGGAGGCGGGCGCCCAGCCGCCCCAGATGCTCGCCGACGGCGAGGTCGTCATGAGCACGGCCTTCAACGGGCGCATCTTCAACGCGCAGGTCCTCGAGGATCAACCGTTCGTGATCGTCTGGGACGGACAGATCCTGGATATCAACCAGCTCGCCATCGTCGCCGGCACGCCGAGGCTCGAGGAGGCGATGCAACTCGTGAGCTTCGCAAGCTCCACAGACGCTCTCGCGGCGCTCGGCCGCAGGATCTCCTACGGGCCCGCCCGGGCCTCGGCCGCCCCGCTGATCACCACGCATCTGGAGACCGGCGTGGAGATGGGGCCCCACCTGCCCACGTATCCCGCCCACATGGCGCGCGCGCTCCGCAGGGACTGGGCCTGGTGGGTGGACAACCAGGATGCGTTGAACGAGCGCTTCAGCGCCTGGCTCGCCCGCTAGCGCAGTGCTCGGGCCATGAGAAGGGGACGCCGGAGAGAAGGAGCAGCACGGGCCGGGCCGGGCGCCCGCGAGCGACTGCGGGCCATGTGGCTGGTTCTGCCGCTTCTCGTCTTTCTCGGTCTCACCTTCCTGGCGCCGCTGGGGACGATGCTGATCCGCAGCGTCTACGATCCCGTCGTAGCCGACGCGCTCCCCGAGACAGTGACCGCGTTGCGCGAGTGGGATGGTGAAGGTTTGCCACCGGAAGCCGCGTACGCGGCGGCCGCCCGTGAAATCCGGGTCGCGCGGGAAGCGAGGACGCTGGGGCAGGTTGCCGGCCGCGCCAACCGGCTGCAGAGCGGGCTGCGCGGTGTCCTCACGCGGACCGCGCGGGATCTGCAGGAGGTCACGGAGGGGCCGTGGCGCGAGGCCATGGCGGAGATCGATTCGGCGTGGGTCGATCCGGCGACCTGGCACGCGATCCGCGCGGCGGGCGAGCGCTTCACGGCCCGGCACTACCTGAACGCTGTCGACATGCGGCCGCTGCCGGACGGTTCGGTTGCCCGCCAACCCGAGGAACGGCGCATCTACCTCCCGCTCCTGTGGCGCACCCTCCTCGTGAGCCTCGCGATCACCGTCTTCTGCCTCATCCTCGGCTACCCGATCGCCCACCTCATCGCCCATGCGAAGCCGCGCCGGGCAAACCTCCTCCTCGCGCTCGTGCTCGTCCCCTTCTGGACCTCGCTCCTCGTCCGCACGACGTCGTGGATCGTCCTCCTCCAGACGCAGGGCGTGATCAACGACGTGCTCGTGGCGATCGGACTCGTCGCCGACGACGGACGGCTCGCGATGGTCTACAACATGACCGGCACGCTCGTGGCGATGACGCACGTCCTGCTGCCCTTCATGGTCCTGCCGCTGTACTCCGTCATGCGCTCGATCCCGCCCCTGCACATGCGGGCCGCGGCCTCCATGGGTGCGACGCACGCGCAGGCCTTCCGACGCGTCTACTGGCCGCAGACGTTGCCCGGGGTCGGCGCCGGGTCGCTCCTGGTCTTCATCCTCGCGATCGGCTACTACATCACCCCGGCGCTAGTAGGCGGAAGCAGTGGCCAGCTGATCTCGAACATGGTCGCCTACCACATGCAGACGTCGCTCAACTGGGGGCTGGCGGCGGCGCTCGGCGCGCTTCTCCTCGCGGGCGTGCTCGTCCTCTACCTGCTCTACGACCGGCTGGTGGGCGTCGAGCGCATGAGCCTGGGTTAGTGTAGTGCCGCATGAGTCCATCGGTCGGGGGGAGGAACCGTGACCGGGGCCCGCCTCGGCCGCTTCGCCTACCTGGCCTTCTGCGTCCTCGTCTTCATCTTCCTCGTGGCGCCGATCATCGTGATCGTGCCCCTCAGCTTCAACGCGGAACCCTACTTCACCTTCACGGAGGGGATGCTCCGGCTCGACCCCGAGGCGTGGTCGCTGCGCTGGTACCGGGAAGTGCTGGAGAACGAGGCCTGGACGCGGAGCCTGGCGAACAGCCTCGTGATCGGCGTCTCCGCCACGGTGCTCGCGACCGCGCTGGGGACCGTGGCCGCCCTCGGGCTCTCCAGCCCCGCCATGCCGGCCCGCCG
>CAZDZJ010000125.1:0-73214 GCA_964509895.1 uncultured Gemmatimonadota bacterium
TGTCCGCCGACCGCCGCCGGATGGCGCTCGGCGCGATTGGGGACGTGGTTCCGGAGCGGCGCGGAATTGCCGGGGGTTTGAGGGGGGCGCAGCGTTCCCCCTCGCCAGTCCGCCACGTTCAACGTGGCGTCGGCTGGCTCCCGGCCATTAACGGACGGGAGCCAGCCCAGCGGACGCCCCCCGAACGGCCTCCAGAGCCGCTATGTGCGGCACGCGCCCCGCGACCCAACTCGGCTGGGCATATGGCAGCCACCACACATGTCGCTATCTTCGGGAAAGGCCAGACTGGGGTGATGTCGGACGAGCACCGGATTCGTTCGCGATCAAGGACTTGGTCGACCCCAAGTCGAACTCCACCACAGGAACATCACCGAGAGACCACAGATTTACGGCAACCTCATCCAACTGAGCGGCAACTCGGCCGCGATAAGCACTTGGCGGCGCGTACCGGTAGGCTCCGCAAGCGGCGAGTCTTCAATCGACGAGGCCGCCTTACAGGAGATCTTGTTCCGGCACGCAGACCTCCTCCCGCTCGGTGAGATCGACCCTGCATACCACAACTCGGTTCCGGTCTGCGTGGAGCTCGGAACGCGAGCCGGATCCGCCGATGCATTGTACCTGACGCCGACCGGCCGCATCGTTCTCGCAGAGTTCAAGCTGTGGAGGAATCCTGACGCACGGAGGGAGGTGGTTGGCCAGATCCTCGACTACGCCCGGGTACTCGCGTCGTGGAGCTACAACGACTTGGACCGGGAGGTCAGGAACCGCACCAAACGGTCGCCATTTGACATCGTTTCCGAAGCACACGGCGGGGTGGAGGAGCACATCTTCGTCGATAACGTCGCCCGCCGGCTCAAACGGGGCGAGTTCCTTCTACTGATCATCGGCGACGGAATCCGCGAGGGCGTCCAAGACATCGTCGCTTACGTGCAGGAACACAGCGGACTGCGCTTCAATCTCGCGCTCATCGAGGCTGCCGTCTTTCGTCGTGGCGATAGCGAAGACCTGATCATCCAGCCTCGCATCCTCGCGCGAACCGAACTCGTGCCCCGCACGATCCTCATTCGCAAGACCGTTCTGGAGGAGACCGACGACGATCCGGTTGTCGAACATGAGGCGTCGCCGATCGAGGATGAGAACGAGCGATTCTGGAGGGCGGTGTTGGAAGACTTCGCCTTCGACGATCCCACACCCGAAGTGCCTCAACCCTCCAGCTCCTCGACGGCTTGGGTCAAGGTCGAAGGATCGGGATTCGGCGGCTGGGGCCTCTCGTTCGGCGCTTTTCTCAACCGCAACCAATCCGGCATCGGAACCTACCTCACATGGCGTGCAGGCTTCCCCGAGGAGGGAAGAGTCTTTGACGAGATCATCAGTGCCGTGGACGGCAATGAACCCTTGGCGGCCGTGCTCGACGGCTGCAAGTGCTGGACGAATTCGACAGGACAGCCGCGCTTGGGCTTCAGTCGCCATACGGAGTTCGTGGACGGGACGGCCATCCGCGACTTCGACGAGGCCGTCGAGTGGATGCGCGAACATTTCAATCGTCTGGTGACCGCGTTGCATCCAGAATGTCGACGCAGGCTGCGGCAGGGGTGAGGCCCGTTGAGTTGCTCTCTCCGCCGTCGGCGACACTGCGAGTTCGGGTCCACCGAAGTTCACCAACGTCGCACGGAATCCCGTTTAGGAATGGGGATATAAAAAGGGGATGATAACTAGCTTCAATGCCATAACTCATTGCAAAATATGCAATTTACGAAATCATCGCAGAATAGCGCTGCTATGCTCCCTCGTCGCTCCTTGTCAGGCGAGTGCTTCACCGCTCTCGGCGCTGACGCGGGGTTTTGCCACGGACTGTTGGCCTTCGCACCGGGACGCGCGAACCGATAATCTACCTCCGGTGTTCGACCCGCTCCCGGGCCCGGAGGCGGTGCGACGGCATGAGACACGACGCGGCGAGCGCGCCGCGCAAGGCCGGTCGAGGGACCACGATGAGTCGAGGCGAGGCGTGAAGCCGTGCCGACGCTGCCGGTGCAGCGTGCCGGACGCGACGCGGACCTGCCCGCACTGCCGCGCGAAGCAGCGGCACGGAGACCGCACCCCGCAGATGGTGCTCGGCTTCGTCACGGTCGCCGCCGCCGCGCTGGCCGCACTCGGGTCGTGTCCGAGTCTCTCCGGCCAGCCGGCGGGCGTCTCGCCGAGGGCCGAGCCGCCGACCATTGCGCGCCTGCGCTACGATGGCGGGGGCGACTGGTACGCGAATCCCTCGAGCCTCGACAACCTGCTCGAGCAGATCGAGTTGCGGACGGGGATCGCGGTGGGCGGCCGGCCCGCGGAGGTTGGCGCCGCGGACCCGGATCTCGCCGACCATCCGTACCTCTACGCGACCGGACACGGCAACATGGCCTTCAGCGCGCTCGAGATCGAGCGCTTGCGCGCCTACCTGTACGGCGGCGGCTTCCTGCACGTGGATGACAACTACGGGCTGGATGCTTCGTTTCGCCGCGAGATCGCACGACTCTTTCCCGACCTTCCTCTCGCCGAAGTGCCGCTGGAACACACCATCTACCGGATCTTCTACGAGCTCCCGGACGGGCTGCCCAAGGTCCACGAGCACGATGGGAACCCCGCACAGGGGTTCGGGATCTTCCTCGACGGACGCCTCGCCGTCTTCTACAGTTTCGAGTCGGACCTGGGCGACGGCTGGGAGGACGAGGGCGTGCACGGGGACACGCCGGAAGTGCGGGAGGCGGCGATGCGGATGGGCGTGAACCTCTTCCTCTACGCGCTCTCCGCGACCCCGGCCCGCTGACCGCCAGCCGGACCTGGCACTTTACTGGCCGCCGAACTTTCCGAAGATCGCCATCAACCCGACGATGATGGCGGTGGCGATGAAGATCCCCCACGCGAAGATGGCGGTGAGCACCGGGCCGTCGGACTTCAGGTGCATGAAGAACATCGCCACGAGCGCGAACTTCGCCGCCATCATCACGAGCAGGATCGGGACGAGCACGGGCGTGAGCGCCTCGATGTAGAACACCATCACTTCGAGCGCCGTGAGCGCGGCGAGGATCACCGCGACGGCGATGTAGAGACGCGTGCCCGGGTGCGATCCGGATCCGGCGGCGGGGCGGTTCACGTGTACCTCACACCAGCAGGTAGATGAGGGTGAAGAGGATAATCCACACCGCGTCCACGAAGTGCCAGTAGAGGCCGGCGATCTCCACCGTCTCCGCGTGGCGCGCGTCGAGTTGTCCGGTCGCCGCCCTCACGAAGAGCGTACTCAGCCAGATCACGCCCCCGGCCACGTGCGCCCCGTGCGTCCCCGTGAGGACGAAGAAGGTCGACGAAAAGAGGTTCCTCGACAGCGGGAGCCCCTCGTGCACGAAGTGGCTGAATTCGTAGTACTGCCCGCCCAGGAAGATCAGGCCGAAGATCGCCGTCAGCGCGAGCCACAGCTTCGTGGCGCGGAGGTCGTTCCGCTGCACCGCAGCGAGGGCGAGCACCATCATCAGGCTGCTCATCAAGAGTACGAAGGTCGTAACCGTGATGAACGGGATGTTCAGCAAGTCGTGGGGATAGGGCGGCACGAGATTGCGGCCGCGGTAGATCATGTACGTGGCGATCAGCGTCCCGAAAAGCATGCATTCGGAGCCGATGAAGGTCCACATCGCGAGCTTGCGGTTAGGGATCCCCGTCGAGGTCGGCCCCTCCATCAGTGGGCCTCGTCACCGAACGGGGGCTCGAAGGCCCACGCGAAGAGACCGACGGCCGTGACGAGCAGGCCGAAGAGCGTGAGCGCGAGCGACCCGAGGCCACCGATCGTCATGAGCAGCATGCCCACGGCGAGCACGAGCGGCCAATACGAAGGATTCGGCATCGCCACCGGCTCCGGCGGGTCGTCCGGCTGCCGGCGCGGGACGGCGCCCCCGGGTTCATCCCCTTCCACCCGGGCCTCCGGTTCGACGTAGGGGTGCCAGAGGGGATCCCGCCGGTCGACGGCCGGGATCACCGCGAAGTTGTAGTGGGGCGGCGGCGAGGCCGTCGTCCATTCGAGCGTCGACGCATCCCACGGGTTGGGCCCGGCCCGTTCTCCCCGGCGCCAGGTCCGCCACAGATTCCAGACCAGTGGTACGAAGGAGACCGTGAAGATGAACGCTCCGACCGTCGAGATCAGGTTGAAGATGTCCAGCCCGAGCCCGTCCGCGTACGTGTAGGTGCGCCGCGGCATCCCCAGGAGCCCCGAGAAGTGCATCGGGAAGAACGTCACGTTGAGGGCGAGGAAGGAGAGCCAGAAGTGGGCCTTCCCCAGACCTTCGTGCAGCATCCGACCGGTGGCCTTCGGGAACCAGTGGTAGAAGCCGCAGAAGAGGCCGAAGACGGTCCCCCCGATGAGCACGTAGTGGAAGTGCGCCACCACGAAGTAGGTGTCCGTCTGCTGCAGGTCCGAGGGCGGCGAGCTGTGCATGACGCCGCTCAGGCCGCCGATCGTGAACGTCGCCACGAGCCCGACCGCGAACAGCATCGCGGTCCTGAAGCGCAGGCGCCCCCCCCACATCGTCGCAATCCAGTTGAAGATCTTGATGCCCGTCGGAATCGCGATGAGCATCGTCGCCCCGCCGAAGACCGCGTTCACCACCGGCCCCAGCCCGACCGAGAACATGTGATGGACCCAGACGCCGAAGCCGAGGAATGCGATGAGGACGCCCGAGAAGACGACGACGGGATATCCGAACAGGATCTTCCTCGAGAACGTCGGGATCACGTCCGACACGATGCCGAAGGCCGGAAGGATGAGGATGTAGACCTCCGGGTGGCCGAAGACCCAGAACAGGTGCTGCCAGAGCACCGGGTCCGCGCCCGCCGCCGCGTCGAAGAAGTGCGTCCCGAACCGGCGGTCGAAGAGCATGAAGATGAGCCCGACCGTAAAGGGCGGGAACGCGAGCAGGATGAGGGCGGAGACGATGAGCGCCATCCAGGTGAAGAGCGGCATGCGCATGAACGTCATGCCCGGCGCCCTCATGTTGAGGATCGTGACGAGGAAGTTCAGCCCGCCCGCGATCGACCCGACGCCGGAGATCAGCAGCGCGAGGACATAGAAGTCGATGCCGAGGCCGGGCGAGTAGTCCGGGTTCGTCAGCGGCATGTACGCGAACCACCCCCCATCCGGCATCATCCGGAGGGGCACGCTCGCGTACAGGAAGAGGCCGCCGAAGAGGAAGACCCAGAAGGAGAAGGCGTTCAGGCGCGGGAAGGCGACGTCGCGCGCTCCGATCTGGAGCGGCACCACGAAGTTGAAGAAGGCGACGACGAGCGGCATGCCGGCGAAGAACACCATCGTCGTGCCGTGCATCGTGAACAGCTGGTTGTACAGATCCGGGTCGAGGAAGCTGCGCTCCGGAGCGGCGAGCTGGAGCCGGATCAGCTGCCCCTCGACGCCGGCAATGAGCAGGAAGGCGAACCCGACCACGAAGTACATGATCGCGATCCGCTTGTGGTCGACGGTCGTGAGCCAGCTCAGGATCCCGGTGGCGTGCGCCTCCGCCATCGCCACGCCGCTACCGGAGCGAACCGAGGTAGGCGACGAGCTGCCGGATCTGGGCATCGCTCAGCATCACCTCGGGCATGGGGTTTCCGGGCTTCACGTGCTGGGTGGAATCGAGCCAGCGCGTCAGGTTTTCCGGCGTGTTCTCGAGCACCCCGGAGGCAATCGTGAGCCGGCTCGCGAAGTGCGTGAGGTCCGGCCCGAACTGCCCCGCCGCCTGCGTCCCCCGTATGGCGTGGCAGCTTACGCAGGCGTTCGCCATGAACACGCCCTGTCCCGCCCGCGCCTCCGCGGCGGCGGGCGTGGAGGCGGGCGCCGCGTTCGCCTGCACCCAGCGCTCGAAGTCGGCGGGCTCGTCGACGATGACGCGCATGCCCATGAGCGCGTGGGCCGTTCCGCAGAACTCCGCGCACTGCCCGTGGTACACCCCGACCGAATCCGGCCGGAACCAGAGCTGGTTCTCCGTCCCGGGCACGAGGTCGCGCTTTCCGGCCAGGCGCGGCACCCAGAAGGAGTGCAGGACGTCCGCCGAGCGGAGCCTGAGGTCGACGGTGCGGCCGAGCGGCACGTGGGCCTCGTTCGCCGTCACGATGCCGAGCTCCGGGTAGTGGAATTCCCACCACCACTGCTTGCCGATGACCTCGACGACGAGCGCCTCCGGATCCGGCGTCGAGCGGTCGATGATGAAGATCGCGCGGATCGTGGGGATCGCGATGGCGACGAGGATGAGCGCGGGGGCCAGCGTCCAGCCTACCTCGAGAAGGAGGTGTCCGTGGACCTGCTTCGGCCGGGGGTCGCCCGGGCGCTCCCGGAACCGGACGAACACGTAGATGAGGATGCCCTCCACCACGACGAAGACGCCGACCGCCCACCAGAAGATCTGGTCGAAGAGCCGGTCGAGGAGCGTGGCGGAGTCTGAACTGGGGTGTAGCGCGGATTGCGGGTATTCGCCGCCGCAACCCTGGCTGACCAGAGCCCCCAGAATAAGCACGAGCGCTGCGATCGCGCGTCGTCTCAAGGGCGTATCTATGGATATCTCGTGACAGGATCGATTCGGCATTCGGGCCTGCCTCGGCAGAGCCCGGCGGGACTCTAGCCGGGTCCGGCGGGCAGGTCAAGAAGCTCTCGCGGGCGCACCCTCCTCCCGTTCCTCATCGGACTGTCGACAGGGGGTGCGCGACCCGCGGCCGCCCTCACGGACGGGACGAGTCCGCGGCGTCCTCAGCGGGCGTGAGGCACGTCTCCCACCGGCGTCACGCGACCGCCGTACAGCTCCCCTACCCACTCGCCGTAGCCGTTGAACGGGAGCGTGGGAACGCGCTGCCCCGTTCCGACGATTTCCTCCTGCGCCTGCGACCAGCGCGGGTGAGGCACGTCCGGGTCGACGTTCGAATAGAAACCGTATTCGGAAGGCTGCAGGTCGTTCCAGAAGGTCGTCGGCATCTCGTCGGTGATGTCGATGCGGACGATGCTCTTCGGGCTCTTGTACCCGTACTTCCACGGCAGATGGATGCGGACCGGCGCCCCGTTCTGCTTCTGGAGCGGATGGCCGTACATGCCGGTCGCGACGAAGGCGAGTTCGTTCATCGCCTCGTCCATCCGCAGTCCTTCGTAGTAGGGCCACTTGTACCAGCTTTGCGTCTTCTGACCGAAGGCCTGCTCTGGCCGGTTGAAGGTCACGAAGCCGACAAAGCGGGCGTTGCTCTGCGGCTGCACACGCTCCAGGAGCCTTGCCAGCGGAAAGCCGATCCACGGCACGACGACGGACCACCGCTCCACGCACCGGTGCCGGTAGATGCGTTCCTCCAGCGGGAAGGCGCGCTCAAGCTCGACGAGATCGTAGACGCCCGGGTTGTCGACGAGACCTGTGACCTCCAACTCCCACGGACGGGCCTCGAACGGACCTACGTTACGCCACACACCGTCCTTGTCGGTGCCGAACTCGTAAAAGTTGTTGTAGGTGGCCACGATCTCCTCCGGCGAAACCTCCTTGTGGCGGTCGCCGGGCGTGAAACGCGGATCGTTCACCGCCACCGGATAGAGGTCCGCGGTCGGCGTGTCCGGGATGTTGTCGAGTGGGCCGCTCTGCCGGGTCGCCGCGCCCCCGGGCCGGCATGCGAGCGAGGCGGCGGCCAGGACCGCGCCGCCGCCCATGCGGGCCACGAACTGCCGGCGGTCGAGGTACACCGACTCCGGCGTCGCTTCGCTCTCTCCCAGTCGCCAGCCGGGCGGAATATGAATGTTCGCCATCGGGATTCTCCCTTGCCGTTCGACCCCCGGCTCCCGGCCGGGCGCCTGCCGCGTGATCCACGGCGTTAGCTGTTCAAGTATAACCGCTCCGGCGCGCCGAGTTTCGCAAGCCCTCCGGTTTCCGGCCGACACCCTCCGGGCCACTCGAGGGTTGCCGCAACGCTGCACTAGTGCCGGAAGAGCCGTCGCCCGGTGAACACCATCGTCATGCCGTGCCGGTTCGCGGCCTCGATGACGTCCGCATCGCGCTTCGACCCGCCGGGCTGCACGATCGCGGTCACCCCGGCCGCGGCCGCGGCATCGATGCCGTCGCGGAACGGGAAGAACGCGTCCGAGCCGAGGACGGACCCGGCCACGTCGAACCCCTGCGCCCGGGCCTTCCGGATCGAGATCTCCACCGAATCGACGCGACTCATCTGCCCCGCCCCGATCCCGATCGACGCCCCGTCGCGGGCGAGCAGAATGGCGTTCGACTTCACGCTCTGCACCGCCGACCAGGCGAAGGCGAGATCTTCCCACTCCGCCTCGGTGGGGGCTCGCGAGGTCGGAACCCGAGCGGTCCGATCCACGTCGCGCGCCGGCGCGGGCGCCGCCTGCATGAGGATTCCGCCGCGCACGCCGCGGACTTCGATCCCCGTCCACAGATGGCCGTCGGCCACCAGCGCCGCGCCGGACTCGGGCTTCAGGATCCGGATGTTCTTCTTCTCCCGCAGGAGGCTGAGCGCCGCCTCCGAGTAACCGGGCGCGACGACGCACTCCACGAAATTGCGCGACAGGGCTTCCGCGGCGGCTTCCGTCAGCGGGTCGGTGATGGCGATCACCGAGCCGAACGCCGACACGGGATCGCACGCGAGCGCCTTCTCGTAGGCCTCCAGCGCGGACGTACCAATGGCGAGGCCGCAGGGCGTCGAGTGCTTGAGGATCGCGCAGGCGGCGCGGCCGCCGGACACGAAGGGGGCGATCGCGGTGAGGGCGCCGTCCACGTCGAGAATGTTGTTGAACGAGAGTTCCCGGCCGTGCAGTTGTTGGAGCGCGGGGATCCCTCGCGGCGGGCCGGCCCCGTCGCGGAAGAAGGCCGCGGCCTGGTCGGGATTCTCCCCGTACCGGAGCGATTGCACACGGACGAGCGACGCGACGGCCTCCCCCGGCGGGAGTTCGGGCGGATGGGCCGCTCCGTCCGCCCGGTCCAGGTAGCGCGTGATCGCCGCGTCGTAGGCCGCCGTATGCCCAAACACCTTGGCGGCCAGCTCGCGGCGCAACTCCGGCGTCCCCCGCGCATCGCCCGCGTCGAGCGCCTCAAGCACCCGCCCGTAGTCGGCCGGGTCGCACACGGGCCACACGGAGGGATGGTTCTTCGCCGACGCCCGCAGCATCGTCGGGCCGCCGATATCGATCTGCTCCAGCGCCTCCCCGAGCGGGACATCTCCGCGGGCCACGGTTTCGCGGAAGGGATACAGGTTCACGGCCACGAGATCGATCGGGGCCATCCCGTGTGCGGCGAGCTGATCCAGGTCGTCCGCCATCTCGCGGCGAGCCAGGATGCCGCCGTGCACGTTCGGGTGCAGCGTCTTGACCCGTCCATCGAGCATCTCCGGATGGCCGGTGAGGTCGCTCACGCCACGGACGTCGAGTCCCGCCGCGACGAGCGCCCGCATCGTCCCCCCCGTGGACACGATCTCCCAACCCCGCGCGGTCAGCCCCGCGCAGAATGCCTCGATTCCCGTCTTGTCCGAAACGCTGACGAGCGCAATCGGCATCCCCCACTCATCCTTCCCTGTTGGTGAACGTCTCCGTCTCGAACCACTCCCGAGTCCAGCGGACGCGGCCGTCCTCTTCCAGGCGGACCGCTCCCGAGGCCAGGGCCTCGACCGCCGCCGGGAGAATCCGGTGCTCCACCGTCAGTACACGGGCGGCGACGGACTGCGGAGTATCGCCTGCAAGGACCGGCACGGGCCACTGGCAAAGGATCGGCCCCCGGTCGTACGCCTCGTCGACGAAGTGGACCGTGGCTCCCGTGACCCGGACGCCGGACTCAATGACCGCCCGATGGACGTGTGCCCCGTACATCCCGCGGCCCCCGAACGAGGGCAGCAGCGCCGGATGGATGTTGAGGATCCGGCCCCACCACGCCCGTACAAGGCTCTCGGGCACCAGCTGCATGTACCCGGCCAGCACCACGATATCACTTCGCCACTCGTCGAGCGTCCGGCGCAGGAAGCCCGCAGATTCCTCCCCGGCCGAGTGCGCCGGCGCTACGGCCGACGCCACGCCCGCCCGCCGGGCCCTGTCGAGGACGCCGGCTCCCTCGCGGCTGGCGATGACGCCGACGATCTTGCGGTCGGGTGCGTCGTCGCGCTGGAAGCGGTCGACGAGGGCCTGGAAGTTTGAACCGCCTCCGGAGGCGAGGACGGCGATCCGTACCGCCTCAGGCATTGGCCATCCGCTCGAGCGCCCCACTGAGGACTTCCGCAGCCCGGACGGCCTCCTCGCCGGGCAGCGTCCGCACGTCGACGATGAAGGCCGCACGCTCGATGCGGCCGATGAGCGGGAGCGGACCGGCGCGGCATTCGGCCGCAAGGCGCTCCGCATCGACGCCGGTCACGGCCCACCCGGCCGAACGGATCGCGAACCCGGGGAAGGCGCCCCCGCCGACCACGGCCTCCGTTCCGATGACGTCCACGCGGGCTTCGCTTCCCGGTGGAGGTTCGACGCGCCCCGCGACCGCGCGGGCTTCTACGGCTTCCACCGGTTCCCGCAGCATCCGCAGCGCCGGCACGCGCCGGACGGCAAGGTCCGGGTCGCGGTAGAGCATCAGCGTCGCCTCGAGGGCGGCCAGCGTCGTCTTGTCCACGCGAAACGCCCGCAGCAGCGGGTTCCGGCGCAGGCGCGCGATGAGCCCGGCATCGCCCGCGATGATTCCCGCCTGCGGCCCCCCGAGGAGCTTGTCGCCGCTCCAGGTCGCCAGATCGACGCCCGCAGCCAGCGATCCCCTGGCCGTGGGCCCCTCGGGAAATCCGGGGAGGAGATCGGCGTCGAGCAGCCCGGAACCGATGTCGTGCGCGAGCGGGACGCCGCGGTCGCGAGAGAGAGACACGAGGGCGGCGAGAGGCGGGCGCGCCGAAAAGCCCTCGACCCGGTAGTTCGACGGGTGGACGCGGAGAATGAGACCGGTCGATGCGTCGATGGCCGCCTCGTAGTCGGCGAGGCGCGTCCGGTTCGTCGTGCCCACCTCGCGCAGCCGGCCGCCGCTGCGCGCCACGACATCGGGGATCCGGAAGGAGCCTCCGATCTCGACCAGTTCGCCTCGTGACACCAGCACGTCGCGACCCCGGGCCATCTCGTTCACGACGAGCGCCACGGCGGCGGCGTTGTTGTTGGCGATGACGGCCGCGGGTGCGCCGGTCAGCTCGCAGACCACCTCGCTGCAGTGGTCGTACCGCGAGCCGCGGCGCCCCGTCGCGAGCGAAAGTTCCACGTTCCCGTATCCGGCGGCCGCCGCCTGGGCGCGTCTCGCCTCCTCCGCGAGCGGTGCCCGGCCGAGGTTGGTGTGCAGCACCACGCCCGTTCCGTTGAGCGCCCGCCGCAGCGAACGCCGGGATCGCGTCGTCAGATCGCGTTCGGTCGCCCGAAGGAGATCGGCCGGCAGCGCGCGAACGGTGGCACCCTCCGCACGTGCGCGGTCGAGGATCCGGCGCAGCGACTCCTTGACCGTGTCGCGGCCGTAGCGATCGATCCACGGGGCGGCCGCCGGCTCCCGGAGGAGCGCATCCACGGAAGGAAGCCGGCGGCGAGGGTCCATCATTATTCCCGCCGCTTCGTTGCCCGCAGGCCTCTGAACCGGAGGCGCCCCGTTCCACGGGAGCCAGACCTGCCGAGCGTGTCCGGCGGCGTACCGAGCGTGTCCGGCGGCGTACCGAGCGTGTCCTGCGCCGCTCCCGCGGAGTCGCCCGGCACGGCGGCCGTGTCCGCTGCCGCAGCCGAATCCGCCGGGGCAGCCGAGCCGGGGGCGGGGGGCCCGGGCTCCGCGACGAAGGACGTGTCGCCGCCGCCCGCGAGGCGGCGCACGTTGACCGCGCCTGTCACCGAGACCCGGTACGTCCCGGAGTCGAGCGCCGCCCCGAGCCGCACGGTGATGAACCTCGAGGGCAGGATCAGTTCCTCCTCCGGGACGGAGTCGGCGGCCGCGGCGTCGGCCGAATCCGGGCTCGGCGTTTCGATCTCGGCCGCGTCCACGGCAGCCGCCGGGTCGCCGACAGCCGCCGAGTCGCTCACCGCGGCGGAATCCGCGGCCGCGGCCGCGGCCGCCTGCGCGGCCGAATCCGAGGGGAACGTCACTTCGTCGGCGGAACCGATGAGGCTGGCAACGATCTCGAGGGGTTCATCCCTCGCCGAGTCCCGAATCGTGACGATGGGTTCCTCCGGCTGCGGATTGAGGAGATAGTCATCGAATTCCAGTTGCACTGTCTCACTTCCCACGACGAGTGCGCGGGCCAGCAGAGGCGGCGTCGTATCCGGCGCCACGAGGACGAACCTCAGTTGCGTCGGCTCCTCCCCCGAGGCCACGACGGACGCGCTGTCATGGATTTCGAGTTCCCGATCGGGAACCAGATTGCGATTGCGGTCGACGAACGCGAAGGCCTGGTACTCCCCGACGGGCAGACCGCGCGCCACGAACTGGCCGACGCTGTCCGAGATTGCGCCGTACGGGATGGAATCAGGTTCCGCCCAGAAGATGACGCGGGCATCCTCGAGCGGCTGCCCCGTCAGCACGTCGATCACCTCTCCCGCGACCTGAGTGTCGGTGATCTCGGTGCCCGTCGAAAAGCAGAACTCAGCCCGGCCTTCCATCGAGTTGCGCAGGAGATCGGCGATTCCGTCAATCGGCATCGAGAAGCAGTAGACGACGCCCTCCCGCCACCCGTCCTCCGGCCGCAGGCGCAGATCCGCGAACCCCATCTCCGATGCGTACGTCTCCATCGGACTCACGAACATCTCCCTGGCGATCCCGTTCGGTATCCGGACCGGCTCGTCGAAGCGGATTTCGAGCGCTCCGTCGAAGTCCGCGACGACGGTATCCGGCGCGGGACGGATGCGGACGATGGCGGGCGGCACTTCATCGGGGCGCGCTCCCGGCGGCGGCATCTCCCGCGCGCAAGCCACCCCGATCAGAAGCGCCATGACCGCCGACAGGAGCCGCCCGCCCGCGATGGACGCGCCGGTTCGGCCGCACAGCCCCGGATTCCGCCCGGATGCTCCGGGTCCGATGAGGGTCAGACCTCCGCCCCCAGCGATCGGAGCTTCTCCTCGAGGCGCGCCCGCCGCGCTCCCAGGGACGCCACCTTCTCCCGCTCCCGTTCGATCACGTCCTCGGGCGCGTTACCGAGGAAACCCGCGTTCTCGAGCTTGCCCCGGCTCCGTGCGAGCAGCCCGCCCGTCCGCTCCATCTCCGCCCGGATTCGCCCGCGCTCGACGTCCAGGTCGATGACCCCTTCCAGCGGAAGGAACAGTTCCCCTCCCGAGCGGAGCACGATGTGCGCCCCGACCCCCTCCGCCGTTTCGCCGCTCGCACCCGCCGCGATTCGCTCGACCCCGGACAGGCCCGCCAGGCGCCCGATGCTCTCCTCCTCCTCGGCCAGGGCCGACAGCAAGGCCGGAGAGGCGTCCGTCACCCGCACCCGCACGCGCGTCCCCGGTGCCACGCCGTATTCCGCACGCAGCGTCCGGACCGCACCGACGAACTCCTGCAGGGCGTCGATCGCCGCGTCCGCCCGGGGATCGATCCAGTCCTCCGGGAAAACCGGCCACGGGCCCGCGACGAGCGAACCCGCGGGGTCCGCATCAGGGAGCCGGGCGGCGATCGCCTCGGTGACGAAGGGCACGATCGGATGAAGCAGCGAGAGCCACCCTCGCATCACGACCGTCAATGTGTGCCCCGCCTGCCGGGCGGGCTCGCCGCCGCCCGTCAGTCGGTGCTTCGCCAGCTCCAGATACCAGTCGCAGAAGTCGCCCCAGACGAACGCGTGGCCGATCTCCGCCGCCTCGTGGAGTCGAAATGCTTCGTAGGATTCGTCCATCTCCTGCGCTACCCGGGCGAGCCGGCTCCGGATCCACCTGTCCGAGAGCGCCCCCGGCCGGGTGGCGACTCCCCCGCCGTCGCCGCGCGCGTGCGGCAGGGCGAACCGGGCCGCGTTCCACATCTTGTTCGCGAAGTTGCGCCCCGGCCGGAACGCGGCCTCCAGATTCTCGTAGTCGAGCTGGATGTCCGTCCCGAGCGGAGATCCTCGAACCAGCGTGAAGCGCATGGCATCGGCACCGTACAGATCGACGACCTCCAGCGGATCGATCCCGTTCCCCAGGGATTTGGACATGCGGCGTCCGAGGTGATCCCGGACCGTCCCGTTCAGCAGAACATCGGTGAAGGGCAACGCTCCCATGAACTCGAAACCCGCCATGATCATGCGGGCCACCCAGAAGAAGAGGATCTCGGGCGCGGTGACCAGGGTCGCCGTGGGATAGAAGGCCCGAAGGTCCGCGGTCCGCTCCGGCCACCCCAGCGTCGAGAAGGGCCATAGCCACGAACTGAACCAGGTGTCGAGCACATCGGCGTCCTGACGCAGCTCGCCCCCGCAGGAGGGGCAGTCCTGCGGAACCTCGGTGGAGACAACCATCTCGCCGCAGTCCGGGGCATCGCAATACCAGACGGGGATCCGGTGTCCCCACCACAGCTGCCGGCTGATGCACCAGTCGCGGATATTCTCCATCCAGTTGCGGTACACGCGGCCGAAGCGCGGCGGGTGAAAGCGAAGTTCGCCGTCCTTGTAGGCCCTGAGCCCCGGTTCCGCCAGCGGCTTCATGCGGACGAACCACTGGAGGCTCAGACGGGGCTCGACGATGGTGTCGCAGCGGTAGCACCTCCCGACGGCGTGCGCGTGATCCTCCACGCGCACGAGCCAGCCGCCCTCCTCGAGGTCCGCCACCACGCGCCGGCGCGCCTCGAAACGGTCGAGACCCCGGTAGGCTTCCGGGACGGCGTCGTTCATCGCCCCGCCGTCCGTCATCACATCCAGTGCTTCGAGGCCGTGTCGCTGCCCGATCTCGAAGTCGTTCGGGTCGTGCGCCGGCGTGACCTTGACGACGCCGGAACCGAATTCGGGGTCGACATGCTCATCGGCCACGATCGGGAGGCGGCGCCCGACGAGCGGCAACTCGGCCTCCAGCCCGATGAGGTCCCGATACCGCTCGTCCCCTGGAGAAACCGCGAGCCCCGTATCGCCCAGCATCGTCTCCGGCCGCGTCGTGGCGACTTCCACGTGCCCGCCCGAGACCAGGGGATACCTGAGGTGGTAGAGCCTGCCTTCGAGATCGCGGTGCTCCGCCTCCTCGTTCGAGAGCGCGGTGCGGCACCGGGGGCACCAGTTGATGATGTACCGCCCGCGGTAGACGAGGTCCTTCTCGTACAGGCGGACGAAAACTTCGCGCACCGCGCTGGAGAGCCCCTCGTCCAGCGTGAATCGCGTCCGTTCCCAGTCGCAGGAGCAGCCGATCGTGCGCAACTGGTCGATGATGCGCCCGCCGTACTCGTCGACCCACTCCCACACGCGCTCGACGAAGGCCTCGCGGCCGAGATCGAAGCGGGTGAGCCCATCCGCGCGCAGCTGCCGTTCGACGACGTTCTGGGTCGCGATTCCGGCGTGATCCGTACCCGGCACCCAGAGCGCGTCGTACCCCTGCATCCGGCGGCGGCGGATGATGACATCCTGCAGCGTGTTGTTGAGCCCGTGCCCCATGTGCAGCGCGGCGGTGACGTTGGGCGGGGGGATCACGATTACGTAGGGCCGCTCGGCCTCCCCGGCCGGAACGTGGAACATCCCCTCGTCGACCCAGCGCTCGTACAGCGGATGCTCGAGGCCCGCGGGTTCGTAGCGGGGCGAAAGCTCGGTGGACGTGTGAGAGTCACCCAAGAGGCGGCTCCTGACTGACGGTTCTCGTGTCGGAAGAAACGGCGGTGCGACGGGGAGAGCCCCCGGCGTCCGGGCTGCGGCTCAGTCTAACGGAGGCGCAGTGGGTTTGGAACCACGCAGCGGAGGGACACTGCCCCAGGGGGGTCCGCGGGCCCGGAGCGTGTCGCCGCGGCGTCGCCGGATCTCCTCGTCGGCGCGCTCCTGCATGCGGGCCCGCGCTTCCGCGGCGGCGGCCTCCACATCGTCGCGCAGGTTCTGGAGCTGGATCGCGGTGAGGTCACGGATCGCCTGTTCGTACGCGCGTCTCTGGGGCCCGGTAGGGGCGAACCCGATGGGAATCGGGATCGTGATGTCCCCAAGGTGAATCCCCTGCTCCGAGAATCCCCACCGCTTACCGTCGCGCTCGAAGGTCCAGTCGCGGGCACGCCGACGCACGTCGTCGTCGAGTTGCAGGCTGTCCAGCCAGTCGCGGAGAATCGCCCGAACGGCGCTGTCCGCCCGAGCGAACTGGACGAGCCTCTCCCCGACGAGCCGGGGCGACTGCGGATTGAACCAGAGTCGGACATCGCTGAAGCGAAGCCGGAGCCGCGAGGCGTTCGTCCGCCCCCGCGGCTGCTGCGGCGGGGGCGGCGGACCGGCGACGATCAGGCCGGGCGCCCCCGGAATCGGGTCACCTTGCTCCTCCTCCTCCGCGTCTTCTTCCTCCTCTTCCTCCTCTTCCTCCGCCTCCGGCTCGGGTTCTGCCGCCGGGAGTTCTTCCTCGGGCGGCGGCACCGGCTCCGGCCGGGGATCCTCGGGGAGGTCCTCGGGCAATGTCGGGGCGATCTCGACCACGACGAGGGCGTCGGGCGCCGGCACCGTCTCGACGGGCGGGAGCGTGAAGGGAAGCGAGTCGACCCGGACGCCGCCCGCGACAATGAGCAGGAGGGCGTGCACGACCACCGAGCCAAGGAGCCCGATCGCCAGCCTTCGGCGCTCGGATCGCTCCCGCGCCCGTCTCCGCTCGGCGAACCGCGGGGTTGGGGTACGGGACACGGATCTACCCGCCGGCCGGAATCCCGGGCCCGGCGAGTTCCCCTCGGTGGCCGCAAGACCGATCCGCCACCCGGGTCGGAGCCGTCATGTGATCAGCTTCTTCTTCTTCGCCGCGGGAAAGAGGACGTTGTTGAGGATGAGACGATAGCCGGCGGAATGTCGATGGAGGTCGAGATCCGTCGGTGCGTCGCCGATCAGGTGGCGGGGGTCTTCCGGATCGTGTCCGCCGAGGTATGTGAACGTCCCCTCGCCCAGGCTCCCGTGAAGGTACTTGACGCGTCCGCGCGCCTCCTCCTCCGCGAGCACCGTGACGCCGGGCTGGAGGCGCTCCCTGCGGAACGTCGTCGTCAGGCCGTAGAAGTCGGGCAGCACTCGCCGGTGGTTCTGGGTGAGCATGGCGGGAACCGGATCGAACTTCGCACTGAACTCGAAGAGGGAGAAGCTGCCGAGATCCACCCTCCACGGCGTGTTCACCTGGTGGCCGTCGATGTCGCTGAAGGCGCTGAGCGTCGGATCCGTCACGAGTATGGCATCCCGGAAGGCGAGCGCGTTGGACCAGCGGAGCTTCTCGCTCGCCGTGGCGTCGAGGGGCGAACCGTCGGCGAACGAAGCCGCGATGTCCGTTCCCGCCGCGGCCAGGGCAAGCTCCAGCGTCTCCGTGGCGGTGCACATCGCGAACAGGAAGCCGCCCCCTTCCACATAGCTGCGCAGACGGGCCGCGACGGCCTTCTTGAGCGCGGGGACGTTCGGATAGCCCAGTTCGCGTGCGATCGCCTCGTTGCGCGCGACCTCCTCCTGGAGCCAGGCCGCCGACGCGTAGCTCAGGTAGAACTTGGAATACTGCCCCGTGAAGTCCTCGTGATGGAGGTGCAGCCAGTCGAAGTTGTCGAGTTCCTCGGACAACACTTCCCGATCCCAGATTCTCTCGTAGGGAATCTCGGCATATTCGAGCGCCATCGTCACGGCATCGTCCCATGGAGAACTGTTCGGCGGCGTGTAGACCGCGATCGTGGGGGCCTTTTCCAGCGGTACGGTCTCCATGTTCCGCGTCTCGATCTCGCGGCGGATCCTCGCCACCTCCGAACCGTCGAGCGTCTCCACGGTCACACCCATGAGCGCGGCCCGGCGACGGTTGGACGGCACGTCCGACACCAGAAAGGACCCGGAGCGATAGTTCAGAAGCCACTCGGCCGACTGCCCTTCCGTGAGGACGCCGAAAGCGTACCCGTACGCCTTCAGGTGGTTCTCCTGTTCGCGGTCCATCGGGACGAGAAGCTGCGCCCCAAGTCCCGCAACGCCGGCAAGCGAGGCGAGGCCCGCCAACACGAAACGGACGGCAAGGTGGCCGGGGAACCGGCGTCCCGGGAGATGCGGCTTCCTCTCGGGCTTCATCGATCCTCTCCATCCAGTTCGGCGAGCATGCGGCGCGCGACGGGCGCGAGGGCGCTCCGCGGATACCCGACGATCAGTTGTTCGAGCCACGAAGCGGCCTCCGGGGGGGCCGCGCTGCGGGCGAGGCCCAGAAGAGCCTCCGGAGCTTCGGGGCTTGACGGGTGCTGGATGACGACCTGGCGCCGCAGGCCATCGGCGACCCGGTCCCGTCCGGCAGCCGCCGCGGCGTCGGCGATGAACGCCAGCACGACCGGCCGGCCGCTCGAAGCGGGCTGGCCGGCCAGGTCGCGGAGTGCCGGCCCGGGGTCGAAAGCCTCCGGAGAGGCGAGGAGCCCGAGCGCGGCGGCGCCCGCGATGCGGACCTCCGCCGTGTCGGCCGCCTGCACCAGGGTCAGCAGACGAAGCCGGCGCGTCCGTTCCGCGGCCTCGATCCCCACCTCGCGCACACTCCGGCTCGCCCGCGCGCGGGCGGAATCGCGCTGTCCCGCGTACAGCGCCAGCCGAGCCGCCGCGGCGTCGAGCGGCCCCGAGAAGGCGACGCGAATGCGGCCCCGCGCATCGGCGACGAGCGCTTCCGCAGCGCCGAGGTCGCCCGCCCGGGCGTAGCCGAGGGCAAGGCCTCCCCGCATGGCGGATTCCGCCGTCGTCGAGTCCGGATACTGCCTGACGTAACGATCGAGCACCGAGGCCGCTTCATCGAGGGATGCGGGGTCGCCCGCGAGCAGCCCGAACAAGCGCCGCGACGACAGCTGGTGCGGACCATCGCCGGGGGCGCTCTCCCGCATCAACTCCTCGAGGACGGCCCGAGCGGTGGTGCTGTCTCCGGCGGCCAGCGCCTGCTCCCCCGACAGCGCGAGCCAGCGCAGGCGGTCTGCCGGACGTGCACTGAGTTCGACGAGCCCCCGGGCGGACCAGGCGACCTCGCCCGGAAGATCGGCCGCCTCCGCCTCCCGCACGTAGTCACGCAGGAACGCCGCGGCTTCCAGGTCGTCCCGCGCCGGGGCCGACTGCGCGAGGGCCCGGGCCTCCACCGCGCGCCCGAGGCGGAGTGCGATGATGGCTCCGGCCCGGGATGCTCCATCCTGCCGCTCCGCCAAGTTCGCCCGAAGGCGGTCGAAGGACGCCGCGCCAACGCCGGCCCCCTCGGCCTCGAACGCGCGAAGATGGGCTTCCACCAGGTCCAGGGCAGGAGGCGAAAGGGCAAGAAGTGCGGCCCAGGTCGACGCGAGACGATCCCCGTCGCCCAGGGTGAGGAGAAGATCGGCGAAGCGCGTCAGGAGTTCGACGTCAGGGGTCGCGGCTTCCTCCAGGGTTTCGGCGGCTCCCGCGGAATCCCCCGCGGCCAGCTGAACGTCGGCGCGGGCCAGCCGGGCCGTGGCGAGCCGGGGCGCTTCATCGAGCCACCGCTCGCTGACGGCGAGAGCCGAGTCGAGCAGCCCCGCTCCCGTCAGCCCCCTGACCCACCACAGTCGCGCCACCTGCTCGCCGGGGGCCTCGGCCAGGGCGGCCTCGGCGTAGCGCACGAACGCGGGCGCCTCCCCGGACTCCAGCGCCAGTTCCCCCAGGAGGGCGAGCGCGGCCGGCGACGCGGGCGCCCGCGTCAGGTGCTCCCGCAGGGCCGACGCGGCTTCCGCCGCCCTCCCGCTCGCACGGAGGCGCTCCGCCCGCGCCACGGTGCGCTGTTCGGAGGCCGCCGAGGCCTGACCCGCAAGTGCGGAGCCCGACGGCAGCTGGGCCGCCCACGCGCCTGTCAGGAGTGCCGCCATGCGGATGGGGCGGCGGAGAGCACCCGCCAACCGAAGCCGGGAACGTGCCACGTCAGGGCTCCCGCCGTGGCGCCGCACCGCCGGGAGGCACGCGGTTCAGCCGGTCGAAGTACTCGAAGATCAGCGATCGATAGAACAGTGGCAGTTCCCGGAGCAGAGCTTCGGATGGCGCCGGGAACCGGCGTCCCCGCAGCAGCTCCGGATCGATGGGCGGCGGGGCAGCCGGAGCCGCTGTGGCCGCCCGCGACTCCCGCTCGTTGGGATCGAGATCCTCATCCTCGAGCGAACGCCCGGCATCGAGCATTCGACGGAAGAGTTGCCGCTGTCGCTCGAGCGTTTCCTGCGTCGGCCCCTGCAGGTCGAGCTGCCGTGCGAGTTCGGCCGCCTCCTCGGCAAGTTCCTCCGGACGGCCCAGGAGATCGCCTTCCGGATCCTCCAGTTCTCCCAGTTCCTCCGCGACTTCCTCCTGCCGGCGCACGATCTCCTCGCGTCGACGCTCCTCGCCGGAGGGGCGCGGGCCGGGCATGAGCAGAGAACTCGTCTCCTGCGTAACCGCCTGCTGCTGCTGGGCCAGCTGGTTCATTTGGTCCGCCGCATCCTGGCCGGCGGACTCCTGCCCTGCCGCCCGCGCGGCCTCCTCGCTGGCGAGCAGGTGCCGCGCCAGCGAATTGAGCGACTCCTGGATGCCTTCCACCTCGGCGCGCGCCGGAAGTCGCCGGGCGCCATCGCCGGCGAGCCGATCCAGCAACTGATCCATGCGCTCCGCCGCCTCGCCCGCCGCCGCTCCCGTACGCTGGTCGAGCATGGCGGCTTCGTTTCCGGCCTCCGAGAGCCTCTCGACCAGATTCTCCAGCCCCTGGCGAACGGCCGCCTGCTGCGCGCGCCAGGACGCCGGATCCGCTGTAGTCTCACCCCTCGTCGCCTCCGAGAGACGGCCTTCCTCCTCGGCCAGCGTAAGCGCTTCGCTGCGCGCCCGGGCCAGCGACTCCACTGCAGCCTCTCCCTGCTCCCCGCTCATGTCCCGCTGTGCCGAACCAAGAGCGCCCGCGGCCTGCTCGAGCGCCTCGGCGGCTTCCTCCGCCGCCTGCCGCTCCGCCTCGCTGACTTCTCCCGGCGCGCCGGACGGGGTCTCCTGGGCGCCGCTCTGCGCGTCGGCCATCTTCCCCAGGGCCTCCTGCGTGCGCTCGCCAGCGGCCCGGGCCGAATCCGCGGCCGCCTCGCGATCCGCCGCCGCGAGCTCCGCCTCCAGTTCAGCCAGGCGCTCGGCCAGCGCCTCCGCCTGCTCGACGAGCGACGCCTGCCCCTCCTGGAATGCCTCGGCATCGGTCTCCCCGGCCACCTCCCGCTGCTCCCGCGCCAATTCGTCCGCGTTCGCCTGCGCGGCCTTCATCGCCTGCTCCAGCGCGGCCTGTTCGAGCATGCCGAGCGTCTGATCGACTTGCTCCCGCAGCGTCTCATACTCTTCGGCGAGCTGTTCGAGGGCTGCCCGCACCGCTTCCGGGTCCAGTTCCCGCAACGCCTCCGCGAGCGCCTCGATCTGCTCCTCGAGTCCGCTCTCGGCGAGTTCCTCGTAACGTTCGGCCAAGCGCCGCAACTGCTCCTGCAGGGCGGGGTCGGAGAGCAGCGACGTTTCGAGTTCGTCCTGGAGGGCCTCGAGTTGCTCCTCCACCCCTTCAAGCTCCTCTTCGGACCGCTCAGCTTCGTCGAGTACGCTTCGGGCCTCTTCCGTGGCATCGAACCGGACGTCCTCGCTGTCGTCCCCCTCGGCATCCGTTTGGCTCGCCGCATCGGCCGCCGCCTCGGCCAGCGCCTCCAACCTCTCTTCCAGCTCGCGCGCGGCCGCGGACAGGTCCTCCGTCTGCTCCGCCCGCCGGTCCCGAATCTCGGTGAAGGTCGGAACGCGGAGGAGGAAGGTGTCGGACATGGCCGGCCCCCTCGCCGGGTGTCCGTCATATGCCTCGAAGCGATAGAACAGCGTGTCGCCGGGCAGGAAGGACTCCGCGCTGCGGTCCAGCAGGTGACGGAACACCGCCCGGGCCGCTCCGGCCGGATCGGGGGAAAGCGCCTCGCGGCGCTCCCCGTTCTCGCTGCCCAGGCCCGAGCGCCAGCTGCGCACGAAGGCACGGCGGAGACCGATGTCATCCTCGACGTCCACGATGACCGGCATCACGCGCTCGTATCCGAGGGTCGTGTCCGGCGCCGGATAGAGGAGGTGCATGCGCGGCCGCAGATCCGGGACCAGCAGCACGCGGATCGGGTCGGGGACGATCGGCGCACCGAGCGAGGACTCGGCCCGCAGCTCCCACGCCCACGCACCCGTACGGTCGGGGACCCAGGTAGCCGTGAACTGCGCGCCCGCAATTTCGAGCGGGATCCGCGTTTCCGCGGCGCCGGTCTCACCTTCACCGGGTTCCCGGGCGAGGTAGCCGCCATCGAGCGGGACGTTCGTCTCCCCGCTCAGCCGGAGCCTCGTCCCGTCGGGCGCCACGAGCGGCGGGATCCGGCCGCGATAGCTCTCCGACTCCCGCCCGAGGTAGGCCGGAAACTCGACGGTCAGCTGCAGATCCTGAACCAGGAGCGGCTCCAGGGGGCGAACCCTGAGGGTGTCGCTCGAAAAGCCGTCGCGGTCTTCGATCCACACCGCCGTGGGCGAGGTGATCGGCCCGGTGCGGCCCTCCGCGGCCCCCCCCGCCGCCACTTCGATGGCCACCCGTTCGGGCGCGCGGCCCGCGGCACGCCACGCGAGCTCGATCCGGTCGCGACCGACAGCCGAGATGGACACCACAGCCGCCTCGCCGCGGGGCACGCCGGCCGCGCCGGAAAGGTCCAGCGGCGGGAGCGGTGCCGGAAACGCCGTGCGCCACGGGGCCCCCAGCGCGGAGACGGCCGAAAAGGTGGGCTGCGGGCGCAGCAGCGCGGCCACCGACAGCACGATCAGCGTGAGGGCCACCACCAGGCCCGACTGGCGAATGCGCCGCTTCCAGCCCGGGCCCGTGACAGGCAGGAGCCCGCGGGCAGCCACGCTCCCGAGCGCCTCGGAAACGCGCGCCCGGTGGAGGGCGGCCAGTCCGTCGCGCGCGGTCTTCCCGACCCCCCCGAGTTCGATGGCCGAGCGGACGTCGCCGGCCCCCAGTCCGGCCGCGCCGTCCGCCTCCTCGGCGACCGCATGCGGATGCAGCGCGCGCCAGACGCGCCGGCCGACCAGGGCCAACCCGGCGAAGCCGCCCCAGAGCACGACCGCCAGCGCGAGCGGGACAAGGGAGCCCCGGCCTTCCCGCACGGAAGCGGGGAGCAGTGAGAGGACGAGGACCAGCGCACCGCACAGCGAGACCGCCAGGGCGGCCGCCGTCCCCGCGGCGCGCGCTCGGGCAGCCGCGCAGGCGGCGGCAAGCCGTTCGAAGCCGAATCCGTCACTCATTCCGAGGGCGCCTCTTGGACCTGCAAGCTCACGCGATAGGCCTCGTTCCGGCTCAGACCGAACTCCGCGGCCAGGCGGTCGGCAATCTCGCGCCGCCGCAGGCCATCGCGCGACCAATGTCGCGCCTCTTCCAACAGGACCGCCAGATCGGGCCCTTCGTTGCCCGGCGCCTCCCCTGCGAACACGAGCGTCACCTCACCCTTGACCTCGCGTGTCGCGAACGCCGCTGCCAGCCGGCATACGGTCCCGGCCGCGGTTTCCTCGTGGAGCTTCGTCAGTTCGCGGCACACGACGGCCTCTCTCTCGCCCAGGCCCGACGCGACCAGTGCCTCGAGCAGGGCCACAAGCCGCCCCGGCGCCTCGAAGGCGACCGCGGTATCCGGGCAGCCGCGAAGCTCGTCGATCCAGGCGACGCGTTCCCGGCCTCGCCGCGGGACAAAGCCGAGGAAGCGAAACCGATCCGCCGGAAGGCCGGAGACGGAGAGCGCCCCCAGGACAGCCGAGGGGCCGGGAACGGATAGCACCTCGTGTCCCGCCTCCCGGGCGGCGGACACCGCGCGGCAGCCGGGGTCCGAGACGGTCGGCGTTCCCGCATCGGACACGAGAGCCGCGGAGCGTCCGGCGGCGAGGGTCGCCAGCAGTTCCTCCACCCGCGCCCGCTCGTTGTGCATGTGAAGCGATCGCAACGGAACGTTCGCCTCCAGCCGCGCGAGCAGGGTCCCCGTGCGCCGCGTGTCCTCGGCATAGCACACGTCGACCGACCGCAGGAGCCGAACCGCGCGCGAAGCCATGTCGTCGAGATTTCCGATCGGCGTCCCGATCACGTACAGCGTTCCCGTCACGAACGCGTCCTCGTCACTCGTTCACCGGCCGGATGCGGCCGCGCCCCCCGGAACCGTCACGGCCGGGGGGCGCGGAATCGAGGCGCGGATTTCCGAGACACCACACTAGGCGTGCTCGAGGATCTTTCTCTCGAGAGAATCCCGGGGGTGCGCCCCCACCAGCGTGTCCACGACCTCGCCGTCCCTGAAGAAGAGGATGCTCGGGATCGAGCGCACGTTGAAGCGGAAGGCCGTCTGAGGGTTCGCGTCCACATCGAGCTTGCCGATCGTGACCCGCCCCAGGTACTCCTGCGCGAGCTCATCGATGATCGGCCCCACCAGCCGGCACGGGCCGCACCATTCGGCCCAGAAATCCACCAGGGCGAGACCATCGGCGCCCTCGATCTCGTCCGCAAAATTCGCATCCGTGACCTCGATCGGTCCCCCATTCGCAGCGTCAGCCATGCAAGTCTCCTGTTATCGTCCCCGCTCATCCCGGCCGGGAGAGCGGTACGTTCTCACTGGCTCCGTCACCGGAGCCGGAATACGTTCCCGCACACGGCTCCGAGGCCTTATACACCGGCGCCGCCACTCGAGTTCTGAACCGGTTCGAGCAACCACGGAGGGGTTTCGGCCGCAAGTGAACCAGGGCAACCGTATCCCCGGCGCGCCAATTATCGACCACGTGGGAATCGCGGTCAACTCACTGCCGGAAGCCGTGCGACGATGGTCCGCCATCCTCGGACAACCGTCCGCCGGCGAGGAAACCGTACCCTCGGAGGGGATCCGGGCCACGTTCTTCGGCGAAGGCCCCGGCCGGATCGAACTGCTCGCCCCCCTGTCGCGGGACTCCCCCGTCGCCGGCTTCCTTGAGCGCCGCGGACCCGGCATCCACCACGTCTGCGTGCGCGTTGACGATCTCGCGGCCGCGCTGGAGGGTGCAGAGGCGGCCGGCGCGGTCGCGATCCCGCCCCGGATTCGTCGCGGCGCCGGGGGTGCCCGCATCGCCTTTCTCCACCCGCGCTCGGTGGAGGGCGTGCTCCTGGAGATGCGGGAGGACGCCGGGCCCGGGTGAGTCCGGAGTTCTCCGTCATCGTACCGACGCTCGATGAGGAAGCACTGCTCGACGAGACGCTCCGACGCGCCCGCGCCGCTCTCGGCCCGGGGACGGAAATCATCGTGGTCGATGGAGGGAGCGGGGATCGCACGACCGAGATCGCGGGCGGCCACGGCGACGTCCTGACGGCCCGGGCCAACCGCGGGGCCCAGCTCGCCGCCGGGGCCGGGGCCGCGACCGGCGCCGTCTTCGTGTTCCTTCACGCCGACACCTGGCTTCCGGAGGGCAGCGCGGCGGCCATCCGCGCCGCGATTCAAGCCGGAGCGGGGGCGGGTTGTTTCCGCTTCGCCCTCCGGTCGCGCGAGAAACGGTGGCGCTACGGGCTGCTCGAATGCGGTGTGAACTGGCGCACCCGCCTCTTCGCGACCGCCACCGGGGACCAGGCGCTGTTCGCCACGCGGGATGCGTACGGCGCCTCGGGCGGCTTCCCGGGTGTCCCCCTCTTCGAGGACGTGACGTTCGTCCGTGCGGTGCGCCGCGTCACCCGTTTTCGCCTCCTCCCCCTCGCCGCACGCACGTCGAGTCGACGCTGGGAAACGGGTTTCCTGCGGACCGTCGTCAGACACTGGGCATTGCGCGCGGCCTTCCTCGCAGGCGTGAATCCACGGCGGCTGAGCCGTTACCACGTGCGGCCGCCGGGGGTCACGGAACGCCGAGTCCCTCGGTCACAATGCGCTCCACGAACCAGCGGTTCCCCTGCGCCGAAACGATGAACGGGATGCTCACGTCCCCGCTTCTCGTCCCCGCCAGGTCCACCAACCAGCGCGCGGCGCCGCCGGCTTCGGAGATCGGATTCGGGTGCAGTCCCCAGGTGCGCGGCGCCAGCAGGCTCGCGAGCACGAACATCCTCTGTTCCGTTTCGATCCGCCCCCAGCGACGTTCCGCAGGGCCGTCGGCCGTCCCGAACAGCCGCGCCATGGCGGCGTAGTCGCCGAGCCTGGCGGCATCGAGAAACCGCCCGATCGCCGCCTCGGCCGACGCCGCGCCGTACGGGGCCGTATCCGCCCGCGTCCCCGTCGCTCCGCGCGACGCGCACCCGGCGAGCAGAGAACTCGCCGTCGCCATCAGCAGCACTGCAGCCCCAACGCGGGGGACCTTCACGACGGCGGCCCTCATGCCCCCTCCTCCCCCACGCCGGACGTCTCCAGTGGAACGAAGCGGAGTCCCTCCCCATCCTCCTCGAGTTCGACGCGAATCGCATCCCCCTCCGCGAACCGCCCCTCCAGAAACGCCATCGCCAGCGGATTCGCAATGAGCCGCTGAATCGCCCGCTTGAGCGGACGCGCCCCGAAGGCGGGGTCGTACCCGACTTCCGCGATCCTTCGACGGGCCGGCGCCGTGACCTCGATCCGGATGTCCCTTTCCGCCAGCATGCGGGCCACCCGATTCACCTGAAGCTCCGCGATGGACTCCAGGTGTTCCCGGGCGAGCGGCTGGAACACGAGGATTTCATCCACGCGGTTGAGAAACTCCGGCTTGAAGTGTCCCCGCAGGGCGCCCTCCACCTCCGCCTGCGTACCGGCCCAGGGCTCGCCGGCTTCGGAGCGCGCGAGGATCCTCGAGCTTCCAATATTGCTCGTCATGATGAGAACGGCGTTGCGAAAGTCCACCGTGCGCCCCCGCCCGTCCGTCAGCCGCCCGTCATCCAGGATCTGGAGGAGGACGTTGAAGACCTCCGGGTGAGCCTTCTCGATTTCGTCGAAGAGGACCACGGTGTAGGGACGGCGCCGTACGGCCTCGGTGAGTTGCCCTCCCTCCTCGTAGCCGACGTATCCCGGCGGCGCTCCGATGAGACGCGACACGGCATGCCGTTCCATGTACTCCGACATGTCGATCCTGACCATCGCGGTTTCCTCGTCGAAGAGAAACTCGGCGAGCGCCCTGGCCGTCTCCGTCTTCCCGACCCCCGTGGGGCCGAGAAACATGAAGCTGCCGATCGGACGGTTCGGGTCCTGGAGTCCGGCCCGGCTCCTCCGCACGGCGTCCGAGACGGCCGCGATGGCGTGGGACTGGTTCACGACGCGGCGATGGAGATGCTCCTCCAGCGTGGCGAGACGATCCCTTTCGTCCTCGAGCATCCGGGCCACGGGAATCCCGGTCCAGCTCGCCACGACCTCGGCGATCTCGCCCGGTCCCACTTCTTCGTTCAGGAAGGAACCCTCGTCCTGGATCTCCTTCAGCTTCGCTTCGGCAGCGAGGAGTTCGCTTCGCAGCTTCGGCAGCTCGCCGTGCAGGATCTCGGCCGCGCGCTGGTGGTCCACGCGCCGCTGCGCCAGCTGGGCCTCGACGCCGATCTCCTCGATCTCGCGCTTGAAGCGCTGGACCGTCTCGATCGTGTCCTTCTCGCGGATCCAGCGGGCGTTCAGCCCCGCGAGCGACTCGCGCGCGGCCGCGAGTTCTTCCTCCAGTTCGGCGAGCCGCCCGCGGCTCCTCGTGTCGTCCTCCTCGCGCAACGCCTCGCGCTCGATCTCGAGCTGCGTGACCCTACGGTCCAGTTCGTCGATCTCCTCCGGCATGGAGTCGATCTCGATCCGCAGCCGGGACGCCGCCTCGTCCACGAGGTCGATCGCCTTGTCCGGCAGGAAGCGGTCGCCGATGTACCGGTCGGAGAGCCGCGCGGCGCTGACGAGCGCCGGGTCCGTGATCCGTACGCCGTGGTGCACCTCGTACCGTTCCTTGAGCCCGCGGAGGATCGCCACGGTCTCGTCCACCCCGGGCTCGCCGACGACGACGGGCTGGAACCGCCGCTCGAGAGCCGGGTCCTTCTCGATATGCACCCGGTATTCGTCGAGCGTCGTCGCGCCCACCATGCGAAGCTGGCCGCGAGCCAGGGCAGGCTTGAGCATGTTGCCGGCGTCCACCGCGCCTTCAGCCGCGCCCGCGCCCACCACGGTGTGGAGTTCGTCGATGAAGATGACGTAGCGACCGCCGGACTCGGTGATCTCCTTGAGCGTCGCCTTCAGGCGCTCTTCGAATTCGCCTCGGTATTTTGCGCCCGCCAGCATCGACCCGATGTCCAGCTGCACGAGCTGCTTGTTCCTCAGCGATTCGGGGATGTCGCCGGTGACGATGCGCTGCGCGAGCCCCTCCGCGATTGCGGTCTTGCCGACGCCCGGCTCTCCGATGAGGACGGGATTGTTCTTTCGCCGCCGCGACAGGACCTGCATGACGCGCCGGATCTCGGTATCGCGGCCGATGACCGGGTCGAGCTTGCCGGCGCGGGCCTCAGCAGTGAGATCGACGCCGTAGCGCTCGAGGGCGCGATACTTCCCTTCCGGATCCTGATCGGTCACGCGATGCGGGCCTCGCACCTCCTCCACGGCCGCGCGCGCGGCGTCGGGCCCCGCCCCGGACTGCCGGAGCAGCGGGCCCGTCGTCGATGCCTGCTTGCCCGCGAGTGCAATCAGCAGGTGTTCGGTCGTCACATAGGCGTCGCCCATCTCCGCCGCGAGGGCATCGGCGGCGTCGAGGACGCGGTCGAGTTCGCGGCTGGGCGTCGGAGAGGCGCCGCTCTGCCTGGGGAGGCGCCGCAGGACGCCGTCGAGCCGTGCCTCCAGATCGGGGAGATCGATCCCCACCGTCTGCAGGACCGGCACGATGACGCCACCTTCCTGCCGGAGCAGGGCCGCCAGCAGATGCATGTCCTCGACGGCGGGGTTGTCCCCCCGTCGCGCCGCGATCGTGGCCTCGGCCAGCGCCTCGCGGGCCTTCACCGTGAATCTGTCGCTTGAGATCATCGTCCATTCACCGCTTGCGGATTCGTTTCCCGACCCTGGCGTCGGATGGCGGCGCCCCAGGGTGCGCCTCTCGTCCCATAAGCAAACGACGTGCCCTCATTCCGGAATCAACTCATCGGCGGGACACCGCCGAAACGGCGGACCTCCCGCCGATCGGGCGGTGACCGGATCAGCGTCGCGTCCCGGCATCGCGCCACTTCGGCAGGAGCTTCCGTGTTGACCCCCGCGGGACCCGCGACTAGCGTCCCTTCGGTCGACCCCGCCCCATGAGGACTCGATCCTCTCCCGAGTCGGCCCCGGGACCATCTGGAGGGAAGCCCATGTCGGATCCAGCAGCGGGCGCCTCGGACTCGCGCGCGCACCAGCCGTACATCCCCGCCTCGCAATCGCTGCCCGAAATCACCGGAAAGGCGATCGTGCTCGGGATTCTCCTCTCCGCCGTTCTCTCGGGGGCGAACGCCTATCTGGGCCTCAAGGTGGGCCTCACGGTGTCCGCATCGATCCCGGCCGCCGTGATCTCCATGGCGATCCTGAGGATGTTCCGCGAGCACAATATCCTTGAGAACAACATCGTCCAGACGGCCGCTTCCGCGGGAGAGTCGCTCGCAGCGGGGGTCATCTTCACCCTGCCGGCGCTCATCCTCCTGCGCCACTGGGCGGGGTTCCCTTTCCTGCCCACGATGGGGATCGCGCTCTGCGGCGGCATTCTCGGCGTTCTCTTTACGATTCCGCTTCGGCGGGCGCTCATCGTGGAGGCGGACCTGCGCTTCCCGGAGGGCGTGGCGACGGCGGAAGTGCTCAAGGCCGGGGCCAGCGGAGGCTCCGGGGCAAGGCTGATCGCGCTCGGGGGGGTGGCGGCCGCCCTGCTGAAGCTCTCGCAGACCGGACTCAAGATCGCGGGCTCCTCCGTCGAGCACGGTTTCGCATTCGGCCGCTCGGTGTTCGGCATCGGGACCGACCTCTCCCCCGCCCTGCTCGGCGTCGGCTACATCGTGGGGCCGCGCGTCGGCAGCCTCGTTCTCGCGGGCGGCGCGATCTCCTGGCTCGCCGGGATTCCCATCTACATGGCGATCACGGACCCGCAGGTCGTGGCCGGCATCGTCGGCGACGCGAGCGGGTATGACGCGGCCGCGGCGATCTGGAGCGCGCAGATCCGCTTCATGGGCGTGGGCGCGATGGTGGTGGGCGGCGTGTGGGCACTCGTTTCGCTCCTCGGTTCCGTGCGGGACGGGGTCAGGTCCTCCATCGAGGCCCTGCGCGCTGCCCGCGCGGCGGAGGGAGGCCCCGAGATCCCGCGCACCGAGCGCGACATGCCGATCAACTTCGTCGCGATCGGGACCGTCGCGCTCGCGGTGCCGATCCTCGCGGTCTTCATGCTCGTCATCGACCGCGGCGCCCTCTCGATCACGCCCGGACTCTACTGGCTCGTGCTCGTGCTGGGCACGCTGTTCGCGCTCCTGGCGGGCTTTCTGTTCGCCTCCGTCGCGGGCTACATGGCGGGGCTCGTGGGCTCGTCGAACAACCCCATCTCCGGCGTGACGATCGCGACGATCCTCACGATCTCACTCATCCTCTACCTCCTGCTGGGGTTGCAGGTCGACTTCACGGTGTCCGGCGGCCAGGCGCTCTCGGCGGCGGCGACCGCCATCCTCGTGGGCGCCGTCGTCGCGTGCGCGGCGGCGATCGCCGGCGACAACATGCAGGACCTGAAGGCCGGCCGAATCGTCGGCGCCACGCCGCGGCAGCAACAGATCATGCAGGTCATCGGCGTCACGGCCGCCGCGCTCGTCATCGCACCGATCCTCGGTCTGCTGTTCGAGGCCTACGGACTCGGCGGCGTCCTGCCTCGCGAGGGAATGGACCCTGATGAGATGCTGCAAGCGCCGCAGGCAACCCTCATGGCTTCCGTCGCCGACGGCGTCTTCTCCCGCAACCTCCCGTGGGGGATGATCGGGATCGGGGCACTGATCGCAGCGGCCGTGATCACGCTGGATCAGGTCCTCGAGGCGCGGGGTTCGAGCCTGCGTGTGCCGGTGCTCGCGGTCGCGGTCGGCATCTATCTGCCCATCGAACTGGAAGTCCCGATTTTCGTCGGAGGGATCGTGGCGTGGCTCGTGGGCCGGACCGTGCGGCGAGGCGGGGGCGGCGCGCACGACGTCGAACAGGCGAACCACCGCGGACTGCTCTTCTCCTCCGGGCTCATCACCGGCGAGGCGCTCGTCGGGATTCTGCTGGCGATCCCGTTCGCGCTGGCGCAGAGCACCGATGTGATGAACCTCGCGCCGGACGGATTCGAGGCGATCGCCAAGGGCATGGGGGTCGCGGCCGTGGCGGCATTCATATGGTGGCTCTACCGTGCGTCGGTGCGCGCTCCCGAGTGAAGCTGCCCCAGGGAGGTGGATCGGTGAGGCTCCTGCTGCTCGCCGGATGCCTGGTGGCGGCCGGCTGCGGAGGACCGGAAGGTGCGCTGGACGATGACACCTACGTCCGGGTCATGGCGAAGCTGACCTGGGCGCGCGCGACGTACGCGCGGACGACGGAGGGGGACTCGGTCCGTGCCGCGACGCTCGACGAGTACGGCGTCACCGGACAGCAGCTGGAGGACTTCGCCGCCCGGTTCGGGGATGACCCAGGACGCATGCACCGGTTGTGGGAGGAGATCCGGTTGGAGGTCGAGGTGCTCGACGGCCTCCCGGGCCCGGAATCGCAAATGGAGGTGACGGACGCGGAGAGGCACGAGGCACGTTGAGGACCTCGAATCTCCTCGCCGCGCCGGGACGGTCCGCGCGCGCCGCGGCGCTTCACGCGGGAAGGGCGGGCATGCTCGGACTCGCCACGCTGCGCGCGCTCGCGCACCCGCGCCGGTACGCGCGGGAGACGGTCGCGCACGCCAAGTTCATCGGTCTCGACAGTCTCCCTCTCGTATTGCTGATGGGTGCACTGTCGGGTGCGGTGATGGCGCAGCAAACGATGTACCAGCTCTCTCCGGGACTCCCGCGCGAGATCGTCGCGGGCGGTGTCGTGGGCGGCATGCTCACCGAACTGGGACCCGTGCTGACGGCGGTCGTGCTCGCCGGACGCGTCGGAGCCGCCATCGGCGCCGAACTCGGCACGATGAAGGTCACGAACCAGATCGACGCGCTCCTGACGATGGGCCGGGATCCGGTGGTGGAACTCGTGGTTCCGCGCGTCGTCGCGGGAACGATCATCCTGGTTCCGCTGGTCATGCTCGCGAACGCGATGGGGGTCTTCAGCGGATATGTGACGGCGGTCGGCATCCTCGGCCTCAGCACGGGCGAGTACGTGGACGGTGCCAAAAACTACTACCACCATGGCGCGCTCATCTTCTCGCTCGTGAAGGCCGTCGCGTATGGGTTCGCGATCACCTTCGTCGCGAGCCACGTGGGGCTCCGGGCTCGCGGCGGAGCTGCCGGCGTGGGTCGCACGGCGACCCGGGCCGTCGTCGCGATCATCGTCACCATCATGGTCCTGGATACCGTGCTCGGACCCGTGTACAAGACGCTCACGTGATCCGCATCGTCGGCCTGCACAAGCGGCTCGGCGGACGGCCGGTCCTGAACGGCGTCGACCTCGATGTGCGGGAAGGCGAGACGCTCGCCATCATGGGGCCGTCCGGCACCGGGAAGAGCGTCCTCCTGAAGCACATCGTCGGCCTGTTCGATCCGGACGCCGGAGACATCCTCGTCGACGGGATCTCGGTACCGTCGGCCGATCGCGCGCAGATGACCGCCATTCGGACCAGGACCGCGTACGTGTTCCAGAACTCCGCTCTCTTTGACTCCATGACGGTGCGCGGCAACCTCCTGATGGGTCTCCCGCCCGGCTTCTGCCGCGGGCAGGGGGCGAAGTGCGATGCGCTCGTCCTGGCCGCGCTCGATCACGTGAATCTCGATCCGGACGTGCTGACGCTGCTGCCCGCCGAGCTTTCCGGCGGCATGCAGCGGCGCGTCGCCATCGCGCGCGCCATCATCGGCAAGCGGCGCTACGTCCTGTACGACGAGCCTACGACGGGGCTGGATCCGGTGAACGCCACCCGTATCAACCGACTGATTGCGCGCGTGAGCGAAGAGGTCGACGCGACGAGCATCGTCGTGACCCACGACGTCGAATCGGCCTTCTACCTCGCAGACCGGATCGTTCTCCTCTCCAACGGGGTCGTGGCGGCCGAGGGCACGCCGCGGCAACTGCGCGAAACGGACAATCCCGACGTGCGCGAGTTCCTCGACGCGGCGCCTGTGCGGGACCTCGCATGAGAGATCCGGGGCTGCGCGACCGTGGCGTCGAAGTACGCGTCGGCGCATTCCTGATCCTCGCCGCCGCCGTCATCGTGGCGGGCCTGTTCTGGATATCGGGCTCGCCGTTTCGCGGGCCCACGATCCGCGTGTGGGGGGTCGCGACCAACGCGAACCGCATCGCCACCTCGTCCCCGGTCCTCCTGCGCGGGGTGGAGGTCGGGACCGTGGACGAAGTCGCGCTCGAGGCGGACCGCGTCGTGCTCGCGATGACGCTCTCGGCCCGGGTCCAGCTGCCGGCCGATACGCGGGGCGCGATCCAGCCGGACGGGTTCCTCGGCCAGCAACTCGTCGAACTCCAGCCGGGGACCAGCGCTCGGACCCTGGCGGAGGGAGATACGCTGGACCTCGACCGTCGATCCGACCTCACGTCGCTGGCATCGACGCTCGGGGACGACGTGGGATCGCTCATCGACGAAATGGAGGCGATGCTCGCCGGCGGTCTGGCCGAGAACGTGACGACCGGATCCGAAGCGTTCACGCTGGCGATGCAGGAACTCGCCGGCATCCTCGAGACGGAACGCGCGTCGATCGGCAACCTGCTCGCGAACATGGACACGCTGACGAACCGGCTCGCCGGGCTGACCGGGTCGGAGGAGGTCGAGCGGACGCTGGCGAACCTCGACACGCTCTCGACTCGCCTGGCCGCCGCCAGCGAGGATTTCGCGGCGACCGGGCGGTCCCTGGCCGCGGTTGCGGGGAGCCTCGAGGAGGGAGAAGGGACCCTCGGGAAACTCCTGCGGGACGACTCGGCGCACACCGCCCTGATCGAGACGCTCGAGACGCTTCGCGCCGCCGGCGAAGAACTCGCCATGCTCGTGCGAGACGTGCGCGAAAGGCCGGACCGCTACCTCACGGACCTCAAGATCTCCGTCTTCTAGCGTAGTCTCGGGCCGGGCGCGGGCGGGCGCGCGGAGGCCGATCTCCGGAACCAGCCCCCGCAGCCTTCAAAGGCCGGTGGGGACGTCGAAGAACGTGTGGTCCGCGCCGAAGTGTTCCCCGGCCCGCGCCGCCAGAGCCTGGATGCCCAGCGTCTCCGTCGCATAGTGACCCGCATAGACCACATTGATCCCGAGTTCCATCGCCTCGTGATACGTGTGGTGGTTCCCCTCCCCGGTGAGGAAGGTGTCCGCTCCCGCCATGGCGGCGGCCTCGATCATCGAACCCGCACCACCCGTTACGACGGCGAGCCGCGACACGCGCGCGGGCCCTCCATCGATGACGACTGGCTTGTGTCCGCACACGACTTCGGCGCGGGTCGCAAGTTCGGAGAGCGACGCGTCGATCCCGCCGATGACGCCGATCCCATCGTTCCCCTTGAAGGAGCCGAAGGGTGCCGGCTCCCGCAGGCCGAGTTCGGCGGCCAGCAGGACGTTGTTCCCGATCTCGGGGTGGGCGTCCAGCGGAAGGTGGGCCGAGTACAGCCCCATGCCGCTCTCGACGAGCCGACGGAAACGCGCGTAGGCGGGGCCGACGAAGGGGCGCAGGCCGCCCCAGAACAGTCCGTGGTGGACGAGAAGGAGGTCGCACCCGGCGTCGGCGGCCAGATCGATCGTCGCCTGGCAGGCGTCCGTCGCCGCGCCGATGCGGCGAACGGCGCGGCGGCCGTCGATCTGGAGTCCGTTGAGAGCGAACGGATAGTCCTCGATCTCGCCTACGCGAAGATAGTCGTCCAGCCACGCCGCAACCTCCCGGCACGGCGGTCCGCTCCCACCGACGGATCCGGTCGCGGAGCCTACTCCCATTCGATCGTGGCGGGGGGCTTGGAGGACACGTCGTACGTTACCCGGTTCACCCCCTTCACCTCGTTGATGATGCGGTTCGAGATCCGGCCCAGTACGTCGTGCGGGAACTGGAACCAGTCGGCGGTCATCCCGTCGAGCGAGGTCACCGCGCGCAGGACAACGACGTTCTCGTACGTCCGCGCATCTCCCATCACGCCGACGGACTGGACGGGCAGGAGGACGGCGAACGCCTGCCAGATTTCATCGTAGAGGCCCGCCGCCCGAATGCCGTCGAGGTAGATCGCGTCCACCTCCCGCAGCGTGCCCAGCTTCTCGCGCGTCACGTCCCCGAGGATGCGGATGGCGAGGCCCGGGCCGGGGAATGGGTGGCGGCCGACGATCTCCTCCGACAATCCGAGTTCGCGGCCGACGGCGCGCACCTCGTCCTTGAACAGTTCCCGCAGGGGCTCGACGAGTTCGAACGGATGGTCCGGCCGGAGCCCTCCCACGTTGTGGTGTGACTTGATCTTCACGGACGGCCCCCACACGGAGACGGACTCGATGACGTCGGGATAGAGCGTCCCCTGCACGAGAAAACGTGCATTGCCATGGCGGCCCGCGGCCTCCTCGAACACGTCGATGAACGTGTGGCCGATGATCACCCGCTTCTCCTCGGGCTCCTCCACCCCGGCCAGGCGCTCGATGAAGAGATCTGCGGCGTCGACGACCTCGAGCCGCATCCCCATGTGTTCCCCGAAAACCGCTTCGACTGCGTGTCGTTCGCCTTTTCGAAGCAGCCCTGTGTCGACGAAAATGCAGGTCAGCTGCTCCCCCACCGCGCGCTGCACGAGCGCCGCCGCGACGGAGCTGTCCACTCCGCCGGAAAGGCCGCAGATCACCTCGCGGTCCCCGACCGTCTCCCGGATCGCGGTGAGCTGGTGGTCGATGATGCTCGCGGCGTTCCAGCTCATTTCGCAGCCGGCGATCTCGAACAGGAAATTGCGCAGCATCTCCCCGCCGCGCGTCGTGTGGGCAACCTCGGGATGGAACTGCACGCCCCAGATGCGCTGTGCCTCGGATCGGATCGCGGCGATCGAGTTCTCCGTGGTCGCGGACACCTCGAAGCCCGGGGGAAGTGTCCGGAGCGAGTCGCCGTGACTCATCCAGACCTGGGTGGACTCGTCATCCGAGAAGCCGTGGAAGAGGGGGTCGGACGACCGCACCCGCAGGTCCGCCCGCCCGTATTCGCGCCGCTCCGCCTGGTGCACCTCGCCTCCGACAAGATCCGCGACGAGTTGCATCCCGTAACAGATCCCGAGAATCGGGATGCCCATGGCGAGGATCTCCGGCCGTGCCGTGGGGACGCCTTTCTCGTAGACGCTCGCCGGCCCTCCCGACAGGACGATGGCCGCCGGATCGTAACGCCGGACCCACTCCGGGCCCTTCGTCGGCGGATGTACCTCGCAGTACACGCCCTCCTCGCGAATCCGCCGCGCGATGAGCTGGGTGAACTGGGATCCGAAATCGAGGATGAGTACACGACTCACCGCACCGCCTCCCCTCTCACTCGCCGGACGGTCGTCCGCCCAGGGTTTCGATCGCCACTTCCTGTTCCTCGCCGGAGGCCATGTCCCGGAGGACCGCCACGCCGCGCGCAAGTTCCTCGGGTCCGAGCACGACGGCCCGGCCGGCAGCGACCTGGTGGGC
Organism: uncultured Gemmatimonadota bacterium; assembly: GCA_964509895.1. Taxonomy (GTDB): domain Bacteria; phylum Gemmatimonadota; class Gemmatimonadetes; order Palauibacterales; family Palauibacteraceae; genus Palauibacter. The sequence continues at coordinate 36,784 of CAZDZJ010000125.1, forward strand.
GGCCTTGAACTGGCGCCCGACACCCCGCGACCGCAGATCGTAGAGCACGTGCCGACCCTGGTCTCGCAATGAACGCGCAACGGAGAGCGCTGTCGGTCGCTGCGCAGGCGATACGCAGATGATGTAGTCGTCCACGCGGCGACCCGGTGCGGGCACCAGCCCGCGATCCCTGAGCAGTTCCGCGAGGACGACGTCCCCCATCCCGAAGCCGAGGGCCGGCAGATCCACACCCCCCAGCGCCTCCAGAAGGTCATCGTAGCGGCCACCCCCGCAGATGGCGCGGAGTTCGTCCCGCCGGTCCCAGATCTCGAAGACCGTGCCGGTGTAGTAGGCGAGTCCGCGAACCAGGCCGGCATCGAACCGGACGAAGTCGGAAAACCCCGCCGCATCCAGGTGCGCAAACACCGTGGACAGCCGCTCGGCCGCCTCCGCGATCGCTTCTTCTCCGGGATGCGCCGCCGCCAACTCCTCGAGGGGCAGCCGGATGGCATCAAGCAGGCGCTCGGCAACGTCCGCCGCCACGCCGATCTCGCCGAGCCGGACCCGAGCCTCCCCTTCTCCTTCCTTCTCCAGCCGGTCGAGGGCACCGAACACGGCCACGTGACGTATCGCGTCGATGCCGTGAGCGGCGAGGAGGGCGCCGATGAGACGGCGGTCCGAAATGCGGACGACGATATCCGCCGACCCCAGACCGAGTTCCCGCAGCGCGTCAATGCCGGCGCTCATGATCTCCGCATCGGCGAGCGGGTCCGTCTCGCCAACGATGTCCATGTTGAGCTGGAAGTGCTCTCGCAGTCGGCCCCGCTGCGGCCGCTCGTAGCGGAAGAGCTGCGGGATGGAGAACCAGCGCACGGGCTTCGCGAGCCCGGCGACGCGAGCGGCGATCATGCGGGCAAAGGTGGGCGTCATCTCGGGCCGCAACGCCACGGCGCGGCCGCCCTTGTCCTCGAACGCGTAGAGCTGCCCTACGATCTCTTCACCGGACTTCCGCGTGTAGAGTTCGAGCGCCTCGAGCGGGGGGCCGTCATACTCCGTGAATCCGTAACGGGCCCCGACCCTCCGCCATGCGGAAAAGATGTGCCGGCGAAGCGCCAGTTCCTCGGGGAAGAAATCTCGAAAGCCGGGCAGGCCACGAATCTCCCCGGAGGTCACGGCGCCCGAATGGCCGATGTACTACCGGGCCACGGCACTAGCTCGTCGCGCAGTATTCGTCGTACGCCCTCGTGAGGTCGGCGGCGATCTCGTACGCGTGACGGCCTTCGATCTGGTGCCGTTCGAGCATGAACTGCAGCTCCCCGTTCGAGAGCAGTGCGAGGGACGGAGAGGAGGGCCGGACGCCGGCGAAGTACTCCCGCGCCCGAGTCGTGGCCTCTACGTCCTGCCCCGCGAACACCGTGACCACGCGGGCGGGCTGCTTCTCGTGGCGCATGGCCAGAGCCACGGCGGGTCGGGCGTTGCGGGCAGCGCAGCCACAAACGGAGTTCACGACGACGAGCGTCTCCCCGTCGGCTCCGAGGGCCTCGTCCACCTCATCGGAGGTCCGCAGCTCGCGCACGCCGAGCCGGGTGAGCTCGTCCCTCATCGGTTGTACCAGTCTGGGATCGTACAGCATCTTTCGCTCTCTATTCTCCTGTCCGCTGGCCGGCAAGCTCCGCCAATGCGCGAGCTTCGCCCACGGTAGTTGCGGATCCCGTAACCAGCAGCGTTCCGGCGCCGGCGAGGGACAGAGCCCGCGAGACGGCCTCGGACACCTCGGGACACACGATGGCTTCGATCGCCCGTTCGCGCGACAGCCAGGCCTGCGCTCCGAACGGATCCCACCGCCTCTCCGCGGCGACGGCGGGACGAGTCAGAATCATAGCGTCGCTGTCAAGCGCGAGCCGGACCAGCGCCGCCTTCCAGTCCTTGTCGGCGAGCATCCCGACCACGGCGATGAGGGGGCGTGGCGGCGTCATCCCCTCCAGCGTCTCGCAGAGGGCGTCGATGGCCGCCGGGTTGTGGGCGATGTCGAAGACGCAGCGGGCCCGGCCGACCCCCAGATCCCGGACCTCGCATCGACCGGCCAGCCGCGCGCGCGCGATGCCGCGTCGCACGGCACTCTCATGTGGCAGATAGCCCGAACGATCCAGCAGCAGGAGGGCGAGCGCCGCGTTGTCCGCCTGGTGCCGGCCGCAAAGTCCGGTGGCGAGGCGCAAACCACCGGGACGGGTCTGGGAGGCGTACCGGAAGCGAGTCCCGCCGGGAGCGGGCAGCACATCGACGTCGGTCACCTTCGCGTCGCTGACGAGACGCGCCAGCGGTGCACCGACCTCCCGGGCGACTCGCTCGAGAGTCGCGAGCGGCGCCGGATCGATGCGGCCCAGGCAGGCCGGAATGCCCCGCTTGAAAATCCCGCCCTTCTCTCTCGCAATGGCGTCCGTGGTTTCGCCCAGCCACTCCGTGTGGTCGAGGCCGATCGGCGTGATCGCCGTGCCGGCGGGGCAAAGCACGTTCGTCGCGTCGAGACGCCCGCCGAGGCCGGTTTCCACGACCGCCACGTCCACGCCGCACTCCGCAAAGCAGGTGAAGGCGAGCGCCGTGGCCAGCTCGAAGTACGTGCAAACCGCAGCCGTGTCGCAGTCCAGAATCCGTGAGGCGGCGGCCTGAAGCGCGGGCTCCTCCACCCACATGCCGTCGATGAGAAACCGTTCCCGAACATCGGTCAGGTGCGGGGATGTGTAGAGGCCGGTGCGCTTGCCGTCGTCCTCGAGCACCGAGGCCGCGAAGCACGCGGTGGATCCCTTGCCGTTCGTGCCCGCGATATGCAGAGCGCCGAAGGCACGTTCCGGGCGCCCGAGTTCGTCCAGGAGCGCTTCGATTCTGTCGAGACCCCAACGGATCGTCGTGGCCGGCTGGGCGTCGAACAGGGCCGCGAGGGCGTCCCCGTCCCGGATCAGCACATGTGGTCCAGGAGGCTCGCGAGAGCGCCGCGCATCTCCGGACGCGGGACGATGCGGTCGATCATCCCGTGCTCTTCCAGGAACTCCGCCGTCTGGAATCCCTCTGGAAGGTCCTGCCGGATCGTTTCCTTGATCACGCGCGGACCGGCAAAACCGATGAGAGCCCCGGGCTCGGCGAGAATCACATCCCCCAGCATTGCGTAGGACGCCGTGACGCCGCCCGTCGTCGGGTTCGTGAGGACGCTCACATAGGGGACGCCCGCCCTCGAGAGCTGCTCGAGGGCCGCCGCGGTCTTCCCCATCTGCATGAGGGACAGGATCCCCTCCTGCATCCGGGCGCCGCCGGATGCGGAGACGATGATGAGCGGTACGCGCCGCTCGAAGGACCGGTCGGCGAGGCGCCGGATCTTCTCACCGACGACGGACCCCATCGACCCGCCGATGAAACGGAAGTCCATCGTCCCGAGGTGGACCTCCCTGCCCCCGATCTTACCGCGCCCGGTGCGGATCGCATCCTGATCCCCGCCCCGCTTTTCCGCCTGCGCGATGCGTTCGGCATAGCTGCGGGAGTCGACGAACCCCAGCGGGTCGGCGGAGCGGAGGTTCCCGTCGTAGAGTTCCTCGAGACCTCCCCGGTCGAGCAGCATCGCCTCGTACGATTCCGCCGTGATGCGGAAGTGGTGGCCGCAGTTCGGGCAAATGTGGAGATTCTCCTCCAGCCGTCCGCTGTACAGGATCTCGCCACAACCGGCGCACCGGTCCCATACGTCCCCGGGGAGCTCGCGCTTCTGCGAAACGAGCTTCCGCTTCGGCTTGCTGAACCAGGACACTCAGGCCTCCCAGGCCACCCGCTGAACCATCCCGAAACCTGCGTAGAGTACGAGCAGGAAGCTCCCGCCGTAGCTGAGGAGGGGCAAGGGCAGGCCGGTTACCGGCATCATGCCGACCGTCATGCCCAGGTTCACCACGATGTGCGTCAGCAGGACCGCGAACAGGCAGAAGGCGATGAGGCTTCCGAACTGATCTTCCGCCGTCGAAGCCGTCTGCAGCACGCGCCAGAGGATAATGGCGAAGAGCACCAGAGAGAGCATGACCCCGATGAACCCGAACTCCTCTCCCACGACGGAGAAGATGAAGTCCGTATGCTGTTCCGGGAGGAAGGCGAGCCGCTTCTGGGGGCCGTTCGCGAACCCGGCGCCGAGGAGTCCGCCGGAACCGATGGCGACCTTGGACTGAATGAGGTGCCACCCGGCGCCCAGCGGATCGATCTCCGGATCGAGGAAGACGAGGAGCCGATTTCGCTGATAGTTGGCGAGCGAATCCCATATCCGGAGCGTGAGCGCGCCCGTGAAGGCGTTCGCGAGGAGGACGCCGACGGATTCGAGGATGAACCCGCGCCGCGCGTAGAGGCAGGCCGCGACGATCAGGAACCACAGCCCCCACGCGATCCAGTTGAATCCGAGCAGGAGACTGATCCCCGGAGAAGCGACCAGGAAGATCTTGAACAGCGGGACGCCGCTCCAGAACAGCGCGGCGAGGAAGAGGGCTCCGAAAATCATGGCGCTCCCGAGGTCCGGCTGCCGCAGAACCAGCGCGAACGGGACGAGAGTGATGACCGCGGGCCGCCAGAGATCCACCAGCCGCTCGTATCGAGCCGGGGCCCCGGACATCATGCGGGCGAGCATGAGGATCACCCCCAGCTTCGCCACCTCCGCCGGTTGCAGCCGTCCCGGCCCGAGTTCGAGCCAGCTGCCGTTCGGACCCGTACCCACGAAGAGAACGAGAACGAGCAGGAAGACCGAGACTCCGTAGGCCCACGGCGCGAGCCATTCGAGGAAGCGCAGCGAAAACCGGGACACCACGGTGAGGGCGATGACCGCCACGACGAACCAGGACAACTGGCGGGCCCAGATTCCCGTGGCAAGGGACGGGATGTCGACCTGTCCGGCCGAATAGATCATCGCGATTCCGAGCGCGGTCAGGCACAGGACGAGCGCGAGCAGCGCCGGATCTCCGACTCCCGGGATCCGCCGGTGGACCGTCATCCTCCCGCCTCCACCGGAGGTGCCTCCACGGGACGCACCCCGGGCGTCGCCTCGGGAGGCAAGCCGAGGGTTTCCAGATGCCGCTCCACGATGCGGGCCGCGAGGGGCACGGCGAGCGACGGGGCTCCATCCGGGTGCCCGTGCTCCACGATGGCGGCGACGACAATGCGCGGATCGTAGGCCGGCGCGAACCCCACGAACCAGGAATGGGGCGGACCGTGCGGGTTCTGGGCCGTGCCGGTCTTCCCCGCCAGCGTCCAGCGGGGAAGGCGGTTCCCATACGCTGTGCCACCCGGCTCATTCACGACGCTCGCCAGTGCGTCGACGAGCTGCTGCCGTTGCACCTCGGGGAGGCCGAGGCTCCAGTCCACTCGCTGCTGCGCCAGCGTCTCGTCGCGCACCAGGTGGGGTCGTACGGGCGGCCTCCCGGTGGCCAGAGCCGCGTAGAACTGGGCCATGGCCAGCAGCGTCTGCGCGTTCTCACCCTGCCCGATCGAGAGGTTCCATACGACGGCTTCCGTCCAGCCGCCCGGCCCCCGACGGTCGTCGTACCACTGTCTGGCATCGGGGAACAGGCCGGTCGTCTCGGACGGAAGGTCGATCCCCGTCGTGCGCCCGAAGCCCAGTTCTCCCACCCCCGCGAGGAGCGGGTCGAGGCCGATCCGCTGTCCCGCCTGGTAGAACCAGACATTGCACGAGTGCTTGATCGCTTCGGGGAGACTCAGGCGGCCGTGGCCCCTCGCCAGCCAGCAACGGAAGTATCGGGTCTGGTAGTTCAGCCCCCCCGCGCACGTGTGCGTGTGGTAGGTATCGAGCGCGAGGTCCCCCCTCTTCATCCCGATCGTGGACATGATGAGTTTCCACGTGGATCCCGGCGGGTAGGAAGCCATCGAGACCCGGTCCAGCAATGGCTTGTCCGGGTGGTCGCGAAGGGAGTTCCACAGCTCCAGCGGGATGCCGCCAATGAAGGCGTTTGGGTCGAACGTGGGGTGGCTGTAAAGGACGAGCACCTCTCCGTTCGTCGGGTCCAGGGCCACGACGCCTCCCCGCATGCCCGGCGGAAAGGCGGAATCCGCGTAAGCCTGAAGGTCGAGGTCGATGCCCAGGTGCAGATCGTCGCCGGGCACCGAGGCCTGCGCCTGCGCGACACCGAGATCGCGCACGACCGTGCCGAGCGCGTTGACCTCCGCATACCGGACCCCGTTACGCCCCGCCAGCCTGTGCTCGTACTGTGCCTCCAGACCCGTCTGCCCGATCGATTGCCCGGCTTCGTAGCCCACATATTCGGGACGAGCCAGCTCTTCCTCGTTGATCTCACCCACGTAGCCGATCAGGTGCGCGGCGGCGGGCCCCGCCGGGTAGCGCCGGCGTGGCCTCTGGTCCACGACGACCCGCCGAAACCCGGGTCGCCGCGCCTCGATGAACGCGACCTGCTCGAAGCTCGCGTTCTCGAGCACGACCAGCGCCTCATTGGGACGGGCCCTGTTGCGCGCCAGCAACTCGGCGCGCCGCTCTGGTGACAGCTCCAGGCGCTCCGCGAGACGCTCGAGCCCCGCGGCGATCGAGTCGCGCGGGCCGGGAAGCAGCGACACGTCGTACCCGGGCACGTTATCCGCAACGGCCCGCCCATATCGATCGTAGATGGTCCCGCGCGGTGCCGGGAGCGTGATGGTCCGCAACCGGTTCTCGCTCGAACGCAGCGTGTACACCTCGGCGCGGAAGATCTGGAGGTTGACGAACCCGGCTGCGACGATCGAGAGGCAGAAGAAGATGGCGCCCGCCGCCCAGCGGCCGCGCTGTCTACGGATCAATCGGTATCTGTCGTCGCCCCTCACTGCCTCCTCCTCACCTCGTTACCGCGGAGATCATCCGCTCCGTGACCCAGTACACGGCCATCGTCAGCGCGGCCGATCCGACGGGGTAGATCAATAGAGCCCCGACCGTGGCTTCTCCGGCCACGACGACCGCGACCGACAGCCGCAGGAGCCAGGTCCCGACAAAGACAAAAGCCGGCGTGACGCGGTCCGAATCCGCGTAGATCCAGTGTCTCACCCATCCCGCGAGAGCCCCCGTCAGCGAGAAGAGTAGCATCGTCGTGCCCATGGATCCCAGTGAGATGGACGCCTCCAGGAGGCCGATGACGGAACCGAGGGCCGCCGCCCGCCCCCACCGGAGATGCATCGAGCCCAGAATCAGCCCCCCGGCAAGGAGGTCCGGCCCGCCTGGCCACCGGCTCCAAAGCGGATGCAGAGCGAAGTGCACAACGAGCAACAGCACGGCGATGACCCATTGCCTGGCCGGGCTCATCGGCGAACCAGCGTCGTATCCGCCGGATCCGGCGGAGGTGCCGCCTCGATGTCGTCGGGCAACGTCGGTCGATTCCACACGAAGACGTCGCGGACCTCTTCCGGCCGCACCGCGGGCTCGACGATGTAGCGCTTCATCCAGCCCGCTTCAGGCTCGGCCGGTTCCCGGACGCGACCCACCGGGACGCCCGCCGGATACACGCCGGCGATCCCCGTCGTCACGAGGAGCGTTCCCACGGGGATATCCGCCTGGAAGGGCGCGCCCTCGAGCAGGAGCACCGGTTGCCCTCCTTCCGCGCGGAACGGGCGAACGAACCCCGAAACCCCTCCCTCCTCCGCCAGGACACTGGCCCTGAAGTCGGGATGGCTCCAGAACTCGCCTCGTCCCCCCTGTCCGTGTCGTTCCCGAACCACGCCGACGAGTCCGATCCCGGTGAAGACGCCGACGGGGAACTCGCGGTCCCGAAAGTCCGGCCCGGACAACACGAAGAGATTCGCGTCGCCGACGTAGGGGCGCCCCGGGTAGACGATCGCGGGCGCGACCGCACCCGAAAGGAGTCCTGCGCCATCCTCCGCCGGCGTTCCCGCTGCCGGCGCCTCGCGGTCCCGGAAGCGGAGCACGAGTTCGGTGAGTGAGTCCCGTTCCGCCAGAAGTCCGTCGATGCGGGTTTCGATCTGGCCCCGTTCAACGGCCAGGCGATGCAGCAGCAGGAACGGATACAGCGCGGTGGCGCGGACCGCGGACTCCACCTGGCTCTGCCGGTCTCTGGACAGTCCGGCGGCGACCCCGCTCAGAACCAGAGCGAGCGAAAAGAAGACGACGTCGACCAGCCTGCGACGTGGCGGCCGGACGCCCGGATAGTTCACGTGCGGTAAGTCAGAGGAGGCTCGGCGTCAACTCGTGAGGACTCCACGATACCGTCCGAATTCATCGAGGATCTTCCCGCAACCCCGAACGACGCACGTAAGCGGCTCCGCGTCAACGTGGATCGGCAGCCCCGTCTCTTCCCCCAGCAGCGTATCGAGGCCGCGCACGAGGGCGCCTCCACCCGTCATGACGACGCCCCGATCCACAATATCGGAAGCGAGTTCCGGCGGCGTAATCTCGAGCGCTCGCCTCACGGCCGCCACGATCTGCTGGATCGGCTCCTGAAGACACTCGCGGATCTCGGCCGAGTGCACGCGCACCGTCTTCGGAATGCCGGAGACGAGGTCTCTGCCTTTCACGAGCATCTCCTTGTCGTCGTCCGTCGGATATGCCGAACCGATCTGGATCTTCACGGCTTCCGCCGTCGGCTCGCCGATGAGGAGGTTGTAGTTCTTGCGGACAAAAGAGACGATCGTCGAGTCCAGTTCGTCGCCGCCGACCCGGATCGACGTGTCCGCGACGGATCCCGAGAGCGCGATCACGGCGATCTCGCTCGTTCCGCCCCCGACATCGATGATCATGTTGCCCGTCGGCGTCTCCACTGGCAGCCCGACGCCGACGGCCGCCGCCATCGGCTCCGCCACCATGTAGACTTCCTTGGCGCCGGCGGCATGCGCGCTGGACCGGACGGCCCGGCGTTCGAGTTCCGTGATTCCGGACGGCACGCCGACGACGACGAGTGGCCGGATCTTGAAGAACCGCGTGGTCATCACTTCCTTGAGGAAGTAGCGAATCATCATCTCGGTGATGTCCACGTCGGCGATTACGCCGTCCTTCAGCGGGCGCACGGCCTCGATCCCGCTCGGCGTCCGGCCGAGCATGCGCTTGGCCGCGAGGCCGATCCCTTCGATCCGACCGGTGTCCTTCCGGACCGCCACGACCGACGGCTCGTTGAGGACGATGCCCTCACCTTCGACGTGAACGAGCGTGTTCGCGGTCCCGAGATCCACTCCGATCTTGCTGATCGGAAGGAAATTGCCCCGCAGCGACCATTTTCCCATCTATGAGGCCGCCCTTCCGGGCTGGCTCGGAATCAGTGGGCTGGTGGACACGGGCGGGACACCTCCAGGGCGGCGATTGGTACCGGAACCGGCCGGTCAGGGTGAAGGACGCCGCAATCTAAAGATCGCGTCGGAAGCAGGAAAGTCGGTTCCTGGCGCCCTCTGCGCCTGTTCCCCGGACTTACCCGGACCGGGTCTCGAGCGGCGTGCAATCGAGGTCGAACGCCTCGGCGACCGCCTCGTAAGTGACCCTCCCGCCCGCGATGTTGACGCCCAGCGCGAGGTCCGGGCTTGCCTCGCAGGCAGCCTCCCACCCCCGGTTCGCCAGCTTGAGCACGTAGGGGAACGTCGCGTTCGTCAGGGCGAGCGTGGAGGTCCGCGGGACGGCTCCCGGCATGTTCGCCACGCAGTAGTGGATCACGCCGTGGACGGTGTAGATGGGATCGTTGTGGGTGGTCGGGCGCGCCGACTCGACGCAGCCGCCCTGGTCTACCGCCACGTCGACGATCACGGAACCGTCCTTCATGCGTCGCAGGTCGTCGTGCCGCACGAGTTTCGGCGCCTTCCCGCCGGGGACGAGGACGGCGCCGATCAGAACGTCGGCACGTTCGATCTGCTCGAGGATCGAGTGGCGGTTCGAATAGAGCGTGTCCACGTTGGCGGGCATCACCTCCGCCAGGTAGCGCAGCCGCGGAAGACTCACGTCGAGCACCGTCACGTGCGCGCCGAAACCCGCCGCGATCGTCGCCGCGTTCGACCCCACGACGCCTCCGCCCAGGATCACGACCTCGGCCGGGAGCACGCCCGGCACGCCGCCCAGCAGAATCCCGTACCCGCCGGCGATCCGCTCCTGGTACTTCGCCGCCTGCTGGATCGCCATGCGCCCTGCGACTTCGGACATCGGCGTCAGAAGCGGCAGCTCGCCCGTCGGAAGCTGGACGGTCTCGTAGGCTATCGCCACGCAGCCGCTCTCGAGCGTACGGTGGGTCAGGCGTTCGTCCGCGGCGAAGTGGAAGTAGGTGAAGATGACCTGGTCGGCCCGCATCCGCGCATATTCGGATTCGACGGGCTCCTTCACCTTCACGATGAGTTCAGCCTGTTCCCAGACTTCCTCCGCCGAAGCCAACCGCGCCCCCGCCGCGACGTACATGTCGTCGGGAAAGCCGCTGCGCAGACCCGCGTTGTGTTCGACGCGCACGCTGTGTCCGGCCGCGACGAGCGCGGTCACACCCGCCGGGACGAGAGCGACGCGGCTCTCGTCCGTCTTTATCTCCCGTGGTACGCCAACGATCATTCGGGTTCGCTCCGGGGGGGCATCGGGTTGCGGCCGTCGAGGCTCGACCGCGCGGCACCCGGCGCCAGTTCGAGGGTCGCGAGCCGCTCGGGCAGAAAATACGCGGCGGCTTCCAGGCACCGCGCCCGGTCGACCGCGTCGATCCTCGCCGCCACTTCGTCGAGGCTGCGGTATTCATGACCGTACAGGGCGACCCCCGCAAGCCGGTTCATTCGACTTGACGGCGATTCGAGCGAGATCAGGAACTGCCCCTTCAACTGGCGGCGCGTATCGTCCAGCTCCTGACCCGTCAGCCCCCGCCGCGCCAGGCGATCCAGTTCTTCGATCAGCGCTTCGCCCGCCTGGTCCGCGGTCTCGGGCCGGGTCCCGACGTAGGCACCGACGTGGCCCGCCTGCGCGAAGAACCCGTGGAAGCTGTAGACGGCGTAGGCGAGGCCTCGCTCTTCGCGAATCTTCTGGAAGAGACGGGAACTCATTCCACCGCCGAGCGCGGTCGACGTGACGTAGATCGCATACCGGAGGGGATCGCGATACGGGACGGAGAGGCCTCCGGTCACGATATGTGCCTGGCGGCCGCTTTCCCGGCGCACACGCCTGAACCCCGACTCGGCGACAGGCCTGGGCGGTTCGCGGCGGGGAATGGCCGGGGCCCGGTCGGGGAGCCAGCGCGCAAGCCCATCCACCAGGGCCTCGTGCTCGACCGCTCCGGCGGCCGCCACGACCACGTTCCCCGGCCGGTACGAGCATTCATGCACCGCCGCCAGCGTCGATGCGGAGAGCGCGCCGACCGACTCCCGGGTGCCAAGGATCGGTTCGCCGCAGGGATGTCCGCCGTACAGGAAACGCGCGTGTTCCTCGAAGGCGATGTCTTCCGGCACCTCCGCGGCGGAAGCGATTTCCTCCAGGACGACCTCCCGTTCGACCTCGAGGTCCTCCTCCGACAGCCGCGGAAAAAACGCCAGGTCGCACAAGACGTCGATCGCGAGGCCGAGAGCCCCCGCCGGCACCCGCGCCTGAAAGGCGGTGAACTCGTGCGTCGTATACGCGTCCAACGCGCCCCCGAGCCGCTCCAGCTCCCACGCGAGATCGCGCGCGCTGCGCCTGTGCGTGCCCTTGAAGACCATGTGCTCGAGCAGATGGGACACACCGGCATGGTCCGCATCCTCGTGCACCCGGCCCTGCCGCACCCAGAGGCCGATGGCCACGGAGCGCACGGAATCCATGCGCTCGCTGAGCACGGTGGGGCCCTCCGGGAGGCAGGTCCGGTACACCTCCCGGTCGAGCCGGCCTCCGGCCTCCCCGGCGAGCGGCCGCAGGTCCCGAGCCGGCCCGCGTGCAGGCGGACCGGAACGTGACGTGATCAGACCTTCTCGGCCGGAGCGAGCGCTGCGCGCCGCGAGAGCTTGAGCCGCCCGCGATCATCCACGGCCAGCAGCTTGACCTTCACCTCGTCGCCCGGGCTCACGACATCCTCCGTCTTGGCCGTGCGCCCTTCCTCGAGTTCCGAGATATGACACAGGCCCTCTACCCCGGGGATAATCTCGACGAAGGCGCCGAAATCCGTCGTGTTCTTCACGACGCCACGGTAGATTCGCCCGACCTCCGGCTCCTGGACGATGCCCTCCACCATCTCGCGGGCATGCTGCGCGGCTTCGCCCGAAGGCGCCGCGATCGTGACCGTGCCCGAGTCGTCGATGTTGACCTCGGTACCCGTCTCCTCCTGGATCATGCGGATCGTCTTCCCCTTCGGCCCAATGACCTCGCCGATCTTCTGGGGATTGATCTGCAGCGTGATAATCCGCGGAGCGTGCGGCGACATCTCCTCGCGGGCCGCTTCGAGCGTCCCGTTCATCGCCTCGAGGATCCGCAGCCTGGCGTCGCGCGCCCGTGCCAGCGCCTCGCGCAGCGTCTCGACGGACAGCCCGTCGGCCTTGATGTCCATCTGGACGGCCGTGATCCCCCGTTCGGTCCCTGCGACCTTGAAATCCATGTCGCCGAGCGCGTCCTCCACGCCGAGGATATCGGTGAGGATCTCGACCTGCTCGCCCTCCTTGATCAGTCCCATGGCGATCCCCGCGCAGGGGGCCCGCATCGGCACGCCGGCATCCATGAGGGAGAGCGATCCGCCACAGACGGAGGCCATCGAACTCGAGCCGTTCGACTCCAGGATGTCGGAGACGACGCGGATCGTGTAGGGGAAGTCCTCGTACGCCGGGAGGAGGGCCTGAAGCGCGCGTTCGGCGAGCATGCCGTGCCCCGTCTCGCGACGGCTCGTGCCCCGGAACATCCGTACTTCGCCCGTCGAAAACCCGGGGAAGTTGTAGTGCAGCATGAAGGACTTCGAAGTCTCCTCGCGGACATCCACGGAGTCGATCCGCTGCTCGTCCCGGACGGTTCCGAGCGTGGTCACGGCGAGCGCCTGCGTCTGCCCTCGCGTGAAGAGCGCCGACCCGTGCGTCCGCGGCAGGAGGCCGACCTCGCAGGTGATGTCGCGGACATCGTTCATGCCGCGGCCATCGATCCGCTCGCCGTCGTCGAGGATGCGCCGCCGCATCGTCTCCTTCTCCAGCTTCCGGAGGGCAGCGCCGACGTCACCGCTGCAATCCGGGTGTTCCGCCTCGAGCCGCTCCGTGAGTTCCTCGCGCAGGGTGGAGAGGGTGCGCCCGCGCTCTTCCTTGTCGGCGATCCGCAGCGCATCTCCCACGCGCCCCGCCGCCTCGTCCGTGACCTTCGCCACAACCTCCGGATCGGGCCCGACCGACTCGTACTCGAAGGTTTCGCGGCTCCCCGCCATGCGGACCAGCTCTCGCTGGAGCCCAATGAGTTCGGTGATCGCCGCCTGCCCCACCCGCATGGCTTCGAGGAATTCCTCCTCGGTGGCTTCCAGGCACGCGCCCTCGACCATCACGATCGAATCCTCGGAGCCGGCGACGACGATCTCCAGGTCGCACATCTCGAGGTCGTCGAACGTCGGGTTGACGAGCCAATCGCCGTCGCGGCGGGCGACGCGGACCCCGGCGACAGGTCCGTCCCACGGTATCGGGGACAGCAGGAGGGCGGTCGAGGCCCCGAGCATGCCGATGACGTCCGCGTCGTTTTCCTGGTCCGCGGAGATGATGAAGCAGACAACCTGAGTGTCGTTCCGGTAGTCCGCAGGGAAGAGTGGCCGCAGGGGCCGGTCTATCTGCCGCGCCGAGATCGTTTCCTTCTCGCCCGGGCGTGTTTCGCGCTTGATGAACCCGCCGGGGAACTTGCCGGCGGCGTAGGTCTTCTCCCGGTATTCGACCGTGAGCGGGAAAAACGGGAGATGCGTCGGCTTGCGATCCGCCGTGGCGGTGACAAGCACTGCGGTCTCCCCGTACTGCACATAGACGGCGCCATCGGCCTGGCGGGCCATCCGGCCCGTCTCGAGGATCAGGGGCCGTCCGTGGAACTCGGTTTCAATTCGGTGTGTCATTCTTTTTCTTCTCTTCTTCTTTCGAGTGTGGCGCCGCCAGGTGCGGGCGCCGCGCCCAGCCTTCACACGGCCGTGCGCTCATGGTGTGTCTTCTCAACCTTGCATCGGCTTCTTCGATTCAGCGCCCCGGTGCGAGAGGGGACCCGGGTCGGTATGCGGGAAGAAGTGCGGGGGGGGGCTCGACGAGCCAAAGCCCGTGGCGGCGAAGGCGGTATCCCGGGGGCCGGGCGGCGCCTCAACGGCGTAGCCCGAGCTCCTCGATGACCGTCCGGTAGCGGTCGAGATCCGTCCTGCGGAGGTAGTTCAGCAGTCGACGGCGCCGGCCAACCATTTTCAGGAGTCCGCGGCGGCTGTGATGGTCCTTGGGATGATCCCGGAAATGCCCGGTCAACTCCTCGATGCGGGCCGTGAGCAATGCGATCTGCACCGGAGCCGACCCGTGGTCGTTCTCGCGTCGCGAGAACTTCTTTATGATTCCCTGCCTTGTCGTCTTTTCCACGTCTCTCTATGTCCGTCCCTCGATTCGGCGCCCCGCCTTCAGCCTGAGGGACAACCGGGAGAACGGCGGGATCCCGCCGTACCGCTTCATATACAGTCCATGAAACTAGAATCGGCACCCGCCGCTGTAAAGGTGCGTCTCCGCTGCGCTGCACCGGGACCCGCTGCCGCCTCACATGCCGGGCCCGGACGCGGCCGGGCAGCCTTCGCCGGCCAGCGCCGGTTCGAAGATCACCGCGCGGGCGATCCCGCCTTCCTCCCGGACGCCGAACAGCAGCGCGTCATCTCCCGTCCCCCTCAGCGCCTCATCGCGACGCGAGCGAGCGACCAGGCGCCCGCTCTCCGGATCGATCACGTCCAGGATCGTGTCGAGTAGCCGATCGAGTTCGAGCGGAGACGGCGCGGGACCCGGGCCCGCCTCCCGGTTCTCGTCGGCGACCCACGTCGCCGCCCACAACAGCCCCCCGTGGGGACGAAGACCGATGACTACGGAGGGAGCCGGAGCCGTGACGGGCGCCCCGGGTTGCGGTGGTCCCGCGTCGAACCAGTCGGGCTCTCCGACGAGGCGCGTGAGCGGCCCGTCCCGACGCGCAGGGTCCCATGCCTCGAATCCGTACTCCCCGGCCCGGGTCGTCCACACCCTGCCCCGCCTGTCCAGCGCGACGGGCGCGCGGAAGAAATTCACGACCCAGGAGGCCACGGGGGCGGCACCGAGGGTGGCAAGCCCGGTTCCATCGTTGTCGACGATTTGCGTTGTCACGCTGAGTGCGTCATCGGTCTGGCCAAACCCGGAGACCACATGCCGTTCCCCGGCGGCAAGCGTCACGAAATCCAGCCCGTGCAGGCTTCGCACGTCCGTGGTGACGAGCGGCTCCCCATCCGGGGACACGAGGGTGATTCGACGGTTGACGAGGTCGAGGATCCGCAGACCGCCGTCGGGGCCGGGGCGCATCCGGCCCGGTACGCGGTACTCGCCGGCGCCTTCGCCGTTGCCTCCGAAGGCATCCGCGAACGCCCCCCGAGAGTCGAACACCAGCAGTCGTCCGCGGTTCTCGACGCTCGCCACGACGTATTCGCCCGTTGCGGTCCGCGTGATTTCGGGACGGCTCCCGATCGTGCCCGGATCCCCGGGCGTGCCCAGACGCACGACCTCCCGGAGATGCACCGCACAAGCCCCCGCTTCTTCAGAAATCGGCAGGAGCGATTGAGCGGCGCACGGCGATGGCATGGCGGCACAGACGACCACAGCAACCCGCCACCGATGCTTCCGCCGTCCCGTCGGTCGGCCGCTCATGTCCGCATCTCCCTGAAATAGTCGCGACCGTCCGCCAGATCGCGCTTCATCTGCGCGACGAGATCGTCCCCCGAGTAGAACGACCGGACCTCGCGCAAGCGGTGGAGCACGTCGACGACCACGCGTTCCCCGTAGATGTCGTCCTCGAAATCGATAAGGAAGAGTTCGACCGCCGGCGGGGAGCCCGCGAACGTCGGCCTGGGGCCGAGGTGCAACAGCCCGTCGACCCCCCCGGTACCGAGCCAGGCGCGTACGGCATAGATGCCTTCGGCCGGCATGAGCTTGTCCGGGGGCGGGGGCGTGAGGTTCGCCGTCGGAAAGCCGAGTGTCCTGCCTCGTCCCAGACCTCGAATCACGGTCCCGCGGAACGAGAACGGGCGCCCGAGGCCCACAGCGGCGCCTTCCATGTCGCCCGCGGACACGGCTCGCCGGATGCGGGTGGATGAGACGGCGGATCCAGCCGCCTCGACGCCTTCCACGACCGAGACCTCGAACCCGTGGCTTCTGCCGAGCCGCTCGAGCACGGAAACGTCTCCGCTGCGCCCGCGCCCGAACCCGTGGTCGTACCCGATCACGATCTCCGCGGGGCGGAGGCGCGGGACCACGATGTCCTCCACGAACCTCTCCGGAGGATAGCGGGACAGTTCGCGCGTGAAGGAGAGGAACACGACGTAGTCCAGCCCGAACTCGGCAAGGATTTCCTTCTTTTCGCCGGGCAGCGTAAGGAGCGGCGGGGCGGCGTCGGCGCGGACGACGCGCAGCGGGTGCGGATCGAAGGTGAGGAGTACCGCATGGCCGTGGCGCGCGCGCGCCCGCCGCCGAACATCGCGCAGGATGGACTGGTGCCCGACGTGGATCCCATCGAAGCTCCCGACGGTGACGACCGTGCCCCGGAGGTGCGACGGAAGCCCGCTCACGCGGCGAACACCTTTCTCGGGTAGAGGCGGCCGTCCCGGCCCTCGGCGATGGCGATCAGGCTGTCCGATGCGCACAGCGCAACCGGATCCACGCCGGATTCCCCGGGGACGCGGGCCTTCCGCAACGGGGGCAGCAGATCTCCCCGCGCAACCGACCTCCCGTGCCGGACGTCGTCCCGCTCCGCGGCGCTGAGTTCCCGCCGTGGCACCCAGGGCACCGCCGACGTTCCCGGGCGCCAGGCCGCGGACGCGGAGGCCACCCCCTCCGCCGCGCGGTCGGGCGCCGTCGCTTCGTCCACTCCGAACGGGCCGACCGCCGTGCGGCGCAGCGACGTCAGGTGTGCCCCCGGGCCGAGCTCCCGGCCGATATCGCGGGCCAGCGCGCGCACATAGGTGCCGGTGGAAACTCTCGTGCGGAAGTCCACGCGAGGCGGGTCGATGTCCGTGACGACGATCTCGTGCACGGTCACGGCGCCGGGCGCAAGTTCGGGCTGTTCTCCGCGACGGGCCCGGGCGTAGGCGCGCTCGCCGTCCGCACGGCGAGCCGAGTACGCAGGCGGCAGCTGAAGCCCCGTGCCCTGTAGAGCCGCGAAGGCAGCCCGGATCGCCCCGGCGCCCAGTTCCCGCCAACCCGGATCCTCCGACACGGTCTTTCCCGTGATATCGTCCGTATCCGTCTCCCGGCCCAGGACCAACGTGGCGTCGTAGGATTTCGGGAGCTCGTGAAAGAGATCGGCGAGTCGGGTCAACGGCCCGACGAGCGCAAGCAGGAGGCCGGTCGCGAAGGGATCCAGCGTCCCGGTGTGACCCACTCTCCGCACGTCCAGCGCCCGGCGGATCCGCATCACGATGTCGTGCGATGTGAATCCGGGCGGCTTGTCGACCAGGAGCAGGCCGGCTTCAGTCGTCACGCGGTCCCTCTTCCGTGCGAACCTGCCGCAGCAACGCCTCGATCCGGCTCGCGTGCTCCGGCGTTTCGTCAGGGAGGAAGCGGAACTCCGGGATCTTCCGCAGCCGGAGAGCCCGTCCCAGTTCCCGCCGGATGAACCCCGCGGCGTGTTCGAAGCCCGCGATGCCCTCTTCAACGTCATCGTCGGAGCGTATGAAAACCGTCGCGAAGGAGAGGTCCCGGGTCGCGCGGACCTCGGTCACGGTCACGCCGTCGAGGCGCGGGTCCTTGAGCGGTCCGAGAAGGAGGCGCGTGAGTTCCCGCCGGAAGAGTTCCCCCAGGCGTTCACTCCGGTGGCGATGGGTCACGGGCGGGCTCGTTCCGGGCGGCCGGAGCTCACAGGAACTCGGTCTCCGATTCGATGACGTGCGCCCTCGGGTCCGACTTCAGGAACAGATCGACGCGTCCCAGGACGGACTCGGCATGACGGCGTTCCCCCGAGACGATGCAGGCCGTGATCTCGGCCATTGAGGCGCGGTCGCGAAGGCCCGTCTCGGCGGCCGAAACCCGGAACTTCTGGATGGTACGCTCGCGCAGACCCCGGATCACGGAGCGCTTCATCTTGAGCGACCGGCAACCCGGAAGATGGAAGACCCAGCGGCCCACGCCGATGACGGCCACGATGCCCCGGGGCGGATCAGCCTGCCGGCGCTCCGGAGAGGGTGCGTGCAACCTCCACCACCTCGTAGCACTCGATCACATCGCCGACTTTGATGTCGTTGTAGTTCTCGATCGAGATGCCGCACTCGTACCCATCCCTCACCTCGCGCACATCCTCCTTGAACCGCCGCAGGCTGTCGATGCGGCCCTGATAGATCTGGATCTGGTCGCGCAGGAGACGGACCGGGAGGTTCCGCCTCATCGTGCCGGACTGGACGTAGCAGCCCGCGATCGTCCCCGCCTTTGGAACGCGGAAGAGCTCGCGGATCTCGGCCATGCCGACCGTGACCTCGCGTTGCTCGGGTGCCAGCAGGCCCTCGAGCGCGAGACGGATCTCCTCCACGGCTTCGTAGATCACGTTGTAGATCCGGATCTCGACCGATTCCCGTTCCGCGGCGGACGCCGCCCCGGCATCGGGGCGGACGTGGAAGCCTACGATGATGGCCTCGGATGTAGAAGCCAGAAGGACGTCGGACTCGTTGATGCCGCCAACACCCCGGTGGATGACTTCGACGGACACCTCGTCCGTCGACAACCGCTCGAGGCTGTCGGAGAGGGCCTGCACGGAGCCATCCGTATCGCCCTTGATCACGACGTGCAGGCGCGCGCGCTCGCCCGCCTTGACGGCGGCGAAGACGTCCTCCAGCCGCGTGCCGGTCGCCCTGCGCCGGATGTCCTTCTCACGCTCCAGTTGCTGTCGCCGCGCGACGACCTCCCGGACGCGCGCCGCCGGGAGGACGACGAGCGAGTCCCCGGCCTGCGGCACGCCCTCGACCCCGAGCACCCGTACCGGAATCCCGGGCCCGGCGCTCTCGACCTTGCGACCCCGCTCGTCGAGGAGCGCGCGGACACGCCCACCGTGCAACCCGCAGACGAAGTCGTCGCCGACCTTCAACGTTCCGCGTTCCACGAGCGCGGTTGCCACCGGGCCCATCCCCCGGTCCAACTGCGCCTCCACGACGCTGCCCCGGGCCTCCCGACCCGGATTGGCCTTCAACTCGAGGATCTCCGCCTGGAGGAGGACCTTCTCGAGGAGGTCGTCCAACCCTTCTCCGGTCTTCGCCGAAACATCCGCGCCCAGAATTTCCCCGCCGAAGTCCTCGAGAACGACCTCGCGGGCGAGCAGTTCCCGCTTGACCTTGTTCACGTCGGCCGATGGCAGGTCGACCTTGTTCACCGCCACGACGATGGGCACGCCCGCGTTCCGGGCGTGACTGATCGCTTCGATCGTCTGCGGCATCACGGAGTCGTCGGCAGCCACCACGAGGATCACGATGTCCGTGACTTCCGCGCCGCGCGCCCGCATCGCGGTGAAAGCCTCGTGACCGGGTGTGTCCAGGAAGGTGATCGTGCGCCCCTCCGAGAGAACCACGTGGTAGGCGCCGATGTGCTGCGTGATCCCACCGGCCTCGCCCGCGATGACATTCGTTCTCCGGATGCGATCGAGCAGCGAGGTCTTTCCGTGGTCGACGTGGCCCATCACGGTGACGATCGGTGGCCTGCCCACGAGCTCGCTTTCGTCCTCGGGCAGATCGTCGTCCTCGCTCGCGAGGTCCGCTTCGAAGCCCTCTTCACGGATCGCCGTGAAACCGGCCTCCTCGCAGATGAGTTCGATCTGGCCGAAGTCGAGACGCTGATTGATCGTCACCATGAGACCGAGGTTCTTGAACGCCGACGTGATGATGGCCTGCGGCGGCACCTCGATGAGGTCGGCGAGTTCGGACACGGTGAGGAACTCGTTGACCCGGACCGTCGCCTTCTCCGTCCGCTGTTCGAGTTCGCGCTGCTCGCGTTCCGCTTCGCGCTGCTGCTGTTGCGTCTCCCGTCGACGCTTTCGCGGCGAGGACTGGCCCATCGCCGCAAGCGTCTTGCGGAAATTCTGCTGGACGGCGTTGCGGTCGACGCGCCGCCGCTTCTTCCCGTCTCCGCGGCGAGACTTCTTGCGCCCGTCGACCGTGTAGCCTTCGGCAGAGATGCGGACCTTGCCGCCCGGGCCTGCCGAGGCCATGGGACCCGCCGGCGCCGTGGGGGACGCGGGCGAGGGCATGTCCCGCCGCACCGGCTTCGGTCGACGCGCCGGCCGGGGGGGCGCGGGCGCGGCCTCTGAGGCGGGCTCCGCCGGCTCCGCTTCGGGTTCGTCCCCGGGCTCGTCGACTCCCGGTTCTTCCGGCTCGTCGACCGCGACGCTCGCCTCCGGCTCCGCCGCCTCGGACACCTCGGGCGACTCCGCGGGTTCCGGCGTAACGTCGACTGCGGGTTCGGGGTCGGGCTCCGGCGGCGGGGCCTCGGCCTCAACTTCGGATTCGACCTCGGTCTGGACCTCGGCGGAAGCCGGAGTCTCGATCGCGGGGACAACCGCGGCCGCCGCGCCATCCTCCTCCGCCGCCTCTTCGGCGGCCTCCTGCGGTACCTCGATCCCCTCTTCGGGCTCTGCTTCCGGCGTCTGGGTGGTGAGCGCCGCGGGAGCGGCCCTTCTCCGGCGCCGCCGCCGGCGCACGGGGGCCGCCGTACCCGTAACGGCCTCACCCCGGCGCTCGCGCTCGAGACGCGCGTGCAGGCGCGCCACACTCGCCGAGTCTACGCTCGACATGTGGCTCCGCACGGGCACATCCATCTCGCGCAGCAGCTGGATGAGCTGACTCGTGTCGAGCCTCAGTTCCTCTGCGACCTCGAAGACCCGCTTCATTGTCCAGGTACCCGCCCTTCCGGATCTCCTCGAGACCCGGAGCTGTCGTCACCCCGCGAGGGCGCGCGCTCCACTTCGAGAATCCGCTCCGCCAGCGCCACATCCGTGACGCCGGCCACCGCAACATCGTTCCGTCCGAGTGCCCGTCCAAGCGCCCGCCGACTCGCCACCGTGACCCGCGACGTCCGCCGCGCCCGCGCCGTCAGCCGGCCCAGAGCGTGTCGTGACGCGTCGCCCGCGACCACGAGCAGAGCCAGCCGTCCCCTGCGCGCCGCGATGTCCACGGCCCGGGTTCCGAGAGCGACGCGTCCCGCGCCCCTCGCGATGCCGAGCAGGCTCAGCGTCCTTGCCGCCCGCCCATGGGCGCCGCCGCGCTTCAGGGGGTCCCCTCGCCGGAGGCAGCCGTTCCAACCGGGTCCGTCGCTTCCGCAACCGCTTCCGCCGGGGCCTCGGCAACCGCCGCTTCCGCCGGCGTCGCCGCGGCGGCGGCACTCCCGGCCAGCGCCTCGTCCACCACCGTCAGTTCGTCGATCAGCGCTTCCAGCGTATCCGCCTCGTCGGGGCCGATTCCCGGAACCTGCAGGAAGTCGCTGCGGTCCTTGTCGAGCAACCCGTAAAAGCTCCCGATGCCGGCCGCTTCGAGCGCCGCCAGCGTCGCGGGGGCGATACCCTCGAGTTCGGACAGCGGAAAGTCCGACATCTCGTATTCGTCGCCGCCCCCGAACAGGCCGCCCTCTCCACCGCGCTCCATCCAGTCCCGGCTGGAATAGAGGTCGATCTGCCACCCGATGAGCTGCGATGCCAACCGCACGTTCTGCCCGTTACGTCCGATCGCCAGCGACAACTGGTCTTCGTCGACGATCGCGGTGATGACGTGCCGCTCCTGATCGGAGATCACCTTGGCCACCCGCGCCGGAGCCAGGGCGCGGCGGGCGAAGATCTCGGGATCCGGATGCCATGGCACGATGTCGATGCGCTCCCCGCTCAACTCCGACACGACCGCCTGTACGCGCGAGCCCTTGAGACCGACGCAGGCTCCGACCGGGTCGACGGACTCATCGCGGGAGGCGACCGCCACCTTCGTTCGCCCGCCCGCCTCGCGCACGATCTCCTTGATCTCCACGATGTCCTGGTAGATCTCCGGCACTTCGAGCGCGAACAGCGACGCGACGAACTGGGGATCCGCTCTTGAGAGGACAAGCCGCGGACCGCGCGGCGTTTCCTCCAGCAGCTTCAGCACGGCACGGATCGGCTCGCCCTGACGGAAGCGTTCCCGCGGATTCTGCTCGCGCCACGGGATGATCGCCTCGGCTTCACGCGACCGGTTGAGCATCACGACGAGTTTGCCACGCTCGCTCGCCTGCACCTCGCCGGAAACCAGGTCTCCGACCCGGTCGTTGAACTCCATGCGGATCCGGTCGCGCTCCCCCTCGCGGATGCGCTGGATGATCCTCTGTTTGGCGGCCATGACCGCGCTGCGGCCGAAATCCCTGAAGTCGACCGGGATTTCCATGAGATCGCCGACCTGGAAATCGGGGTCGTCCCAGCGTGCCTGCTCGAGGGTGACCTCGCGTGCCGCGTCCTCGACGTCTTCAACGACCTCCTTGAGGACGACGATCGAGATGTCGCCCCCATCGGTGACGTCGATCTCCGCTTCGACCGGACCGCCGAAACGCCGGGCGAGAGCCGCATGGATCCCTTCGCGGATGAGATCGTGCAACTCCAGTTCCGTCAACGACTTGTTTGCCGCCATCATACGGAACGCTTCAACGATCGGGATCTGATCGCTCATCGCAGTCCTCTATCTCCCATCCACACCCCCGCCCGCATCCCAGTCGTAGACCAGGCGGGCGGAAGCCACGGTCTCAAGGGGAATCTCCACGCGATCCCCTTCGATCTCCAGCGCGAACGTCCCGGGCAGCTCATCGACCATCCCGAGCAGCGTCCCCTCCAGTTTCCGGCTTCGATCAGCCAGCGGAGCGTAGCCCCGGATGCGCACCCGCGATCCGGCGAAGCGGACGTAATCGGCAGCTTTCACGAGTGGACGTTCGACGCCCGGTGACGACACTTCGAGGATCCAGTCCTCCACCGCGTCATCATCAAGCGCGCCACGCAGTTCACGCGTCACCGCGAGACAGTCGTCGACCGTGACGCCGGATCGCGCCGACGACACGCCCGGACGATCGATGCGAAGTCGGAGCAATGGCCGATGCCGGCCCCCGCCCCGCTCCATCTGCACGACCTCGAAACCCAGGGCTTCGACTGTGCGTTCGATGTCCGCCGAATCCAGCACGACCCTTCCTTTCGAGCGGTCCGGTTCCCCTCTACTGCAAAAAAAAGTGGGGCCGGTACAGCTTCCCCACTTCGAGTAACGCCATCGCCCGCCGACCCGCGCGGGCGTATGTGAACGTGCGAACCGGAAGATACGGCGGGGCCCGACCCGCGGCAACAGCCTGCCGGCACGCTGTCGCAGGCGCCGGTTCAGCCCCTCCGCAGACCCAGGAAAGCCGCCATTCGCCCCGCCTTCCCGCCGCTCGCCCGGTGCGAATACAGCTTCGCCGGGCCGCAGGACGTGCAGTGCCGGGAACTCGAGAGGGCTTCGCGATGGACACCGGCCGCCAGGGCCTGAGTCGCGAGTATCCCCCGCAGATCGAGCCGCGCGCGCGTCGTCCCGAAGCCGAAAGCGGAGAGCACCGGGGCGTCCACCTCGTAGCATCGACCGCAGATCGCGGGCCCCATATGCACCCGGAGATCCGTGGCGACCCCGCGGGACCCACGTCCGGGATCCCGTTCGAGCCGGGCGATCGCGCGCGGAAGAATCCCCGCCGCCGTTCCGCGCCAGCCCGCGTGGATCAGCCCGATCCGCCGGAGATCCTGCGACCACAGGTAGACCGGGACGCAATCCGCGGCCGTGGCGGCAAGCAGCCAGCCCGGTCCGTTCGCCAGTTGCCCGTCCACGCGACCCGCGAGGCTCACGGCGCACGCCGCCGGATCCGGACCGGCTGGCGTCTCGACATCGAGGAGATCCGTGCCATGGACCTGCGTCGGCACGGAGACCCGGCGGCAACCGAGTTCGCGGGCAAGCGCCGCGTAGCGCGCGGTCACGCGCTCCGAGGCGACCCCGGCAACCGCGAGGTCACCGCGTTCGGCCGTCGTGATTCCGCAGACGAGTGCCGGGTCGAGCGTCTCCCACTGTGACAGTCGGAGCAATCCCGCCCCCGGCACCTCCCAAACCCGGATTCCGCGGAGACCACGGGCCCCGAGCACGTCCCCGGCGACCGCAGCCCCCGGAGCTTCCTCGGCGGCGGCGCCCTTCCGCCCCATCATGCGCCCTCGGACACGACGCGTTCGATGCGGGCCCCGAGTGACGCCAGGCGTTCGTGGATGCGCTCGTAACCGCGCTCGATCTGGGCGATGTTGTGCACTCGACTGGTGCCCTCCGCCGCGAGCGCCGCGATGAGGAGCGCCATCCCGGCGCGGATGTCGGGGCTCTCGAGGGTGGCGGCGCGCAGCGGCGACGGACCCACGACGACGGCCCGGTGCGGATCGCACAGAACGATCCGTGCGCCCATCGCGATCACCTTGTCGACGAAGTACATCCGCGATTCGAACATCTTTTCGTGAATGAGGACGGTCCCCCGGCACTGCGTCGCGGCCACGAGCGCGATGCTGATCAGATCGGCGGGGAACGCCGGCCAGGGGCCGTCGTCGATCTTCGGAATCTGGCCGCCGAGGTCGGGCTGGATGTCAAGCTCTCCCCCGCCGCGGACGAGGAGTCGTTCGTCGCGCCACGCGAAGTCGAGACCGAGGCGTCGGAAGCCGACACGGAGGGGATCGAAGTGGCTCCGGTCCGCCTCGGCGATCTCGAGCGTCGAGCCCGTCGCCGCCGCCAGCCCGATCACGCTCCCGATCTCGATGTGGTCCGGCCCGATGCGGTACGTCCCTCCTCCCAGGCTCTCCACACCCTCGATGACGAGCCTCGATGTGCCGATGCCGCCGATGCGGGCCCCGAGCGTAGCGAGGAAGCGGCACAGATCCTGCACGTGCGGCTCCGTGGCCACGTTGCGCAGTTCCGTCGTGCCTTTCGCGGTCACCGCCGCGAGCACCGCGTTTTCCGTCCCCGTGACCGAAGGTTCATCGAGAAAGACCGCGGCGCCACGGAGGGCTGGCGCCCGCAGGAAGTATCGGTCTCCAACCTCGACGGTCGCGCCAAGCGCCTGCAGCGCGAGCATGTGCGTGTCCAGGCGGCGCCGGCCGATGAAGTCCCCACCGGGGTGCGGGAGCTGGCACGCACCGAGCCGGGCCAGCATGGGTCCCGCGAGCAGTACCGATCCGCGGATCCGGCCGGCAAGATCGGCGTCGGGGATCGCCCCCGGGTCCACGCCGGCCGCGTCGAGCTCGAGGACGCCCGGCGCCGTCCACCCCCCTTGGACGCCCAGGCTGCGGAGGAGGTCGAGCAGAGTCTCCACATCCGTGATGCGCGGCACGTTCTCGATGCGGACCGGCTCGCGCGCGAGAAGGACGCCGGCGAGGACCGGGAGGGCAGCGTTCTTGTTGCCGGCCGGCGTGAACACGCCGCGCAGCTCGTTTCCGCCCTCGATCCGATAGTGCATCGCGCCTCCTCCCGCCCGTTCCGCTCGGACCCTCCCGGTCCCGGCGCCAAAGTAGCCGGCCGCCGGGGGCGGGCAAACGAGGGGACAAACACGGTTGAGCCCTCCGGGCGCCAGACCTATACTCCCCTGCCCTGGCCCTCCGAATGTCCTCCGAAGGAGTCGCAGTGACGGCTTACGAGATCACGATCGTCGCCGGGATGGCGGTGTGGATCGTCGTCGCTCTGTCCATCCTCATCGTCCTCCTGAACGCCACCCGGCTGCTGCGCGAAACCCTGGAGCCGCTGGGACGGATTTCGGGCACGGTTACCGATCTCGGAGACCGGCTCCAACCGGTCCTGCACCACGCCGAGCAGGCGAGCGACCAGGCGCGGCGCATCGCAGCCCGCCTGCGCGACGACGCGGACGGGGTGGGCGACGCCCTGAAGAGTGCGACGGAAGCCACCCGACGCATGGTGGATCTCGTCGAGGAGCGGGTGGTGGAGGTCGCGGCGCTCCTTGCGATCGTCCAGGAGGAGGCCGAGGAGACGTTCGTCACCACGGCATCGCTGCTGCGCGGACTCCGTCGCGGCAAGCGGAACGTCTCGGCCGCGCAGCGGGTCGTCCGCGCGGTCGGAGACCGCGAGAGCGAGTAGCTCCAGGGACACTACACGAGTGTAGTGTCGCAGGAATCCTGCGGTCATTCGAGCGCCGCTGCATCCGTCCCCGCGGCGTTGCTCCTCCTCGCAATAGCGCTGCTGTTCCTCGTCGGAGTGCCTTGCGGAAGCCGGCGCCCCGGCACTCTCGGTGACTCGCGGATTTCTGCGACACTACACTAGGCGGGGCGCAGTCCGGCGTAGGCGACGACGACTTTCTTCCGGCCGACTTCCTCGAATTCGATGTCGGCCTTGGCCTCTCTGCCGAAACCGAACACCTGAAGGACCTCGCCGGCGCCGAAACGCGGATGGACGACCCGAGCCCCGGGGGCGAGCGCAAGCGGGACCTGGGAATCGTCGTAGTCGTACTCGAGTTCGCCCGGGGAGGCCGGCCTTCCGGATCCGAGCGAGCCGTCTGCCCGGCTCGATGGGCGGTCCGCTCCCCGGCGCCAGGCAAAGGAGCGGACCGGTTCGACGCCACCCGCCCGGACGCGCGACCGGTTCCAACCCGATGCGACCAGACGTGGAAGTACGTGTTCCTCCGGCAGTTCATCGAGGAAACTCGATGGAGCGGAGCGACTCGCCATGCCCGCCCGCCAGCGCTGGTCCGCATAGGTCAGACCCAGCCGGTCCATGGCACGTGTGACCCCGACGTAGAACAGGCGCCGTTCCTCCTCCAGGCCACCGGCGGCTTCCATTGCCCTCGAAAGGGGAAAGAGGCCCTCCTCCAGCCCGGCCAGAAAGACCACCGGATACTCGAGTCCCTTGGCATTGTGCAGCGTGATCATCGTCACCGCTTCGCCTTCGAAATCCGCCTCGTCGAGGTCCGAGCGCAGGGACACGGACTGCAGGAACAACTCGAGGTCCGTGGCGTCGTCGTCCGGGTCCTCCACGTCGTCGCGTTCGAACACTTCGGCGACGGCGAACAGCTCGCTCACGTTTTCGAGCCGGTCCGCCCCGTCCTCTTCCTCCGCGAGCGCCGTGGCCAAGCCGAAGGTCGCCACACAGGCCTCGAGCGCTTCCCGGGCACTGGACGCCGGGAGCGAGGCACGGACGTCTTCGAGTCCGTCCGCGAAACGCCTCAGGCCGCGCACCGCCGCCCTCGGGATGCCGTCCTCGTGCCGAGCCCGCGCCGCGGCCGCGGAGAGAGGCTCGCCCGCTTCGCCGCGCGCGCGGGCCAGTGCCTCCAGCCGCTCGAGGCTCTTCGCTCCGACCCCGCGCCTCGGCCACCCCACGGCGCGCAGGAACGCGACGTCATCCGCCGGATTCACGAGGAGACGCAGGTAGGCGATGACATCCTTCACCTCGCGGCGCTCGTAGAAGGGAACGCCCCCGACGATCCGGTAGGGGAGGCCGGAACGCCGAAACGCCTCCTCGAAGGCCCGCGACTGGGCGTTCGTTCTGTACAGAACCGCGAACTCGTTCAGCCCCCTCGTGGCCCGGCCGGCCTCGATCCGTGACGACACCCACGCCGCCTCCGCTCGTTCGTCATGGCAGCGGACGACCTCAATGGGGTCGCCGGCCTCTCTCTCGGTACGCAGGCGCTTCGGCTTTCGCGCGAGGTTCCGGCAGATGACGGCGTTCGCGACCTCGAGGATCGCGCCCGTCGAGCGGTAGTTCCGCTCCAGTCGCACGACATGCGCCCCGTGGAAGTCGGCTTCGAAATCGAGGATGTTCCGGATGTCCGCACCCCGCCAACCGTAGACGGCCTGATCGTCGTCTCCCACGACGCACAGATTCCCGTGTTCCGAGGCCAGTGCCTTCACCATCCGGTACTGGGCGTGGTTCGTGTCCTGGTATTCGTCCACGAGGACGTGGGCGAAGCGAAGCGCGTATCGATCCCGCACGCCCTCGACGGTCTCCAGCAGGCGCACCGTCTCGAAGAGAAGATCGTCGAAATCATACGCGTTGCGGCGCACGAGCTCGCGCTGGTACGCGGGATAGACCTTCGCGACGACATCCGAGAGCAGGTCGAAGGCCTCCGACTCGTACTCGGCGGGGCCCATGAGCGCGTTCTTCGCGTTCGATATCCTGCCCCGCAGAGCGCGCGGCGCCCATCGCCGGGGATCGTAACCCGCCGATTCCATCACGTCCTTCAGCGTCCGGATGGCATCGTCCTCGTCGTAGATCGTGAAGGAGCGGGTGCGGGTCGTGTTCGGGGCCTCCATGCGGAGCAGGCGGGCCGCGATGGAGTGGAAGGTGCCGATCCACAGGCCCCGCGTGGAACGCTCGATGAGTCCCTCGATGCGCTCCCGCATTTCGCCGGCGGCCTTGTTCGTAAACGTGACCGCGAGCAGCCGCGCGGGATCGAGGCCCTCGTCGATGAGGCGGGCGGCGCGCGCCGTGAGGACCCGCGTCTTGCCGGAGCCGGCGCCGGCCAGCACCAGGAGCGGCCCCTCGCCGTGTTCGACCGCTTCCCGCTGCTCCGGGTTGAGGCGCAGTCCCCTCACGTCCCCCGTTTCCCGGGACGGTGACGCGGCAGTTCGATCCGGAAGCTCGCCCCCCGCGCCGTGTCCTCGAGCCTGATCGATCCGTCGTGCATGTCCTCGATGATGCGGCGGGCGAGGGAGAGACCAACGCCCCACCCGTGCTTCTTCGTCGTGACGCCGATATTGAAGATCTTGTTGCGGAGTCCAGGCGGGATTCCCGGTCCCGTATCCCGCACGCGAAAGACGGCGCGCTTGCCGTTCGGCCCCAGGTGCGAGATCACGATCCTGCCGCCATCGAGAGCGAGCGCGTCGATCGCGTTCTTGATGAGGTTCTCGAACGCCCATTCGAGGAGCGTCTCGTTGCCCAGCACCTTCGGGGTCTCGGGATCCATCTCCACGGCGATCTCGATCTTCCCGGTGCGGGAGAGCGTCGGGAGGCGGGCTTCGAAGTACTGCCGCAGCTGGATCGCCGTCTGACGCACCGACAGCGGCTTGAGCTGCGGCTTGTGGCCGATGAGTTCGAAGCGGCGCGAGACCTTCTGCAATCGCGACACGTCGGCCGCCATCTCGTCGATGAGATCGGGCTGCCCGACCTCCGATCCCTGCGGGCGCGGCCGGCTCTCGATCACTTCCAGCCAGCCCGAGAGAGAACTCAGGGGCGTCCCCATCTGATGCGCCGATTCCCTCGCCATGGCGGACCAGATGCGCTCCCGCTCGCCGCGGAACGAGACGAAGAGGAGCCACCCCCCGCTGCCCAGGATGACGAGCAGGAAGCCCGCGCCCAGCCACGGGATCAGGCGGAGCCGGTTCAGGAACTCGGGATCGCCGAAATAGATTCGCAGGCCCGGAACCTCGAAGGGCGGCCTTTCCGCGGAGAGTTCGGCCACGAAATCCCGCAGGGCAAGGTCGTCCGGGTCGCCGGCCGGTCCGTGCGGGAAATCGTCGGGCAGGTGAGCGGAGCTCGTCGGGTTTCCCAGCGTGTCGGTGATCACAACGGGGATCTGAAGCCTTTGGATCTGAGCGAGCACCTGGGCCGCGGCCCGATTCCAGAGTCTGTTGACTTCCTCGACCGTGAGGTTGCCCGCCGCGGTGGCGATGCTGATCGCCCGGAGTTGCACGAGGACTTCCGCGTCGAGCCGGCGTTCCTCGGCCTGCTGCCGCGAGAAGATGGCGGACCCGACCAGCACACCGCTGGACAGCACCGCGACGAGAAACGCGCCGCCGATGCGGCTCCACAGCCGCCTCAACGGCAGAGCTCGAGCCGCTCGAACCCGAGGTAGGGGTGGAGAATCTCCGGCAGGAGGATCCCTTCTCCCTCGCGGAAGCCCATCTCGAGCAGGACCACGATGAGCCGGGCGAGGGCGAGCGCGGAGCCGTTGAGCGTGTGTACATGCGCCGGGCGTTCCCCGCCACCGGGGCGGAAGCGGATGTCGGCGCGCCGGGCCTGGAAGTCGCCGTAGGAGGAGCAGCTCGACACCTCGAGCCACGCTCCAACTCCGGGAGCCCAGATCTCCAGATCGTAGGTGATGGCGTTCGCGAAGCCGAGATCTCCGAGCGGGAGCAGCACGCGGCGGTACGGGACCTCCAACAGTTCGAGCACCCGCTCGGCGTGGCGGGTCAGCAGTTCCAGCTGCCCCTCCGACTCCTCCGGACGGCAGATGCGCACGACCTCCACCTTGTCGAACTGGTGCACCCGCAGCAGGCCGCGCGTGTCGCGCCCCGCGGCGCCGGCCTCCCGACGGAAACAGGGCGTGTGCGCGACGTACGCGAGCGGCAGGTCATTCCCGGCCAGGATCTCGCCCCGGTGGAGGTTGGTCAGGGGGACTTCGGCCGTCGGCACGAGAAAGAGATCGTCCGGGTCCGTGCGGTACGCGTCGTCCTCGAACTTGGGAACGTGTCCGGTCCCCACCATCGAGTCCCGCGAGACGACGAGTGGAGGCAGGACCTCCAGATACCCGTGCTCGCGCGCATGCAGATCCAGCATGAACTGGACGAGCGCGCGACTCAGCCGGGCTCCTCCCCCGACGAGCAGCGGGAAGCCCGAGCCCGCGATCTTCGCACCGCGTTCCAGATCAAGGGAGGGCGTCCGGCCTCCCGGGAGCCGGGAGCCCCCGGGATCGCCGTAGCCGTGCGTCGAGCCCAGTTCCCAGTGCGGCGGTACGGCATCCCGCCGCGGGGCGCCCCATTCCGCGACCGTCGGTCCCTCTCCCTCCTCGCCGGGAGGTACCCGGGCGTCGGGGATGTTCGGGATCTGCAACAGGTGATCGCGCAGCACCGCGTCGGTGCGCGCCAGGTCCGCGTCGAGGGCCTTGATGCGGGCGGCCACTTCACGCATCGCGTCGATCTCCGCCGACGCATCCTCGCCCCGCCCCTTCGCCGCACCGATCGCCTTCGAGGCGGCGTTACGCTCGGCCTTGAGCACCTCCACCTCCCGGATCAGACGGCGGCGGATTCCATCCGCGCGCAGCGTCTCGTCCACGAGTTCCGCGGCGCGCTCGTCGCCGCGCTTCCGCATGGCGGCACGGACGAAGTCGGGGTCGTGGCGCAGGGTCCTGAGGTCAAGCATGTCGGTGAGGCGCGGGAGGAGCCGGACCGGGCGTCACAGCGAACCGTGCGTTCCCGGTTCGAGGACGATGTCTCCGCAGTTGGGGTTCACCAGGTGGCGGAAGGTGATCGTGCCCTCCTCGGTGTCGATGTCGAGCACCTGGAGTTTCCCGTAGCGGCTGCACGCGAGAAAATTGTTCGGATCGACGCGACTGCGCGCGATGAGGACATCGCCCGGCTGGACGGCGAGGGGCGCGTTCAGCGTATACCCCCCTTCGGGGGCTTCGAGTATCGCGTCGAAGCGTTCCTCGCTCGCCTGCAGACCCGAGTCCGTGGCGCTGTCCGCCACCGCGGAGAAGGGCACGAGTTCCGGCACGCCGCTCCGGATCCGGAAGAGGAAGTCCCAGTTGAGGGTCTGGTCCACGCGGGCCGGAATGGCGAACACGATGTCGAAGGCCGGGGGATCCTCGAGACGACCGGTCAGGTAGTCGTAAAGCGTGACCTCGGTCGGTGTGAGCGGCACATCGTCGAGGAAGGCATCGAACGGATCGTCGCAGGCGGCCGCCGCGAGCGCGAGGATCAGCGCCGCCGCGCGAGCAGGCACGCGGATTCTGTGTCGGGCAAGCATGGCGCGGAAACTGTCGCCCGGCGCGGACTCGGGCAAGAAAAATCGCCGCGGCGGGACGGGATCGGCAGGCCGTTTTGCTGACGTGGCGCGGCCCCCCCGGCGCCCCTAGTGTAGTGCCGCAGGAATCCCGCGGCCGTTCGAGCGTCGTGGCCGGCCGGCGACGGGAAGGATCACGTCGCACGCGAAGAAGAGGTCCGGAGGACGGGAGGGAGGCTCTGTCGGTGCACCTCGAGGCGTACTGCGCGATCCTCGCGGGCGGGATCGGCCGCCGGTTCTGGCCCGCGTCGACCCCGTCCCGTCCGAAGCAGCTGCTGCCCCTCGCCGGCCAGGGCCCGCTCATCGACGACACGCTCGCCCGGGCCGTGGCGCTCGTGGGCCCTCCCCGCGTCCGCGTCGTGGCCTCCGAACGACTGGTCGAACTCATGCGCCCGAACCTGCGTGCCGCCGGCGTGCAGGCGCTCATCGAACCGCAGCCGCGGGGCACGGGGCCGGCTCTCATCTGGGCGGCCTCCGAGATCGAGCGGACGCGGCCCGGCGCCCTGATGATCTCGATGCACGCGGACCATCGCATCGAACCCGCGGAGGCGCTCAGGGACACGATTCAGCCAGCGGTCGAGGCGGCGCGGGAAGGATACCTGTGCTGCATCGGCGTGCGGCCGGACCGTCCGGAAACCGGGTTCGGATATGTGGAAACCGGGCGCGATACCACCTCCAGCGCCCGGGAGGTGCGACGCTTCGTGGAAAAGCCGGATCCCGCCACGGCCCGATCATGGCTGGAATCCGGACGTTTCCTCTGGAACTCCGGCATTTTCGTGTGGCGGGCGGCCGACCTCCTCGAGACCGCCCGGCGCTGCGCACACGAGCTGGAGGACGCTTGGCCGGCCCTTGAACGCGGAGACTCGGAGGATTTCTTCGCGCGCGCCGAGCCGGTCGCGATCGACGTCTGCGTGATGGAGCGCGCCGAGCGGGTGGCCACCGTCGAGGCCCGGTTCGCGTGGGACGACCTCGGCGTATGGAGCGCGCTGGCCCGCTCGAAGGAGGTGGACGAGGACGGGAACGCGGCCGTGGGCCCCGCCCGGCTTCTCGACGCGACGGACAACGTCGTGTGGACGGAGTCCCGCCGGGCCACGGTCATCGGGGTCTCGGGGCTCGTCATCGTCGAGGCGAACGGCGAAATACTCGTGATGCCCCGAGACGAGGCCACGCGGCTCGACGCTCGTCTGGAACAGATCGACGGGGATCCCTCCTCCGAACCCGCGCCTTGACGACCCTCGTCATGTTCGACGACGAGCGGGCGGACGGCTGGGCGCCGTTCGCGCTCACCCGGCCGTGCGGCGAGCTCCTCTTCGGCCGCTGGACGCTGCGCGGGCGGCTGGAACGGGTCGCGGGGATGCGCGTGGCCGGTCACGTCTCCCGCCCCTGGCTGCGCCGGTACGCCGAACCCGGGGCGCCGGGTTGCGTTGACGCGGACCGGCTGTCCGCGCCCTGTACGGCGTGGAACGCGCGCGCCGTGCCGTCACTCGACGCGGCGTGGGACCAAGGGCCCGCCAATCTCTGGGTCGCCGGCCGGCTGGCGGGCGTCCGCCCGGGTGCAGGTACCGGGCCGCCGCGGGGCGACTGGTTTGCCGCCCCGTGCCCCCTGCCCGGGCTGCCCGACCGCACGGTGCCCGGCGTCTGGCTCCGAGACCCGTGGGACCTCGTGTCCGCCGGAGCCGGCCGACTCGCCGCCGATCTGGCGGCGACGCTCGGGACGGAGGTGCAGGAGCTGCCGAGCGACTGCTGGCGCCTCGGCGACGCTCCCATCCGCCTCGGCGAGGAGACGCGGGTGGAGCCGGGTGTACTCTTCGATACGCGCGGGGGCCCGATCGAACTCGGGCGCGACGTCGAGGTCCGCACGGGCACCCGCCTCGGCGGCCCGCTCTACGCAGGGCCCGGCTCGCAGCTCCTGGGCGGCCACATCTCCGGCTTTTCGGGCGGGCCGTGCTCCCGGGTGCGGGGCGAGATCGACCGGGTCACGACGCCGGGCTATTCGAACAAGGCGCACGACGGATATCTCGGGCACGCCTACATGGGCCGGTGGGTCAACCTCGGCGCGATGACGTCAAACAGCGACCTCAAGCACACCTACGGACCCATCCGGACGGGGCCCTCGAACGCGCGGCGTGACACCGGACTTCTGAAGTTCGGCTGTCTTCTCGGCGACCACGTCAAGACGGGCATCGGCACCCGACTCGAGACCGGCGCGGTCGTGGGTGCCGGCTCGAGCCTGTTCGGCGCGGAGCCGCCCCCGCGCTGGGTGGAGCCGTTCTCGTGGGGAGGCGGTCGGGGCGCGGAGCGGCATCGGCGCGCAGATTTCATTGACACCGCGGCCCGCGTCGTTGAGCGGCGGGGAGTGGCGGGGGCGCCGGAGTTCCGCAACTGGCTCGGCGACATCTGGGACGAGGCGTGTCGCTCGTGAGCCTGTCCGTCGCCTCGCTGGGCTCGGGGAGCCGCGGCAACGCCTTCCTCGTGGAAGGCGAGCGCGCCCGGGTGCTCGTCGATGCAGGCTTCTCGGGAGTACAACTCGCCCGCCGGCTCGCCGAACTCGAGGTGGAGCCGGAAGCGGTCGATCTCGTCGTCGTCACGCACGAGCATCGGGATCACGCCGCGGGCATCGGCATCGGCGCGCGCCGCTGGGGTTGGCGACTCGCCATGAATCGACCTACCCGGCGTGCCTGCGCGCCGCTTCTGCGGGGGGAGGAGCGCTGCGAGGATCTGCCGCCGAGAGGTCTCGAGATCGGCGACCTGGCGATCGAGGCCGCTCCCACGGCGCACGACGCGGCCAAGCCCGTCGCCATCACGATCGTTCATCGACCCTCCGGTCTGCGCGTGGGGATCGCGACGGACCTCGGACGGCCGACGACGCCGGTCCGCGTGGCGCTCCGGGAGTGCGCTTTCCTCGTCCTCGAGGCGAACCACGACGAGCATCGGCTGCGGGCCGCTTCCTATCCCTGGCGCGTCAAACAGCGGATCGGGGGGAGCCGGGGCCACCTCTCGAACCGTCACGCGGCGGAGTTCGCGCGCGAACTCGCGCACCCCGGGCTGGGCGGAATCCTGCTCGCCCACCTGAGCAACGAGTGCAACGACCCGCAACTCGCCCTGGAGAGGGTCGCCGAAGGGCTCGCGCCGACGGAATACGACGGCCTCCTCGATGCGGCCGGGCAGGAGGCCGCGAGCCCCCGTTACGACGTAGCGGCGCTTGCCGTGGCCAGGGCGGACGCGGCCCAACTCTCGCTCCCGATCTGAGCGCCGGGGCGGGACACTACACTAGCGGAGGATGACCCTCAGGACGTCGTTACCCACCGCCCACACCATGAGGGCGAGAACGAAGACCATACCGACCGTCGTGAACCGCACGCGCGCCTGGACGCTGAGCGCCCGCCCGCGAACCCCCTCGATCCCGAGAAATAGCAAGTGTCCCCCGTCGAGGACGGGAATCGGCAGCAGATTGAAGATGGCGAGGTTGATGCTGATGATCGCCATGAAACTCAGGAGTTCCCAGAACCCCGCCCGCGCGGCCCGCCCGGAAATCTCCCCGATCAGGATCGGGCCGCCGACCTCGCGCGCGGAACTTCGTCCCGTCACGAGGTCGCCGAGGAACTGAACGACCGCGCCGCCCCAATAGACCGCGTTCGACCACCCCTGCCCCAGCGCCGCGATGGGGCCCGCCCGTCCGCCCTCGGCGCCCAGAGAGATGCCGACGCGTCCGACGGTCCTCGATTCCCCCGTGAGGTCCGAGTACTGCTCGAACGGCTCGGGCGTCGCGACGAAGGTCAGCCGCTCCCCCCCCCGCTCCACGAGGATTTCGACCGTTTCCCCGGCGTGCCGCTCGATCCGCATCGTCACCTGGGCCGGATCGTTCACCGCGGCGCCGTCGACGCGCCGGATCAGGTCGCCGCTCCGAAGTCCGGCCTCCGCGGCGGGCGATCCCGGCGCGACTTCGAGGATCCGCGGCTCGAACACGCCGCGACCCATGGCGATGGCCGCGAAGGCCACAACCGCGAACAGCCAGTTCATGATGACGCCGGCCGAGATCACGAGAACGCGCGCCCAGAAGGGTTTCCCATCGAAGTCGCCGGGCGCGGGGCGGGCGCCGCTCCGGGCCGCCGTCTCAGGCCGTGTGCCGCCCTCGAGCGTCCCCGTCACTTCCTCATCGGCCATCCCCGCCATCTTGACGTAGCCGCCGAGCGGGACCCACGAGAGTACGTACTCCGTCTCGCCACGCCGGAACCCGATCATCTTCGGGCCGAGACCGATGGAAAACCGCGGCACGTCGACGCCCACGCTCTTGGCCGCGGCAAAGTGTCCCAGTTCGTGTACGAAGATGAGCACGCCCAGGACGAGGATGGTTACGAGAATCGTTAGGATCACTCAGCGTCTCCCGACTTCGGCCCTCCCGGGTCGCGGGCGATGGCTCGCGCTCGGGCGTCTACGCGCCGCGCATCCTCCACCGACTCGATGGCGCGCGACGAAAACCGTTCCAGTGTACGAAGCACGACCTTCGCGAGTTCCCCGAAGCCGATGTCCCCGGCCAGGAACCTCTCGACGGCGACCTCGTTCGCCGCGTTGAAG